>CAJWBQ010000014.1 GCA_913020115.1 uncultured Cellvibrionales bacterium
GGTGCCGCCTGCTGGGTGGGGCAAACGGAAGAGCAAGGCTGCGCTAGCGGTATGCAGGAAATTGATGGCGGACGACTTCCCTATGCGCCTGAATGGAAATACACGGCCATACTCGATTATCAGCTACCGCTCAAATCTCTTCCATTTGATGCCTTTGCCAATATTCTTTATAGCTGGCAGGACGATACCAACTTTAGCCTCACTCAACACCCTGACTTAACACAGGATAGTTATGGTGTGGCAAACCTGAGGATCGGTTTGAACGATAAGTCAGACAGATACAGTGTGACCCTCCTTGTTAACAACCTGTTCGATAAAGGTTATGCCACAAGTAAACTGGATTTAGCTCAAATATATGGCGGCGCCACAGCGATGGCGCAGGTCACCCCGCGTAATACTCAGCGCTATTTTGGTTTGCAGGCCCGCTTTAACTTTCTCTAGTCTATAGTGGTCAATTTGTCCCCCGCACCAGCAGGTCTAGTTGTGCGGGGAGACATTATTCCAACGGTATAAACCACCACATTTCATACAGGCTCGTTAGATGAATTATCTTAAAGTACTCAGTCGTTCGCTGCTATTTATTCTCGTGGTTTTTACTAGCGCTAGGCTTTTAGCCAGCGATAGTGTTGTGCCCGTGCAGGCGGACAGTTACGAACCCCGGCTAAATCAAATTCAGGTTATCGGTACGCACAACAGTTATGCTCAGCCTCCGGATCCGAGGGCGATGGCCATGATGGCGCCCCGTATCGATGCGATTTTCGGCGGCATGCTCAAGCAAATGTCGCCTGAAAAAAAAGCCAAATTTGAAGAAGAGCACCCAGGGCTAGTGAACCAGGGCCTTGTCGCCTCACTGGACTATGTCCACCCGCCGCTGGAATACCAATTGCGCGCGGGGCTGCGCAGTTTGGAACTCGACCTTTACGTTGATCGAGAAGGCGGCCGCTTTTCAGATCCTTTGCCATATCAACAATTACGTAAACAGGGTGCTCGAGACCTGGCACCCATCTACAACGATGCGTTACTGCAGCCAGGCCTGAAAGTTCTGCACATCTCGGAAGTTGATTTTCGTAGCCACTGCCCTAGCTTTCGAATTTGTCTGACCCAAATGCGCCAGTGGTCCGATAAAAATCCCGACCACACCCCAGTGTTTATTCTGTTGGAGCCCAAGCTGCCGGGTATCAACAGAATCATACCTGGTGCCGCAGTCGTTGACGCTTTTACTGCAGTAGATTTCGATGAGATGGACAGCAGCATACTGGAGATACTGAGCCGAGATCGGGTGATTACCCCCGATGATATTCGCGGCACAGCGGCGAGTTTGGAGGAGGCAGTATTGGGCCTTGAAAACTGGCCTACCCTGGAAAAATCACGGGGCAAGTTTGTATTTTTACTAATAGTGCCAGGTGAAAATTTCAAAGCTCTGTCAGCCTACACCGATAACCACCCTTCCCTGAAAGGGCGTATGGCCTTTATGCAGGGTAACCCCGGGATGCCACATACAGCGTTTGTAATGGTGGATAATCACTTAAAGGAACCAGACATGATTCCCGGTTTAGTCAAGCAAGGTTATTTGGTCCGCTCCAGGGCGGATATCGATAGCTACGAGGCTCGGGGGAATGACACCGAACGCAGAGACGAAACGCTGGCCAGCGGCGCACAGATAATATCCACAGATTTCTTTACCGCCCCCAACATCTTTGGCAATGGTTATATGGTTATGCCCTTTCCCGGTGGGGCACGCTGTAATCCAATAAATACTGACGGAGGCTGTACGCTTGGCATGTGACTAGCGGTTTATTTACTATGAAGTTATTTTTAAAAATACTTGTCGTGCTTCCCTTAGTTTTAGTCTTACTTGCCTTTTACGGTCGCGGGAAAATAACAGAATCTCACAACATAGTGCGCGGCGAGGACTACCAGGCGCGCATTCACTACCTATGGGAGGGCCTGCCAGAATTTAACGAGCGCCTGCCACTAGAGGACAAAAATCCCATCTGGCCATTTCGCGACCTAAAAAATCCGCTGATGGACAAAGGCCCCTATATCGTTGCCTACCCTGTGAGCACCGAGCAGCCCGCAGCCAGCGTGTTAATCCTTCCAGGTGGCGGCTATAATTTCCGTTCAGAGAAACAAGAAGGAAAAATGATCGCTGAATGGCTAAACACTCAGGGCATAAATGGCTATGTTCTTAACTATCGTTTGGATGAACACCCAGCACCACTCAGTGATGCGCGCCTTGCCATGAGTTACCTACGTCACCACGCCAAGCGCTTTGGCATTGATGTCGAGCGTATTGGAGTGATGGGGTTCTCCGCGGGTGGGCACTTGGCGGCCAGCCTTTCAACACTCTATGACCATCAAGATAACGAGCCGCTGCCCCTGCCTTATACACTCAGCAGCAGACCCGACTTTACTGTGCTGGCCTACCCGGTTATCAGTTTGGCTGATGAAGTGACACACAGTGGCTCGCGCAATGAGCTGTTGGGCGATGAAGCCGACGACGGGCCGTTGATCATGTTGCTCAGTACCGAGCAACATGTCACGACCAACACGCCACCGAGCTTCATCTGGGCACCAAAAACAGACGGCGTTGTTCCCTATGAAAACTCAATACTCTATGCCGAGGCGCTAAAGCGGGCGGGTGTCAAACACGAACTGCATATCTTTCCAGAGGGCGGCCACGGCAGCGCGTTGGCTCAACATGAAAAACAAGCCAAAGCCTGGCCCGGCTTGATGCTGAAATGGCTTGAAGAGGTTGGTATGCATTAACCCAAAAGCTGAACTTAATTCAACAAGCCGTATCAGCTCACAGCATGTTGCACAATCGCGGCACCGCCAAAGATTACGACAGCTGGACTGAAAAAGAGGATTTTGAAGGCTGAGCTATAAAGAGGTGCGACCGTATTTTCGCGCCACTGAGGCCAGCAGCAACGGTGCCAACGAGCAGCGCGGCGGTGCGGCGGTGCGGGTGAACTGTGTGCTTCATCAGTACCGGAAACCTACCCAACCGCGCGTCTGTTCTTACGTTCACGCATTTTTGTTGCCACACCCGCATGCAGCTAAAAATCAGGTTGAGATTGAGCGCTGATCCAAATCGCTGTAATAGTGTGACGGAACCCGTGAGTAATGTCGCCTTTTTGAAAACGGTTTTTTGGTCAGGTGTCTTGAGATTACCCGGTTAACAATACCCAGTACTTTAGTGACAATCTGCGGGTTGCTTGCCAGTGAAAATCGTAAAGGATAGGGAAAGCTGAACACCCATTGACTAATGGGTTGGTGGGATAAGACGTCATCAAAGCACTCGCTGCGCAGGCTCTCCGGCCATGTGTGATTCATGGGACGCGTCCATGCGTTACTTGATTTTGTCCAGCTTAGCAGAACTCACTGACCAGAAAAGACCAACTAAAGCGCTGAGCAACCTTTATTTTTCAGCGTATTTACTGATAAGTGACCGTTATGGAGGAGGTATATTTTGATGAGAATAAGGCCCGCTGTGGGTCAGGTACAGACTAGCGACCCAAACTCCTTCGGTCGTCGCTTTGTTCCATAAACAGACCAAAGGCCTAAACTATTTTTGGTATCAATAGTGGTAACTGGACTGATCGTTATCGCCTAGCTACCGTCGTTCAAGCCAACACTTAATGAAACCTTCACCAGGCGAATTTGCGCCGCAGGTGTAAATCAATGCCCGTATAGCGACCGATGTGGTCCGCCTTCGCTATACACCTTCGTGATTCACACTTATAAAGTTAATTATTGCATCATTAACTTCCTTTGCTTGCTCAATATTCACCCAATGCGCTGCATTATTAATGCCAACAAGTTTTGCATGAGGAATTAGTTTTGATAGCTTTTTGGTATTAGAAAAAGGGAAGCTAACGTCTTGCTTACCCCAAATGAATACCATTGGTATGTTCCGCTTACCCAGCTGCTCCCAACCGGCGGTGTAGTCTAAAACGGGAGAATACTTAAGAGTAGAAAGCGCCGAACGCATGAAGCCAGGATAACGTGCAAAGCTCTCCCATTTTTCAAGGACCTCAGGGTATTTTGATGAGTTTAATAAATAGTCCTCTACTTTTGGCTTGAGAATTTTCATACCGAAATAGTGGAAAGCTAGCTCGCCAACCACTGGAATGTTTAGTAACCAATTACGTCCACCCTCCTGAGGCCAGCCAGCTGGCCCGACCATAACCAGACGCTCTATTTGATCAGGGTATGTCATAGCGTAGTCGGATGCTATAACAGCCCCGAACGAGGAACCGACCAAATATACTTTCTTTGCTCCAATCGCTTCTACAACCGAACCGAGTTGCCCCCTAAAGAGTGATAGGTCGTAGTTAGTGCGTGGACGATCTGAAAGCCCTCTCCCAAAAAGATCATAAACTACAACTCGATAACCGGCGTCTACAAGCGAATTAATATTAGGGTTCCACGATTCCAAAAATCCATTAAAGCTATGAATCAGGATTAAGGTTTCAATATTCTTCTGGCCAAATATTTTGTATCGAGTAACTCCGCCGTCTGATCTAATTAACTCATCACCAGAGGAATTTCTAGCTAAATCCAACGCAGAGCTATCCTCGTTAAAATATGAATAAATAGTTATTGAAGCAAACAGCGAAAGGATCAAAACACTATAAATCAATATCTTCATTTTCAAAATCTACTCTCCTAGAGTGTATATCGATAAAACAGAGGTCAGGTGTTAGCCACGTTTTTTCAATATCGTGCCATTGCGCAGCGGTAAAATGCCCGGATGCATGTAACACCATGGACCACGACTCTATAAATTTCTTGGCCCATCTGGACGCTGTGTGACAATCACTCTAACCTTAAACCTTACTTTAATGTCAAGCACGAGAAGTAAATAATCATGATAATCGGAAAACTTACCGAGGAGAGCGGCGTCCCAGCCAGTACCATCAGTAATAATGAGAAGTGGGCCTACTACCGGAAGCTTAACGATTAGCCAGTGGCTGCCGCGTGAATATCGATTACATAGAGCGCTGAGAGAATTTTGCGAAGGACTGCGTTGGGTCAATATTGACCAGCTGCCCTCCTCAAATTTGGGGTAAAAACGAAGTGATGTACAGAAGTTGAAGCCGAGCGAATTGCCGCACTATCCTTGGTGTGCATTTGCCTTCGTCAACAGAGCCGCGTTACCGAATGATTGAATTGTTATATCGATAGGCTTACTAACACACAGATTTATAAATGAGACAATTGGACGCGAACTTTGGTATTTTGTGTGGAGCCCTTGAAATAGTGTGATTAAAACCCGCGAAAACTAAGCCTCCATCAATTTATGTGCAATTGGCTTCCCATAACTGGTTGAAAATAATAGAGATTAATTAATCCGGAATTCATTACTAATGTGGGCGTCTATTTGTCGAACGCCCAAGGATGGCTTGCAGCGTGCCCCGGAAATTCAAGCCACCTCAGCTCGCTCCTAAACCAACCACTCACCCAATCAAATACTTTGCTGATTAACCCGAGCCATCAACGCCTCAGCACTTTCCTTACGCTCTGAGTATCGATCAACCAAAAACTCACTATTATCTCTAGTTAGCAAAGTAAATTTAACCAACTCCTCCATCACATCTACAATGCGATTATAAAACCCAGAGTCTTTCATCCGCCCATCGTCATCAAATTCCAGCCAGGCTTTTGCAAGCGATGATTGATTAGGAATAGTAATCATCCGCATCCAGCGTCCAAGCACTCTTAATTGATTAACGGTATTAAACGATTGCGAGCCGCCTTCCACTTGCATCACGGCTAGTGTTTTTCCTTGAGTGGGGCGTATAGCGCCAATAGATAAAGGTACCCAGTCGATTTGTCCTTTCATAATGGCAGTCATCGAGCCGTGGCGTTCCGGGGAGCACCATACTTGCCCTTCGGACCAAGTCATAAGCTCACGCAGTTCTTGAACCTTAGGGTGGCTTTCATCCTCGTCATCGGGCAAAGGCAAGCCGGAGGGGTTAAAGATGCGTGTTTCACAACCTAACTCTCGTAAAATGCGCGCGCTTTCTTCAACCACTAAGCGACTATAAGAGCGCTCTCTGAGCGAACCATATAACAGCAAAATTTTTGGCGGGTGCTTAAGTGCTTCACCGCTAGATAAATTACCTTGTAAGTCTGCACTTAACAGTAACGTGTCTAAGTTGGATATGTCATTCATTACATCATACCTGAGTCTTTAAATGGAGTGCTCTGGAAACCAGTGGCGAGTTCTATTGGCGAAGGCAACCAGCGATAACATAACCGGCACCTCAACCAAAACGCCGACTACCGTAGCCAATGCCGCGCCGGAGTGGAGGCCAAACAATGAAATAGCAACCGCTACCGCCAGTTCAAAAAAGTTACTGGTGCCGATCAGAGCGGAAGGTGCGGCTACATCGTGAGTAAGTTTCAAATAGCGTGCGGTAAAATAGGCAATAAAGAAAATACCATAGCTTTGAATAATCAAAGGCACCGAGATCATTAAAATGCTTTCTGGTTTTTCCAAAATAGTTTCAGCTTGAAAACCAAACAGCAACAATACTGTGGCTAATAGTCCAACCACCGATAAAGGCTTTAATTGACTGACAAAGCCAGAAATTTGACTATGTAAAAATCGCCGAGTTATATAGCCAGCCACCAACGGCAGTACCACATAAAGTACCACTGACAGTAATAATGTTTCCCATGGCACAATAATATCGGTTACACCCAATAGAAGCGCGGCAAGCGGTGCAAAAGCAAAAATCATAATAATGTCATTAACCGATACCTGTACAAGCGTATAGTTTGGGTCGCCTTTAGTTAGTTGGCTCCAGACAAACACCATCGCGGTACAAGGTGCGACGCCGAGTAAAATCATACCGGCAATATATTCATTGGCGTTTTCTGGGCTAACCCAGCCGGCAAAAATAAAGTGGAAAAACAACCAGCCCAAAGCGGCCATGGTAAAAGGTTTAATAATCCAGTTAACCACTAACGTTAGTATTAAGCCTTTGGGTTTTTTACGGACATCTTTGATGGCAGAAAAATCTACCTGAATCATCATGGGGTAGATCATTAACCAAATCAATACAGCAATCAGTAAATTAACATGGGCATATTCCCACCCTGCAATCACTTCAAAAGCCACAGGGAAAAGACTGCCCAACAACACGCCGAAAAAAATGCAAAGGCCCACCCAAAGACTGAGATAGCGTTCAAAAACTCCCATTAGTGTTCACCTAATTGTTGGAAAATGGCCGTCCAGTGTTTTTTATCGCTACTAGCAACCTCTAAAATGAGTAGCTGTTCAATGCGGGCTTTTAGTAATTCAATCGTTTGTTGAAAGGCTTTGGCAATCTCTGCTTCAGAGCCTTCCATGCGTGAAGGGTCAACCAAACCCCAGTGTACTTTTAAGGAGTCGCCAAACCATAGCGGGCAGGATTCTCCAGCAGCAGAGTCACATACGGTAATCACGACATCTGGTTGCCAGCTTTCAAGGTCATTCCATGATTGGCTAGTAAGGCCTGTGGTGGAAATATTCGCCTCAGACAAAGACTTTAGCGACAGGGGGTGAACCTCGCCAACCGGTTGGCTGCCAGCAGACTTAGCGACCAACACAGACTGGCCAAAATGATTAGTGACCGCCTCGGCCAAAATGCTACGGCAGCGGTTGTGGGTACAGATAAACAATAATTTCACGAAATAACTCAACAGTAAGGCTAACAACACTGCTCTTTGCGTTCAGGGCGATCGCCCATATTGCACAGCCGTTGGTAGTGAGGGTTGATAAAGTCTTGGTTTTCTTCGGCGGTAGTGCCTATCACCGTTTGCGCCCAAGCCGGTAGAGAAGGAGATACTTGGTAATATATCCACTGGCCTTCGCGGCGGTCTTTTAACAAACCGCATTCACGCAGCTGCGCTAAATGGCGCGAAACCTTAGGCTGGCTAACTTCCAGAGCTTCGGTTAATTCACAAACACAGAGTTCTCCTTCCCAGTGAATTAACAGCACACTTTTTAGGCGTGTATCGTCGGCAAGGCATTTATAAAAGACTAAAGGATTCATAACGTATATCCGATAAAGCGTATATACGAATATTATTATATGCGTTTTCCCGTATGTCAATAGATTATGGAGCTGAAATCAATCAAGGGGAGGGCCATCTCTTTTCTTTTGATTGCCCCGCAATAAGGCTGGGGGCTAGGTTGCCGCCTACGCTGGAAAGACGATAAAGATTAAATGTCTATATACAACAACCACATGCTCACACGGCACCCTGCTGCGTGGTAGCCCATTGTCCACTCCACTTTCTGGCAACGCCACTTCAAACCACTGGGCATTTATTGTGTACATCAGAGTCACTCCATATTCGGCCTGCTTCAAAAGAGACGGCCAACAAGCCTAATAATTTCTCTTCCAAAGTAGACACTCAGCTCTACATCCCGGTGAAAGAACCCTTAACGCCCTTCTCGTTAGTTTACCCGCAACGACCTAAAGCCGGTGCATTGTGCCAACAAAAGTCGTTAGCCTGGACTCTGCCCGCCACCCAACTCAATGGAATAATTTGGAACATGTCGCTCAAACATCCGGATGTAATCCCAATTGTAGCTGTAGACTAATGTTCCTTTCTTTCCTCGAAGTCACCCGAATTAACAGTTTCATCGTCATACCTTAAACGCAAACGAGTTTCCGCCGCCGCTGGCAGCTTTCGAGTAACTAATACTCTTGGACGTATGTTCTCCATATTCTCAGGTCCTTTGCGCTTAAAATTTAGCCCATGCATTTTCAAGCTTGTTGATGTTAAACCCCTTTTCCCGCGGTGAGAGCAAATATAGCAACCCTTGTCACAACTTTTAGCTCACGAACAAAACTACACCTGAGCCCTGAGCCCTGAGCCCTGAGCCCTGAGCCCTGAGCATAGGCTCAAACTTTGTTTCTACGATCAAACTTGCGAACTCATAAGCCCACAGAGGCCAACCTGTGTTATGAAAAATGCTCCATCGTGGAATTGAAGTGAACATCGCGCACCGAAAAGAGGCCTCCGAAAATAAATTCCAGCCCCTTGAAAACTTCCAAAAATCTACTTAAGTTATTGTTAATACAGCAAATGTAGATAATTTTCCGCGCTTGGCATAAATCTTGAGAGATACTCATCAAGCGAACGAAATAAACTTCGGACAAACAAATTCAGTTAACTAACCAACCTGCGGAGCTTTAATCATGAAAAAAAGAACACTGGGTACTATATTGTTTACCGTACTAACATCAAGCCATGTAATGGCATACGAATGTTCTTACAAAACGAAAAATGAAAGGCCCACCATCCCTAATGGGCTCACAAGCAACATTGAACAGATGACAACAGCAAGGACGGAGGTGATTCAATATGTGGAATTGGAATCTGCCCGTTACAACTGCATTCACAATGAACACATTAAACAGCACGTGTCCAAGCGTATTCACAATGTAGCCGATAACTTTAATGTTGAATTACGGAGATTCAAAAAGCTTCTAGGCTCCTAATTCGTAAAACGAAAACGGGTGCCTCCATACTGTGAGGCACTCAGTTTTTAGCGCGCCCCATTAACCAATAGAATCTTTTGAACAGTGACAATCAACCGCCCTACTTTCAGAATACGGCCAACTATCGAAGCACCATAACACTTCGAAAAGGAACTAGACCCATGAAATTTTTCAGTCGTCGATTAGTAAAACATGAAGATCTCAACCCCGCCAACCGTCTATTTGGTGGCCGTCTTTTGGCCTGGATAGATGAAGAAGCGGCTATTTACGCCGGCTGTCAATTAGCTTACAAAAACATAGTCACCAAGTACATCTCAGAAATAAATTTCGTCGCTCCCAGCGAGTTAGGCGATGTCATCGAATTTGGTCTTGACGTAACGGGGATAGGCTCCAGCTCAATTACCGTAAGTTGCGAGGTGCGCAACAAAGCCAGCAAACAAACTATTATCAAGATAGAAAAAATGGTTTTTGTTTGTGTCAATGAAGATGGCAAGCCCAAGGAGCATGGCTTGCGAACCTCATTAGCAGCCTAATTAGCGGCCTACTCGCCTTGGGGGATTCCGTGGCCGCTGCTATTGACAGGGCCTAGTCAGCCTAGCCATTGAATTAGTAAGCTGTCGCCAAGGGCGTTGACAATGCACAGCCATCATCAGAGCCTAGAACTTCATAACCCAATTTGGCAGTGATGCCACCCGCCGTAATGCAGGGGAAAATCGGGCCAGTAGGTTTAAGCTTGAAGCTTAGCCAGTACAGCGCGGATGACTTCAGTGTTGATATCACGAAGGAATGGTTAACCGCCTCCGCAAATTTTTCAGGCAATAAGCATTGGTTTGCAGCGGCCGAAGCCCGGCTTGCTGCTAACTCCGGAGTTAGCGTTTCGACATTGTCGAGAGTTCAATTAAAGTAGATGCTAGGTCAGTTGGGACACAGTCAGCATCGGCCTAGAACTTTTAGACCTTGAGTAGGGCAACACAACGGCTTCTGGACTACAAATAAGTAATTAGCTCACAAATTCCTGTCCAACGAAACAACTTGGCACGGTGAATGCACTACATTAGGTACATTCAGCCGAAGGGCAAGGATGTATCTCTCATCATCGCTTACGGCCCTCTTCGGAGGGCTTTTTTTCCTTTTTATTGGCTTGCCGAGCGATATTTATCCACATTACCTTGAACGTTATCAGACAGATAGTTTGTCACCCGCTCAAAATAGTGCGATTCATGTGGAGTCCTCCGCTCCTATAGTCTAGTTGGAAAATTCTATCAATTTCATGGAGCAAGCTATGAGGCATAGAGTGCTGATTTTTAATTCTATATACCCCAAAACATAGCTTCGCAATTTCGACATCATCGCCCCACCATCTCGACGAATGCAACTGAATCACTCAACAGTGTGATACGTAAGGCGATCAAAAAACGGAAGCTATTTTCTACGGATAACTCAGTGAGCAACTCTTACGTAGCAAAGATTTTTCGATAATTTTATCTCACAAATATAACTTAGGACTCTCTACAAGTTTCTTGAATCATATGCCCAGTGCAATAACGCCTGCCTCTGTCTTGGACGACAACTAAAATCATGCTTATCACAGTTATTTTTGACAGCAGATACATGTCTTCTAAAGCCTTTCCATCTTTTAATTTGGCGTATATCATCCTCTGTTCGCCTACCCATATAATAGCGACAATACCATTGAAACCAACCTCGCGGGTCTTGCTGGTGTATCCAACCTTTTTGTTGCCATACACATAGAGGCTGAGAAGCGTCTACTGAGAAATAATTTTGAGCAATGTCTTTTCCCTTCGAACTTAACCTTGCCGTATCAAACCAATCTTTGGGGTATTCCATTTTGCAATCATTTAAATATACTCCACCAAATACACCTAGTCGCAACATCTCTTTTGGTGTTAACTGCGGATTAAAATCAGCGTCAAAATTTTCACCCGCAGGCTCAACAAGAGAATAGGCGTAGCCATGCTGAAATTTGTCCGTAATGAGAATTTTCTTCATACATTATTAAGCAACATAAGCTCCCTTGGATATGGAGACAAATAAAAAGACCGAGTTATATAGTCATTTGGGTATTTTCTGAAATAGTGCCGCAACAAAGTTATAGGTACAATAAGAGGTAGTAGACCTTCCCTATAATCCTCAATAATTTTGTCCAACTCTTCCTTATCATCGACAACTAAATTGTTTTTTAAATAGCCTTGCATATGTTGAAGAGTATTAACATGATTTTTCTTCGTGGCAATAATTTTTAAAGTGTACATCATGCCTTCAAGATATTTGTCTGCCAAAGCATCTAGCTCTCCATTTTTACTTGTCGCGAGCAATGCACCTAACTCACGGGCTTGCGTCTGGCTGTGACTCATGAGTATATATTTATGTCGTGCATGAAAGGCTTGGAGATCGGATAGAGCGAACTGCTCCTGCCGCATCATCTTCCAACGAGAGTAGGTATAGACCCTTTGGATAAAGTTTTCTCTAAGCTTCGAATCTTCTAGGCGCCCTTCTTCTTCAACAGGTAAAAAGGGATATTTTTGCATGAGCGTCTTGGCATATATGCCAACGCCCTCTTTACTAGGGGCGCCGTTACTGTATATTTTTACTCGCTCCATTCCGCAACTGGGTGAATCTTTTTTTAGTATGTAGCCACACAACTCCTCATGCCATGCTTTCTGCTCTGCGGCTATATTCCGAAGTTTCTCCGTCACATCAAATTCACTATTTTTTGTACCTTGGCAGCGAATCTCGCCCTCTATTGAGACCAGGCGAATTGGATCTCTAGGGATTCCAAGACCTATCTCTACTTCAGGACAAAATGAGACGAAATCGAAATAGTCTTTCAATATACCTGCAATATAAGAATTTCTTTTATGCCCAGAATTAAATCGAACTTTTTCACCTAGCAAACAACTACTAATGCCAATTTTTATATTTCCAGTAAAAATATCCATAGATATTTACGGCCTAATTTTTTAGTGGGATTGTTATGCTGAATAAAACGGTTAATATGTTAAAATCCATGAAGCTACTTGTGGAGCTCTACTAAACTAGAAGATGTCACCACCAAGATAAAACTTAGGTCAAATATTTAAAAGTTAATACAATATCCCGCCTCAACGTTCCGGATAAATGAAGCACTATAATAACTATAGCTCTATTAATGGATTTTCTCTATATCACGGGAAGAGGGTAGTGAATTCAAAGACTTACAGAGCTAATTGTAAGAAACAGGACCGATTTTCTACTGACTTTGATGGCCTTTCCTCCAGATTTGCACCATGAAACCAATGAGATTCCTGATAAAACTTACGCTGTATTCCTAACTAAATCCACTGGCGATTGATAGCCAAGTGAGCTATGCAACGTTAAAACCCGTATCGATGGTATTCCGCTGCCATTGCTTTAAGGCGCTTTTGAACCGCGTCATCAGCGTTCTCACCAGCCTGATAGAGATGTCCTGAACGACTGACACTGGTAAATCAGCATACGCTTCGCTAGTTTGCCTTGTATACTAATAATTCGGGCAACGCTTGTATAACTCCATAGTTACTTCAAAAAATAACGAATGTCCCCTCTGCTAGGTGACCAACACCTAAACAAAGTCATTCATCTAACCAAGATAGGGCATCACTTTCACTATCAAAATATTTTACGTCCCCAGCAGTGAACCAACCACCAATCTTTGCCGCATATTCCTGCCATTTTTTATTTCCGTATACAGCCACCCTTTCAAACTCATTGCCGTGTTTTAAGCCAATCTTAAAGTCGTCCCATGCAGCCCTAGCATCCCAGCCTTCCAGTTCGGTTGCATCAATGAGAACTCGAACTCTAGGGGTTTTCACTTCCGACAATGCAGAATCTATTATCGGGGTGATTATTTCGTAGTCTTCGTGCGTAAGTTTTCCTTGAGCTTTTAAAAAAAGGAATAAATCATTCCCTGTTCTTTTCATGCCTATGGACACGCCATGCTTTGTAATTTTCATTATGATCTCCAGTTTTGATGTAACCCCAACACTTACTGACCCATTGCCTTTAAAGCAAGATAAGGTACCACCGTAAGAACTAGCGTGGCGATCTTGTAATTACTCAAGAAATCGTAATATTTGGCGCCAAGCTCCTTTTCTTCCAGCTTAAACATATTACTATGAAGGGCCGAAATAGGTTCCCTAGCGAACGTAATCACTATAGTTACCAGCAGAAGATAAGCAATATTAATTATCGAAGCCCAGCCTAAAAGCTCTGTTAACTGCGAAAGCGTAATCATAGTTTTCTCCTTGTTAGGGGACTATCTAGGACGTGCGCCTAGCAGCGAAATTGAACGTTCCTTACGGGTCGTATATTTCCTAGTTTACATTTTATTAGCTGTTGGAATCGTGACATATATCAATCGGCTAGTAGTTTCTTGCTGCTACTGTTGCCAAGAAAATCACTCATATAAGATTCTTACAAGGCTCTGCCTGGCCTTTTCAACAGCATAGCTATACGCTTAATTGGCTAGGTGTTCCATTGGTGCTGAACAGGGATCCCCAAAACTTAAAACTTAGTCTGTTAGCCCATTCACTCCCGGTACGCGAAGTTTACACGCGAGCAGGTATTGGAACAGACAGAAACAATTGATGTAATATTGGGAACCTCAACACCTTTAAAGTCCTGCCTCCTATTGCCGATCTAAGACTAGCACTAAATTACCGCCTGTGATTTGTTGATTAAATCAAGATACCTAGGTAGTTATATATCAGGCGCCAACTTCTATTTTAATGATATAAAAGCCAATAAATCCTTATATTTTTGCGGGCGTAATACAGGCAATTGCGCGAAACTCTCTTGTCATATGGGCCTGATCGCTAAACCCAAATTGCTGAGCAACGTCCACCAGCTTGGCTTGTTTGTGTATCTGTAAAAAGCAGATTGCTTTTTTAATCCTTAAGATTCGCTGATAATACTTTGGAGTTATTCCCAGCCAGAGCTTAAAAAGACGCTCGATTTGTCGTTGACTCAATTCAAAACTTATATTCAACTGCCCCGGGGCTTCTTTTTGCTCGATACATTCCAGCGCTCTTGCCAATGGGCTTGGGATTACATTAGTAAAATTCAGATAATCGTTCGCCCAGTAGTATAAAGTTTCAATTAGGGCCTCGTTGTTGTTTTGTGAGCGGAGGTCGGAGCAAACCCGATAGAGGTTATACCGATGGTCGATTTTGGGAGATAATAACGTTGGTTTATTGTAGTGATGCCCTAAGACCCTATAACCAATTGCCGGGAGGAAACGTATTCCTGCGAGCTTCGCCCCCGGAGACAGTGTAATGTTTTCTGCAATTTTCTTTACCGGGAGCATGATCACACCTTCTGGCAGAGGTTCGTTGTCAATTAGCACGCCAGTGCCAAGATTAAATAAAATACCGCTGCCTCCATCAGAGTATAGGGGCTTTACTACCGAATCCGCTTGAAGCTCAGATACAGACGCTGACCATATTCCTTGCACAAACGCAGACAGCGGTCCCGAAGGCTGGGACAGCCGAAAGTTTAGTGCTTGTTTAGACAAATCATTACTGTTTATAGCTGCCAACCTCAGGCTTAAACGTTTTGGCAATTCGGTTCCAACTGTTGATGGCGTTAATTGCAATGGTCAAATCCACTACCGCCTGTTCACCTAATAAATTTACCACTCCCTCATATCTCTCCTCTTCCACTGGTTTGCCTGACATCAGATACTCCGACCAATTCAGTGCTGCAACTTCTATATCTGAGTACCAGGGCATATCACGCCAAGCACTTAAGCCAATAATACGTTGCTGTGTTTCACCCTGATTCAGTGCGTCTCTACCGTGCATGTCTATACAAAAAGCACACTGATTGATCTGAGACACTCTCAGCTTAACTAATTCCCAAACAGGAATTGTAACAGTTTTGGAAGCGCTAAACTGCTCTAGTAAATAAGCTTCCTGATTCATCAAAATTTGCATTGCCTTTGATGCTAGCTCGAAATAATTTGCCCGTAAAGTCATATCTTTTCCTTTAATAGTCGTTACAACAATAAGATAGCTTATGGCCCTAGACAAATATTGAATATTTTCGACACGAAAGTTCTGGCAAGCCCCTAGTTTCCTAGACACTCAATAGCTTCTCAAAATACTGCTTTTCAAACTAAACTTGTGACATCCCGTCATTGTTACCGTGGCGGCGCGTTGGGTTGTAAAAAAACTCAATGTAATTAAAGATCTCCGAGCTAGCTTCGCTTCGTGTTTTGAAGATCTTTCGTTTAATCCGTTCTGTTTTCAATAGCGAGAAGAAGCTCTCAGCTACCGCATTATCATGACAGTTACCTCGGCGGCTAATGCTCAGCTCAGGGTTGTTGTCGCTGCCAAACTTGCGCCAGTCAAAACAGGCATACTGAACGCCTTGGTCTGAATGAATTAACACCCTACCTTCCCGCTTCCTTCGCCAAAGCGCCATCAACAACGCATCGATAACCAGGTCAGCTTTCGGACTGATTTTCATGCTCCAGCCCACGACCTGAAGAGAGAAGAGATCCAACACGATGGTCAAGTACAACCAACCTTCGTGGGCGCGGATATATGTGAAACCTGTTACTCTCGACTGATTAGCTTGATCAACACCAAAACCCCGATCCAGAACATTTGGCGCTACATGACTAAGGTCGCCACTTTTAAATCCTCGATGCCTTTTGTAAGCTCACTGGGAGCGTATTCCTGCCTCCTTCATGACTTGATAAACGCGATTCTTACCGCAGGTCTCGCCTATCTTGTAGCCACGATCCGTCACTTGTTTAACGGCTTCGATTTTAAATTCTTCTATGTTGCGCTTTGCACTCATATTGATTACCTGATGTTTGCGTTTATTATAAGGCTATCAGATCTTTACGAAACTAAGGTCTTGCCACTCCGCATCCAGGAGACCCATTTCAGAGATTTGTATTGAGGCCCCGCAGACCGTAAGATGATGAGCGCTGAATAACTCCTTGGACCGCTCACAATCTAGAAAGACGCCCGCCCATGTACAAGATAGCCACCCTACTCCTCCTCTCACTTCTCAGTCCCTTGACTTTTGCATTCGGCGATCTTGGGCACGAACTGGTATGTGACATTGCCTGGCGTGAAATGAACGACAACAGTCGCACAGAAGTCATCAAGATCTTAAAACACACCCGGTACGCGACGTTCGCGGAAAGCTGCGTCTGGGCCGACAGCGTTCGCGAGAACAATGACTACAAATACCTGAAGCCTTTCCACTACGTGAATGTCGAAAAGAGTGCGACGAAGGTGATGACAGGTGCGGTGTGCGAAAACAAGGGCTGCGTCGTGGATGCGATCGCGGCCTACTCAAAAGTGTTGGCAGGTGACACACTGACGGCACGCGAACAAGGTCATTATGCCAGTAGGCGCCACGAGGCCTTGATGTTGTTGGGTCACTTAACGGGGGACGTTCACCAACCCCTGCACGTCAGTTACGCCTTGGATTGGGGCGGCAACAAAATTAAGGTCCGCTACCAGGGCCACAACACCAACCTGCACAACGTCTGGGACAGTGGCCTGATAAAATACGGCATACAAGCACCTTGGCGTGAAGCGGGAGCCGAGCTTACGGAGGACATAACCGACACAGATCGGACAGTTTGGCATGAACCGTCTCCCCTGGTGTGGGCTAACGAATCCTTAACCATCACACGAAGTATTTACCGGGCCCTGCCTAGGCGGGGCAATCCGAAAAAACTCAAAGCGGATTATTTCGACACCCATTTTAACACCCTCCGCACCCGTATTTTGATGGCAGGTTTTCGGCTGGCTCGCACTTTAGACAGAGTTCTCAATCAGCCTCTCGCTCCAGTGGAAACCCCAACTCCTGTAATACCTTAGGGTCGCAAGCATTACGCGGACGCGGACGGTCTCAGTGGCCTAGCCTTGCACAAGTCTTTGAACACACGCATCAGCGTGAATGAGGCTCTACCCTACAAACAAATCTGATTGCTGATCGGGCATGCGCGCAGGCCGGTGGCCCTCCCAAGATTGCAGAGCTTCACTTGCTGGGGTATCTAAGCCATTTATAACAACACCTGAAATTCGGTCTGCTTTGGAAGTTTGAAATCCGTACGAGAACCTGTTGTAAGTTGTCTGAACCTTTGTGAGCGATTAGTCTAGCCTTAAGGTCCAGGCAAAGTTCTGAATACTCCGATGTGTGCTTAGGGAGCTTATCGCTGCCAAACTGACAAGATGGACTTTGAAGCTAAGCATGTTCAATGGATAAAGTCATTGATCGGCTCATAGGCAATTTCGAGCTCAGGCCAAGACTGAGATATTTAATTTTTCCGAGATGTTTTACAATTCAGCCAAACGACGAAGTCACAGCAGAGGTGTTTCTCCAATGTCGTGTGAAAAACAACCATTTTTCCAGACTAAAAATGTCTAATAAATCCTGGAAACCCCAAATCGAGAACCGTTTTATGAACACATATTCTTTGAGCGAATCAATACAAATAATCAGTGCGTTAGGCGTTATTGCCTCAATGTTGTATTTAGCCATTCAAATTAAGCAGAGCACGACTTCCGCAAGATCAAACACTCAACAGCAGCTTACAGAGCGAATTCATAATCGTCTTCTGTTGGTTGCTACTAATAGCGAATTAGCGGGCTTGATTAGTTCAGACTGGGAAACAACAAAATTTACCGATATTCAGAAGACACAAATTTCCTACTGGCTGTCGGCTATCATTACAGACATCAAAGGTATACACACTCAATACAAATTGGGCCTTGTTAGTAAATCGACCCTACAAGGAAGAATCACGGTCATTAAACACGGTGTATTTAAAACAGATATTGCTGTCATGGTTTGGGAAAACATCAAAGGTGAATCAGAACCTGAATTCATTCAGTGGTTCGAGAAACATATAATCAATAGTTGAGTTAGTGCACCTGACCACCTTAGAAAGAGACCGCTCTTGATGAGCGGCCTATTCGTTACTAGAAGAGTTCTACGACACTAAGGTTTTGCCAACTGCGTATGTTTGACAATTTGTTGCTGCATTTTCTCCAATCGGCCCAGTATAAATTGCTCATTCGACTTCTTAGCTACAGCCATACCCCGCTTGACGATAGGTTTCGCCTGCTTGTACCTCTTTGCCATTAGTAGTAACTCAGCGTAGCTATCATAGGCATTTGCTGATTGGGGAAATAACTCAACGCTCAAGGCCATAATGGCAAGTGCGGCCAGTTCTTGCTTATGATTCAATCCGTAACCTAGGCCAATCAACTCTGATTCTTTGGCTATGAACTCACCACTTTTCACTCGGCTTTTGTAGTCCTTAATGGCGGATTTGTAACCTTGCGAAGACATTTCGGCTGACAGCCACCATAGGCTAGGAAATTTCACTGGTTTGTGTTCAGAGGCATTGATTATGTATTCGCGAATTTCGCTCAAAGTTGAATTTCGCCCATCTCTTGAAAGAAGTACGATGAACAAGTCTTTGTCTAGGTCAATAGATTTGAGAGCATAATGGCTGGGGTAAGTACCGGGATGCCAAACCTGATTCAAGCTACCGTCGCTATTTGATTTGTAGGCTCCGAAGTCAAAGTACGCACGTCCCTCACCACCCAAGCTAGGTTTAACAATAGCCGCGCTTAATATTTGCTTAGTAAAAAAGGTATTATTCCACAGAGCTTTTTCCCATAGATACAGATCTAAGGCTGTTGTGTAAGCCGTTACTCCATCTATGGCTAAGGGTTTTTCACCAAAGGCAATTAAAGGCTGGTGGTCCTCAATATTATCGCGAGCAAAAGCACTTTTCATGCCTGCGGCTTTAAATACGTTTTCTTCAATATAATTTTTGTAAGATTGCCCGCTAGTCTTTTCAATAATCAACGCGCGTAACACAACAACCAAATTACCGTAGGAAAAACCCTCGCCTGGTAGGTATTTCAGCTTTTTTACCGATTTTATTTGCTCAATAACGTCAGCTGTCTGCATCCCAGTTGCAAACTTTATTTCCCCGAGCCCGGCAGTGTGGGTGAGCAAGTGCTCAATGGTTATGGCTGAAGCCCAATCTGGTAGCCACGAGATGTAATCTATAACCTTGTCGCTGTATCGTATCTTGCCCTGCTGTTTAAGTAACATCAGGGCAACCGTAGAAAACTCCTTGATCACAGAACCCGGTGCAAAGCTGTACTCAGAGTTTAAAAGTACCTTTTGGTCTTTATCAGCAAAACCAATAGACCGTTGATAGATAATACCCTTAGAGTTAGCAACTAATACGGTTCCGCTAAAACCTACTGCTTCGTTAGCCGCAATAACAATATCATCAACAATAGGCTGGTATCTCAGCAGTTTGCCCTGTGAGACTTGAACAGAAGGTTCTTGGGAATGTACACAGGCTATTGCGGCGTACGATAAAACAAGCATCGCACACGTTTTTGCTAGGGTATTCATCATCAACTCTTTGTGGCTTAGTGGTCATTTGCTTAGCAAGACGACGAACAGCCATCTACTAATTGATTAGTTTTGTTACTTTAACGGTTTCGGCGGCCAGTATCAACTAATTCATTAGTTTTTAGGTCTCCACCATCACTAGGGGGTCAAGTCTTGCCTTTTGCCTTGTCGTAACAAAGACAAAAGGCAAGACTTGACCCCCGATATACTTATAAGGGAGGTGAAGAGTGTTTAGGGAAGCTTACAGAAAATCTAGCACCGGGCAGTTTATCGGAACTACAAACGTCGACTTCTCCTTTATGCCATTCGACAATACGTTTGACAATTGCCAGGCCTATTCCATGGCCGCCACTTTTGTGGTTGGTTTCATTGCCTCGTATAAATGGCATAAATATCTTTTCTCGCATCTCAACAGGAACACCACCTCCATTGTCATCAACATCCAGTTTTATGATATCTCCCTCAGAAGATAGCTCGACGTTTATCTTTCCATTGCCATATTTGACCGCATTTTGAAGTAGGTTGTTGACTAGTATCCTGATATAGCTTTTATCTGCATGGATAATCACATCCTCGTGAAGAAGTTGAAAGGTGGTTGTATTAGATGCAGAATCATGTTTTTCAATGCATGTTGCTACCAACAGGGAAAGATCGAAGTGTTCTTTGTCTAACTGAAGCATCGATTGATTGAGGCGAGAATAGGCCAGCAAAGTTTCGACCAAGGAGGTCATGTCGTCTACGTTGTCACTGATTTTTTTCTCAAAACGACGTCGTAATACTGGGTCCTCTTCTTCCTGCAATGTGTCTACACCAAAACGAATTCGGGCCAATGGGGTTCGCAAATCGTGTGATACAGCACTACTGAGTAATTTCACATCACCAAGCAAATTTTCAATCCTCTGAGCCATGTGATTAAACTCCAGCTCTATATCTCGAATATAAGAAAAAGAACTTAGCTTAACCCTTTGCTTCAACTCCCCTCTTCCGAATGACTTCGCGGCCTGTCTTAGTGCAAGCAATTGCTTAACGAGTGGAAATGCCCAGAGGAAAAAGAGAGACAGTAAAACGATATAGAACAAGGACGTGAACAGGTAATTTAGTGAATGGTCGACTTCCCGACCGCTATCCAAGGAGGCGTTTAAAACCAACAGCTTATTAATTTTTACCAAGTAGAAGTAGTAGCTTAAATGGTTGCTGGTTTCGAGGACCAAGGGCGTACCCTGACGGACACCGTCTAGCAGCTGATCTGGTAAAGGAGATTCACCGAGCTCAATGATTTCTAATCCATATTGCTGCGTGTATTGCGTAGCGCTTTGTTGAAATTTTTGCCATTTGTGAACAAATTCCTGACTATTTGGTAGCTCATCCAGGGTCTTGGCCAAAGTTAATCCAAGTTGCTCTATAGCATGGGTCTTATCGCGGGTAGATACCTGTTCATCATTGTAGTATTGGTCGTAAAGTTGGTCAAACAGCCAACCTAAACTAACGCTGGCAACCAAGGCGACTAATAATAAGGAAATTGTTAATCGACGCACTTAGCTACCACGCATCTTTGGCAAAGAAATACCCTTTACCCCAAATGGTTTTAATCCGAAAGGGTTGCTCCGGATTATCATGAAGCTTCTTCCGCAATCTAGATATTCGCAAATCAATTGAACGATCAAAACCATCATAGTCAAACCCTCTTAACTCACTGACTAATTCACCTCGCGAGACGACCTTCCCCGCGCTTTTGGCTAGCAGCCACAAAACATCGAATTCCTTGGACGATATCTTTATTTTTACGTCATCCAAAGAAACCACCATAGCCTGGCGGTCAATTACAAGATTGTTGAATTGCAAGCTACTATTTATTTCACCAACATCAGGGCTTTCATTTTCTTTCCTTGACACGAGCTCTTGTCGGTCCACATGTTTGCGTATTCGCGCCAACAATGCCCTTGCTCGGACGGGCTTGGTTAGGTAGTCGTCAGCCCCCATCTCTAAACCCAAAACCTCGTCGATTTCCTCATCTCTGGCGGTAAGCATGATAATCGCGTTGGTAAAATTTGGGCGCGCAGCCTTACATACATCCAATCCGTCCAGGCCTGGTAGCATACCATCTAATATAACGATGTCGGGATTATGCGCCTGTATCAGAGCAAGAGCTTCGTCGCCTCGATAGGTGAGCAAGACGTGATAATCTTTGTTAACAAGATAGTCTCGCATCCATTGCGCCAACTCTTGGTCATCTTCTACAATTAGAATCTGGGGCTTTCGTGGGTTCATATTATATTCAAAGCCTCTAAAACATTCGCCATGTAGATCGGGATTTAGCATTGCGCTTATAGATCCATGCCATTTCCAATTCTTTTGATATGGTGACGCCGCCAGTCTTACTTTCTCGCAAGCGGAATAATACATTTTTTCGAGCTAACACTTCACGCTCAAACCGTCCATTATCTGATTTACTCCAGCATTTTAGTGGGTCAGTCTGTTGAGAGGAATAAAGGCAATATTCACCTTTATCCTGCGCCTGCCAGAGCAACTCTACATCGACATAACAAGTCTTTCCTTGGTGTATCGCAACACATTGTGAGGGTTTTAGTTTAAGTGTAAGTTCATTCGCTGCGGTAGGAGCAGTGTTCATCGCTACAAAGCCTACAAGTAGCCAAAGATTAATGATCCGATTATCACGTAGTAAGGATGCGATCTTTTGGTGGATTTTAACAGAGATTTTCATTTTATCTCCCCCGTTAAAATACATAGCTAAAAAGAAAGCCGAATTCAGTGACATTCTCAGCTCTACCGTCTATTTTCGAAAATGCTCGCATTACGGGACTCTGACTAACTTCATCTGATACGTCGGTATATCTTAGATAACTTTCAAAAAGAACATTTTTGCTCACTGGGTAACTCACACCCACCTGAGTAACCACGTCGAAGCCGCCATCGGCTTGGTAGGGGCCCAATTGAGGCTCGTTCTTCGCTATAATTTCGTCGGAAGTTGAATAGTAGTAGTTGTTGATTTCTTCAGAACGGTAGGTGACACCCACAAGAGCATGAAGCTCCCAGTTTTTAAGTTGCCAAGACCGGCCTATCCATGCACTCGCAAAAATACCATCGTCGTATTCGTCGTTGAATGAGTACGGTGCAAAGATAAATTGAATGGTGGCTTGATCGTAAGTTCCGGTGGTTCTCAATCCCAGCATACGGGTGTATTTCCCGTCCATATGCAGAATTTCAATATCGGAATTTTCACTATTGCCATTATTAAAACCAAAACCCATTTCAGTGCTGCCATGGGCTTGCATTCCATGAAGATCAAAACTCCAATGCTCAGTATTGTAAAAATTGTAGCCTACGCTATTACCTATACTAAGCTCATTAGCGCCATGAGATGCTTCGATATATATGCCATTTTCGAATTGATAACGGCCGCTAAGGAACAATGCGCCCCCATCTTTTTTGTCGTGGAAAGGTGTTTCTTCATACTTGTAGCCGTAGCCTATCTTTAGGTAGCCGCCACTCCTACTATTTTCATCGCTCGAATCTACCTTAGCTTCATCTGCGTATGAAGATACCGGGTTCAACAATACCGCGCCTAGCAACAAGCCAGATATAATTCCGCGTACATTCGTGTTCATGTGTTCATCTCATTTATGTTAATTGGTAGGCTCATACTAACGAGGCCGCCCAATTAAAGTCGTACCACTACTTATCAAACTGTATCAAATTGTATCGATTCTTCCGTATTTCAAAGAGCTTGGGGTCAAGTCTTGCCTTTTGCCTTTTTCTATAAAAAGGCAAAAGGCAAGACTTGACCCCAGTGTTGGTACAGATTCTACATCAGCCTAGAATCCAAGCTTTGTCTTTTTGATTCTGGCTAATACTGGCGCAGTTAGGCTACTTAGGTACAAGTAATTATCCGTCTCCCAAGCTCCAGTGGTAGCAGGATATGCCCCCTCCGGATCTTGTAGATCAAATAAGACCTTTCCCATTTCATCAATTGCAATTATGTGACCATAGGGTTCGACGTTCGGCCGCATAAATGGGGGCAAGCGCTGAATCACTTTACGCAAAAAGGGTTTTTCGGACAGGTCATCTAATATTTTTGAGCGAGGTGATGTTAAGCCAAACCAATAACGACCATCCAGGCCGCGATGAACATTATCTGGAAAGCCAGGAAGGTTCGAAATCAACACTTCACTCTCCCCCGCCTTCTCTCCTTCCAACCAATGTTTCCAAATACGGTAACTGCCTGTTTCCGCAACTAATAGAAAGTCTCCGGCCTCAGAACTTGTCACGCCGTTTGCAAAACTCAAATTTCGCATTCGCACAGAGGTGGTCTTGGTCACCGGATCGAATTCTATGATACGACCATATAGGCCATGTTCGATGATATCCAACAAACTTGCGTTAAGAGTGTTGTTCGCTTCCTTGGCCGAAAATTTGGTTGAAGCGTCACTGAAATAAATTTTCCCATTGGGGGCAACAACCACATCGTCTGCGTACACAATAGGAACGCCTTCGGCGCTTGTTGCCTCAACAGTGATTTTGCCCTCAACAGTGATCTTCTGTAAGCCAATAAAAGCATTGGCGACCCATAAGTTTTGCGCCTCATCAAAGGCTATTCCTAGTGGGCGTCCACCAACATTAATCCAGCGTTCAATATTATTTGAACCCGCCTTTAATCTAAGCACCCAACCTTCGTGTGTTGTTGTGTAAACATCGCCCTGCGCATTCGTTGTTATCGCTTCGGGGCCATGCATTCCATCAATTTGCAGGGAGTCAAACTCAGAGAGATGCGAGTTGGGCTCATACTGGCCCGCTAATTCGGGTTGAGTGGGAGCGTCCCAGGATTTAGGGTCAACTGGCACTGGCCATGCGACCAAATACAAGGCAATGATGAGTAGTAGTGACAGAAAAAACTTAGCAATAAAATTCAACTTTAATGTACTCCAATTACGCCACTAACAAGAAAATGGCTGGGTTAGTTAAAACGGATGGTTTGGTGCGCGTAATACCTAATTGAATGCTCATTACTCAAGACCCTTTAAGCTAACTTACGCGAGATTTTCCACACAGCGAAGAACCTCCGCCTGATAAGTTTTGCCGCGCTCATTAAAGAGATCTAGGATGTTGAGCGAAGTAGGCACATAAGCAAATCCAATGTCGTGCTCTGGGTGCCATTGAAAGATGGAACCGCCAAGTCCCAGCCAGCCATAGAAACCTTCACGACCTTTATTCAAGGCGCGGCCTAAATCGCTATCGACTGTTTGCGAGCCAAACAGTGCGACACCTCCTTGGGTAAAGCTGGCTTTACCAAAGGCCATATCTTTTTCCAGCGGTGCATGGTGGAGAGCATCCCATGCCTCCTTACTGATCAAGCTTTTATCCTCTAGTCGCCCTTTAGCCGCCATTAACGCCGCTAGTTTGGCGAGCCCGCGAGCGGATGCGTTAACATTGGCAGAGGGCGTTTCACCTCTCACAACCCTGCTATCGTTAAAAAAAGCGACGCTTTTCATACCCACAAAGGGAGGTGGCGCGCCTTTGGTTGAACGCTTACTGACGCCTGGGAGCATCTTCATTAATCGACTGAGGGTTTGGAAAATGTTGCGCTCAACCCGACGACCCATAATTGTTGGTTTGAGGCTTTCTTTAAATTGATACTTCATCGATAAAGGCGTGACGGGTACAACGCGAGGAATATGAGCTTCGTCAACACCAATAAAAATATCGGCGCCTAGGAGTCCATTGACGTCCTCCGATATAAATTCGCCAATCGTTCGTCCTTTTGGGTCAACACGCCTAAACAGTTCGTTGACAATCCAACCTCGAGTGACGGCATGATATTCACGGTCACTGCTGCCTTCCCGAAACGCTTGAGGATGGGATTCAATGATCGCTCCAATTTTATTCTGCTTTATATTCTCGCGAAGCAAATCGCTTGGATCTATAGAAACCTTAAACGCCGCGAGCCCTGCTTCATGCCGCATGAGATCGGCAACTTTCAATTCACCTTTGCCTGCAGCGCCGAATTCAGGCCAGTATTCACTTATTTTCTTGTCGTAGGCTAATAGGCCTTGGCTAACTAAGCTTGCCAAGGCAATGGCTTCTAAACTCTTGCCGCTACTAAAAATATTCGATATTGAATCACTGCCAAAGTTGCCTTCCTTAGCAGGCGACCCCCATAGATCAACAACCTTTTTCCCTTTGTGATAAATGCAGAGCTGGATACTCCTCTCCGCTAGCGTACGAAGATTGTGCTCAAAGAGGGCTTTCACAGGTTCAAAGCCCGGAGCTACGCTCCCGCCAATTTGTACGGTGTTGAGTTCAATCATGTATTAGTTTGTTCCTATGGTTTTTATTTTTATTTGTTAGATTTTGAGACGATGACATGAGGCCCAACACCTTCGATGTCAAACTCTTTATCGTCAATATTATATTCAGACTTCCGATAGAATTCCTTGGCTGACAATCGTGCATTGGCCCACACATAATTGGCTTGATTTTTAAAAGCATAAACTTCGGCGTTCTTCAGCAATTTCGCCCCAGCGCCTTTTCCCCGTGCCTTCGGGTGCGTGGCCATAGCCCTAATTTGAAAGCCGACACCACTGAAATCAGCGTGTTCACGGCGGTAAATCGAGACAATGCCAATCAGGTCATTACTGCCAAAGGCTCCATAATGTTTGGTAAGGGAATCGTCATCACCGGGAAATTTACAGTCTTCAAGAGAACCATTGGGTCGTAATACCCTTAATCTGAGCTCAAGGGTGTCTTGAGAAGTTATTTCTCGAATTTCCATATGCTCTCTATAAAGGCCTGGGGGTTATTCAGCAGATTAGAGCTCCATCCATCGCTTTAAACACCAACGGGAACAGCCCCAGATTCACTTCCTTATTATGACAAGACAAAGATAACCCAACGCTAGCGCACAGGCAATTACACCTCTCTGCCCCTTAAGTGTTCTAGAGAAAAATCTGGATATTTGACTAGACTGTATATGTAGGCCATACAAATAGCGGCAGAACCTGAACACAAGGGAATTTTTCGTGGACTTCGCTTCGAAATTTACAGGCTTAACAGTGGGTGTAATCAAGACCCTGCCGGGGTTTTACTGTGCAACTATTGGCGCGCAAAGCCTCATTGCTGACTCAAACTCCAGCAATTCAGCGGCTTTGGAGCATGTACTGGTGACCGCCACCAAAAGTGGTGCCGTAGACCTACAAGGTGTTCCCCTGGCAATCACTGCCATTTCCGCAGATGAGCTGGACCTATCAGGTATTGATAGCATCAAAGACCTGCCTTTATTAGCCCCCGGAATAATGGTCAGCCAGAATGCCAGCTACGGCCAGATCTATATACGGGGGATTGGCACCAACAATGTATTCATCGGCGGAGACCCTAGCTCCACAGTTCACTTGAACGGCGCTTATTTGGCGAGGCCTACCTCCGTATTTACAGAGTTTTTGGAGTTGCAGCGCATAGAGGTGCTACGAGGCCCACAGGGCACGCTCTACGGGCGTAATTCCACCGGTGGAACCATCAATATAATAACCTTGAAACCCAGTGATGATTACTTCAGTAAGATATCGGCAGAACTTGGAAGCTACGATAAAACTGCAATTAGCGTTTTTGTTAACGGCCCGCTGGGCGCCAGTGGTCTAGCGGCTAATGTCGGAGTGTCACATAAGCAGCGAGACGGCTATATAAATGTCACCTACCCCGATAATGCCCAGGGCAAGCTAAATGATGAGGACCGCCTGAAAATTCAAAGTGCCTTGACTTGGGCGCCTTCAGAGGAACTCTCCATAGAGTTGACCATGGACTATTTTACGGGTGACGAGACACCGCCAACGCACAAGCCAAGCGGGCAAACATCAACAGGGGGTGCACCGCCCGCTTCGCTTACTCCAACTCATATCAATGACCCTTGGCGAGTGGCGCTCTCAACAGCACCTGATTTCCACGAAGAGAATGGAGGTGCAAACATCAAACTGGAGTGGCAGATAAACCAAAACTCCCGCTTAAGCTCTATCAGCAGCTACCGTCAGCTTGATTTCGATCTACTGGCAGATACCGATTATTCGGATCGTGCAGCTCTCATTACGGCTATTAGTGAAGAGCAAACTCAGAGCTCTCAGGAATTCCGCTACAACTACGCGCAAGGCGATTTCGCTTTTATTGCTGGCTTATATTATTTTGAAGAACAATACGAATCAGACATCTCGGTGCAAATTCTCATCGCTGATCGCACGGTATTTCATCCCCGCCAATTAGAGGCCGACGCCAGTGCAGCCTATATAGATGCAGCCTGGCAGTTTCATCCCCAGTGGAATGCTAGTTTTGGCGCACGCTACAGTAGGGAAAAAAAATCTTTGATGGGGCAATCAGTAATCACTACTGCTGGCTCGGGTATTGAATTGCCAGGTAACCCAGACTCTGAAAGCTGGACAGATTTTTCACCCAAGGTGGGGATCAGCTATCAACCCTCTGAGCGTTTAATGTTTTATGCCAGCATCACTGACGGCTTCAAGAGTGGCGGCTTTAATTTCTCTGACAACCAGACTTACGAACCCGAAACAATTCGCTCCTACGAAGTTGGTTTCAAATCGGAATTTCCCGAGCAAAGGATCCGGCTCAATGCCTCCGCTTTTTATTATGACTATACAGATTTACAAGTGCTCAGCTTCATTCCTGAGGCAGGCGCCGTACGCATTAGTAACGCGGCGGATGCGGAGATAAGGGGGTTAGAACTTGAATTACTCATGTACCTGAACGATCAATGGCGTCTTTCGGCTAATATGACCTCTCTGGACGCGGTTTACGTGGATTACCTTACTCGTCGAGCAAACACGCTGATAGATATTGAAGTTTCTGGTAATCACTTGAATAGCGCACCTGAATCAAGTTTTTCTCTGGTCTCAGATTACACCCAAGCCCTTAGTGGTGGCAGTATTCTCTACCGGTTAGAAAACTTTTGGCAGGACACCGCCTACTTTACTGCTTTTAACGATGAGGCTAGCCGTCAGAAGCCCTATAACGTTATCAACGCCAGCATCCGCTACAGTGTTTCAGGAGGGCAATGGAACGTGCAGCTTTACGGCAAAAATCTGGCTAACAAAGCTTATACTACGGCTAGCCAAGACTTCTCTCCCACGGGTATTAATGAATTAATCAGCCCTCCTCGAACTTTTGGTATTAAAGGAACTTTTCGATTTGATTGAGCTTTGTTGTCGAGCTGCAATCGGCCTGCTGCTGATACTATTGACGTCTTCACTGTTTGCGTCTGAATTGATCATTGATCCAGATAGCCGCAAGCAGTCAATTACCGCTGCCAGCGAATTTTTACAAACAGATATAGATTTGACACTTGAACAGGTGCAAAAGAAAAGTAGCGGCGTTGAACCAGATGAATGGAAGCCGACAAATACCCAGAGCTTTAATCGCGGCTTTTCGCCCTCTGGGTTTTGGTTTCGAGTGAAGCTGGTTAATAACACTGAGTTTGAAATCAGGCGGATCATCCAATTAGACAGACCCTACGTTGATATTCTAGATGTATATCTGATCGACCATGGGCAAAATGAAGAGAATCGTCTGAGCCAATATTCCCTTGGTGACTGGAGGCCCAGTAGCAAGCGGGTAATAGACCAGCAAGTTATGGCTACGCCTCTAAGTATAGAGGCCAAAAGCTCAAAAATGCTTTACGTTTATGCCAACAATCACGGCGCGTCTGCGCACTTTATTTTTACCCTTTGGAAACCATTAGAGTTTTACGATAACAAACTAAAACAAGATGTTATAAATCTACTGTTTCTCGGTGGGTCTTTATCTTTAATTATTTATAATCTTTTCCTATTCTTCTCCTTAAGACAAACCTCATACTTATATTACGTTGCGTATGTACTTTGTTTCTCCTACACCATAGCTTCAATTCTTGGTTACCCACAATGGGCCGCAAGTGACATGATGAATTCTGTTCATCAACTACTATTTATACTGTCAGTCGCATTTTCAAGGATATTTCTATATCTGTTTACGCTCAGTTTTCTGCGTCTGAAAGTGCGTTCGCCGCGCTTTCGAAAAGCCATAATAGCCCTAGTGATTCTGGAATCAAGCCTATTGCTGTGCCTTTCTGGCTCATTCTTAAGTGAAAGCTACACTTTGTTTTCACATATTTATGGCATCATAGGAATGCTCTACCCAATACACGGAATACTCCCCTTGCTGGCGGGAATATACCTTTGGAAGAAGGGCATTAAAGATGCGCGTTTTTTCACCATTGCCCTGCTCGTTTTTTCAATGACAATTCTTCTAAACTCCTTATCTGTCAATGGACTGCTTGAATTTAATAACTATATAGTTCGTTTTATGCAAATTGGTAGCTTGCTAGAAATGCTCCTGCTCTCTTTTGCTCTAGCCGACAGAATTAACATTGCCAGAGAAGTTGAGCAGCAGTTAGCACAAACACAGCAACAACTCTTCAACAGCCAATTGCAAAGCGTTGAAGACAAGCACAAAGTGGAAAAAGCCGAGCTTGCCAGCCAAGCGAAGAGCCAATTTTTGGCCTCCATGAGCCACGAAATTCGAACCCCGATGAACTCAATTTTGGGGTATGCGCAACTGCTACTGCTAGGGCGAGATTTAAGTGACGAACAAAAAAGGCAGTTAACAGTGATTAATCGTAGTGGTGATCATTTGTTAAGCTTGATCAATGACGTGCTTGATATGGCGAAAATTGAATCTGGGCAGATATCCATCAATGCGGGAGACTGCAATGTACACGCATTATTGGACGACGTATTTGAAATGATGCGGCTTCGCGCCGAAGACAAAGACTTGTCAATACAGCTGCACAAAAGCGAGAATCTTCCAGCACATATATTTATCGATGGAGCAAAGCTTCGGCAAGTCTTAATAAATGTCATTGGCAACTCCATCAAGTTCACCAATTTTGGTGGTGTCATCATTCGTGCGAGCGTCGTTGAGCCCAGTGAACGCGTCGAGGGCAGCAGCTCAAACGAACCCATCATGAAATTTGAAATTGAAGACACCGGCGCAGGTATTTCAGAAGAGCAACACGCCAGTGTGTTTTCGAAATTTGTCCAAACTGAGAGTGGTATTCGCGATGGCAGCGGAACCGGTCTGGGCATGCCAATAAGTTTGCAATATTGCCAACTAATGGGCGGCGACCTAACCTTCACCAGTGAAACAGGAGAAGGCTCCACCTTTGTCGCAACGATCGTGGCTACCTTGGCCGAGGAAACTGCTAGTGATTTCGTTACAGACAACCGCCATATCAGCGGCATAAAATCCATTAGTGGAGGTCGCAAAGCAAAAGATTTGCGGATTCTAATCGTTGACGATATGGCTGACAACCGGAACTTACTGATGGCATTGATAGAACCCCTAGGCCTGCGTTGTGATTGCGCCATCAATGGTGAAGAGGCGATCACTCGCTTCATTCGTGACAAACCAGATCTAATCTTTATGGACATTCGCATGCCCAGGCTAGATGGCCTGACGGCAATAAAGCGTATTCGTTCCCATTCAACGGGCAAAGACATTGTGATTATCGCCATCAGCGCCAGCGCCTTCGATTCCGATCAACAAAAAATCCTGAACTCGGGGGCAAGCGACTTTATTCGAAAGCCGTTTAAAACCCAGCGGGTTTATAAAATATTAAAAGAGTCACTAGGCTTAGAATACCAATATACTGAGGAGCATCATACCGGGAAATTGCAGGGTGGGGGCGAGTTTGCCTATGAGAGCAAGCAGGTTCCCGTGGCACGAAGAGACACCCGTGACCATTCTATTGTTGAGGGTTTACTAATTTTAGTAGTCGACGACAACGAACTGAACACTCAACTGTGCAGTATGCAACTTAGTAAGCTTGGGTATAACTGTGATTGTGTTTTGAACGGATTCTCAGCCATAGGCGCTCATGTGAAGCATCAATATGATCTCATTCTCCTAGACTACGAGATGCCCGAGATCAACGGCCTAGAAACGGCCAAGCTCATTAGAGACTGGGAAAAGGCTAACCACGTATCTCCCTGCACCATTGTCGCCTTGAGCGGTCATGCAGGCCAGCCAGAAAGACTTCTGGCGGAGACCGCAGGTATGGACGGTTTTGCGGTGAAACCTCTAAAACTAGATGGTTTACAGAAGCTGCTTGAGAAACATGCAAGAGCCGGCCACCCTCAAAGTAATTAATAGTATTTAGCTGTGGCCGCATCCACTAAATCAATTAAGTTTGAATACCTGTATATTTAGCGTCTATGTGGGAAACGCCATTGAAGCACGACCATCTTTTTCCTTGGCGACTTGGAAGGCAGGTCGCTCATAAACGCGCCTCAACCAAGATTTTACTTTTGGATACTCGGCCGTTATATAGCCACGCATGCTTGCAGATTCTATAGGGTAGCTTAACAGTATGTCTGCGCTCGTTAAATTTTCACCGCCGAACCAGTCTGCCGTCGCAAGATCTTTTTCCGCCATTTCCAAAATTTTGACTAGGCGTGTTTCAATGAAACCTTTAGATGCTTTGTTCAAAACGGGGCGCACAATCAAATTAATCAAGGACGGGACCCGCTCTTGAATAATTCGAAAAATACTATCAATGAGCATCAAAGGCATAACGGAGCCCTGTGCAGAATGCCACCAAAATAGGTGCCTTGCTCGGTCACTTGAGCTGGCGTTCGGATTGATCAATTCATTTGGGTGTAAATCGAGAATGTATTCAATGATTGCACTGGTTTCGGCCAGCACTAACTCTCCGTCTGTTATCACTGGCGCAGTGCCTAGAGGCGAAATGGCTTTATACTCCTCTGGTGCTAGATGGCTTACCGGGTCTCGATTATACTTTTTCAGTTCATATTCTACCCCTAACTCTTCTAGCAACCACAAAACCCTGAATGATTGGGAATACTCTAAATGATGAAGTGTAATCATGGATATCTCATTTACTGTTAATTTAATGAAGACCTAATCAGCTTAGGATTTTTCGCAGCCGCGTCAATGGCCGGTCTGCGCATTTAACTTAAATGTTTAATTGCCCTAAATTAATACCCACGACACTTACTTGGGCAAGTTCCCAAGAATTTCCTGTTTGAGCTTATCTGGGTTATTGCGTAATTTCTTTATGAACTCTTGCGGCACTTCAGTATCGGCATCATATTTCTCCGCCCAGTCCATCATAGCCAGCATCATCGGCATTAGTTCCTTACCTTTCTGAGTCAGCGCATAGATGAATCTAGAGCCCTTGAGGGGGTCTCTTAATTTGCTAATGATGCCATTACTTTCTAGGTCGGCCAGACGGGTTGCCAGCACATTGGTGGAAATCCCCTCTCCCGCCTCTGCGAAATCGTGATAATGCTTGCGCCCTTTGAACATCAAGTCGCGAATAATGAGAAAGCTCCACTTGTCTCCAAACTGGCTCATGCCAAAGCGTACGGGGCAGCCGGACCAATCTTTTGTGTTTTTATCAACCATAGTGTGATCTTAACGTACTGAAATAACACTTGTAAATATAAAGCGAATTTACTTGAACTCCCCCCACTCGACTATCTAGTGCTACTATATAAAGCCACATCAACAAGATGCAAAATAATTATAATTTGGAGTTCAATCGATGAAGCTAGCCTATAAAATTACTCTAGGTGTATTTGGATTACTGGGGCTCGGAATACTGTATTTGGGCTTTATTCTTAGTAATACCGATGATTGCCCCACGAGCCCTATGCTTGTCAGTGGCAGTGAAAAGATGAAAGCCGTTGTCTATCGCTGCTATGGCTCACCGGAAGTTCTCGAGTATACCGATATTGAAAAACCGAAGCCTGAGAACCATCAACTCTTGGTTAAAGTTCATTCAGCTTCCGTAAACCCACTTGATTGGCACTATATGAGAGGCACCCCATACGTTATGAGGCTCATGTCTGGCCTTGGGGCGCCGGAGACCAATAGTCTTGGTGTGGATTTTTCCGGTACTGTGGTAGCCGTGGGTAAAGATGTGACTAAGTTCAAGCCGGGTGACGAAGTCTTTGGCGGTGCAACAGGTGCCTATGCTGAATACCTGACAATTTCCGAAGATAGTGCCGTGGTCATGAAGCCTGCGAATGTATCGTTTCAACATTCAAGCAGTGTTGCAATTGCGGGCATGACGGCGCTACAGGCGCTACGTGACCTTGGTGAAGTTAAACCAGGGGATAAGGTCTTGATCAATGGAGCCTCAGGTGGTGTTGGAACCTTTGCCGTACAAATTGCAAAGTCATTTGGTGCTGAAGTGACCGGTGTTTGCAGCACTCGAAACCTTGCAATGGTTCGTTCAATTGGCGCGGATCATGTGATTGATTACAAAAAGCAGAACTATACTCAAAACGGTGAACAATATGACCTAATCATCGACATGGTAGGCAACCACTCTCTCCTAAGTAATAAAACAGTTCTTAGCCCCAAGGGGAAAATGATCATTGTTGGCGCCCCTAAAGGCGATTGGATTGCCCCCTTTATAGGCCCTATCGGAGCCATGATTTTATCCAGCATTTATGACCAACAATTTGAATTGATTATGGCCAGCTTGCGTAAGGATGACATGCAAACTATAGGCGAGCTGATGAGTGAAGGTAAGCTAACGCCAGTACTTGATAGAAGCTTTTCTTTAGGTGAAACAGATGACGCTATAAGATATTCAGAAAAAGGTCGCGCCAGAGGCAAGATAATAATAGATGTAATCTAAATGAACTGTAGGGCGTGCAAGCTTGTACGTCCTACAAGGAAAGTGTTAAAAGACATTTTCGCTCGATCAAATTCCAGGCACACAAATTTTTTCATCTTTGTTCTAGTGTTGTAATTGTGGATAGCATTAGGCCATCATCAACTCTCTAGCATGAGGAGATCTTATGTCAATTTTCAAAAAAATACTTCTTAGTATCAGTCTCATCAGCAGTGTTATTTTTTTACCCAATAGCTTTTCCGCTGAAACAGTACTCATCACCGGAGCAAACCGCGGTATTGGTCTTGCCTTAGCGGAGCAGTTTCAGGAAGCTGGTTATAATGTTATTGGCACCGCTCGAAAGCCTACTAAAGCCAAAAAACTTAGCGCTTTGGGCGTTCGGCTAGAGCAGCTAGACATTGCCGACCCCACAAGTGTCAGCGCTCTGGCCGAACGTTTAGATGGAGCGGTGATAGACATTCTTGTTAACAACGCGGGCATTGGTGGTCATAGCACCGACGCTTTTTCAGATCTCGACATAGAAAAGCTCCACAAGGTTTTTAACGTTAATTCCCTTGGGCCACTACGAGTGACTCAGGCATTACTGCCCAACCTAGATGCCAGTAAGAATAAGCGGGTAGCGAGTATTAGCAGCAAAATGGGAAGTATTGAGCTAAACACATGGGGATGCTGCTTTGGCTACCGAGGCAGTAAGGCCGCGTTAAATAGCTTTAACAAAGTCTTATCGATGGAGTTTGGAAAACAAGGCTTTGTGTTCGTGGTGCTTCATCCTGGCTTTGTTAAAACCGACATGACGAGGGGGCGCGGCAACCTCACCACCAAGGAGAGTTCTAGTGGTTTATTTAAGGTCATCAGTGAGCTGAAAGCTGAAGACAATGGAAAATTTTACGACTACCAAGGCAAACCTTTGCCTTGGTAGTTGAATCACTTTGCGCCTTTGCGATTGCGGATAATTGGGTACTTGCCTGTGTTTACGCCACAGCTTGCCAAGTACCCTTAAACCATTACAGTGCTGTGCGGCTTATAGGGGGTATTGAGCGCAAGCGCCCTGCACTTTTTGAGGGTATTCAATGGCTGGCCAATGATCATCTCTCCCTTTCACCAATCGAGCTAATACACCGCACTTGTCTTCAGCACTTGGTAGTCGCTCATCGGCCAACAAGGACTTCTCAATACCTTCAAGGCTAACAATTTCTCCGGCCATTCTAATGCCGCCACCCTCTTTGCTGTCAAACACTAAAAACTTGTCAGAACTCTCGTTATTCCACGACAACCACTGAGTGCCCTGCTCATCCAAACCTTTTCCTGGTTTGCCATGATGAGCGAAGCCCCCCCAGTAATTGCGCATTCTTGCTGACAGCGTTTCCCGGCTAGCCTTGTTGTCTTCGTTATACATTTGACTCCAGGTTTTACTTTTATCTGTAAAACCAAAGACAAAAGGAATCTCCATCCCGTGGCCAGCGCCAATTAACCGGTCAATTTTAACACCTAAGGGCCTTGCTTGTTCGTCCCAATCAAAACGGTAAGCCCAAACTTTGCCTGGCATTGATTGACTGAGCACAGTGGCCATTTTGTCTACACCGTTATATTTCCACATGTCAGAGGGGTATTTTGCAATGGCGTCATACCGCGACTGATCCTTTACAACGATGTACTGGCCGAAATAAGTGTCTACCAATTCAGGGTGCATAAACTGATATAGCTTGTTCTCTTCTCTGTTGGTCCCGGCAATGAGGGTAATATTATTATGGGTGGATGGATCACTAAACAATTCCACTGGATTACCTATAGGCAAAACCACACCATCTGAAAACAAATCGGGGTTTTGCAACCAACTCTTATCGCTATTGTAGCGATAGGTATCCATGATCAACTGACCGGACAGGCCTCGTAAAAAAGCTTCGCGCTGCTGAGGTTTTTGCGCGGCTACTTCAACTTTTATTTGAGAAAGATTTTTCTCTCCATTCAATAAGTGATGAGCGTACAACTCAGCTTGTTGAGATGAATAAACATGGCCGCCGTCTTCGACATAGTCTGATGCTAATGCCAATGGGCTTAGATTTAGCCCGCCACTTTGAGATATAGCTTTAGTAAATAAACCTTTTGCTAAGGGACTGAGCATTAAGCTGTAGGTATCGTAGCCACCGGCAGATTCACCAAACAATGTCACGTTGCTCGCGTCGCCACCAAAGCCCGAAATATTTTCTTTCACCCACTTTAATGACTGAATAATATCGAGGGTACCGTAATTACCGCTAGAATTGAGAGCATTCCGGTCAAAGCCCGAGGCGTCGACGTCGCTAGTTTGATTAAGTGCCGGGTGCTTAAACCAACCAAAAGGCCCCAGGCGATAATTAATACTGACGACGATTACGTTTTGTTCGGCTGCTAGACGAGAACCGTCATACATCGAGCCTGCACCGGTTTTATTGGAGCCTCCGTGTACCCAAACCATAACGGGCAGCTTGCTGCTTTTATTTATGATGTCGTCTTTAGACAGCTTTGGCGCATAAACCGATAAATACAGACAGTCTTCACTACCACCTACAGAACCTTCTTCACCTGGCACCCCACTGAGCCCCCCAGCTAACTGAGTGCAAGCCGATCCATGCTCAAGCGCACTCAATGCTCCACTTGGAAAAGCCGCTCGGTGTTGTGGCGCTTTCCAGCGCAGCTCGCCAGTAGGAGCTTGAGCAAAGGGGATGCCCAGCCAAGCATGGTTATTGTATTCACCTTCGAAACCTACAATAGAGCCCTGGGTTAACCGACGTTCAGTTTCCGGGGCAGCAACTCGTTCTTGGGTGTTATTGGAGCACGCGGCTGTCAATAGAATTAAAACCAGAGCCAGGCTGGAAGGTAGTTTAGATAGAGTTGAGGTACTGTTTATTGTTATCAATTTTATGCCATCCAATTTGAGTTAAAATTGCCTCGAACAAAGACTGCCCCGCTCGCTTAAAGGCCGTATAAAGTTTTCAAGTGAGCCATGAAACCCGCTTGATCGGCAGCAGCGTCTGCGCGTATTTTCTTCACATTAGCTCGCTCTTCCATGCGCGCACAGTAGGCGTCTAAGCCAGGCACCTCTGCCAAGGGGTCTCGGCCCAAAAACTTTTTGCCAACACCGCGCACGATGGGCAGGTTTAGAATGACGGCAATATCTGCTAGCGTAAATTGATCGCCATAAGCGAACTGCTCGAACGTTGACAGCTTACTTAGTGCCGCGGCTGCTTTATCGAGGCTAGCTTCTACTTCTTTCACTACAGTTGGGTCAGGCTTCAATCCGGTTAGAAGATTAACAACTAATCGACGCGCCACAAGCTCAAAGTAAAGTTCAATGAACTGTGATAGTTCTTGTACCTTAGCAATATCAAAAGGCGAACTTGGCAGTAGCGAATGCTGTGGGTATGCCCGTTCGATATACTCAAGAATTGCGCGAGACTCACTGATGAAACCTTCGCTGGTTTCCAGAGCGGGCACCTTACCTAAAGGGCTTTTGTCCAGATACTCTGGCTTATACTTTGGACCAACTCCGGTATAAGACACAATTTCTTCAAAATCTACGCCCTTCTCCAGAAGTGCAAGTTTTGGTACGTTGTAGTAATTACTTGATGAAAAGCCGTGAAGTTTAATCATTATATATTTCCGTTTTGTATAATTCTAAAGTGTTTTTGCAATACACTTGTTCATGTTCGCGAGACTAAAGCTCTCTGCGCAGGCAATTGCTAGCGCACCCAAAACCCAGGAGAGTTTGTGCGGTAACCAAGACTCTTATAAGCCGCATCAACCACACTTTGGCCGCGCTCATTCAGCATCAAGCCCGTGCCCATTTGTGACATAGAATAACCAAAGGCCAAGTGGCACTCAGGGTCAGCAAAACCTATACTGCCTCCTGCCCCAACATGGCCAAAAGCATCGCGGCCCATGAGCACCGTCTCTTGGTCGCCGTTTAGCAAGCTGCGATTGTCCATAGACAGCATGAAACCCTGGGCGAATCGTGTGGGCATCAGCAGCGTGGCATCGCGTTGCGTGGCCATCGACACGGCGCTGATACGTTTGATTGTATCAGCAGATAGAAGCTCTACAGACCCCGCCTTACCCCCATTTGCCAGCGGCTTGAACATTCCTGCGAGTGCCCGAGCATTGGCAATACCACCGCCGCCACCAATTTCGGCGGCGTGAGCTTCGCGACTATCAACCTGATGGCCACCATTGTTTAAAAACGATAGATGCTGAATCGACTCAGGCTCAGACATCAGGGCACTCAGAAAATCGGTCGGCCTAATCTCGGGGTCGTAAGCAAAGGGAATCATACTCGCAACACGCGGTTCTTTGTCCTCAGGTAAACCAATCCAGAAATCGATACCCAGCGGGTCGGCCACTTCGTCTTTAAAGAATGTGCCGAGTGACTTACCTGAAGCGCGTCTCACCAATTCTCCCACCGTCCAACCGTAGGTAATCATGTGGTAACCGTTACGGGTGCCCGGCTCCCAAAACGGCTCTTCAGCGGAAAGCCGTGCAACCATGTAATCCCAATCGTTATAGCCCCCAGCTTTAACCGGCTCCCTCAGTGCGGGCAATGCAGAGCTGTGATTCAGCATCATGAGTACGGTGATATCTTCTTTGCCGTTCTGACCAAACTCTGGCCAGTAGTCTGATACTTTGGCGTTTAGGTCTAATTGCCCGCGCTCTATCAACATGTGCGCACAAAGGGCTGTAGCGGCTTTGGTGCACGAGAAAACAAGGGACAGAGTATCTTCCTGCCACGGATCAGCGATTTTTGGGTCCCGCATGCCGCCCCACAGATCGAGCAAGCTCTCACCTTCCACATTGAGGCAAACCGAAGCGCCTACTTCACCCCGCTGTTCAAAATTTTGGATAAATTCTGTGGCCACATTTTCAAAGCGTGGGTCGTAGCTACCCCGAATAGGGCCGGCCTTAGAGGATTCGTTCACTGTGATCATCGATAACTGTCTCCGCTATCAAGCTTGGGGAATTAGAACTTAAACGCTCGTTTGAGATTAGTCTACTACATGCAATGTAAGTTCTGCATTAATGAAAAGGACTTGATTAAACCAAAATGGCAATACAGCCAGACTTGGCTGTGGTGGGATTAAGCTGTAGTGGGATTAAGCTGTGGTGGGATTAAGCTGTGGGGGGCGTTCACGAGTGGAGTTTAAGAAGAACTGATCAATAATCAAACAAAAATCAGCGTGGTCTTTAAGGTCTAGCTAGAGATATGGCTTTGCTCTAACTCTCTTGAACGATTAGCCACCTTTATCATCGCCTCGCCCACAATGCCTTCAATATCTCGCTGCAGAAATGTTTTGATGCCCTGCTCAGTGGTGCCCTTCGGGGAGGTAACTTGGCCGCGCAACTGACTAAATGAGGTGCCTGTTTGTTTCGCCAAACTAACGGCACCCAAGGCACTTTGCATGACCGCTTCATGGGCTTGGTGAGCTGGCAAACCCTGTGCAATGGCAGACTTTTCCATGGCTTCCATAAATAGGTAGAAATAAGCAGGAGAGCTTCCAGCAGCAGCGACAATAGACGGCATATGATGTGGGTTATTGATCCACATGGTCTCGCCTACCGCGGACATCAAATCATTGACTTGTTTTATATCTTCTTGGGAGGCACTTTCGTGGGCGTGCAAACCTGTTAGGCCTTGACCAACCGCCGCGGGAAGGTTCGGCATCGCACATATTACTCGTGAGTTGCCACTGGCTTGGTGTACTTGCTCGCTGTTTATTCCGGCGGCCACGGAGACAAGTATGTTGGGCTGATTGCGCAGAGCAAATTCTTCTCGCAGCTCATCACACACAGTACCAATCATATTTGGCTTAACCGCAAGGATAATGATATCGGCAAAGGCAACGGCTTTGAGATTGTCATGCTCCACTAGAACCTGGAAATTCTCTGCAATTTCAGTTCGGTTTTTTGCCGTAGGCGTACAAACCATAATATGTTTCGGAGAGTGCCCGCTAAAAATAAGCCCAGACAAAATTGCTTTCGCCATACTGCCACCGCCAATAAAGGCAACTTTTAGGTTCGGGTCTAACATATTATTCCTTCAATAACTTATCGTACTGCTAGCAGAGAGAAAACAAAACAATGGTAAAACCATCAACTTTCCAACACGGCCAGATGCTCTTTCGACACGAGCGAATACTTTTGTGGCGGAGTCTGTTCTTCAATGCTATCTACATCTTGCTGCTGAACGATATGATTAAGTAGGCAGCTGCTGTAGTTAGCTTTTGCCTTCACTACTTTCTTGCCATCTCTTGAAGAGACTAAAATCGAATCGCCCACTGAAAACTGCCCATTAACTTCTAGCATTTTTTCGCTTGTCAGCATTTGGCCCGATCCGAAAAAGTTTGATTTTCCATCTTCGATAATAACTTCGCCACACTCACGCACCGTATGTGTCATCCAGTGAATTGCAGGGGAAAGTGGGTTCTCGTTAGGCAAAAAGTGAGTGCCGGGATTGCCGCCGTTGCTGAGCAACTCTAGGGATAATGAATCGAAACCATTAACTATGTAAGTATGAATGCCATAGGCCATGGCTTTTTCCGCGGCTTCAATTTTTGTCAACATTCCACCGGTTCCGGTTGAGCTGACTGAGCCTGTGGCCATAGAGTAAATTGATGGGGTGATTTCTAACACTCGCTGCAACAGCTTTGCGTCACTGTAGCTCTGTGGGTTTTTGTCATAAAACCCGTCAACATCCGTACACATAATTAGAGTGTCTGCATCAACTGCCGCCGCGGTCATTGCGGCCAGGTTGTCGTTGTCACCTACTTTTAGCTCATCTGAGGTAACAACATCGTTTTCATTGACGATGGGTAGTAAACCGTGGTCTAGCAGTGATTCGATGGTTTCTTTAATGCTGACATAGCGCTCGCGGTCACACAGATCGGCATGTGTGAGCAGCATCTGTGCCAGCGGCATATCAAGTAGTTCGCCCCAAACCGCCATCATGTCAGTTTGACCTGCAGCCGCCATAGCTTTCTTTAAAGCCTTGGAGGGCTTTTTGCTTGTGAACCACTGCCTGCCTGCGGCAACCGAACCTGAAGACACTAAGATCACTTGCGTATCCTGACGTCGGCAATTCTGAATGAAATTGGCAATGTTTTTTAAATGTTTTGAGCTGCAGCCACTGTTGCCGGGCGCCGTTAGTGCGCTACCCACTTTTATGACTAGACGCTTGCTGTTTTTGATTAACATATTTTCTCTTTAGGATGCACTATTTGCGATATGAAGATTGACGGCCTTAAAGGTCTCAGTAATATTTTTCGATGGCGCCTGACTCCATAAGCTGACCAAGAAAATGGTCGCTGAGCTGACTATAAAGCCGGGCAGCATTTCGTACACTAGGCTGCTGAGGCTTGAACCGTCTTCGAAGACGGGCACGAAAATCCAAATGAGCACGGTGGCTGCGCCACTAACGATTCCCGCTACAGCGCCGCGGTAGGTGACTCTTTGCCACAGTAAAGTAAACAATATCAATGGGCCAAAGGCGGCGCCAAAACCTGCCCAGGCATTGCTGACAATATTGAGAATGCTACTTGTCGGTTGCAAAGCAATCATTGCGGCAAATAACGCAACCGCAAATACACAAGCGCGACTGACATTAACCAAACGTTTCTGGGAAAGGGTCTTCTTGCTATAAGCCCGGTAAATATCTTCAGTTAATGAACTCGCTGAAACTAAAAGCTGGGAAGATATGGTGCTCATAACAGCCGCTAGGATGGCTGCGAGTAAAAAGCCCGTAACTAAAGGATGAAATAAAGTATCTGAGAAAAAGATAAATATGGTTTCAGGGTCATCTAATTGAATATTAAATTTGTTCACATATGCAAGGCCGGTTAAGCCTGTTGCCAACGCTCCAACAATGGTCACGGACATCCAGCCCATGCCAATTCGCTTAGCCGTTTTGATGTTCTTAACAGAATCTATCGCCATAAAACGAACAATAATATGTGGCTGCCCGAAGTAGCCTAAGCCCCAGGACAAACTCGACAGCAGGGCCAACATCGTTATGTCTGAGTAGCTTTCGGAGAATGAAGGAATTGTCTCCATGGTATAGCCCAGCATAGCTTGTGGACTGTCAAAGTTACCCAGCGCAACCACGGGCACTACAATCAAGGCCACGAACATAATCACGCCTTGCACAAAGTCGGTTAGGCTAACAGCGAGAAAGCCGCCTAGAAGCGTGTAGGCGACAACCACAAACATCGTTCCAAATACGCCGACTTGATAATCCAGCCCGAAGGCAGATTCAAACAACTTGCCGCCCCCCACTAGCCCAGCGGAAGTGTACAAAGTAAAAAACACTATAATAACAAGCGCAGAAACGAGCTTAATGCTGCCATTTTCCTGCTCAAAACGCTGGCTCAAATAGTCGGGAAGAGTCAGGGCATCATTTGCCAGCTCTGTATATACGCGCAACCTTGGGGCCACCAGCTGGTAATTTGCCCAGGCGCCAAGGATTAAGCCCACGGCAATCCAGATGGTGCTGAAACCAGAAACGAACATGGCGCCAGGCAACCCCATCAGCATCCAGCCACTCATATCGGAAGCCCCCGCCGAAAGTGCCGTTACTTTGGCGCTCACTTTTCGACCGCCCAGCATGTAGCCAGAGAGGCTGGAGGTTGATTTTTTAGCGGCGTAAAGGCCGATTCCGAGCATTAGTAAGAAATACAACACTAATGAAAAATAGGTATAGGCCATTATATTGTCGACTTATTGTTTGTGCTGAACTTATATAGGAGGTAGAAGGGATAGAAAGCATAAGTGCTCAAAATCAACCAGAAACACAAGGTTTCTGTGGCTTTGTCTACATACTGCTTGGAATTAGCTTTGAAGGACCCTAATTTCTCTAGGGTTTTGGGGCTAAGAATTTGATTCACCTCTAATGATTAGTGCTCAAAGCATTATAATGAAGCAAGCCATGATGAATATCAAGCTCTGATCGCTAAACCTTGCCCGTAAGAGCCTGATTATGCGGGCTTATGGCGCTAATACCGCGGCTTAAGCAATTTTTGTTTGTGTTAAAATTATTTGATAGAATTGTAATTAATCGTGTTGTACTGAGTAGCAAAAATGAAAAAATATGAAGAATTGCTGATAGCACTTCGCCAGGTGATCCGTGCGATTGGCCTGTATTCAAAGAAATTAAGCAAAGAAACAGGCTTAACCAGCCCACAACTGTTGGTTTTACAGGCCGTAGCCGAGCATGATGACGCCATGGTTAAAGAGGTGGCTAAAACGATTAATCTCAGTTCTGCAACAATAACGAGTATTTTAGATCGTCTTGAAAAACGCAATTTAGTGACCCGCACGCGCTCGACAACCGATAAGCGCAAAGTGGGCATCAGCCTAACGGCAGAAGGCACCGAAATTATTAAGGACTCCCCCACCCCGCTTCAAGAGCACTTTATTGCACGCTTTGAAGCAATGGAAACGTGGGAGCAATCACAAATGTTGGCCACCATGCAACGAATCGCTGGCATGATGGACGCGGAAGATCTGGATGCGTCGCCCGTCTTGGAAGTTGGACAACTGCACAGTTGAGGGCTGAGCTTTAATCAGCCTGCTAAAGTAAAGCTTTTAAACTGTATCAAAACCAAGCGCGCACTCCAACGACCCATTGCACCTCGTCGGTATCTTCACCCTCATCACGGGCGAAATCTGCGCTGTTGCCAAACCTCTTACCCCAGTTGACCCCGATATAAGGCGCGAACTCTCGGCGAACTTCATAGCGAAGCCTGAGACCCGCTTCAAAATCCGATAGGCCAGAGCCGGTGCCAAGCTCTCTATCATTTTGACCATAGAGATTAAATTCAAATTCAGGCGTTAAGATCAGTCGTTGAGTCAGTAGCATTTCGTATTCCGCCTGAATTCGAAATGCGCTGCGATTACTGGCATCGACAAAAAAGGCGGCATCCACTTCAAAAAAGTACGGCGCAAGCCCTTGAAGCCCGATGACAGCCCAAGTTCGGCTAGGTGTGGGCTGGAAATCCTGACGAACTCCAACTTGTAAGTCCCAGAGAGGCGCGATGGCTTTGCTGTAGAGAGCTTGCAATTCCATTTCTTCGGTATCACCACTGGACCTCTCTACATCAAATTTGAGCCACAGCTTTTGTAAGTCTTTACCAAGCCAAGCCTGCCCATCCATTATTTGCGTGTTGTCGTCATCCCCCTTACGTTGCTCTAATTGATCAATCATAAGCATGCCAAGCGTCGGATCGTCTTTACCTCCCGCCAGTACGGGCTGCACCGCGCCAAACACCATGAGCAGCAACAATGCTGACACTCTAGAAGCACGCTCATTCTTAGCGAAGATTTTTTTTCCCATCGGAAATAGTTTCATAGAAAAATTCATAAATAATTTCTTAGATAAGTTGATAAATAGCTTCATTGAAAAATCTCCTTAGCTCACCCGCACTTCGCGGAACATGCCTGGCATGTGGTAAACCAAGTGGCAGTGATAGGCCCATCGCCCGACGGCGTCGGCCGTTACTAAATAGCTGATTTTTGATCCGGGCTGCACAATGACAGTATGTTTTCGAGGGAGATAGTTTGGGTCACCGGTTTCCAGTTCGCTCCACATTCCGTGCAAATGCATCGGGTGGCTCATCATAGTGTCGTTAACTAAAGTAATGCGCACTCGCTCGCCGAACTTCAGCTGTAGAGGTTCTGCATCTGAAAATTTCACCCCATTCAATGACCACATGTAACGGCTCATATTGCCCGTTAAGTGCAGTTCAATTTCCCGAGAAGGTTCACGTAAATCACGGGAGGGATGGAGGCTTTTAATATCGGCATAGGTCAGAACCCTTCGCCCATGAAGCTCTTGGTGATTGCGCAAGCCAAGGCCAGGGTCACTCAAACCGCTCTGAGGGTTCATAGCCTGCATATCTACATGAGGGCCATCTTCAGCTTTATCATGAGTCACCTCTCGCTTGTTACTTTCAGTATTATTGGCAAAACCCGCTTTAATTAAAGGTTCTTCTCGATCACTGCCACGCGCAGACTTCATTGCTTTCATCCCCCCCATTTGGTGCTGGCTATGATTCATGCCTGACATTTTGCCTGCGCCTGACTTGCCATGATCCATGCCCTCCATACTACCCATAACACCCATCCCGGCCATACCTTGCATGCCACCACTCATGTCCATGTTCATGCCCATATCACGGTGACCTAATGTCGGCGCTGGGTCCATGGCGGGCACAGAGGCATTCAAGCTTAGATCGGGTGTCAATGTACCGCGTGTATAGCCCGATCGATCGATGCTTTGAGCAAAAACGGTATAGGCACTGTCATCATTTGGCTCGACCACTACGTCGTAAGTCTCGGCAACGCCGATGCGAAATTCATCAACACTAACGGGCTGAATATTCTGACCATCAGAAGCAACCACCGTCATTTTTAAACCGGGGATACGAACGTCAAATAGTGTCATTGATGAACCATTAATAAACCGCAAGCGCACCTTCTCACCACGCTTAAATAAACCCACCCACCCATCACTAGGTGTTACGCCGTTCATCAAATAGGTATAGGTGTAGCCGGTCACATCAGAGATATCTCTCTCTGACATGCGGCTTCTATTCCACATAGAGCGATCGCTCCACGTTTGGGCAATGCCCTTACCCTTAATGTCACTCCAGAGGTCACCAGCAGTGCGCTCGCGAAAATTGTAATAGTCGCTGCGTTTTTTTAGCTTGGCATAGATATCTTGCGGTTTTTCGTCAGACCAGTCTGAGAGCATAACAACGTAGTCACGATCGTAACTCACAGGGTCTGGCTCTTTAGGGTCTATAACTAAGGCCCCATACATGCCTGTCGGTTCTTGGTAGCCCGAATGACTGTGGTACCAATATGTACCGCTTTGATTAACATCAAACTGGTACTCAAATGTTTCACCGGGCTTTATTCCCGTAAAACTAAGACCAGGCACACCATCCATATTGGTCGGTAAGATAAGGCCGTGCCAATGAATTGAACTGTCCTCGGTAAGATTGTTTGTCACTCGTAACGTAACGCTTTCACCCTCTCGCCAGCGCAGTACCGGACCGGGCACTAAACCATTAACGGTTGTAGCAACACTTTTGCTGCCGGTGAAGTTAACGGTTTTATAATCGATGCTAAGGTCAAACACCCTACCTCGCAGCGTGTCTGGACCCATGCGGTTTTGAGGTGAAGCTAAAGACACAGTGGAACCTAAGCCCAAACCCAAAAGTGCACCACTCGCGGCAACACCGGTAACAAAGCGTCGACGGGACATGGCGGGTGGATTGACAAGGTTTAAATCTGGAAAGTTATCTTTCATCTTTGTTCCTCGTCAAGGGCAAATAGAATGATGGGTTTTAAGCAAAGGGTTTTTAAGACAAGCGGATTCATAATAACGACCACAGGGTATCAAGGCCTTTTCAGGCGACTCTAATTGGGAGTTTTAAATACTCCCGCTAAGGTGTGTATGGCTGCGTAGAGAAATGCACGCCAAATTTTAGACGCACGTATCCAGTGTTAAACGGAAATGGGGGGGCGAAGAAGAGGAGTCATTCGCTGTCTTAAAGCCAAGTCATGGTGTTGGCCTGACGATAACGCTAGCCCAGCGAGCAAGGTAGATTGAGCTAAGGGCAAAACGGCGGTGATAGTACAGCCGCCAAAATTACAGTCATCGTTAGCACAGCATTCCGCACCGAGCTCTGTATCGATAGGAGGCTTGTCCATACTCATGTGCTGAGAGTGGTCGGCCATATTGGCGGAACTTGCCGATTCAGGCGATTGGCTTTGACAGGACATTATCGTAGATGCCAAAACTTGACCGGTAAAAACCAGTGTCAGCAGCATTACGATCAATGTTTTATATCTTGCCATCAGCATGAGCTATTAAGTACGCCTTTCATTCGGTGGGATCTGTAGAGTACAGGCTGGGGACGTTAGTTCAAATCAATTTTCCAATCAAGAGGAAAATTAATATTTCTTAACAATTAGACTATTGAGAACGCTGATAACACGGGCATATAAACAATCTGGCGGCGATAGTTTGCGTCAATCAGAGTAATAAACGCACATTTATACAGATGTTCAAGCGGTTCTTCCACTCTACTCTATACTTACGGGGGAATGTAAATTGTGGAGGAAATTCTGATGCAAACACCTAGAGTAAATAAGCTGAGCTCTTACGTTTTATTCCTATTAATGCTTCCAATGGCTGGAGGGTCTTACGCCTCTGCAGACAGCGCGCCCTATCTCGGAGAGATAAAATGGGTGGCCTTGGATTTCTGCCCAACTAACGGAGCTGGGGTTTGGCTTCCCGCCGATGGGCGAGAATTGCCTATTGCCCAATATGCAGCGTTATTTTCATTGCTGTCTACACGCTACGGCGGCGACGGCGAGCTGACCTTTGCCGTGCCCGACCTTAGCAATGCGATGCTAATTCCTACGGACTCTGGCGGCAATAAAGGCAATGGAGGCCCTGCTCCTTGGAACCAGTCTCATAATGGCAAAGGCAAGGGTGGCAACAATTCTATTTCTTTTACATCCTTACTGGCTTGCATCGCGACTACAGGCTTGTTCCCAAGCGCTGAAGATGACTGAAACATTAACAATTCCTTTTGTTTTGGCACAAAAAATCTGACCGACAGTTGATTCTTGCGGCCTATGCGCTTGTAGAAATTTTGCATTAACAATAGAATCTTCACAAAGTGCCTTTTCTTAGTGGAGCTTTCGCCTATCAACAAGAAGTTTTTAGACTTGCATCATTCATTGATGAAACTGGCTCACGGCAACGGTTTTGTGAATCGAGGTCGCATATCGCGCATTAAGGAAATTTTGGCCTTATGCGCGCAACAACTTCAGACTTCTCGAGTTAGTGTTTGGAAATTTCACCATGACCCAGAAAGCATAGAATGCGAAGCACTTTATAGTGGCATCACGCAATCTTATGACAGTGGCTTAATTCTTACGCAGAAAAATTACCCCAGTTATTTCCGAGCGATACGCACAAATCGACTTATTAATGTTGATGACGCCATAAATGATCCTCGCACATCAGAATTCTCCGAGCACTACCTTAAGCCTCTGGGCATTAGGTCTATGCTAGACGCCCCCATTTTCTCTTCTGGGCAGTTCTACGGCGTGCTGTGTATTGAGCATACAGAAGATATTAGAGTTTGGGACATTGCCGAGATGTCTTATGCCGCGTCTATTGCCGACACCTTATCACTGATTAACGAACAGGAAAACTGGCTACAAGCGCGAGATAAATTAAGCTTGCTTGAACGTATGGACAGCCTCACCGGATTAGAAAATCGACGCTTTTTCCAGCAAAGACTGGCCCAAGACTTAAAGAGCGAGGATCAAGATCGTCAGCGAGCTATTATTCTCATCGGCTTAGATTTTTTTACAAAAATAAATGACGAGCACGGCCCAAAGTCTGCGGATCACATTTTAAGAGTTTTGTCAGATCGCTTTGATCAAAATTCAAGCTCCCTTAATTATCGGCTTGCCCGGGTTGGCGGTGATGTATTTGCGTTTTGGGTAAGCCGGGTTGAAAATGCAGATACCATAAAAAATATTTTGGCGAGCCTATTCTCTTTGAGCTCTGCTGAAATCGCTCTGCCAGACAATACTACCATCCAAGTCAGCGCCACATCGGGCGTGTTTGTCTACCCTCTTGCCAATACACTAATGCACGACCCAATAAGGTCTGCCGAAGTGGCGATGCAAAGAGCTAAGATGAAGGATCGCGGTGGGGTCAGCTATTTCACGGCCGATTTCATGGTTGAACTGCAGGAAAGCCAAAGGCTAGAGCAAGAAATAAGCGATGCATTTGATAAGGGCGAACTGCACAGTCACTACCAACCGATTGTGTCGGCAGCCACAGGCAAAGTTGTTGGCATAGAATCTTTGGTGCGCTGGCAACATCCAGAGCTGGGGCTAATTCCGCCCTATCAGTTTCTACCACTTGTGAATAAACTTGGGCTCATGTCTAAGCTTGGCTCCATAATGTTAAGGCAGGCTTGTGCCGACGTAAAAAAACTTCTCAGTGAAAATCTCGGAATTGAGTGGATATCAATAAACCTGGCCGCGGATCAGCTCTACGACCCCAATTTGGCCGCTGAGATAAGGCAGTTGCTATCTGAATTTAAAATACCCAGCGGCATTATAGAACTAGAAATAATTGAGGAACTTATTAGTCAAAACTCGGACATTGTTCGCTACCAGCTTGACGCCATTTCCGCTCTCGGTGTAAAGCTCTCAATTGACGACTTTGGCACTGGATTTTCGTCGCTTTCTCGCCTCAAGCATTTGCCCGTATCAAAAATCAAGATAGACAAGTCTTTTGTTGACGGCTTGCCTGAGGCCGAGGACGACCAGTGTATTGTTGACGCAATTATTGGTCTTGGCGAGGGAATGAACCTTAATCTGGTTGCAGAGGGAGTAGAAACTTTGGCTCAAGCAGATTGGTTGGTGCAAAAAGGTTGTCAGTATTTGCAGGGCTACCTCTACGCCAAGCCCATGAACTTTGAATCACTTCAAGAATTTTTACACAAACAGTAATAGAATTTCTGTGAGTGTTTAACTAATAATGTCACCCGCCCCAAAAAACACTTTCAGTAAAGGCTTTGCTATTCTCTTCGAATTACCGCGCCTTTGCACTAAGCGCTAAAATAGTACTTTGCCGCTTTACCCAGACATCCAGCGCTTGCAGGTCTGGGATCTTAATGGTGCCATAACCCCGTTTGATTAAACCTAGGATTTCTAATTGTTTTAATATCTTCCCCATAGAGACTCGGGAAACACCAAACATGTTAGCTAGGTCGTCTTGACGAACTTGAATTTCGTTCTTTTCTCCACCCTCGTTCTGGCAGGCCAAAAGAAGACCTTTTGCCACTGACGCCGGTCTAGGCAAACGTCTAATGTCATCGAGAAACTCCAGCAACCTGTGATTCCTCAACAAACATACGCTTAATAAAGCTTGAGAGAGTGATGGCTCTTTGGCAAATAGTTCCATAAAAGCCGGCCCAGGAATTTGGTCAACCTCACTGTCGCCTTCAGAGAAGATATCATGGGTCCTCGGCAAGCTAGTAAACAGGGTGAACTCACCGAAACACTGACCCTGCCCCAACTGGGTAGTTGCCACAATTGACCCGTCCACACCAAAATTGCCAACGCTTACGACGCCTTGACGAACAATGGATATACCCGGTTTTTCATCCCCCCGATGATGAATCAGTTGTCCTGCCTGATAGCGAACAGGGCTAGCAATGGCACGCAACTGCTGATCAAGGGGCGAGGAAATAAGGTCGGTCAGCCGCGGAGAGCCTAATTCAAAGAAATTTAACAAAACTCACCAAAATGCTAAAAAGTTAGCATTATTAAACCACATCATCCGCTACATTCAACCTTCCTAGCTAATTTAAAGTACCTTGAGAGAAGTTCATGAGCACTGAAATTATCGTCATACTAAGTATATTCTTCGGCTTCATAGTTGCTGAAATTCTGTTTACCGGATTTTTCTCAAAACCGGGCCAAACCCGCGATGATGCAATTGTGGAGGTGGTTGGCACAGGTTTACTCACTTTAGTCACACAGCCCTTGGTGCTTCTCGGAGGGGCAGCGCTGGCCTCAGTGCTACTACCAGAAGCTGGAGGGGTGCTAAAAACCTGGTCCTTCGCAGCGGTATTTGCGCTCTTTGTGGTCTTTGACGATCTTAGCCAGTACTGGTGGCATCGCCTGTCACACGCGGTACCCCTGCTCTACAACCTGCACCGGCCACATCACAATGCGGAATATATGTCGATTCGTATCGTTTATAGAAACAACGTCTTCTATTACGTATTGATGCCCAGCTTGTGGTTTTCCGGCGCACTCATTTATTTAGGCGGAGGCTATGTGTATGCATTTTATCTGGTGTTTAAAATGACCGTTATTTTTGGCGCGCACTCAGATATCCGCTGGGACCGCCCGCTCTATAAAATAAAGTGGCTATCGCCTTTGATGTGGGTTCTAGAACGCACCATCTCAACACCAGCCACCCACTCCGCTCACCACGGCAAACACATGGACGACGGTATTACCCACTACAAAGGCAATTTCGGAAACCTCCTGTTCTTTTGGGACGTGCTATTTGGCACTGCAAAAATTACTCGCCAATACCCTGAAAAAATTGGTGTCGAAAACCTTCCCGACACCAGTGTTGGTGAACAATTATTTTGGCCTCTGCGGCGTTAAGCGTTTAAGCCCATGCATTGAACCACGCTTTGATAAAGTGCGCGGTCAGCCGACACAATTGGCATGCCCACCTCTGCCTGAACACGTTCAAGCCAGTGGTGGGTTCTCACTCCAGAGCCACCAATCATAACGGCATCAGCACTTGGCGCCGCGGCGCAGGTTCGTTTAACACTATCGATGACTTCTTCGTCGCTAAATTGATAGGCCCTAGCGGCCACTTCTTCTTGCTTAGCAAAAAGGCCTTGTTCAACAAAAGTTTGAAATGCTTGAATACTATACCCCGAACCGCCCAAGTATTCACTCATTTCCACTTTCCAGTCGGGGGCGTAATAAGGGCAGGCAACCGCCAATTTTTTCGCACCAATTTTTTCAAGCTCATTAAACACGGCTACGCCATTTAGCGAGACACTCACCCCACAAGTTTCAGACAAATGCTCTTGCAACCGCTTGGCCCCCGTGGTTGTGCCGCCTGCAAAATAGGCGAAAGCTGGCCCCACTTGGGCAATAAAATCAACCCCTGCTTCTGCAAGCTGACAAGCGGCTATCTCTAAACCGGCGCCAGATTGCCTAATGGCTTCGAAGCTATAATCAAAACCCACCGGCGTCAGTATGGTCTGAGTTACATGAAGTTCAAAACCATGGCGATTCACAAATTCGCTTAAGGTAGGGTCAAACCATCCGGGTGCTGCGATAATTCCAAGTTTCTTCATGCCGCTGTACTCATCATTGAATTTCAGCGCCATCATACCCCCAGTTTTTACTAAGATAACTTGATATATTTTCAGCAAAAGGTCTAATTAATTCACTTATTCCTCGTCATTAATAGCGAGAATAAGCCCTTCGAAAGGACCGACTAAAGATTCTTCTACAATTTTAATTTGGGGCTAATCTATGCACAGAGGTAAGCGTCTAAACCCGTTTGTCGCATTAGATAAGTTGCCAGCTCACTGCGCCTTCCTCCCTCTGGAGTAATTAGATAACGATAGTTTGGGTCGAGATCGGGTAAGCGCCGCCGCAGGGAGCTGATGGGGTAGTTAACGCAACTCTCATGGTGCCCGTGTCTAAACTCCTCGGGCAAGCGGACGTCCACCCAACAAATTTCTTTCTTATTATCGCTTAGCAACTCCTCTTCACTTAGAGTTTTTATGAGTGCGGGCCGCAATACATCGTCAAAGGCTTGACCGTCGAGGCAGCCTAACACGCCAGTTTCAACCATTCGCACGCTCGCATTACAGGTTGTATGGGCAACCAGAGATTCGTCGCCAAAATATTCGCCGGCCCACAAATCAATCGGTTTCTTTAGGCCTCCGCCTGGACCACTACTTACCTCCGCACGACCTTTTTTAATTAGGAAGAAAGCATCTCCTGACGTGTTTTCTTGAACAATCAACTCCCCCGCTTCAACTTCACGGTCTTCCAAACGGCTAAACAACTCGTGTAATTTGAGCGGATCAAGGTGTGCCGCCAAGGGGGTTGTTAGGAATACGCCACACCATTCCTCCTCGAACTCATCATCGATCAAATTGTCATCTGGCAAGTCACCCATCATCTCGAGGTGTACCACATTGAGCTCCTGCGCCTCAGAATTTGCCAGCAATTCGTCTACAAAATCGACGCTTACAACAAGTAGTTCTCCTTCTGATTTGGAGCGGATAGTGCCGCCTTTTTCGCCCAATAAATCTTCCAGAGGATTCTGACACCAGGCTTCCGTTGACGAGTGATCCAGGCTAGATCGATCAACCATTGAATGCCTCACCTCGATACGTCCGCTCAAAAGGTAGTGGTAAACCTTGGCTGGACCCGCCTGAGTTTTAATAAGGGTTTTATTGTCGTCATGACTTACTCGTAATATTTTTTCAAGAAGCTGGGGAAGGTGCTGCTCGGCAATTAGGTTTAAAGGATAGAGGCCTTCTACGATTTTTTGTAGCTCATTTGAGTCACTCATGGAGCCAGCCTCCGCAACAGGAGTCCATTGCAAATTCTTTCTCAAGTGGGCGACAAAAGCCCAAACTTGGAAGGGAGTTTAAGAAAAATAAGCGCATCACACTTCCTCACTGGCGAAGTTAGCCTATGAGCTCAGACTGGTGATGCCATCCGTGTGTGTACTAGAGTCCGAATAGGGTCAGCTAAGTATAGGCCAATTTCCCAAGGATGAGTTGCCACTTGCTCTGATTTATGTCGGACAAGTGGCATTGCCTAAGTGGAAGGGGTTTACTGTACCGTAATTGTACGGACAGTATCTCGACGCCCCTCACCATCATAGGGCAATGAGATAGACAGCACCCCATGGGTATAATGGGTTTCATAACCGGTTTTCTTCAGTCTCTGACCGGTTAGAGCAAATCGACGCTCAAAACTGCCATAGGCGATCTCCTGTGAGAATTTTTGATCGCCTTGAGACAACTCTGGAGGGCATCTTTTTTCCCCCGCCAGCACTAACTCGTTGCCGTCGATACTAATTTGAATGTCAGCAAGCTCCATGCCGGGCATTTCGACATTAATCACCAATTGATCGTCCATTTCATAGCTGTCTATCGGCAATAAAGCCCAGTGGGTTTCGTCCTTGCCATTTCCCTGCCCAGCTTCCAGAGCTTCGCCTTCACTGGGCTTGAAGGCCACAAACGCGGCATTCTTAAGCTGGGCCAAATGGCTATATTGATCCGTTATATTCTCCCAGGCATGCTGAGCTTCGTTGCGGACACGGTTTACCAATTCTTGAGTTTTCATGACTACTTTCCTTAATGCATTCACGCACAGATAGGCTTGTGAAAGGGTATCTCAAGCATAGCCGCTGGCTCCCAGAGTTCGCCCAGCCGCTAGGATGCATTCATTCTGAACAGCTTGTTTCTCAGAGCGTTTCCTTACTAAGCGAATGCATAGAAATAGAGTACTAGCTAGGCCTAGCTATGGGTTTACTATCGGCACCCTAGCGCTGTCGTTTTAGCACGCCCATTAATGTCGAAAACAAGCCTCACAATAATAGACATTGAGAGGCCAGTATGGCTTAATCGCGGGCTTTTAAATTTGGACTCAGTAGGTAATTATGCAAGGTATAGGCATCGATTTTGGCACCTCTAACTCCGCCATAGCGGTTTTTGATGGCACAGAGGTAAAGGTGATAGAGGTTGAACCCGGCGCTCAAACAGTGCCGACAGCCATTCATCTCGATCGCGATTTTCAGGCACTCACAGGGTCTGTGGCCATACAATCCTATGTCAATGAAAATTCCAATCGCCGTATTGAAATGACTGCCAAGGTTATTGCCGAAGTAGAAAGCGAATTTGGCGAGGGTTCCGAAGGCGAAGGCGCCGGCACACAAAAGATCTACGGCGCAGCTGAAGACCATGATTTACCCGGTCGCTTATTTTTAGGCATCAAGCGCCTGTTCGGCATGGAAAGCATTCGCCGCTTAATGGTATTTGATCGCCCATATCGCTTAGTTGCCCTCATCACCCCTATTGCATTGTCATTTCGCAAAGCCATAAGCTCGGCAGTAGGCCCGGTTGCCAAAGGCATTTATATGGGCCGCCCTGTAGAGTTTGAAGGCAGCGAAAAAGGTAAAAATGCACTCGCAGTCGAACGTATTCAAGAGGGAAGCACCTACGCAAAATTGGGCGACCTCACCTTTTATCCGGAACCTGTGGCTGCGTGTTTAAGCTTTGTGCAAGAAAATGACATTAAAGATGGCAGCACCGTTTTAACCGTAGATTTTGGCGGTGGCACCCTCGATTTATGTTTGGTGAACTATCAAGACAAAGAATTTAGAGTGCTGGGCACCGAGGGCGTTGCCTTAGGTGGAGATTACATTGATCAGCTCATTTTTAAGAAATTGATCTTTCCAGAGTTGGGCAAAGGCACACAGTGGTCACGCAGAGTGGACGGCAAGTTAGTGACCACACCATTCCCATTCGACCGCTATGAAAAAGCCTTGCTAAATTGGACCATCACCCACACCTTAAACCAAAACCAATACACCGCGACCATCGGCGAATATTTGGCCCAGCCGGATACAGAAAAAGAAAAGCTTCAGCGCTTACAAGATGTGATTCATCACAACTACAGCTACGGAATTTTCCAGCGTATTAAAGCTGCGAAGATTGCGTTATCAGATTCTGAAAGCACCGTTCTAGAAATTCCTGAGTTAAACTTAAACATACCGCTCGACCGTCAGCAGTTTAACGGCATAATTGTCGAAGTGATGGACGCGCTTCAGTTGTGCATTGATCAGCTGTTTGAAAAGACCCGGGCCAACGGCAGCAGCATTGACTACGTGGTTCGCACCGGGGGTTCATCTCGCATCGCCGCGGTGCGAGAATTATTGGAAGATGAATTTCCGGGCAAGGTAGTTCAGCACAATACCTTTACTAGTGTTGCTTGTGGCTTGGCCATCGCCAGTTATTATAAGTATGAATGTAAATTGTGATTAATTAGAAAACACACGACCATAAATGTTATTGGTGTCGGAAACTTAGTGGATTTATTATCAGTTTTCGAGTTATCGAAGCTGCGGTTTTTTTCAGCCTAAGCGATACCGAAAAACGGGAGATCTATAGAAATCGTTCAGATGAATACTTTTCTCTGCCGTTAAGGTCGGCAGTGCAAAATTATTGCTAATGAGATACCGGCCTGTTGTTTCTTCCGTCGTCAGTTTAGTTTCCAGAGCGGCCATACCGGCCGGAAATAAATAGCAAACCATTAGCGAGCTCGCCGACAAGTCGGCCTTTAAAAAATCCTGACGATATACAGTCAGATTCTTGAGGCCGAGTAGCTTACGGATGATGAGCGTTACCAACCATGGTAAAAAAGACAGCTCATAACCAACAATCTGTCTCTTTGGGTATTTTATTGCTAAGCGGATAATCAAGCTTCCCCAACCGCTGCCCAAATCAACCACCGGCCAAGCTCCCGTCTCAACACCACTTCCCTCCCCTGCAGATTCAAGCAGTTGAATCATAGCATCCCGAGCTTTTTTAGAACTGGGCATAGGAGACATGCCTGCGCTGAGGGTAGTCCAGACAATCGAAATGCTAGCGAGCAAAACAAGCACCACTAGGGCTATATCAAAGAAAATCAAAAAGAAACCTCATGCCATCTTGTATCAGCTTGCCATGAACAGAACAGTAGCTTGCCATTAGACCTTTAATCGCCAGCATGAAGTAACCTACGGTTATTTTTTTTCATCCATTTTTGCTCTTAAATCTGCAAAAGGATTATAACTTGCCGCCTTCACTTCAGTAGCCTTCGTGCTGCCATAGCGTACAAGGTTCTCAAATTTAGTGTGTTCTTCGTCATGGCAATAGATACACAGCAGCTCCCAGTTGCTGCCATCACTTTGATTATTACTATGGTCGTGATCAACATGATGCACAGTCAATTCAGACAGATTCTTCCGGTCAAATTCCCGAGTGCACCGACCACAAATCCAAGGAAACAGCTTCAGTGCTTGTTCTCGATAACCTTTCTCCCGCTTCGCATTGTATTCAAGCTGCTCAGCACGCACCTGCTCAAATTTACTAATGGAGGAGTTTTTATTATTCATAATGGTCTTGCTCGCGTTGTTCCAGAGTGTCAGCTTGCTTCACAAGAATAATAACAAAGCCACGGGGTCAAGTCTTGCCTTTTGCCTTTTGGTGAGATTTCCAAAGTGGAATACCCTTAAGAAAAAGGGCCGCTGATTGATACCAGAGCCCCAATAACGAAGACTTCCTTAAATGCAATCCTCATCAGCTACCTCTACGCAGTCGAACGACTACACTCACAGAAGAACTCGGATACGTCCACTGCAAACACCTCTATCATATATAACGTTTTAGGATGCTAAACCCGCAGTTGAAAATAGAGATAATGAGTTCAATTTTCATCTGATTTTTCGTCAACCCCAAAGCTCTAAGGTCTCACTAACCCAAGCTTCAGCTTCTTCGAGTTTCGTGAATAGTTGAAATTTGGTGCCTTCAGGAAAATCAGATTCATCAAGGTATGTCATCTCAGCTTTTAATGCATTTAGACTTGCGTTGCCACTCACGACGATGGCATATACCTTCAAATTAGCGAGTTGCGCGCTGAATGGCCAAACTACAGGGTCTACAGAGTAGTCCTTTGTACGATTTGATATATAACCGAAGTTACCCGAGTATTTTTGTTTAACTAGGTCAACGACGGTAGAAATTTCATCAATGCCAAAGCTTACACCCTCGCCAATTTCAGAGATAATATAGTTGTCGTGGAACTCGTAACGTCCAAAACCTAGATCGTGACGCTCTACCATAAATATATCTCCCCTCATAAAGGTATACCGTTCACCACGGTATTAGCTTACAGGTAATTCTAGTAATAATAACTGATCTATATGCTAGGCGCTGTAAAATCGCTGGGCCCAATGAAGACTGAAGCAAAAGACAAGACTTGACCCCAATGTTGAACCCAATAGTTTACTTGGACAGTAGATGGCTCACCGAATCGTAAAGCTCGTCGGCGAAGGTATCGTCCAGCGGAGCATGGCCACTCATTAGGCGGTACCAAATGCCGCCAAAGACTAAATCGAGCATGAAAGTTGTGCTTAGGCTCGCAGGCCATCCGCCCTTCTGTTTTAGAATCTCTTCCAAATGCTCTCTGCGTATAGACGAATATTTGTCCCACACTCGTTTAGCAAACTCTGTGTTCGCCTGGGCTTCAGCCATTAATACGGTATACATGGTGCCAAGCTCGTTACCTATGGCAAAGGTGTTCTGTAAAAACGCTCTAAAGTCACTCTCAAAATCACCACTAAGAGGCATATGAACGGTTTGAAGGGAATAGTCACTGGCGGCATCCAAAGCAATTTCTGACTTGTCTTTGTACCAGCGATAGATGGTTGAGCGACCTACTCCTGCGGCCTTCGCAACCCCGTCAATAGTGACCTTGCTATACCCCAGCTGCCTTACCAACTCGGTAAACGCCTCAATAATGGCCTGGCGTGCCTCTAAGCTGCGAGGACGCCCCTTAACTGTGGTGACTGATTTCATGATGACCCTTTATCAACAGTGACAAGTAAATGTTACAGCGCATTGGCAAGGATAAGTACATTTTTATGTCTTGACATATAAACGATGCAATATGTATCGTTAATGAATGTGATGACTTAATTTTAAAGGAATGGTGCATATGAAAAACCAGGCTCCGCTAGAGGGCATTACCGTAATCGACTGTACAACCATGGTCGCCGGACCACTAGCAACCCAAATATTGGCTGACCAGGGCGCCAAGGTCATAAAGATAGAGCCTATTGGCGGGGACCTAGCGAGAATGATTGGGCCAATTTTCGAGCCTGGAATCAGCGGCACTTACATCCATCTAGGTCGCAACAAACGCTCAATGGTATTAGACCTAAGTCATGTAAAGGCCCAAGCCATAGTTCATAAACTAGTGAGAACGGCGGATGTATTTATCTGTAACAGCCGCCCCGGTGTAATGGCCTCCCACCAACTAGACTTCGATACTTTGAAAGCTATTAATCACAAGCTGGTTTACGCCTCCATCACTGGCTTTGGCGAAAACGGTCCGATGTCTGATCAACGCGCCTATGACCCCATTATCCAGGCACAAACGGGTATAGCTCGCATGGGTAAGTTGCCTAAACCTGAATTACAACCACAGTTAATTTGCGATAAATTAACAGGTGTTTACACAGCCCAAGCTGTTAGTGCAGCGCTAGTAAAGACCGCACGACAAGGACTTGGTGACAAAATTGATATTTCTTTACTGTCTGCAACCCTCGCCTTTCTAGCCACCGATGTTTACTGGCCCATTGCCAGCCCCTCGCGAGAATTGGACATTACAGACACTTCTGTTATTTACCAAACCTGGCAAACTCAAGATAAATTCATTGTGCTAATTGTTATGTCGGACAAAGAATTCGTTTCTCTCTGTGAAATGTTTTCTTTGGGCAATTTAATTGAGGAATCTCATTTCAGCAACGTGATTGAGCGCTTAAAAAATTGGCTGCAAATACGCGAGTTACTTGCGCCAAAAATTGCCAATTTAAGCAGTGAGGTAGCTTTAAGCAAGCTATGGCAGGCCAACATTCCTGCTGGCCCTGTTAATGACATTGAAGATTTACACAACGACGCGCAAATTCTAGCGACCCAAGCTTTTAAAACCGTCAAACACCCGAGCGCTGGAGATTATCTGGAGGTGGCGTCTGCAGCTCGCTTTAGTCACCGGCAAAAAACGCATAAAGCACCTGCTCATGCAGGTCAGCACAGCCAAGAAATATTGAAGGACCTGGAATACAGTGACGAAGATATAAACCAACTTTTTCTTGAAAAAATTATTTACTAATCTACAAAAAGGTAATTGTTATGAATTTTGAAACCTTACTTTATTCAGTTGAAGATCGGGTGGCCACCATTACACTAAACCGACCCGAGCGTTTAAACGCGATCAACGAAAGTTTGCCTAGAGAATTACGCGAGGCCGTTGAAAAGGCCGATGCAGACGGAAGCGTCCACGTGATAGTTTTACAAGGCGCGGGCAAAGGTTTTTGCGGCGGCTACGATTTAGTGAAATATGCGGAAAGCGAGGGAGAGATGCACGGGAATCAGGAAATGCCCTGGGACCCCACTGAAGACTACGCCATGATGAACAGAAACACTCAGGACTTCATGAGTTTATGGCGTTCACGAAAACCAACCATCTGTAAAATTCATGGCGCTGCGGCGGCCGGTGGCAGTGATATTGCCCTGTGTTGCGACATGATAATAATGGCCGACGACGCGCGCATCGGCTATCCGCCCGCGCGAGTTTGGGGAGTGCCCACCACCATGATGTGGGTCGTAAGGTTAGGCATTGAAAAAGCTAAGCGTATGTTGTTTACCGGTGACTTAGTCAGCGGCAAAGAAGCAGAAGCAATGGGCCTGGTACATCAATCAGTGCCGGTTGATGAACTGGATCACGCGGTAAAAGACCTAGTTGATCGGATCAAAGGAGTACCGCGCAATCAATTAATGATGTGCAAGCTCACAGTAAACCAGGCATACGAAAGCATGGGATTACACCAAACTCAAATGTTTGCGAATTTTTTCGACGGTGTTGCCCGTCACTCCCCAGAAGGGCTCTGGTTCCGCGACCGCGCCCAAAACGTTGGTTTTAAACAAGCCGTAAGTGAGAGAGACAGTGGAGAATCCATAGCGCCGGGCACCAGCAAAGACATGTCTAAACTCGATCTAGGATAATGAACGGGGTCAAGTCTTGCCTTTTGCCTTTTGCCTTTTTTCCTTTCCGAAGACGCAAAAGGCAAGACTTGACCCCGCCCTACTTTACTATTGCCTATAGCCAAATTTCCCCGTCTAATACCCGCTCCAAGAAATTGATAACAAGGAGGTTATCGATGGCTAGATCTCTCAGAATAGAATTCAAGGGCGCCTTATATCACCTAACATCTCGCGGCAACAGGCGCGAAGAAATCTACCTTCATGATAAAGATCGGTGGAATTTCCTAAGAATTTTTTCCGAAACCTGCGAACACTACAACTGGATATGTCACGCCTATTGCCTAATGGGCAACCACTACCATATTTTGCTTGAAACACCCGAGGCAAACCTGTCTCGAGGCATGCGGCAATTAAACGGCGTTTACACTCAGCGATTTAATCGCAAGCACGATCGCGTGGGCCATCTATTCCAGGGGCGTTACAAAGCGGTATTGGTGGACAAAGAATCTTATCTCCGTGAATTGGCGCGCTATATTGTATTGAATCCAGTCAGAGCAGGTTTAGTCAAAAAACCGGAAGAGTGGCGCTGGAGCAGCTATAGAGCAACAGTCGGAATAGTCGGGCCAGAGGCTTTCCTGAATATAGATTTTCTGTTGGCAATTTTCGCAGACACCAGACCTGAAGCCGCAAAAAGGTATGCGAAGTTTGTCTCGAAAGGCATTGGATTGCCCTCCCCCTTTGAAAAACTGCAGCAGCAGGTTTATCTGGGGGATGAGGCTTTTGTCGAAAGAATGCTCGGCTTCGCTGGCGAAAAATGTTCGTTGCGCGAAATTCCTAAGGCTCAGCGTCGGCCAGCTGCCAAGAAAATTTCTCACTACCTTGAAACTTCAAGCACTCGGGATGAAGCGATCTGCATGGCTTATCAAAGTGGCGGCTACAGCCTGGCCGCTATTGGTGAGCACTTTGATCTGCACTACTCCCGAGTAAGTCGAATTATCAGCCAGGCAAAAGGCAAGACTTGACCCCGTTGTATTGGGCTTGGAGCTGGGAAACAAGCTCGGCGGTGGTAGGTCTTTCGTCGATACTGCCCACGCCTTGGCCTGCGGACCAAATGTCTTTCCAGGCTTTGGGCTTGGAGGTTTTTTCGTCGCTGCTGGCTTCGTCTAGCTCAAGACCGAAGTCGATGGTTTTGGGGGCTTCTAAGTTATTGATGTCTAAGCCGGCGGCCTCGATACTCTGGCGGATAAAGTTGGCGTTAACCCCCGAGATGGCTGGGGTGTAAACAATATCGCCGGCGCTGGCTTCGGTAATTTGCTGCTTGTATTCTTCTTGCACCATGCATTCCTGAGTATTGAGGAAACGGGTGCCCATGTAGGCCAAGTCGGCCCCCATCATTCGCGCGGCGGCAATGTCTCTGCCTGTGGACATGCAGCCTGCCAATAAAACGGTTTTATCGAAGAACTGGCGAATTTCGTTTACTAAAGCGAACGGGCTCCAGGTGCCAGCATGACCACCGGCACCGGCCGCGACGGCAATGAGGCCGTCCACGCCTGCAGCAGCGGCTTTTTTGGCGTGACGAGCGTTAACCACATCGTGAAATACTAAACCGCCATAACTGTGAATGGTGTCAACCACCGAGCTGTCTGCTCCTAAAGACGTTATGACCAATGGCACTTCGTGCTTCACACACAGGGCGAGATCGGCGGCCAAACGTGGATTACTTTTGTGAACGATCAGATTGACACCATATGGAGCTGGTTTCTGACCGCTCTCTTCTTCTACACGGTCCAGCTCTGCTTTGATTTCCTCTAGCCACTCTTCAAACCCTTCACTGCTGCGCTGGTTTAAGGCGGGGAAAGTGCCTACCACACCGGCTTTACAGCACTCAGTCACTAGCTGTGTGCCGGAGGCTAAAAACATGGGGGCTACCACTAAAGGTAGCTGTAAACGGTTTTCAAATTCGGTGGGCAGACTCATTTTTCTTCCTTTAATTGTGAATATAGCCAGTCTAGATAAAGTCCCTGTCTTGCGATATTGGCAATATTGCCAATATAATGGCGATATTTGACACAAGCAGATGCTGAGGCAGATATGTATAAGGTGGCGGTGGTACTCTATGATGGTTGTTACTTGTCCAGTTTAAGCGGCCCCATAGATGCCTTCCAGGTTGCCAATGCCCACATTAAAGCGCGCAAGGGTAATGACTTGCCCGAGTTCAGCTGGCAAACCGTCGCCATGAATGAACGTGCCGTTAAAACCAGCGGTGGTTTTGCCTTAAGTGCTGATGTCACAATTGATTCCGCCGGCGATTTTGACTTTATTTATGTTCCAGCTTTCCTTTATAAGGGCAGCAATGCTTTAGACAGCATGCTGCTCAAGATGGCCCCGCTAGTAGACTGGCTGCGCAAAAGCTGGAAGCAAAAATCCATCATTGGTTCAAATTGCACCGGCACTTTTATTTTGGCGCAAAGCGGTTTATTAAACGGTCGTAAGGCCACTACAACTTGGTGGCTGGAGCAGGCGTTTCGAACCCGTTTTCCGCTGGTAAATTTAAATTTACAATCAATGGTGACCGAACAAGACCGCCTCATTTGCAGTGGTGCAATGACCGCCAACATGAACATGGCTTTGCACATAATCGAAAAACAAGTGTCTAGTGAATTGGCCGTGCAATGCGCCAAGACCATGCTCATCGACACTAGTGACAATATTCAATCGCCCTATCACAATTTACTAACCGAAGATTCCAGCTCTGATCCTGTGGTAGCAAAATCCCAGTACTGGATTCACAGCCACCTGCATGTAAATATCGATCAACTTCGCCTGGCTGAAGACATGGGTGTGAGCCAGCGAACACTCATCAGGCGCTTCAAAAACGAGTTGAATGTCACGCCCAATACCTACGTACAAAATGCTCGCATCGAGACGGCCAAGAAGATATTGGAAAATTCCACTACCCCCTTGCAACAGGTGGTGGAGCAAGTGGGATATAACGATATAAGTTCGTTTTCGAAACTGTTCAAGAAGCGTGTGGGTCTTACACCCATGGGCTATCGGCAGCGGTTTTCAAACTAAGCCCCGGGGTCAAGTCTTGCCTTTTGCCTTTTTGAAAAAAAGGCAAAAGGCAAGACTTGACCCCGTTGTCTAATCGTTAACGATCAGGCTTTGAGTTACCCGCCCTACGCAACCTTCTTCGTCGAAGAGCGCACACTCGGCAACGCCATAACCATCAGACACCGAAATAAAATGGTCACTAAACCCATACCATTCACCAATGGGCTGGCGAGCAAAGTGGATGGTGGTGTTTGTGTTCATCAAACCCATCAAGCTGGCCTGTTCGATGTTTTCTTGGGTTAGGCGTAGACGTGCCGCCAGAACCGTAGTCATGTCGGCCGCGGTGGCACATTGCTCCATGGCTGTCATCTCGCGGTCTTGGAACATGTTTGCACCTGCGGTGATCCAGCAGACGGGACGTTCGCGCTCGGCCGACGGATGAAAACCGATCAACAAGTGCAAGCCAGGAGGTAACTGGCGTGCTATTTCATCAGGAATCCATAGCTGACTAGGAATTGAGCTCCGCGGCGTCGGCAAAGATTTCATTGTATTCATCGACGGCTCTTTACCGACAATTGGCTTAAGTAAAACAGCCCTGCCGGACGCTACCGGCTCGTCGCTACCTTCAGCGGTGAGGACAGTGTCGAGCACCGCCATACGTTTGCCTTTGCGAATAAAGCGGCTTTCAACTTTAACTGATGACATCGGCACTGGTTTGAGAATATCAAATGTCAGGCGGGAAATTTCCATTTCCAGCGCTTCCGCCGAGGACTCAATAGATTGCGTGATAATCGCATTTACCGGCCCCCCGTGCTGCATAGTAGCCGACCAAGGGCTGCCAGCGGCTGTTTGTGGAAGATAGAGATCGCCATCGCGGTGAAATAAGTAGCTGTCGGCTTGTGCAGGCATGTTCAATGTGGACTCAGAGATGTATGAAAACCATAGATGGGTAAGCGTATATTAATGGAAGCACCCTTACACCGGTGCTCTTTGGGCTTGCTAGGAAAAATGGTGGCACCAACCACCAATTAACTTTAAGGCAATTTATTGGCTAAGGCCGCTATATCCCAGCTTTTTAAGCTCAGCTAGGTATCGAGGGTTGGTTCGCGAATCGCTTGGCTCGATAATGGTTATCTTGCGGTGAGATATATTGTCTCTATGACCGATAACACAGGTCTTGTCTATTTCGGTTACAGTGTGAAATAGAACTTCGTTATCGGAATTAGTGCAGGTACCTTCTTTAAAACTACCTTCCGCTGCGCTGCAATAGCGCCTCCACAAGAATTTAACTTTTCTGCTGTCTGTTGCAAAATCGTTCACTCCACAAACAGAGCTGTGAGTTATAACAGACCCGGGGGTTCTAATGGTGACAACTTCAGGATCGCGAACGTAAGATTGGCTGTTTGAGAGCAGTGATTTATTAATGCGACGAATATAGGTTTCGGCATCCGTTTCCGCCTTAGCAGAAGCTTCCATATTTGTAGTGGACTGACAGGCCGCCAAGCTAACCACAATTGCGACAATAAAAATACTCTTGAAGCGTCCAAACATATCCATTTTTCCTCAGGGTTTATTAATATTATATTGTTAGTCCTTATGACGAAAAATTGTAGCATGATCCTCGGGGTCAAGTCTTGCGTTTTGCCTTATGCGATTACTTGCTCTGTGCAAACTGTGTTTCCGAAATCTAACGCTCGACCTCCAACCCCAAAAGACAAAAGGCAAGACTTGACCCCATGGGTGTTATAGATGCAGCATTGCGAATGCGGCATTAAAGAGCATCAAGGTAAAATCAATCACAAAAATGAAAAGCATAAGACCTTTCAAAACCTGCCAAACCCCTTCTCCGCGGCGGTTTTGTAAAGCTATGGGTACATTAGCCACAAACTGAGAACCGTGTGCGATGGCGTTTACCAACAATAGGATTACCCATTGAATATCCTTGTCGAACGCTGTCAAATTCAGCAACAAAAGAACATTTAGCACCGAGAAGGCAAAGTTAAAGCCGCCTAAAAATGTTCCTGACGTTGCTAATATTTCGAATACTGGTGTTTCTCGATGTTCTTTTGGCACTACTATTTTTGCAAATATTTTCCTCCGCAGCCAAAATGTGTTGAAACCCATGGCAAACCATACTGCGTTTAAAATTAAAATGACTTCAAGCATCTTTCCTGTTCCTTTAGTTCGTTACTTTTTACACCTGTAAGAAAATGTAAAAAATCTGTTAGAAAATTTTACAAATTACTACTCGCCTCCCATGCGGCTTCCAAGTTTTTTCTCAGCTGTAAGAGAGCCTTTATCGACGTCGGCTGCACCTGCATTGCCAACTTCGCAAGAATTAATTGCTCTTCCTTATTTTTAGGAACAGGGAAATATTCCAAAGAGCGGGTCAATAGCGTGCCATCTATGGTTTCTTGTAGCTGGTACTGAATGCTGCCAATTATCGACTTCGAAGTAAATTCAACTCTCCAAACGGAAGGTGCTTGTGCCTCGATGACTGTGTAGTCGAATAACGAATCCTGTTTATTGACCGTCACCAACTCCGAAAATGCCTGCCCCTTCACCAATGATCCGCCAGGTGTCTTTGCTGACTTTGAATGTGGAAACCAATCATGCCATTTGTCGGGCTGTGTGATGTATTGATACACCGACGCTATTGGTACATTGATATGAATACGATTGGTATTCTGCTCCGCAAAAACCGGCAGACTGAGTAAAAAGAATAGTGCCGCAGTTGTTCCCTGCTTTAACATAAACGCCTCGTTGTTCTTGTGTATTGTGGCGCCTAGTATCCTGACTAAGAGGGAAAGTGGCTATGGCCCACGCGACCGATATATGATACTTTCGGACATCCCGAAGCTTTAGACATATCAATGCATAATGATTAATTGGCACAAATTGCGAGACACCTCTGGGACATTAATCCTGTTGTCTTTGGCGTCAGAAATGGGCATGAGTCTCGACGACTGCCTCGCCGGCACACAAATTGTCTCAGATGAGCTTGAAAACCCACTTTCCAGCATTTTCGTGTGGCAGGAATTGGCAGTGCTTCGTAATATCCAAGCTTTTCGCGGCAATGAAGAACAACTAGGTTTGATGGTCTCAAGGCGCTGCACAGCATCGGGACTAGGCGTGTTCGGCCAGGCTCTGGCCACTAGCGAAACTCTAAAGCAGGCCTGGGAATTAATGGAGCGCTTTCAGCTGCTTGGCCTGGGCTTTAGTCGTTTTGAATTCTGCGCTGATGACAAGCAACTAAGCCTCACCATACACGACTTCGAAATGCCATCCGATTGCCAACGCTTTTGTGAAGAGCGCGGCTTAGGTGCCTGCCTGTGCTTGTTCTCCGACCTTGTAGGCCATCCTTTACTCGCGAAGTCGGTTAGCATGCGCCTTCCCGCGCCCTCTGATCAAAATGCATATCACGATTTTTTCGGAGTAGAGGTGCAATTTAACGCACCGGAAACAAGCATTGTTTTTGATCGAGCTATCGAAAACTCCCCTCTTCCGAACGCCAATAGGAAGCTACAGTTGGCCAGTATTCGATACTGCAATGAAGCCATTGAATCGCAAATCTTTTCCACGACTTTCGAAAGCCGTGTAACAGCCATTTTGGAAGCGCAGAATTTGTCATCCAACTTGGAAGACGCGGCGCAGCTTCTTTCAATCAGCAGCCGCCAATTGCGACGGCATCTGGCCAAGGAATCCACAAGTTTTCGCGAGATTTTACTAAATCTAAAATTTGCACGGGCCAGAGCGCGACTAAATTCTGGAGTGTCCGTTAACAAACTCGCCCAAGAACTCGGTTACGCAAGCCAAGCAAGCTTCTCAAGAGCCTTCAAGAAACACACCGGGAAACCACCTAGCTTTTCTAGATAACGGGGTCAAGTCTTGTCTTTTGCCTTTTAGCCAATGTGGAATGCGAGGAGCAAAAGGCAAGACTTGACCCCCTTACATTTCCGTAGGTGCTGGAAATCGCTTTACAAAGCTAAAGGCCTTTTCAGTGGGCCCATTCAAGCGCAAGGAATCTAAGTGTTCAATCGCTTCCTGAAGCGTTGGGATATGACCTGCTTTTACCCACCAGAGAACCACGTAGAAATCCAGTTTATCGAACCACGTTCGCCGCCTTAGCATTATTTTTTTGTGTTCCTCATTGTGGTACACAAAATCTGCGAGCGAGTCGACATCGGACCAAACAGAAACATTGGAAGCTATATGCGGATCTTCAAAGCCTTTGATGTCCAATGCGCTATTACCTGCCCCCGTCAGTCGCCAAATAAAACCATTCTGAGATTCAGCGATAGCGTTAACGCGATCTAGACTGCTAATAAATTCCTCATTGTCTGGATGATCAATTGGTTTTCTAAAACGCGCAATATTTAACTGTGCAATGTTGTAGGCCATATGCAGATAGCTCCTATCTAACGAATCATTAACGACTGGGAGAGCCATTTTAACTAACTCTTAAAGGAACATATTGTACGTTATTGACATTGTAGATGAGGGGGTCAAGTCTAGTCTTTTGCCCTAAGCTATCAATGAATCTGAGGTGCAAAGGCAAAAGGCAAGACTTGACCCCGCTTTAGTTCTGAATACAGATAACGAATATTGTGCCAAATGTGCTAGAAAAGCCACGATGAGCCTCTATAATGAGCATATGACTGAAGACGCAACCATCACCCATATAAACCTCCCCATTGAGTTTGTTAATCAACTAACCCATGCCAATGATGTCGCGAGCACTTTAGAATGCATAGCGTTTTGGTTGCCGGAAGTTATCCAAGCTGACAGAGCCAGCATATGCTTAGACACTGGCGATGGGCAGAACTTGCAGGTCTATGCTTTATCAGGAAGTGAAGCCATTCCGCTGGATACACCGGTACCCATAGATGGAACAATGGTGGGAAGGGTATTTTCTCAACAAAGCGTGGAAGTGGCGCATAATCTAAAGAACATGCAGGAGAGTGACTGCGTACAGTTGGTAGCCGGCGGATTAGAAACTTGCATGGATGCACCTCTGCTTAAAGGTCAGGTATGTTTTGGAACCATAAACATCGCCCGCCTACATGCAGACAGTTATAAAACTAACGACGAGTTACTGCTGCAGTGTCTGGCAAACTGGGTTGCAAACCACCTCTTTTCGAATCACCAACTCAGCATTGAAAAACGATTAGCGGCAACAGATCCACTAACCGGTATATCCAATCGCCGCAGCTTATTCCACGTGGGTAATTCAGTTATGACCCAGTGGCAATTAAATCAACAACCTTTCTCTCTCATTGTAATCGATATTGATCATTTCAAAATGATCAATGATAAACATGGCCATGATGCCGGCGACCAGGTATTGAAAGAGGTGTGCCGTTTGATCAGTAAGCATGTTCGTGACGATGATGAGTTTGGGCGTCTGGGTGGTGAGGAATTCACCATAATTCTAAAAGAAACAAACAAAGAAATTGTCCAGCAACTCGCCCATCGTCTTAAACAAGCCATGGCAGACGCAGAATTTTTTTATGGCGAACAAGCTCTGAATATCACGGTAAGCATTGGCATTAGTCGGGTCAATAGTGATGACAATCACTTTGAAGACGTTCTTAAACGTGCAGACAAAGCGATGTATCAGTCTAAGGCACAGGGGCGAAACAGAATAACGATTTCGTAAACAACGGGGTCAAGTCTTGCCTTTTGCCCCAAACATTCAAAATCCACATCTAAACCAAGGCAAAAGATAAGACTTCACCCCCTTTCTAAGTCTCAAAGTAATTCATGTTCTAGAGCGAAAAACGCTGTGGAATTTTCTGCGTCGACGAAGTCCGCTTCAGCGGCCAAAAATTCAGCCCCGCGCTCTTGAACTAATGGGGAATTAAGCCCTGCGATATAGTCTTCTTCAGACTCCCACCAAATTTCAGCAATTCCGTCATACTCTTTAGACATTCCTCTGAGACCACGCACCATTTTATTCAGCTTTGTATCAAGCGTATGGCTTTGAACATATTTCTTGGCTCGGTAGTCTTTAGCAATTTCCATAAAATGAGGGCCATGAAAGTTGAGCCAGTGATCTTTAAACTCTTCTCGCGTCATACCAGCACGTCGAGTAATACACATAATTAGCTTGAACATCATTTTTCCAAGAAGCGAAGTTAGTACAGAAGATATTAAATTTCTACCCTAGTGTCTAATAAACAACGGGGTCAAGTCTTGTCTTTTGCCTTTGGCTGGCCACCGATACAAAGGGCAAAAGGCAAGACTTGACCCCGGTGGTGGGGGCGGATTGGCCTGGGCTGTGCGTTTCATAGATAGCTGAACGAATTTTTACAGGTATATTTATGAAAGCGATTCCAATGCTTGCAAGCCTTTGCTGCGCCCTATTTCCCGTCATTGGCAGTGCACAATCCGACATGCACTTATACGCAGCCGAGCACTCGGCAGCACGCAACTGGAATGAGATACTACTGGCAGCCATTCGGGTGGACTATGCACGCCCCACGGTCCACGCGAGGAATTTGTTTCACAGCTCTGTTTTAATGTACGACGCCTGGTCGATATTCTCTAGCGAGGCAGACACTTACCTAGCGGGCGACACTAGTGTTAGCGAGCTCTGCGTGCTTAGTGATGCACAGCGAGACACCTTCCGAAATATCGAAGACCCAGAGTCTGCGGCGTCCCTAGCAATCAGCTACGGTATGTTCAAACTCCTGAAGCAGCGCTTCGAAGCCTCTCCCGGCGCAGCCATTACCTATCAGCGCATGTACAACATGGCAGATGCCCTTTCCCTCGATCGCAACTTTGACGATGCCGATATCAGTGGCGGCGACCCTGCGTCGCTCGGCATCTACCTAGCGAACTGCGTGATCGACTGGGGTAGCAGCGATGGCTCCAATGAAGAAAACGACTACGCCAACAGCTACTATAGCCCGGCTAACGACCCACTCAACCCCGCCATTCCTGGCTCTCCTGGAATGGCTGAGCCTAACCGCTGGCAGCCCCTCGCATTAGATATCTTTGTCGACCAGGCCGGAAACTTTACGGACACACCACCCTTTCTAGGCGCTGAATGGGGCAAAGTCCGGCCTTTTGCACTAAGCGATGAGGATCGTCAAATCTACGTTCGGGACGGAGAGGAATATCATGTCTATCACGACCCCGGCGCACCCGCCCTGCTAAGCGGTGACCGCGCCCTGCCCGCCGAATACCAATGGGGGCACACGCTGGTGGCACTCTGGTCTGCCCACTTGGACCCAAGTGATGGCGTGACCATGGACATATCCCCCTCCTCTATCGGTAACACAGCCACATTACCCGACACTGTTGAAGGCTTAAGAGATTTCTATCAAGCTTTGGATGGCGGCGTTGCGGAGGCCGGCCATAGAATCAACCCCGTAACTGGCAACGCCTATGCCAGCAATACGGTATTACGAGGTGATTACACCCGAGTGCTGGCCGAGTTCTGGGCCGATGGCCCCGAATCTGAAACGCCACCGGGGCACTGGTTTGTAATGCTCAACGAATTTGTGAGCGACCATCCCGATGTTAACAAGCGCTTTGAAGGGCAAGGCGACCTCTTGAGCGATTTGGAGTGGGATATTAAAGCCTACTTCACCCTGAGCGGAGCGGTTCACGACTCAGCTGTTACCGCCTGGGGCATCAAAGGATGGTATGACTACGTTCGACCCATCTCCGCACTTCGCTACATGGCCTCACTCGGCCAAAGCTCCGACCCGGGCTTAGCAAACTATCATGCCGAGGGTCTGCCTTTAGTGACCGGCAGAATCGAGTTGGTTGAAAGCGGAGATGCCTTAGCCGGAGATGCAGATCAACACCTCAACAAGTTAAAGATTTACGCCTGGAAAGGACCGGATGCCATCGCCAACCCAGACACTGATACGGCTGGCGTCGACTGGATACTGGCCGAAAATTGGTGGCCCTACCAGCGCCCCAGCTTTGTTACTCCGCCTTTTGCCGGCTATGTTTCCGGGCACTCAACTTTTTCGCGAGCTGCTGCCGAAGTACTGACGCGCCTAAGCGGTGACGAATATTTTCCTGGTGGCATGGCAGAATTTACCGCCAAGAAAAACGAATTTTTAGTCTTTGAAGAAGGCCCCAGTGCTGACGTAACGCTTCAGTGGGCGACCTATGTTGACGCCTCTGACCAAACCAGTTTGTCACGCCTCTGGGGTGGCATTCACCCTCCCGTGGACGATGTGCCTGGGCGTCGCATTGGCATCGACATTGGCATTGCTGCTTTCGAAAAATCAAAATTATTTTTCCAAGGGAATGCCCAACCCGAACCTGAACCCACCCCATCGCCAGCTACACCTCCGGAAAAACCGGAGAGTGGCGGAGGTGGAGGAAGCTTTAATCTTGGAACCACCGCGTCTCTGTTCCTGCTCGTATTCATTAGCAGAATAGCAAAAGGAAACGCCAATCTTCGACGCCGACGCCATAAATATTCTGATCGTATTGAGAACCTCACCGATGTTTAAACCTGCCAAGTTATTCAAACTAAAAGCGCTCGCCTACTCATCAATTTTTATGCTGGCAAGTTGTGGCGGAGGTGGCGGCGGGAGCAGCGCCGTCACCGCAGCGGCTCCAGCAAACGGTGGCGCAACACCTGTCGAAACACCTCCGCAGTTTATAAACATTACCGTTGAAAGCGGCATCGATTTTACCCACGGCTACCAAAACCCTACCGAAAATTCCATGCCCGAAGCATTCGCCGGCGGCGCAGCTGCAGGTGACTACGATAACGATGGCGACATTGACTTGTACATTGTGCGCGGCGACTTAGCCCCTAACCTTCTGTATCAAAATGACGGCAGCGGAAACTTTACTGACCTTGCCGCCAGTGCCGGCGTCGCCGAAACCAAACCCGGTGGTGGCGTTTATCGACACAGTGGCCCTACTTTTGCCGACATGGATGGCGATGGCTATCTCGATTTGTTACTGGGCTCGCTCAATGGCGACCCCGTGATGGTTTATAGAAACAACGGCGACGGCACATTCACCGACGTGACAGCGGCTTCGGGTTTAGATCAAATCAACAAAGTAAATACAATTTCCGCCGCCTTTGGTGACTATGATCTTGATGGCAGAATTGATCTGGCGCTCTCACATTGGGGCTCAAGTGTTAATGCTGGCGAGTCCAGCGACACACAAACATTATGGCGTAACATTTCCACTGGCTCCGGCAACATTGCCTTCACCAACACCAGCACTACCAGCGGCATCTCTTCAAGTTTTGCTACTCGGCACCCTGGCACTGGCGTTTTAGCAGGTGATCATGATTACTCATTCGCACCGAGCTTCGCTCGAATGGATGGCGACCTCTACCCAGATTTATTAAGTGTCGCCGATTTTAGAAACTCACAAATTTTTCTAAACAATGGGGACTCAACGTTTACCGATGCCACTGATGAAGCACTTATGATCGACGACAGCGGCATGGGTTCAGCTTTAGGAGATTACGATAACGATGGTGACCTCGACTGGTTTGTCACCAGTATTCTGGGCTCTAACCAGCCTACCGGCAACCGCCTCTATCAAAACAGCGGCATCGGTTCATTTGCCGACATCAGCTTCGACCAGAAAATTCACGATGGTGGCTGGGCATGGGCTGCCTGCTTTGCCGACTTTAACCTCGACGGCATGTTAGATATCTACCACGTGAACGGCTGGCGAGATGACAATTTTAATAACTTTTCTAGCACTCCCAACCGACTGTTTATCAACAACGGCGCCACCTTCGACGAACAGGCCAGCGACTACGGTCTCAACGACAGCCGTCAGGGCCGCGGCCTTGTCTGTGCCGACTTTGATAACGACGGCGACACCGACGTTTTTATTACCCACAGCGGCGGCATCAATAGCGGAAGCCTCTACCGCAACGACAACACTGGCGATCGCTTTTCATTGACGGTAACTCTAGAAGGTCGCGCGCCCAACACGGAAGCCTCCGGGGCAAGAATCTATGCAAGCATCGGTGCTACTACACAAATGCGAGAAATAGTTATTGGAAGTAATTTCACAAGCCAGAACCCTACTTCACAAATTATAGGCTTGGGGGATGCAACTAGCGTAGATACTTTAAAAATTGAGTGGCCTGATGGGACAGAGCAAACTTTTACCAATGTGCTGGCTGGCTCGGTCGCTTATACGCAGCCCTAATCGAAGAAAGAAAAAGTCACCAGCTTATGCAGCGAGTTTAGCTTTTCGGGCGCCCTGCAATTACTTCGACCACTAAAATATTTGCGTAGACGGGGTCAAGTCTTGCCTTTTGCCTGCATACCGAGCTTAGGCGGATGCCAATGGGCAAAAGGCAAGACTTGACCCCGTTATTTTATGACCCCGTTCTTTTAGCTGCTTATAGAATTTCTAGTAAATTGATCTCCATTTTTACGTAAGAAACTCCAGATTTTGAAAATTCAGCCCCCTTCCTCTCCATGCCAAATTTTTCGTAGAACTCAGCGGCAGAAAGGCGAGCGTCGCACCAAAATGTCTCTGCATTAGATTTTTCTAACTCTAGGATAATATGTGTTATAAGCCTTGAGCCAATGCCTCGGCCTTGAAATTCGACTAAGGTGGCGAATTTTCTGAGTCTAGCAATAGGCCCTTTCCTATAAACAGACGCAACGCTGACCAAGCTTTCTTCAACAAAAACGCCGTAATGCATCGCCGTTTCATCGCCTTCCACCTTACAAAAGGACAAGGGTTTACTCGGCCACAATATTTCATGTCGGATCGGTAAGGCATCACCCCAATTTATGTTTCGAATATACATACAAGCTTTTCCCTGGGTGGCTCACTATTAATTGTTAGGACTCGTCTTGATTAACGAAGCGAGCTAAACCCAATAGCTCAAGCGCTTGAACTTTGTCGACAATAGGCGCCAGAGATTGAAACCTTTGTAACACACGGGCAGCCTCGATTCTTAAGAACTTACCCACCGCAAGCATGTTATATTGTATTTTTCCGCGACAATAGCGACCGCTACTAGTATTTGGCTTCAAATACCTACAAGGTTAGCATCAAACGTAGTAATTCAAAGCCAGAACTGTATCTAAAATCGGCAATATAAAATGCCTACTCTTCTGGAGAGCCGTCAAAGCTTACCAGACTACAAACTACTAAGATTATGCGTAATCCTTGTTATGAGCTATAACTTATTGGGTTATTGGGTTATTGGGTTATTGGGTTATTGGGTTATTGGGTTATTGGGTTATTGGGTTATTGGGTTATTGGAAAGTAAACCTTAAGAGGCTGTTATTAATATACTAAAACGTGCGGTGCTATGGGCAAGTGGTGGGGGGAAAGCAGAGCAGATCATATTTGCTCAATTTAGGGAGCTATTAACGAAGGTACCCCTACTGTATTTTATCTTATTTGCCAACTCGGTGGCTGTGGCTTACACCCACTATGGCACAGCGCCTGACTATTTGACTGTATATTTCATGGTATTTTTGAGCGTGGCGTGCTTGCTACGAGCTTTAAAGTGGCACAGCTTTAGAACCCAAACCTTCGACCTCAAACAGGCTAAATACCAGATAAAGATGACGGTGTTATTTTCTGTATTAATGGGGATTGGTTTCTCAATGTGGAGCTTCACCCTATATAAGTATGGGGATATCGCCTTAAGATCCCACGTTGCGTTCTATATGTCAGTGACCGTGATTGGCATCATTGTATGCTTAATTCATATACCCGCTGCTGTGTGGTCAACCACAATCACCGTGGGCATACCCTTTGTCTTGTTCTTTGGCACAAGTGGTGAGCCAGTTTTTGTAGCGATAGCGATTAATTTCTCCATGGTAGCAAGCCTATTGGTGTTGATTGCACTGAGCTATTATCGAGCCTTTTCCAGTGTCATTGAAGCCAAACTAGACTTGCAATTACAGCATGAACAGACACAGAAACTTAATATAGAAAACGAATTTCTGGCCAATCAAGATGGCCTCACGAAACTCGCCAACCGACGTAGTTTCTCGAAATATCTTCATAAAAAACTCAACGAGCACGCTACTAGCCCTAGCTTTATCGTCGGGTTCGTTGATTTAGATGGTTTCAAGCCAGTCAATGACATTCATGGCCATGCCGCAGGTGATCGCGTATTGGTGGAAGTTAGTAAACGCCTAACCAGAGTATTGACTGGCGATTGTATGATAGCTCGAATTGGAGGCGATGAGTTTGCATTAGTGATTGATCACAGTGCCAGCGAAAGTAAAATCAAAGAACTAGGAAAAGAAATAACACAAGCCTTGCAGGTTCCTTTCACCATGCGTACAGGCTTAGTGCAAATATCAGCTTCTTGTGGCTTTGCAATTTATCCTGAAGCCGGCGATACAGTTGATGAACTTATGGATAGAGCAGACTTTGCGCTCTACGAAGCAAAGGCGGAAGCTAGAGGAAGTTCTGTTATTTTTTCTAACAAACACCGACGCCTCATTAAACGAAAGTCCAAAATTGAACTGGCACTTAACCAAAGTGTTAATAACACTGAACTAAGCATAAACTATCAGCCTATAGTTAATGGGAAAACAGGGGAAATAAAAGGGCTAGAAGCGCTTGCCAGGTGGCACAACCCAATGCTAGGCCAAGTTTCACCAAGCGATTTTATTGCCATAGCCGAAAAAATAGGCACTATAGGCGATATCACTTTACATTTATTTGAGAAAGCCGTCTGCGATCTAAAAAAATGGCCACCCCACCTTTATTTATCATTCAATCTCTCAACCCACGACGTAATGAACAACAACACCTTACTAAAACTAAAGCGTATTATAGATAATCACGAAGTTCCTAGCGGGCGTATTCAATTCGAAGTTACGGAAACCACTATGATGAACGACTTGGATCACTCCTCAAAAATCACCAAGACCCTACGAGAGCAGGGATTTATGATTGCTTTGGATGATTTTGGTTCTGGTTATTCCAGCTTGAGTTACATTCATAAGTTGGATTTTGATAATTTAAAAATTGATCGTAGTTTTATTGACCATCTGCTGCAAGATCAACGTAGCCAAAGGGTGTTAAAAACCATTCTAGAGCTATGTTCAAATTTCGAAGTAAGCTGTACCGTTGAAGGAGTTGAAACCGAAGAACAAAAAGACCTACTACTCGCCCTTGGCTGCATACAAATGCAAGGCTATTATTTCTCTCGCCCGGCTCCAATAGAACAAATAAGTCTCTCGAAGAATGATGAGGACGTAGCCTTGGCCAATAATACAGCATAGATAATGCGACTTGATGTTACCTTTCGAATGGACATCGTCGATGTGGAAAAACAATCTGTCCGCTGTGTGCCAGCAGCTGTCAAACAGAATTCTATAAGACTTTTTTTGCAGACTCAATAATACCGTCTAATATAGGAGGGTAATCTGAAAGCTTCACTGGCTTAAGCAGCTTCCCATTCATCCCGGCATCTAGACAGAGCTTAGTGTTTCCATCTAACACATGTGCTGTAAGGGCAAAGATTTGGATGGAGCGAAGACCATGCGCATTTTCCCAATCTCTTATTTTTCTTGAGGCCTCATAACCATTCATATTAGGCATTTCACAGTCCATCAATATCAAGTCGTATTGGTCAGCATGCTCACAATACTCTTGTAGAGCTTGTTTGCCATCATCAACAATTGTTAACAACAGTCCAAGCTTGTTTAATTGGCCTTTAGCTACGAGCTGATTAACTTTATTATCCTCTGCCAATAACACTTTCAGATTGCCGTAACTATGGCCAATCGGTGGCTCCTTTTCTTCAGCTGGTGGCGCACCAATGTTTATAGGAAGAGTAAAGCTAAAACTCGTACCACTACCTTTCTCACTTACAACCTCAATATCTCCGCCCATAATGTTTACCAAGCGTTTACAAATTGGCAGCCCTAAGCCTGTGCCTCCATAATTTCGAAAGGTGGAACTATCTTCTTGTGAAAACGGGTCAAATATCTTATCTATATTTTCTGGACTTATTCCTATTCCTGAGTCAACAACAGAAAACTTTACAACGGCCGTTTTTACTCGTTTTTCAAGACATTCGACAATAAGCTTTATCTCACCTTGCTTGGTAAACTTAAGGGAATTGCTCAAAAGATTACTGAGGATTTGGTGAAGACGAGCTACGTCACCATTGAGGTATGCTGGTAGACACTCATCAATAACCAAAGAAAATTTAGCTGCACTAGGACTATGTATTTGGAAAGGCTGACTAATGATAGAGAGCCATTTTTTTGGTGAAAAATCTATCGCCTCCAACTCTATATCTCCGGCCGACAATTTTGAAAAGTCTAAAATATCATTTATGACAGTCATCATAGTCTCACCGGCTTGGCTAAGTGACTGAAGATAACTCCGCTGTTCTTCGTTCAACGGTGTTGACTGTAAAAGTTCTGCCATCCCAAGCACACCATTCATGGGCGTTCGAATCTCATGAGACATAGTGGCAAGAAAATTATCTTTCACTCCATTGGCCACTTCTGCCCTGTCTTTTGCCAATTTGAGTTCTTGAGTTCTCTCCTCTACACGCCTCTCTAACTGGACTTGATAGTGATTAAGTTCTTTGACCTGATCTTCTAATAATTGCGCCTGTTTGACATTCTCCATTTCGGCGGAAATACGGCCCGAAAAGAATTGGAAAATCGAGCTTACCCAATCAGTATCAAGAATCGCTTGTTCATATAGTGCAACTACAATACCGAAAACATCGCCCTCTTTCGAATGTAGAGGCGCGCCAACATAGCCTTCAATTCCCATATCAATGAGGAGCTGGTCGCCGGGGAAAAGATGACTAACTTGAGAAGGGTAGATGCAAACACTACTGTCGGTTACCATCTGGCAAGGTGTTCCATCAAGCCCATACTCAAAATTATCAATTATCTGGTCGCCCTTACATAAAGATATTGTTTCTGAAGAAGCGGTCTCAGGATTTAGACGAGCAATAAAGGTGTAGTCAGCATCGATTGCCGATGACAGACCAAGAGTTATGGCCTGGAAATACTCATCTCCTCGCTTATTACCCACACTTTCAATAACTTGAGGAATTACTCTCTTAAAATCATCCATTCCCAGCAAGACCCATAATACGTAGAAGGTATTAATTATAGTCGAATATAAGGGGCTGAGGTGGACTCAACGTCCCCATCGTGTATAAAAACCGGCTGTAGTGGACTTCCACAACTTTAATAGACACCGAATAAGGTCAATCCAACTCTATGAAAAGTGTGTATAAAGGGAAAGTGATACACAGAAGGTAACAAACACTGCACATCGAGCGCCCTAAAAATTTAATCGCTGTGTTATTGAAAAATAATGTGCCTCTCATCAAGGCTATTCAGTAACCAGACGATGCCTAAGGCCTAGGAACAGCCACTTATATAAAAGAGCGTATGATGCCTACAGTTCACCGCCACCCCATAAGTACTTTTGCCATTTCCCGAATGGATTGACAATGCCCATAATTGACCTAGATTTATTGGTAGCTTGATCGCGCCACAATTTGCAAACGATCAATCGGCGGCCTGAAAACATTTGTGAATACACTCTGGTGCTGGACTGAAAACTGGAATTACACCTGTTGCGTAATTTTTGGATAAGCGAAATGGATGTTAAATCGATAGTTGCGCGAAGTGGCGGCAATAGTATGAAGACCCAGCCCTTGATCTTAACAGACCAGGAACTGAGCGATATTTTGCTCAAGCACTAATAAGAATCCTGTCTCGGTCTTATTCACGCTAGACCACATTGAGGATAGTACTGGTTCAGCACTCGAAACGCTCCTCACAATAAAATTGATAGCCAGATATTTAAACCTGTCGTATGGTTTAGTATATACTAAACGCCAGTCTAACCATTGTTGAGTAGCATTATGAATTTAGATAATTACTCATTACAAATAGCAAATATCGCAATGGAAATGCTAGACAGTGAGAAAAATGGATTTGCGCTATGCGACCCCTCAGGGGCAATGCTCTATTGTAATGATTCCTACCAAAACCTTAAGCTCTCGGACACCAAGATACTCATCGCCCAGTCCATTGACTTGGCGATAGTTACTTTCGACGTCAAAACCAGCGAGTCGGCGGTTAGAGTAAAAATCACTAAACTGAATTCAGGTTATGCAGTAACAACAACCGGTGTAGTCACTAATTTCAATGCAAGAGAGCTGACCTTAGAAAACTTGTCGTCCGCTGACGCCAACAATATTTTCGACTCTGTGGTTCAAAACGTATATGAGACAACGGCTTGGCGTTGGATCGCCGTTTCCCGCTTTATAGAAGAAGAAAAGATTGAGATATTGTCAATGTATGACAGCGGGAAATTCGTAGACGGATATATATACACTGCCTTGGGTACGCCCTGTGAAGTTGTGGCTAGCACTAAAGAATTTGCCTTTTTTCCAAAATTGTCTGAGCGCTTCCCCCACTATGATGTAATGCATGAGATGGGAGCCAAAGTTTATGCGGGCATGGTCTATCGCTCAGATTCAGTGCCCGTAGGTCATATTTTTGCGATGCATGACGAGGAGAATGTTAACGCCACGATTATCGAGGACGTACTTCGTTTGTCGGTGTCGATTATGGGCTTTAAGCTGGAGGCAGATCACGCAAAAGGCGTAGCACTTAAATCAGAACAGGAAGCCAATAAAGATTCTTTAACTCAGGTATTCAATCGCAGGGCCTTCGAGAGAGATCTTGCCATCAGCTTTGATTATCTAGAGAAAAAAATGTTCTCAGATACCATTCTGGCCATTATTGATCTCGACGGAATGAAAAACGTTAATGACACTTATGGCCACGATTTCGGCGACACCTTGCTAAAAACTTTCGCACAAGCCATTGAAATCTTCAGCCGACCTGAAGATAAGCTTTATCGTTTGGGCGGCGATGAGTTTGCGATGATATTAAATGGTGCGGGCCCCGCGCAAATCAATTCTATTCAAATGAGAATTGAGAAGGCAGTTGAAAAGACGAAGATGTCTGGCTTTCCAACTATAGGCGCATCACAGGGCTTTACGGCGCTTTCTGAGGTGGAAGGCGACATTACCGACTGGAAACGGTCCGCCGACAAAAGGATGTATTTACATAAACGGTCGAAACAGTAGGCGAGATAATTTATGGTCCTTTTTTGAGGCTGTAGATAAGACAGTATTGCAGTCCTATCTACAGGAACTTGGGATCGTGCTGACAAGTCGAATGCTATAGGCTAAGTACAACCTCTCGTTAGGCGAGGTTATGCCACCCAGCAACCAAGCAGAAAGGTATAGCTACTAGTAGAATACTATCAACCCCTAGGGATAAGTATCGACTGCTGAAATTCTGCGACTATAAAAAATAAAGGAAACCTGTAACAAAGTGCGAGTCGCAAACCTAGTTTAATAAATGCGCTCGTCGGAGAACTCCAACACTGGAACAAATTCCGCCTTATAATTCTTACTGATCGCTCGTGTCTGTTGTAGCGGTGTCAAAATTTAAACCCAACAAATGCTTTTCAAAATTTTTCCAGTGCACTAATCCGCTCTTATAGATAGGTTGCCTTACCTGCTCGGAACTTGCGGTTCGCACAGGGCGTTCATTGCGATAAAACGCCAAGCAGTCTTCCTCAAACTCTAAGCCACAGTGAGCTAGGAGGCGCCTAACCTGATGTTCCGTGTCAGTAACAAGATCCTCGTATTGAACCGTAAGGATTTTAGCCGGCATCACTCGCCCCCAATGTTCCATAAGCTCAATATAACTTTCATAGTAACGGCCTAAGTGAGATAGCTGGTAGCTAAAGGCTTGTCCCTTAGCAAATAGCTGCTTATAGTTACTGAAACAAGCTGCCTTCGGGTGACGACGAGCATCGATTATTTTAGCATTTGGCAAAATTCGGCTGATTAAACCAATATGGAAAAAATTGTTGGGCATTTTATCTATGAAAAATGCAGCGTGCCCACGGTGCACGCGTGTTCGCTCAATGTATTCTCTGCCAAGCGCTTCGTATTCACTAGTGCTAAGCTCAAGTAATACTTCAGGGTAGTTGGACCTCTCTTGTTTCAGCCTCTTATTTCCAATTCTACGCGCCATAGAAACGATGGTGCTAAGTTCTCTAGTGCCATCCACTTGCGAGTGGCTCGCTAGTATTTGTTCTATTAGGGTTGAACCTGATCTGGGAAGGCCAAGTACAAATATTGGGTCTGTAGCCTGACAGGCATAGCTGTTGACTCTGGGGAAAAATGTCTCTTTGCAGGTAGCTTTCAATCGCTGAACTATTTGTTCCGTTAAATCTGGGCGATAAGCTTCTTCTTTTGACTTTATTTCGTTGCCTTTTTTGTAGTATTTAAAAGACTCATCAAACTGCCTGCGCTGTTCTAGCGCTCGACCCAAAGAAAAATAAAAATAACAGTCTTCGCGCCCCTTTTGGTTTTTGGCGAGCTGAGCTTTCATCGCATCAATGTCTTCATCTTCAAATTGAAAGGTTTTTAGGTTTGCTAAGCTCCAATATGCCTCTCCAAAATTATTATCTAACTCTATTGCAAAGCGATACGCTTTAATCGCGCCTGACTGCCGACCAGCAGTTTTCAAAGCGTGACCATAACTGAGCGCAATCTTGGGCTGAGGTGGGTAGTTGGCCAGAAGGTCCTCATAACACAACAAAGCCGGATCGCAGCTTCCGAATTTGACCAAAATGGACGCCTTTAAAACCAGTATAGGAAAGTGATTTTTTTTCGCGTTAAGAAGTTCGTCAACCTGCGTCAATGCCTGAGTTAACTTTTCCCTCCTGTTCAACACATGAGCGTAGCTCAACCGAACGCCGTAGTTATTCGGGGACAATCCTAGAGCTTGCTCCAATAAGCTCTGGGATTCCGCCAATGCACCAATACTTAAGCTTAAATCGGCTAATAATCTCAGAAAATCAACATCATTGGGATTCCTCTGGAGTGCTTGTCGACATAACTGTTCTGACTGGCCAAATTTGGACGCAGAAAATAACTCAACCGCCTGCATATAGGCTGGATTCTTATTGGCGAGCGCAAGATTACGCCGAAAGGATTCATTGGAGGACTCGATGTCGCCATCAACTAGAAATAACTCACCCATTTTTTGCCAACTCGAGGCTAAGCCCGAATTTAGTGTCAATGCTCTTTGCAAATAGGCAATTGCTAAATTTATCTTGCCTATATCCGCATAGGCAAAGCCCAATTCTTGAAATGCAAGAGCAAAATCGGGGGCATCTTTCAGAAGCGATAGAAGCCCCGCAATGGCACTAGAATACTGCCCCTCAGATCGCAAACATGCTGACAGTACTAAAAGGGCATTCGGCTCACGGTCTTTTTGAGTGAGAACTTGTTCTGCTCTTTGTTTCGCTAAAGGTATTAAGCCTTTTCTAAAGGCTTGCATTGTAGCGCCAATGGCGACGTCTAATTCTCTTCTAATCAATATTTACCTTGAACCTCCTTTTCCATTAAAAGCGCATGCCCATTTTCAGACCTAAAGTCCGCGGTCGATTCGTGGTAATTGAATCTTCATAGCTATTACGAACACTGGCACTAATATCTGCCCGTTCATCAAAAATGTTATTCATGTATATATCTAGAGACCATTTATCGAATAAGATTCCCACACGTAGGTTAATTAATTCATATTCATCTTGGAGGACTCGTTCGCTAGGGCGAATCTCACTGTATGCGTCACCATGGTAGCTATACGACAGCTGAGCATAAGCCTCTCGATGAGCTAGCGTAAATTGATAGCGAGTCACTAAATGCCCTTTCCATTGAGGCACAGAGGGCAGTCGACTTCCCTTCTCAACCGACGCCGCGACTAAGCCCGGAATCACAAATCCTGCCGTAGTTTCTCCATCATTGTAAGACAACGTTCCCGACACTGACCACTCAGAAGAAATCAAGTAATTAAGATCAAATTCTATTCCTTTAATTTCAGCCGCTCCAATGTTGTAGGTATTGGCAACAGTAGAAATTGCGAAGTCGTATACGGTGAATTGCATATCTTCCCAGTCCATAAAGTATGCAGCCCCATTGAAACGTAAACGCCCCCCCTGCCACAAACCTTTCCAGCCGAGCTCATAATTTGTCAGGAGATCGGAGGAATAGCCGCCTCCTCCCGCATTAGGGTCACGATTTAGTCCCCCCGAGCGATAACCTTCAGAGACGGAAGCATACAAGAGAAGATCCTTGTCGACTTTCCAACTCAAACTGCCTTTGAATATGCTGTCATTTTCTTTTTGTATTGCATCAACCGCAAACTGGCTAAAACTCCCCCAAGGACTATCACCAAACCCTGTAAAACCCGATAGACGACTCTCACTCCAAAATTGCCTTGCGCCGAACGTTGCTTGAATATTTTGGCTCAGGTCAATGCTGAGTTCTCCAAAAATTGCGCCTTGCTCTTCCTCCCGCAATTGGTCTGTCGTGTAATAGATACCGTCTTTATTGCGTGCCCAGTATTCTTCTGTCATGCCGGGCTGCACAAACTCCTGAAGGTAATCATGCTCAGAGTCGTCGTAGTAAAAACCCAGTACATAATTAACTTTACCATCTAGAGTAGATTGCAGACGCAGTTCATGACTTTGCCGTTTGTACATATTGTCGTCTGTGTAATGTTCAGCGGTGCTGGTGCAATCCGTGTTGACGTTCCCTGGTACAGAAGAGTAATCGCAGGCATAAAATGGCACCCACGTGGCAACCGAGCTGTATTCTGTGTAATCGGCCTCATACTCCACTTCGCGATCCAGTGCCGATGCTGAATAAATCAAGCTGTGGCCGGCCAAATCCCCTTCTACACTTATCGACGCCTGTAAATACTGATCGGAACTGCTATCAGGGTGGAACCGCTGAATGCTTAAATCGTGCACGTCATTGGGGTCGTGATCCCAAGTACCTGAGGTCTCCTGCTTTTGCGCTATGACGCCAAGAGTTATCACCCATCGCTCATCGAGATCAATTCGAAGGGCCGCTCGGGCTCCTTGCTTACCAAGCTTGTTGAAATCTTTTTCAATCCACTGATCGTTATTGATACTCAGACTACGGCCATTCGTTAATGATATATCCCGCGAGCCGGCAACGTTATCAATGTATCCACCTTCCTGCTTGTCCCACACCACCCCGCGAAAAGCCGCGCTCTCACTTAGCGGCACATTTATATAAGCTTCCAAAATATGGCTAGCTTCGCCATTTCGAGTAAGCGACACATCCATGTCGGCACCCGCAGAAAATTCACTACTATCGGGTTTTTGCGTAATGATGCGCAAGGTGCCTGCTTGCGAGCTGGCTCCGTACAGCGTGCCCTGAGGGCCTGCGAGGGTTTCTATACGCTCTATGTCGTATATATGGATATCTAGGTTAGTACCAATCGCTGTTATTGCTTGCTCGTCCAGGTACACTCCCACACTAGGCTGAGAGCCCGAAACATTACCGTCTCCACCGTCAGCTGCGCCTCGCATATATATTTCAGACTTGCCGGGTCCCTGACTGCTAATGGTGAGACTGGGCAGCATAGCTATATAGTCGTCAAAACCAGAGATGCCCAATGCCCGCAGAGTGTTGTTATCCAAAGCCTGTATACTAAGGGGCACATTTTGCAGGCTCTCTTGGCGTTTTCTTGCAGTGACCACTACCTCTTCAAGCATCAAACCCTCTTCCGCCATAGAGGCAGTTGGCATCAGGCAGCTGGACGAACCAAAAAGTGACATTAAGCACTTTTTCGGCAAGCTGGCAGAGGGCATATTGAGTCTCCTTCTAGGGGAACGATATCAATCTTTAATAGTATAGCCGCGACAGCTTTTTTCGACAGTTTCGAGTATCTCATATAGCGCAGACAGATCTATAGGTTTCGCTAGATGGCCGTCCATACCCGCTGCAAGACAACGATCTATGGCCTCCTGCATGGCATGGGCGGTGAGAGCATATATTAGAGTCGGCTCTAGGCATTGCTCGGCCTCCCATGCTCGAATTTCCTCACAAGCACTACAGCCATCCATTATCGGCATGTCGAAATCCATAAAAATAACATCTACCTTAGCGTGATTAGCCTTAAGAGCTGACACCGCTAATGCTCCGTTGTCGACATAACTGGCTACTTGCGAGAATTTCTTAAGCATGCCTCCGATGACCAATTGGTTGACCTTGTTATCTTCAGCAACCAATATTCCGAGCGGATCCAAAGGCTTAGTTTCAGGCTGTGCTTCTTGCTTTAAAATCACAGGGTTGGTTCGTTTGACAGAGAGAGTGAATGAAAATATGGAGCCTTTTTCCAACTCTGTATTTAGGGTAATTTCCCCCCCCATCAATTCTACTAATTGGCGACATATAGCCAAGCCTAACCCTGTGCCACCGTATTCACGAGTGGTGGAATTGTCAGCTTGAATAAAAGGAATGAACAAACCTTCTATCACATTGTCTGGTATACCGATTCCAGTATCACTGATACTGAAACCCAGAATAAAGTCATCACCACTAGACTCGATCACACATAAATTTAATTTAATGCTCCCTTTATCAGTAAACTTAAATGCGTTGCTAAGAATATTGTTGATCACCTGCTGTAGCCGAACCGGGTCGCCCAGTACTGTGTTTGGAACCGCGGGATCGATGGCAATGGTAAACTCTACGTTTTCTTTTTCCAGCACCCTAAATGGCATGACAGTATCTTCTACCAGCCCTCTCAAATTGAAGGGAATGTTTTCAATATTTAGCTCTCTCGCTTCAATTTTCGAATAGTCTAGTATGTCATTGATAACGGTGAGCAAGAGCTTACCAGAACTGTTTATTGCCTGTGTAAATCGTTCTTGCTCTGGGTCTAATCGAGTATCACTCAATAAATTCGACATACCCAACACACCATTAATTGGTGTTCGAATTTCGTGACTCATACGTGCAAGAAACTCTGATTTCGCGGAATTGGCATGCTCCGCCAGCTCTTTCGCCGCTTCCAATTCATCAATGGCAACAGTCAATTCGTTGGTTCGAAATTTAACTCTTTGTTCAAGTTTTTCATTCAGTTGCTGTACCTCCTGCTCCGCACTGTCTCTCGCCAAATTTGTGTTGGCAAGCTGTTCGGCCATGGTATTAAAGTTGTGACTAAGCGTGCCAATTTCATCATTCGATTTAACGGCTACTTTGTTTGCGTACTGGTTGCGACCAAAATTCTTTACAACATGCTCAAGCAGACCTAAGGGTTTGGTAATGAAGTGGTTAACCATAAAACCCAAAACGAGAATAACGGTGACTAGCGAAATCAGACCTGCCGTGATGGTGAAACGTTTAAGTTCCTGTGATGGCAAATCCATGATGGAGGATGGAATAGTAATCGCCAGGGACCAATATACGTCCACCCCTTCTATATATATTGGCGTGTACAAAGTGTGACTTTCACCAACTTTTTTGCCCTTGCTTGTCATCTGACCAGCAGGGGTCACTGTGGTATAGTTTTTGCCCGCCTTGATGGCGGCCATTATCTTTTTCTCCTCGTTTGAGCTTCCCATTTTGGTGCCGATCAAGGCTTTTTCGCGATGGGATATGTAGGTTCCATCCTTGCCAATGAGTGTGGAATGTCCTTTATCGAAGATCTTAACTTTCCTAAGGTGGGCATCTAAAGTGCCCAACTGAAAATCTTGCCCTACCACTCCGATGAACCTTCCATCTCTCCAGATCGGCGCGACAATACTGATCATAAAGCGCTCTATTCCCGCCTGGGTATAAAAATAAGGATCTTGCATTACGATTCGCCGAGGGGCGGTTTCATCACTCCAATTGGTCGCATTCCAGACAGTGACTAACTCACGCTGAAGCTCTCCATGACCTGTTACATACCACCAGCTATTGACGCGGCCACTGTCATCGTGAAAATCGCTGTTCACATGCTCTTGATCCTTACTGTCGAAGGCATTTGGCTTCCAGATAGTCCAGGCGCCCAGCAAGTTGTCAGGATTCGCGTCAATAGAAGACTTCACCATTTGATCTAGAAGGGCTCGATCAGCTAAGTCTTGATCTACCATCGCCAAAAAGGAGCGCTGCATCAAGCTCACCGCCATGATGATTTTCTCAAGCTCCGTCTCTATCACTTGACCATTGCGGTTAGCAGCTTCTCTTGCCAATTCATAGGTCAGGTTTTTTACGGTTCCACTGGATTGATTACCAATAATTAGGGTGGTGATCAGGAAAGACAAAATCACCACAGCACCGGTTGAGAGAATTATTTTTAAGCCAATTTTCATAGGTTTAGGTTCAAATGAAGACTGTAGATCTATACAGATTAGAGAAGAATCGAGGTAATTTCTAGTGCAATAGGCAACGAGGGGCGTTGACCATCAAGAGATAGATTCAGTAGGTGCTCTACTGCGACCGGTTAAGCCCACGGTCATTTTGAGACCCATTGTAGCTATTCCATTCAGTCCTTTAGTATTGTCAAGGCTATCTCCATCGCCACTTTGTCGATAAGGCACTTGCCTTCTAAGACAGTATGAGTATCTTTAGGTAAGATCATATTTCGGTATTTATACAGCTTGTTAGCTTGAGGCAAACATTAAGCATGACCAAGCAAATTTCGCACGCCAGCTCTCTCACTAGCTTATTGCTGCTGTTATTTTTCCCTATTGCGCAAGGGGAAGAGGTCGTTATGGCTTTCGGTCACTCTATTGCACCTTATTCATTTCCCGACACAGGTAAAGGCTTAGAGCTGGAGATTATAGGCGAGTCGCTCGCTTATCATGGGCATATTCTAAAACCAGTCTTTTATCCTTTGGTGCGAGTACCTAGGGCTTTTGAAAGTAAACTGGTCGATGCCGCCATGACAGATTTGGGCAGAGACCTGTCTGCTAAAGGGGCTTTCTATGGTAATCCTGCAGTGATATATGAGAATGTTCTGTTCTCACTAGCCGAGCGGAACCTTAAGGTATCTACACCTATAGACTTGATGAACTTAAGCATGGTGGCGTTTCAAGGCGCAACTAAGCGCTATCCAGCTTGGGCTGAAGCTGCAAAGAAGAATGGTCATTATTTTGAAACAGCTCAGCAGCACTTACAATCCAAAATGCTATTGACAGGCAGAGTTGATCTCGTTCTCAGCGATAGAAGCATTTTTAAATACTTTTTGCGTGATGCCCTTAAAGAAGGGGAAATTCAGCCCTCTATTGATGTTCACTCAGTATTTACTGAAGATCCAATGAACTACCGGCCTTTATTCCACAGCCAAAAGATTCGTGATGACTTTAACGAGGGACTTACCCAACTTATCTCAACGGGAAGGTTGCAAGAGTTATACGATTACTACACAAATTAACTGTGACGGATCATTTTACATCAACCTATAAAAGTCCGCTTCGGATCAATAACAAGCACAGGATCGCTGCGAACTAAAAATAACGGCCCTCCTAAAAATGTCCGTAAACGCCGCCATTGTGATTGCCCCTCAAAATACAATTTCGCGCACTACAGAGGCCCATACTGCTTATTTGCTATACCATTCACTTGAAAGATCAAGTAAAATAAACCGATTATATTATGAAGTCGTCCAATTGCCTGCTCGATTTCACCTGCCCCACTTCTAAACTACGTGTTCGCCTCCAAACTGTAAGGATTTCGCCATGAGTATGCTCACGTCACGACAAGCACAATTGATTATAGAGAGAGCAGCATTGCGCGCATCAGAACTTCAAGTCGCAGCATCAATTGCCATTGTTGATGCTGCTGCGCATTTATTAGCCTTTTCACGCATGGATGAAGCGGCACTAGGGCCTATTGATGTATGCCAACGTAAAGCTCGAACATCGGCATTGTTTCGCTGTAATAGTGGCGACTTCGGTAAGGTTATAGCCGACAGCCAACTAACGGGAATGATTCAAACCAACGATGGCCTAGCTGCCTTTCCGGGAGGAATACCTATAACGGTAAATGGGCAAGTTATCGGCGCAATCGGTGTTTCTGGCGGCAGCGCTGAACAAGACCATATTATCGCCAGCTTTGCACTTGAGCTTAGAATATGAAGAAGCTCACTTTAAGCGTTGTTGACCAGTCCCCCATTCATGCTGGACGCTCACCCAGCGCTGCCTTACAAGACAGTATTGAGCTGGCTCAAATCTGTGATCAGCTCGGCTATGAACGCTACTGGCTTGCAGAACATCACGACACGCCCAGTTATGCATGCCCCTGCCCAGAAGTTCTTATTGGCCAAATTGCCGCTAGAACATCTCGAATTCGTGTAGGAAGCGGCGGCGTTATGCTCAACCATTATAGCCCCTACAAAGTCGCCGAAACCTTCCGAATGTTAGAGGCGCTCTACCCCGGTCGAATCAATCTCGGCATAGGCAGAGCACCAGGCGGCAGCCACCTCCCCAGTCGTGCACTCGCCAACAACACATCGGATGGTGGAGCTGATAGCTACCCACATAAAGTTCGTGATCTAAGCGAAATGCTATCTGATAGTTTAGCTCCCGAAAATCCACTTCACAACCTTAAGGTTATGCCCTATGGCGTGAGCAGCCCAGAAATTTGGACGCTAGGTTCGAGTGACGGCAGCATAGATTTAGCCGCCTATTTTGGTTTGGGATTTGTTTTAGCCTTGTTTATTGGTACCCATGAACGACCTAAGAGCATTATCGAGAATTATCGCAATAATTTCCGCCCGCAAAAAAATGGCCCACTTCTAAAACCGCAAGCCATTATAGCGAGCGCTGTTATTTGTGCCGACAGTAAAGAAGAGGCAAAATTTATTGCTGCGAGTCACACCTACTGGAAAGTAATGGCTTTTCGCCATGGAATACGTGAGCCAATTCTGCCTCCGGAAGAAGCCATGAACCGCTACCCTCAACTATCAAGTTCAGACCAAAGCTATTTCGATGAAACCCTTAACAGCATGGTATGCGGCACGGGTGAGCAGTGTCGCGAGGAATTGGAGTCATTGTCAGACTATTATAATGTCGACGAGGTAATGGTGGTCAATGTGACTTACGACTTTGAAGATAGAAAAAAAAGTTACCGGAAGCTCGCTGAAGCTATAATTTAGATTTTCACAGCTTAAACGTTAGCAGGTACTATTAATAGAATAATGGTGCCTCGTGCCTGAATTTTATAGTCTTTTAAATCAATGAGTTATGGAATATTGGCGCCTTTTTGGCACCCACTTCGGTAAATTTCCCCATAACTGAAGTAAACTAAGATTTCGTGCTGACCAACTACAAACGGCATCGAACGAGAGATTACTGGAACACCTAAAGTTCACATATTGTAAACTTTCAGAGCTGCTGGTATAGTTCACACATAGTGAACCGGAGAACAATGTGCACGTAATATCCAGAAAGCCATTTAACGACGCGGCGAAGAATTACCCAAATGATGCCGATGCCATTGATGCCCTCTACAAGACCCTAAAAAACGGAACCTTTGAGACTCCACTTGAGCTCAAAGCCATGTACCCCAGTCTTGATAACTTCAAGTACAAAGACAAATGGTGGGTGATTGACATTGGTGGCAATAATCTGCGGATGATCGCCTTCATTGAATTTCGAGATAGCCGCATGTATGTAAAACACATCGTCAATCACTCGGAGTATGACAAGCTCTGTAAGCGGTACGCGAAGGAGACCAAAAAATGAATTTTTCAGCCGTAAAAGCCAAAGCCGTCGACTTCTTTAGTGAGGCTAGTTTTGTCAGCCATATACATGACAGCTCAGATTACGAGAAAGCCCTCGAACTGATGGACGAGTTGATCGAGGAATATGACACCTACCTTCCTTTAATCGAGGTACTGTCGGCATCTATTGAGAAGTGGGAAAATGAAGCTGATGAATTTCGTGAATTCAATAAACGTATTGAAAACCTCAATGACGGAGTAGCCGCACTTAGGGTCCTGATGGATCAATACAACCTTAAAGCTGATGATCTTCGCGAAGAGATTGGCGGCAAGAGTTTAGTATCCATGATTCTAAGCGGCTCTCGAAAGTTAACACTGGATCACATTCAGGCACTTTCCAAGCGTTTCAAAGTTTCACCCGCACTCTTTCTGTCCGCCCCTAGCTGATCGGTATTCTCAATTCAACTTGGCAGAGAGCCAGGCCGAAACGGGCCCTCTCAAAAAATGATTAATTTTTTGATCGAAATGAAACAAAGAAATCCCCGTTATGGCTACCGTAGGATAGGGTACTGGCAAATTAACTTTTCCAAATAGAAGAACACCTGCGTCGGGGTTCAAGCAACCGTCCCACCCAGAAATCGCTGAGCGCGCCCAACAGGCAAGAAACGACGCATCCCTCGCTCCGTCCCGCCTAGCCTAGCCTGTAGATAAACATCTACTACTTCACCATACCCACCAAGAGTAGGCGCTTTAGGCAAAGCACTTGCTACGCTCGCAGGGCAGGCTCTCTTGATCCACAGCGCGCCATAGGTAGCGCTGCTGAAGGTGCCCCTGAACTTGGCCCACGTTGAATGTGAAATGTGTAGCTCGGCTTTATAAGTCTTAGCCGCTAAGTCCGATTCGGATTTATTTGAAGCACTGAACGATGATTAAATACTATTGCCTGATGGGATGTACTCCTGAGAATACATTGAGTTTCAAAAAAATATAAGTTCGGGGAAAAACGGTGAAATACGAATTAAAATGGTGCCTCGGGCCGGAATTTCATAGTCTTTAATATCAATGACTTATAGAGTATTGGTGCCTTTTTGGCGCCCCACATAGGCCTGTTTTCTATTACTTATAACGTCCGCGGGGAATAAACTGCAATTTCGCACCATACAGCTTGCCAAGACAGCCTCACTCGTGCAAACAGAGAATAATATGTTTATAGACCGATCTAGCGGACTTCAAAATGTTTCAAAGCTCAGATATACATACCGTAACCGAATTTAGCCGCAAGCCTGCAGAACATTAGGCAAGCCTTGTCCGAAAAAGGTAGGCCATTACAAAGCTTCATTGCTGAATTCGAGGCAAAACACGAGATTACACGTTGAAAAACTTTCTCGTGGAAATCAAGCCGACGGCTGAGCAAGATCTCACGCAACGATACGAGCAAACTGCGGAAGAATCGCCTCAGAATGCCTTGAATTGGTATTTACGGATGATCATCGTCATCGAAAAGCTGAATCTACTGGCAGAACGATGCCCTCTCGCTCCTGAAGGCAGGGATCTAAACCTAGGCATTCGCCATTTAGTAATTGGAGATACCGAGCCCTTTACATCATCAACGATGAAGTCGTTGAAATTCTGCATTTACGCCATTCGCGAATGAGCCGAATTCTATAGCTCGTTGGTGGGTATTGCCAAATTAACTCTAAACCACGATGAATTTTACGATCGTCTCCAAATTAAGCTGTCGCATTTCTCCAAGACATAAAGGCATCCTGCCTGAGGGTTCTGACAAATTAACTTCTTCAGGCCAGATGAATCTAGCCTCAAGTCTCAAGCCACCGCCCAACTCCATTCATTGAACGCACTTATCCTGAGATCACGGTAGTGCTGAGCACGGATTAAATGTCTACCTAGGTTGAAGAGGTTATGGACGACAGCATAGGCACCCAAAAATCTCTGAGCCTAGTCAACCGACCTGAACCGTCGGAATGCCGCACCACGAATCACTCGCTCTCGCACTCTGGTCGGCTCATGCGATTGCACTGCCTGATTGTTGGCATACTGGGAATCATCATGGCTAACATCCGGCATTAGCTCGCGATGTGCGACACCATAATTATGAAGCTTATCCGTCACGATCTTTCTGGGCTCCTCACCGTCCTGATCAACAGCACGCCCTAGATAATGCTGCTTGCCGTTGGTTTTCACAAAGACTTCATCGATGTAGAGCTAAATGGCGCAGCTGATGACATCGGGTGGGAACCTGTGGCGTTTATAAGTATTCATCTAGCGATTATCAAATATTTCCAGTTAAGTTGACGGCTCCCTAACTTTCCTGTCGTTGGCAAAATAGAAAAACAAGACAGTTATTAGTTTCTAAGAACATAAATCTAGGCCTGCTTTTTATCCCCATTTATCCAGGTGTCGCATACGCAAAAATCCTGATCCATAGACACAAAATTTGCGATTGAACCCGATTTAATACAGCCGAGCTCTGACTCAAGGCCTAGCGCTTTCGCTGGGTACAGTGAAGCCATACGAATGGCCTCAAAAATGTCGATGTTGCCGTATTGTGCGGCGTTCTTCACCGCCGAGTTCATGTTTAAATCAGAACCTGCCAGGGAACCCGCCGCATTGGCGCAGCGCCCTTCTCTCGCAACAATCGTCTCGCCATTGAGCACAAAAGATTTGTTCTTTGCGCCCACGGTGGGCATTGCATCAGTGACCAATATTGCGCCGCCAACTTGTTTTGCGGCAAGGGCTACACTGAAAGCCGCGGGGTGCATGTGGTAACCGTCAGCAATAATTCCGAACCAGCTGTGCCGATCTTGCAACGCTGCCCCAACCATTCCGGGCGAACGACTTTGTAGGGGCGTCATCGCATTATACAAATGAGTAAAGCCGGTAGCGCCAGCCATCAAGGCCGATTTTGCGGCATTATAATCTGCCGCGCTGTGACCCATGCTGACAATAGGGCCCGCCTCAGTTATACGTCGAATCATCTCGACTGTGGTAAGCTCTGGAGCAATAGTGACGAGGGTTTTACCCGCTCCCAGCGACGTGATGATATCAAAACCTTGCTGATCTAAAATGCAAAACTTACTAGCGTCATGGGCGCCTTTGCGCTCTGCATTAAGAAATGGGCCCTCGAGATGAATTCCCAGTATTCCTGGCAAGCCAATCTCCATAGCCTTAGCCACTGCCGCAATAGCCGCTCGCATAACTTCAAAGCTATCTGTAATCAGGGTGGGGAGAAATCCTGTGGTTCCATACTGCCTATGCGCAGCCGCCATAACTTGAAGTGTTTCCACTGTGGGCGCATTGTTAAATAACACTCCGCCACCGCCGTTCACCTGCAAGTCTATGAAACCAGGCGCAATGTAGTTACCCTTTAGGTCATAAGAAATCTCGCAGTCATTCGGCAAATCTCGCTGCAAAATCACGTCGACGACACGATTTTTCTCGAACAATATTGCGTAATTGCTCAGCAGTTCTTCGCCGGTGAAGACCTTGCCATTAATGATCGCTTTAAGCATATCTATGGCCTAGAAGGGCAACGCCCCTCACCCCACTTGAGTCGCCAAATTTCGGAGCCACAACGCGCGGTACATTGACGCCTGCAAATAAGTATTCAGAAATCGCTCCAGGAAGCATCTGGTAAAGCTCGGGAATATTCGACAAGCCGCCTCCCAAGACAATGATGTTGGGGTCGAATACCAAGGTTAGCTGGGCTAAATAACTGCCTAAGCAATCTACATAGGCCGAAAAAATTTCCAGAGCTTGCGTATCTCCGCGCTGTAGGCTCTGAATGAGTTCAGCCACCGTTGTGTAGCGACTATGAAAATGTGAGCACAACCCAAGCAGCCCTGGCCCCGATAAATATTGCTCTATACAACTGGTTCGGCCACAGCCACAAACTCGGAGCGGAAACTGATAGCGCTGCTGAATTATGGCAGGCAGTAACAAATGACCAAACTCGCTGACATTACGACTGCCACTGTACAGGCGCCCGTCGATACATAAACCACCGGATACACCCGTGCCTAACACTACTCCAAGGACATATTTTTGTTCCTCCCCGGCCCCACCATTGGCCTCTGAAAAGGCAAAGGCTTTTACATCGTTTTCGAAACTCACGGGGCGTGACAAACGAGCCGAAATATCATCTTTCAAACGCCGACCATGAATGCAGGGAATATTTGAAGACACCGCACAACCCTCTGGATCTACTAAGCCGGGTAAGCCAATCCCTACAGTCCCCCGAACTTGGGTGATGTGGTCAGCCTTTTCAATCATGCTTACCACGGAATCTAAAAAGGATTGGTAACTTTCCTTTGGCGTGGGAGCTCGCCAGGCTTCTAGCCTATTCAACTCAGCGTCAAAGATAGCCAGCTCCATTTTGGTGCCGCCTATATCTAGTCCATACATCATAATGAATACTCTGTTTTATTGCCCGCGGTAAGGGTGAATGATTACCCCCTTTACCACCCGGTTTACTTCGCCGGACGGGCATGGGTTATCGGCACCAATGCCTCGCTCAATGGCGGCAAAGAAACCCAGCATCTGACAGTAAACGATGTAAACGAGAGACAGCCATACGTCTTGGAATTCAAACGTTTTTTCACCTGAAACTTCTTCATCTAGAGCAGCTTCACCTAATGCTGCAGGCGACAGCGCTACGATGTGGGCCAGCTGTTTGTCGTCCTGAAGTTCTGTTAACAAATCATTGTCGAATCTCGCGGAGTAAGCGTCGGCCGATCGCAATAACAGCAGCAAGGTGTTCTTGTCCAAAACTGATTTTGGTCCGTGCCGAAAACCCAAAGGAGAATCGAACATAGGCACCACCTCACCAGCACTCAACTCTAAACACTTGAGCGAGGCTTCTCTAGCAGTACCCAAAAGGCAGCCCGCGCCAAGGACCACCAAGCGAGTAAAACCTCGCTTCGCCAAAGAGCGCACATTGGTGAGTTGCTCGCTCAACAAGCGCTCGGTGAGATTTGCGGTTTGTTCTAACTGGCGAGGGTTCGAGGAAAAAATACTCAGGCAAGTTACCAACATGGATGAATAGCTGCTGGTCATCGCAAAACTGCGATCGTTGGTTCCCTCAGGCATCAACACGCAGTAGGTATTGTCAGTATTGCTGGATGCTAGTTTGGCTAAATAACCCTCGTGATTACAGGTTAATACCAGATGGTAACAATCACTCAGTACTTGATTTGCCAGCTCTACACTGGCAACACTTTCTGGGCTGTCACCAGAGCGCGCAAAGGAAATTAACAAAGTAGGAACGTCTTCCGAAAAATATTGCCCGGGGTCGCTAACAATATCAGTGGTGCTAATCGCGTCCACGCGGCGGCGCAATGTTTTACGCAGGTGGGGCGCGAGAGTTTCTCCAATAAAAGCCGAAGTACCGGCTCCGGTTAACACCATTCTACATTCAGGTTTAGCCAGCAAAGGCTGCAACCAGGCATCCAAAGCCGCCCTTTGCTTATCGATGTTGGCCGCAGCTTGCCGCCAAACCTTCGGTTGCTGCAAAATCTCGCGAGCGGTCCACGCGCTGTTGCTTGCCTCTAGTGTGGAGGCGGGAATTTCAAAATACTGTTCCATAAAAACTTCTCTTTGCGTATGTTTGTCCTGCTTTTAGCGCTCAAGCAACAGGGCCTTGACCAAGAATTTCACTACTCACCTAAACAAGCGGCTCCTAAACAGGCCGCGGCATAGCACGCCGTCACTTGCATAATGTAGTGCTGTATTAAGGATTTAGGCGAGCTTAAAAGTTCTCCGGCTCGCAGTGCTGTGTATTGCTGCGGTAGGTACTGGTTCAACAGAGGCGGCGGAATGTCTAAGGCCTCAAGGTTTGCAATCAATTGGGCCGTGGCGCCTTCAATGGCGGGGTCATTCCAGTAATAACGTATTCGATCACTGTAGCTATAGCGCCGACACAGCTGCCCTTGAGGTTCTTCGCTGGGGTAATATCTCTGCCAACTTTTGGGGTTTTCGAGCATAATTAATTCGCACTGTTCACGCAGATTGCTGCGTTGCCTCTCTGCCACCAGCGCATCTTCTATATGACTCAGCGCAAATAGAACCTCACGCAGCGCAAAGGTTAACTGCGGCCCCACCTTAAGAATGGCGAAGTGGTCGCGAACCAGTTCCAAATACGCACTGGGTGCTTGATAGTCTGTGGAGTGAGCCTCGTACACCATATTGGGCAAGTCTCGAATCAGGGCGCTGAGATTTACGCTCTCGGCTGATTGATAGTTGTGCACCGAGCTGTGATTAAACTCAACACCAGGCTGCACCACCAAGCCCACCACTCTCGACCATGCATCACTAAGCCCACGATCGAGAAATTCAGTCTTATGAGCCTGCACGGTTTTCATCACAGCCGAGACAGGTGTCACTTGTAAGTTGTCCATGGCCTCTGTCGCGCCACCCGGCGGAGGCACTTCGGTGCCAACGACATAAAGTAGGTCTGACTGAGCAAAACATTCAATCGCCGTGCGCTCGGCCACTTCACATAATTCTGCCGCCCTTCGCGCCACCAGATCGTCGTCGAGCTCGATGGGATCATCGGCGCAGGCCATACTGGTGTCTAAATGAATTTTCTTGAAGCCCGCCCGCACATAGGACGCGACTAAATCTCGAGCCTTTGCCATTGCGTCAAGAGCGCTTTCTTCGCACCAGACTACTGGCCCCAGGTGATCGCCGCCCAAAATAATATCAGCTGCGGGAAACCCCACTTTTTTAGCAATGCTTTCAATATAGGGCACAAAATCAGCCGGGGTCATTCCTGTGTATCCGCCAAATTGATTCACTTGGTTCGCCGTTGCTTCAATTAACACGGGAGACCCATCTTTCTTTCCCTGCCGGAGCGCCGCTTCTAAAACCATTTGGTGAGCCGTACACACCGCGTAAATACCTTTTCCATGACCCGCGCGGTTGCTTTGAATAATATCGAAAATTTTGTTCATAATGTTTACACTACTTGGATGGGAATAAGGGTGAATAATTTACGCCTCTGCGGCTCGGCTAGAATCGCTCCAACGCTTTATTTTATGACCCTTAAGGGCATAAAAAAGAATAAACAAGTAACAGGGAATCATAATTCTATAGGCGTTTTGCGGACTGGAAATGGACTCAGCTAACAGACCATAAATGAGTGGCAAGATAGCGCCGCCAGAAATTCCCATAATCAGTAAAGCCGAGCCGGTGGCGGTATTTCTTTGACTTAAGCCCGCCAGCGCCAGCGGCCATATCGCTGGCCAAACCAGGGCGTTAGCCAGGCCGAACAGGGCCACATAAAGCACGGCATCTGGAATTGAAGGCGCCCCCGTCCACGCTAATAAGCTATTCCACAAGCCGCTGGAGCCGGTGCTGGAATTCATCAGTAAGAGGGTAAACAGCAAACCAAAAATGGCAGACGCGGCCAAGGCTTTTTCCTGGCTGAGCCAGCGGGGTATCAGCAACATGCCCAACAGATATCCCGCCACCATAAAACTCATTGTGTAGGACGTGAGCTGACCAAAATTTTCGACACCTGCGCCTCGGCCAAACAAGCCTATGGTGTCGCCTGCAATTACTTCTGCGCCAACGTAGAAAAACAGTGCGATGGCCCCAAGAATAAGTTGTGGAAAATGCAGAATGCTATGGTCTTCGCTCTGTTTTTCATCGTCATCTTCACTGGCGGGCTCAGGAAGTGGCGAACGCTTAATTAGAGCAGCCAATATCAATAACATAGCGGCCATCAAACAGTATGGCTCTACCAAGCGAGAGGACAGCTGTTTAAGCGCTTCTCGGTGTTGCTGTGGGTCTAGCAAGGCTAGGTTTTCTTCACTGAACGACGACATATCGGTGAGAACAAAAGCCGTGAATACTAGAGGGGCAATCACACCTGCGCTTTTATTGAGGATTCCCATGATGCTGATACGCACGGCCGCTGTTTCTCTAGGGCCAATTAAGACAATGTAGGGATTGGCCGCGGCTTGTAGCAAAGTGAGGCCGGTGCCTAATATAAATAACGCCAGTAAAAAGATACTGTAGGTTCGCAGCATGGCAGCAGGAATGAACACTAAGGCCCCCACCACCATCACCAGCAAGCCCAAAACCATGCCATTTTTATAACCGGTGCGGCGTAAAACGTGAGCGGCAGGCAATGCCGCAAGTGTATACGCGATGTAAAACGCCATTGTCACAAAGTAAGCCTCAACATGATTTAGCTCACAAGCAATTTGTAAAAATGGAATGAGTGAACCGTTCAGCCAGGTAATAAAACCAAACATAAAAAATAGCCCACCAATAATAAGCATGGGCATCAAGCTCGAACGAAGATTATTAGCGCTTTTCATACAGTAATCCAAATAGTGAGAATCGATGGGCAGACAATAAACAGAGTCAATCTCGGGTAAATAGCAAAGCGTCTCCCACTGGTCGCTCACCACTTTTATCTGACGGAGAGCCGGTTATCCGCTGATTAACCACCATGACGGAAGAGCCTCCGCCGTCTAAGTTGAAGGCCTCTTTTACACCCAGATCTTGAAATATTTGACTCATGTCGCGCAATGAAGCACCCGCAGAAATACCGGCTTGCCGACCATAAACTACAACAACATACAAAATATTGTTTTCGCTCAGGCCTATTGCAGTTCGCGGATGACGACGCACCACCCAGCCGTGATAAAAACCCACTCGGCTTGATGAATATTCGTCTCCCACCGTTGCGGTGTCTTTTTTATCAACAAACTCGTCATTTATGGTCAATGTTCCAAAATGTGTTTCCCAGCCCTCTTTAAAGCGAGCGGAAAAATCCAGCTGGCCAGCGCGCAACAATGTGGGGCCTCCATTCACCAAAAACAGACCTTTTTTGAGAGGAATATCGCCCTCATCACTGCTCAGCTTTTGATGCACCTCTATGGTTTGGCCCGCACTAATCAACTCAGCCAATTCATTCGCCGATTTTCCCCAAGCCTGCACTCGGTAGGCTCCTTTAGGCACTTCTAAGCCGTCCTTTTCAATGTCAAAGTTAACGAGACCATCGGGCGAAATGACAAACTCTAAAGATCCTTTGGCGCTTGTCATAGGGCCGAAGCTTTTATCAAACAGAATGGTTTCATTGGCGTTTCGACAAACAAAATCATGCGCCGGCAGCGCGGTTGGGGCTGCATACAAATTGCCGCAGTTCAAAACTTTTCCCGCCGTGCGATTAAGACCGCTTACCGGCCAATTGATATCATTTATCTTTAAGTGGGTTTCTGTTCTGAGATTGTGCGCCACCCAAACTCGTTTTGATTTTTGATTGTCGATCACTAAGGCCGCTCGGCCCTCAGTGCCTTCACTCACCAAAGAACCGTCAATAACAGCAACGCCTGCGGGGTCACCTACGGTACCAACTGCGGGCTCCCAGGCGAAAAAACCTGCATTAACAGCCGCTATTGCGTCGTAGCGCTTACTTATTGAGGAGGTGGTTTCCTTACCTTGTATTCGACCTTCACCCAGTGCCGATTTAATCTTGCCCTTATATCGATTCAAGTCTACCTTTAGGATACTAATATCAAACGGCCCAGCGCTTGCGCCACCGTCTTCCGCGGTATGGCGAACGGCCATCGTTACACCAGACTGATGTAACGCACGCTCTGTTTTTTTGGCTTCAGCAAGGTCTTTAAAATGCCCCACTCGAACAAGCACCCCTAAGGGTTCTCCATGAAGGCCAAACTCAGCCAGGGGCTCGTGCCTGGCCTCGTAACCCAAATTTGCCAATAATTGAGTTAAATCAGCGGCTTTTTGTTTGGAAATGGCTCCGCTGGATAGTGTGTAATAATCATGAACGGAAAGTTCACCTCGCCGAACATGAATGAAATCAATGCCGTCCGCGAGTGATTCTGTTGTTACTTTCTGCGGCAAGCCTAAATAGCCAAAATTAAGACTTGGGAATTGAGCTGAAACGCTCACGCTTCCGAGCAGTAAACTTACAAGTACAATAATTCGATTTTTGTTCATCTGTTTTCCCGAGTAAAACGTGTGCAAAACCTCCAAATTTGCCCAGCAAGCGGCAAATGACCAACAGTGAGACGAACGCTTGCCGCCTCACTGCATTGGAGCCTATAGATTTTTAAAACGGTTTCACGGTTTAGTAGGAGTAACGAATACCAAATAGAGCTCTTCGATCCAGCTCACTCACTCCGTAAGGCAAGAACCTATCAGTTGACTGATTAATTGACTGCTCATTTGTAAGGTTTAGCACCTGAAGCTGAGCAATCAAATTATCACTGATGCGGAAGTTTGCGGACAAGTCTAGCTGGCCAAAATCGTCAACAAATCTTGGCACACCAAAGTCATCCGAAAACTGTGCTAAATAGTTTTCACGCCAAGCGTAAGACACTCGCGCGTCGAATCGACCATCATCATAATAAAGCGATGCGTTGTAACTAGTGCGAGACAAGCCTGGCAAGCCACTGCTGCGCACATCACCATCTCCGCCAAAATCGGCCGCGCTGTCTGCGTAAGTGAAATTAACTAACATACCGAAATTGGCCGCTAAAGGTTTCTGGAAGCCGAGTTCGAAACCTTCAATGTTAGCCGACACGCCATTTTCGGGTTGAGTGAATAAAATATCTCCCTCAACTAATACGCCGTCGGCCTGACGAGGAAACACTCTAGATTCAATAAAGGTGGTTGTATCAATCAAACCGGATATGTCTTTATAGAAATAGTTGAGTGACAAAATGGCTTCGTCTTCGAAATACCACTCCACGCCCACATCGAAATTGTTGGCCGTAAATGGTTTCAGCTCGGGGTTGCCTCTAGAACCGGTACCACCGTCCACCTCGCTAATGCCTCGAATAGATTCTGAAGGCGCCAAGTCTGGCAGGTTAGGCCGGGTTAAGGTGGTTGAATAAGCCGCGCGCACAATAAGGTTGTCGCTCAATTCATAGCGCAAGCTAGCACTCGGTAAATATTCAGTGTAGTGACTGTCGATTGACACGGGGGTTATGCGTTCAGTGGGCTGGAAGATGTTCTCAACCGTATTGCCACTTGAGGTTTGATCTGTTCTCACCAAGCGCAAGCCTGCGTCAAATTGCGCTGGGCCCATTTCAAAATTAGCCTGAAAATAAACGTTTACGGTCTTCTCTTCAATTTCCCAGGAGTTTTGAGCGCCGAAGCCTGGCAGTGGGCGAATGAAGGTGCCCGCAACTGCATTGCCTCCAGGATAGAAAACACTGCGAATCAAGTCTGGATTTGCCGCCAGAATGCTGGAGGGCAAACTTGAGTCAGAACCCGACACGTCAAAATCTAACAACTGCTCAACACTCGATAGACTAGGAGGAACTTCAATTCCTGTTCCGCTCAGCCGCTGCAGCCGTTCCTGGGTTTGCACTCGCGTTTTGGTTCTGTCTGCGTAGCGCACTCCAAATTCGATGCTGGTAAGCCCCTGGTCATTGATTACTTTTTCAAAGTCCAACTTAGTGGTGAATTCTTCGTCTTCATCGGTGGACGGGCGCAATATAAAGACGTTAAATAGAAATTCTTCAGGGTTGCTCAAAAAATTAGTGGTATCAGAACTAAAATCAACATAGTCGCCATTTTGCTGATAACTAACCGTGCCAGGGTCGAAAGTATTCGTCGCAAGATCGGCTAAACGGAAAGAATACAGGTCGCGAACTCGTTTCGCTTCACGACTGGAGAAGCCGATAAAGGGAGAAACGGTCCAGCTGTCATTTGGGGTCCAATCGGCCGCCAAAGACAATTGGAAAAACTCTTCATCAGTTGTAAAGTAGTTGGTTCCCACCCGCTGCTGCACCCCGGTGAAGTCGCCCGATGTTACTACGCCGTTTGCAGACACTACGCTTCCTGGAACACCGGTTTGGCCGCCTTCAATTGGCATATCATCACGGTTAGCTACCCGCTCACTATCAGACTGCGCGTAAATTCCGTCAAGGGTGATGTCCCAATTTTCGCTTGGGCGATATTGCAAGGTTACAGTGCTGCCTAGGTTGTCTCTTTGCTCGGTGAAATTGTAGAGGCGAGTACCGTTAGCGACGAGAGGTGCACCTGCCTGATTACCAAGAGGACGCCATGAGCCCGATTCAACTGTATCCGTTTTGAAGAAGGTGTCGGAGTATGCCACCGACGCCGCCACACCAAAAACACCATCCACATTCTGGCTAAAAAACGCTGCGCCACGGGGGTCGGTGTCACCGGTTGTTTCGCTGTAGTTCCCTTGTACAGAGGCCGTAGCTTTGGTGCCTTCATAATCGAGAGGTTTAGGCGTGCTAAGCGAAACCGTTCCCGCCAAACCACCTTCAGCCTGACTGGCACTGATAGACTTTGATACGGTTGCGTTACTAAAGAGTTCAGACGCCAATAATTCAAAGTTAAAACCTCGACCGCCTTCGCTATTGCCAAAACGACCGCCAGAACCATTGCCGGTACCACTCATCCCGTTCACTTCAACGCGTGTAAATTGTGGCCCAAGCCCGCGCACATTAATCGCTTGACCTTCGCCGTTTACATTGCGATTAAGTGTAACACCGGGAATACGCTGCAGCGATTCGGAAAGATTGAGGTCTGGAAATTTGCCGATGTCTTCTGCAGAAATTGAATCACTAACGCCAACTGCGTCGCGTTTCTGCTCCAGTGCTCTAACAATGCTGGCACGAATACCAACAACTTCAATTTCTTCTAAGGTTTCTGCGAACGCTTTGTCTTCAGCGCTAGCTTGAGCTAAAACACCCTGCGCTCCAGAGGTGCCCATTAGAAAACTAATCATTACCGCTAATAGATTTTTCTTTTTACCTACCATCTTGTCTTTCCCCTCATAACTATTATTACGATCAGAGTGATTTGATTCTTCGACAGAAATCAAATACAAACCATTGTCAGAAAGACCGCTAGTTAATCCAGAACCCTTCAGCATGATGTTCATGGCTTCCTGAATGGTGTAACACCCAATCACCGGTCTAGCCCGGTAAGACTGCGTAAGATCATAGGGGAAAAGTAATTTTGCTCCGGTTTGCCGAGCTAAAGCGTTGATCGCTTCCGCCGCGTTCAAAGGAGGCACCGATATAGCGTGACATCCTTTACTCGAAAGTTCGTTAGCACTGGCATTGCCAAGGCTGAACGCGAACACTGCTGCTGCGACGACGGTTTTTGTCATGCGCAGAATTCCGAAACTGGCTTCCCTACAATCCGCATCTCAGGTATTCCTAACATCTGAATATTAATAGCGGTCTTGCAGGGTAGATAACAACTGAATTTGGAAAACCCGCAACGCTCGGCGGTTTTATTTTTAGCTTTAGATAAATTCAAGAAGAATGTTTTCCTTACGAGACGTTACGATTCGACTGCGTAAATGCATAATAATTTTTCTATTTCCCAGCGGCTAAAATCTGCACGCTACCGTCTGAATTTCGAACAACGCGCAGTGCAAAGGTGTCCTCTAGTGCTTCTAGCATTATTTCCGTATCGCCCACCTCAAACTGACCGCCCACTTTAATTGCCCGTACTTGTGGGTCTGGTATGGCTATAGATATTGTGGTGTAGCGACTAATCTCTTCAACCACTTGCTGCAGAGGTTCACCGGTAAAGACCAATAAACCCTGTTGCCAAGATAGGCGCCGACTGAGCTCTTCTTGTTTGAAAATTTGAATATTGTCTAACACCGGTTTTGGTCTTGAACCGTCTTCACTTGTGTCTAGCTGGACGATGGTAGCCCCCTGCCCTGCCGCCAGGGAACCCAAGTTTTCAACCGGAGATTCAAGCCTCAGTTCGCTAGTGGAATTTTTACTCACGCCAGCTAATGCCACACGGCCTTCGGTTACGGTTACCTTTACGTTGTTATCTACTAAGTAAACAGAAAAAGCCGTGCCTATGGCCTGAACTCGACCATTGCCTGCAAATACCCTAAAGGGTTTTTGCTTATCTTTGGCCACGTCAAAATGCACCTCGCCATCCAACAAGAAGATATCGCGATAATGCTCACTGTAAGCCACTCGCAATTCACTGTTGGTATTGAGCTGAACTTTGGAACCATCAGCTAGGGTAAGTTCTTGTTGATGCCCAATTTCTGTAAAGTAACGGCCGTTGCTTTCATCCACAGAGCTGCCCGGCCAGCCGGTGCCCAAGGTTATGAACACACCCAATACAAGTACCGCCGCCAAGGCCAAACCCTGAGGAAAGAAGGCCCAGCGAGCTGCTATTCGAGTTTTGAACTCAGCCGCGGCGCCCACTTCTGAATGGCTGTCTTGTCGTTCTAGCGGTACCGACAACTCGGTCAATACATTTAGCTTGTCCCAAAGAGAGGCCAATTGACTCAGTTTTTCTCTGTGCAGTGGGCTGCGAGACATCCACTCATGGAGCTCTTCAAGATCTTGGGCGTTGGGCGCTTCGTCGCCGTCCAAGCGAATTAGCCAGCGGCCCGCCTCTTCATTGATGACCCGACTATCGATAAATTTGTAGATATTTTCCATTATTGAACTTCCTTATCGGTATTTTTTCCAGCACCGACATATACTTTCATTGGCAGGAGGGTTCCAGAACCTAAAATAGCTTTTCCTCCCCCTTGTTCACGCTCCAAAATGTACTCCTGGCACGCCAGCGCGCCCCGCAGCAGATGCTTTTCAACGGAGCTAACGGACAAGTCTAGGCGCGCAGCAATTTCTTTATGCTGAAGTCCGTGAACCTTACGTAATAGGCATACTCGCCTGCGCTGCTCTGGCAGGCTAGCGAAAGCCTCACAATACAGCCCAATGTGTTCCTGGGCCTCCAATTCGTCTTCCAGAGTGGGTGAATTGTTTTTAATGTCAGGTTCGTCATAGTGCTCAACGTAATCGGTGAGCACACGCGACTTTTTCTTTAATTCATTGAGAGCAATGTTGCGAGCTATACGAAATAGAAAAGCTTTGGGTTGGTCAATTTCATGACTTTTTTCTGCATCGTAGGCGCGTAGATAAGCCTCCTGCACAACATCTTCAATATCTTGACGCTGCCCTAAAAACCGGGTGAGGAATTTCTTTAACAATGTACTGTTTTCAAGAAATGAGACTGACACACCGGAAAGCCCCCGGCGCTTACGATCACCCGGGCTATTCGCTTTGAGCTTTTTAAATAATTCAGTCATATAATCATCTATATTTATTGACCCTGTTAAATGACACTACAACCCGAACTGCTTGAAGCTTAGCTTAAAAGCTTGGTGTTCGGTACGGGCTGCCAGCCCTGCTCATGCATTATGGTTTCGGGGCTCTTACTGCGGGCTCAATGGACACGACAACAAAGGCTCCCTTAGATGAGCGAACTCCTTTTAAACCGGAGTCTTTAAACATAATTTCCATTGCTCTGGCCACGGAAAAACAGCCCTTAACTGGCTGCGTTGGGCGAGTTTTTGCTAGCTCATACCCAAACAGCAATTTTGCGCCTGTTTGCTTTGCTAGCCGGCGTATAGCCTCTGCAGCATTTAACGCGGGCACTGCTATTTCATGACAACGTGCCTCGGCCAGAATTGTTGCGCTCATTACAGGTGTGAATCCAGAAAAAAGCTGTAAAGTAAACACAACGAGGCCCCTAGTTAGCAGGTTTCTATTGATATAACGCAGTTTAATCGAAACCTCTCCCATATTGGCCTACAGCGACCGACAAAGTCGCCAAGGGGTGCTAATCAGGTGGTTAACAACTGAGATTGGCAAACCCGCAATGGAATTTCGACTATTTTTACTTTTTCGCCGTATTTCACCGTTTTCCGGGTATTGGCAAATAGACTTCTCCAAATAATAGAGCCTTTTGCCGGTTGACGGGGTCCGTTGATGGAGTCAAGTCTTACCTTTTGCCTATACTAAATTGGTTGGTTTTCATCTTGGAATACAAAAAAATAATTGCCTACGCAAAGCGTCATCGGCAGCTAGATCCCTCAGGGTAGAGTTCGATCCGATTTGGAAAAAGTCTGAATACAGGGCTTGACGGAGGCCAATGGGCAAAAGGCAAGACTTGACCCCGTATGTTGCGGTGTAACCAACTGTTAACTTGAAGGCTTTATCTTGTGAAAGGCTTAGTTTAAGTCGTTAATCCAAATATTGTCCCCAGGTAAGGCCTCGTAGGTCTCGAGATTCGCCGCGCTGAATATTCTGCTGACAAGATCCACCGGTCCGCCAAGGTAGGATGATCGCAGGTTGTATGGAACCGCCAAGTACCAATCACAAGTCGTCGGCCATACCGCATTGGGCGCTAAGCCACCTGTTCCTATACCGTGACGGGAGGAAACGTGCTCAAAAGCTTCAAGCCAAGCGTCTCTCACCTGGGATAGTGTAGAGTGGAAGAGTAAATAGTGTTGCTGGCCATGGTAGCTCTCGAAACTTGCTCTAGCTCGATAGTCAGAACGATTGAAGCCCTCCCAAAAACCGCACAAAACCTCTTGGTCCGCTCCGCCATGATCAGCGAGCACCTCAAACAAGCTCTCCACCATCTCTTTGGTCAAATCACCTTCTAAGGGTGAATCGACACCGGCCATACCGGGCTCTCGTATAGCAGACGAACAGGTTTGAAACCATTGCATCAGCCGATGAGGGGTGTGGTTGTTTGCGACGGCGACGTCATGCCATCGAACAGGAGTTAACGCTTTCATATCAATCCATCCAGCGCGAAGTGCTGACCAAGCTTCCTCATCCTCCGGAGGCAAAGGATCAACATACCAACCGGGATGACATATACGAACGTTACTCGCAAATCCTGATGGCAGAAACGTATGCAACGTATGCTTAGGACCACAACATCGCTCAACTACCCAGTCTGAGCGTTTTGCATCTGGCTCTATGTTGTAGAACTGAAAAAAATTATCCATAGCTAAAAACTTCAATGCCAAGTTATCTGACGTGAACATCCTTATTATTGTAGCAGTATACTAGGGAGCCTCTGAGAAACGCACTCCATTACTGAGCTTCAGCGCTCATCTCGATATTGACTAATTATGTCCAGACAAATTAACTTCTTGAAGCAGCGGAATCTAGCTTCAGGCCTCAAGCAATTGCCAAACTCCATTCCTTGAACGCACTTACCATAAGGTTTCGGTAATGCTCGGCTCCAACTAGATGCCTACCAAGATTGAATAGATTGTAAATGGTGGCATGTACACTTAAGAGTCGTTGAGCCCGCCTGGGTGGCTTGAACCTTCGCACCCCTCGCTCTCGCACACTGGTCGATTGATGCGATTGCTCTGCCCGATTGTAACTAACGGTACTACCACGCTCGACCAACAAGCCTTCAATATTTCGGCGACTCAGGTTGAATCTGTGGTAGAGCCAGGCTGCATAGCTGACTATTTCTGACGGGAAGCTCTAACGCTTATAGGTATTCATCCTAATATTATCCATTATCTGGAGTTAAGTTTTCAGTACCTTGATACGTGTTCTTTATCTCAGAAAACCCGTGACAGTGACACCAATAAACGTACCAATAACATACCCAAACAATCCGCACATGATGGCCGGGGTGACTAAATGTTTCCAACCCTTGGATGTAGCAATAGCTGCAGTGACTGCAGGCCCAACCAACGCAGCACCCGATGCTACAATGGCTTCTGGCAGTGAAATCTTGAACATACGAGCTGCTATCAAGACCACCGCCAAATGAACAACAACAATTATCATTCCATAAAAAAACAAATGCAGAGAGGATTCAATAAATGCCGTAACATTGGTATTCGCCCCGGCTACTGCAAAAAACAAATACATGATTAACATGCCTATTTCAAAATCACCTTCCGAATCACTCAATGCCCTCGAAAAAACATTAGCAGCAATTACTGACAACAGGGTAATAAACAAGTACAGGTATAAAGTCATGGATAAGGCCTCCGCAATCAATTTGGAAACCGCACAAATTGCAAAACTTAGTGCAATAGCCCCCGAAAGATCCACCAACTTTATTCGCGGTGCATCATCGAGACACAACTCTTCGCGCTTACCTGCAGCTTCATCACCCAAAACCCCTGATGGAAATTTACTCACCACCCATTTTATCGTGGGAATCCAAAGCAACATCATTAGCGCTAGTATGCTTACGACAGCACTTGCACTAAGTGCAGCACTGAATTCATCGGTGGTCATTTCTACAGCCTGTGATACAGCAAGAAAATTGACCATGCCTCCTATCCAAGCACCAGAATAAACGCCGGCTACCTTGGGCCCAATATCACCCAGTTCCAAAATATAAAACCCCGATATCGCACCTGCAACCGTAGCGATAGAAGCAATGCAGAATGTGATCATGACCAAGCCGCTTCCGCTAAATATTTTTCTTAAATTTGCCTTAAACAACAGTAGCGGCACGGCAAGCGGGACAAGAGTTCCACCGACAAACCCATAGATTGAAGCATCAAGAGGAATAATCTTAAAATTAGACAACGCCATTCCTGCTAGAAGCACCCATATCACCCCAGACGTTTTTTTCCCCAAGGCCTGATTATCCATCCAAAAACCAAATGCTGCCAAGCCAAAAAGTATCGCCCCCATAGCAAAGAAATTATCTGCAGAAATCATTGTCACTCCCATTTACGCTCCGCTAAAGTTAAGTGTGGTAGATCAGCACCCATGCATTTCAGCACCGCAAATATAAACCCATTAATAAATATTAAATAGTTTTGAATTGTAGGGTTAAAACTGCTTCCCAGACAAACAATATAGCCTTATCAATGCGATGACAAACGAATAAGTCAAAAAAATAATTCGATTACGTAGGCTTGGGCTTTTTTAGAGAAACCATTAATGGGATTATACCATTCATGAAACGCCGGCAACCCCTCTTTCGCGCACCAGCGACGCTTAGTGCGCGCACTGGGGGGGGGCGCTGCCACCCTAGAAAAATCGGTCGATCCAATCTTCGACAGCCATCAAATTAGCCATGCAGCTCCTCAGTTAGGCAAACGACTGCGCATAGTAGATAGTCTCGCGTGACGCATGTGGGGCGTGGCGCGCTAGAGGATCGGAGCCGAGGTGAATAAAAGCCGAGGTGATACGCCTATTTTTGCCTATGTTTTTGGTTTGCCGGAAGAGCCCTGTTAGTGACTGCATACCCGCTAGATACTTAGAATAATGGTGCCTCGGGCCGGAATTGAACCGGCACGATCTTGCGATCGGCAGATTTTAAGTCTGCTGTGTCTACCAAT
>CAJWBQ010000015.1 GCA_913020115.1 uncultured Cellvibrionales bacterium
TGCAGTCTAGTTCTTTTATAGTAATCTAAGCACTCATATTTTTATGGTCAAAAAGCGTAGAGAGGCAGTGTGAATCGTAGGGACTTACTCACAGGTTTTTTAGCGGGCGGAGCCTTTACCGCCGCAAACGGTTATTTGTGGCAAAAAGCCGCTGACAGCTTTTCTCCTGACACCTCGAATGACCCATTGGTCAATGCGGAGCCAGCCAGTGATCGCGAGACGGTTTTTCCTTTATCGGAAGATACTTCCTTAGACTCGGGGGCTCTCGCAGACGGTAAAATTGAAGATTTACTGCCGGAGTCAAAGCTTGCGCCCGGTGCTGTCCCACAAGTGGCTAAAGCAGAGCATTATCTAGACAAAGTCCGCAACTTTGAAAGCGAATTTGTTGATGATATTCACCTCAATGAGCTTGAGACTCGCACTATGCATTCGGTATTGTTGCGATTAAAAGGTGTTGAGCGTTCGGTGGGGCACGGTAATTACAATTTAATCAGCTTTGATCGCGCTTTGAAATTTGCGAAACGTTTCAAGCAAGTAGGTGCTTTTACTCGTGAAGAGTTAGATTTTCTGGAGAAAATTTTCTTCACTGAAGCATCAGCCTACGGTTTTCTTGGTGACAAAGTTATCACGGAGCTGACAGCGGAAATCAATCCTAGCGACACTGTCAAGATTCCTTACTCCGGCCACTACGTTTATCGCGGCGAAGCGGAAAACTATTACAATAAGTTGAAGAGTGATGTGGGTTCAATTATTTTGACCTCAGGCATTCGGAGCAATGTAAAACAAATGCATTTGTTTTTGGCCAAGTGCGTTCAGTCTAACGGCAACCTGTCTAAGGCATCTCGCTCTTTGGCCCCTCCAGGCCACTCCTACCATGGCATAGGCGATTTTGATGTAGGTAAGATTGGTTGGGGGAGTGCAAACTTTACTGATCAGTTTTCCGAGAGCGATGAATTCAAGCGCATGCAGGATTTAGGGTATGTGCAAATTCGCTACACCGCCGATAACCGCTTTGGGGTGCGCTATGAGCCCTGGCACATCAAAGTAGTTTAAGCTCTTCTACCCATGTAACCACTTGCTGTTCTAGAGCATCAAGTGGCAATGCACCTTCTCTCAATACCACCTCATGAAATTCACGTATATCAAAGGCCTCTCCTAGATGCGCCCGTGCGGCTGTCTGTAAGGCTTTAAACTTCATGAAAGCCAGTGTTTGAGCCGTTGTTTGGGCGGGTTGTACGATGACCTGCTCAACAATGTTTGTGGCCTCAAGGCCTGAATGTGGGGCGTTTTGAGTGAGGTAGCGGATGGCCTGTTTACGGCTCCACTGTTGAGAGTGAAGGCCGGTGTCAACCACCAAGCGAGCGGCTCGAGACAGCGCTAAGCTCAGCCGTCCCACATTGTCATAAGGGTCCTGGTAAAGGCCTATGGTGGTGGGTAGCCACTCGGCGTAAAGAGCCCAGCCCTCTGTATACAACTCAGCTTGGCTAGCCTGCCGGAACATGGGGCGATCTTGATTTTGTGAAAGTTGCAGATGATGCCCGGGAATGGCCTCGTGGTAAATGCGCGCCGCCATACGATAAATTGGCAGATTTTTCATTTCTTGTAAGTTTAAAAAGAGACGAGCGTCTTGCTGGTCTTCGTCTGCCCGCTGATAGAATATGTCCCATGGCAGATGGCGCTGGCTGTGCCGCGAGGATTCAACAGCGAGGTGTGTTAGCGTTTGAGGGTAAAACAATTCATCGAGTTTAGCAGACACATCCCGCAGGGTTCGTTGCGCATCATACAAATATTGCTGCCGGCCAGCCTCTGTATTGGCAAAAAAGAAACGAGTATCAGTTTGTAAAAATTTCAAAAAGCTGTGCAAATCACCGTTAAATTCGAGTTGGTTTTGAATTTCTTTTAGTTCATTCTGAAGACGAAGTACTTCTTGCTTTCCTATCGCGAAAATTTCAGCGGCTTGCAGTTTTGTGGTGCTGCTCCGCGATAATAGATGTTGATAATGTGCTTTGCCATCGGGTAAATTCAGTGCTCCTGAGTGTTTCTCTACTCGCGTAGACAGGTGTTGCAAATAGCGCATGAACTTTTGGTAAGCAGGTTTACTTTGTTGATGAAAAACTGAATTTGCATCGAGCATGAGTGCCGCTTGCACCGAGCGGTCAATGTCGCTCTTTTTTAGTTTTTCTTTAAAGTTCAGAAGCAATATCTGACTGTCGATAATATTTCTACAGGTGGCCAAGGCTTTTGTGAAGACAAAAGTAGGTGCAACAATACCTTTGTCAGCTCGAGTTGTAAGGGCGACAGATAGTTGTTCCAAGTACGCGGGTATGGCGCTTAATCTCTGTATGTAGGCTTTTGCGTCGCCCTCGCTGCGAATAATATGTCGATTGATCATCATGTCTACGGCAGCGCGATGTAGGCCGTTTACAGGATTTATCGGGTATGTATGGAAGCGCCACTGAAAATCTGCGATCGCATTTTCCAGTTCGCGAATGAATAAGGAAAGGCTCAATTGCGTCTGGGCGTTGAGCCTTGATTGATCTATAGCCTTGAGGTTGAGTAGCTGCGATTGCGTAAGCTGTAGTGATGATTTTGCATGGCTCTCGCTCAAGTTGTCGAGTCTGGACTGGTCATTTTGCAGACCCAGCCTCGCCTCTTGACTCGGTTGGCGCTGGTTCTGGGCAATATAAAAGCTATTGAGTAGGCGCTCAGTGCGGGCGGAGAATTGTTGTGTCTCCTGGGCGGTTTCTAGTTCCGTGGGCGGGGCGGCTGTACTGAGTTCAACGCTGGGTTGATCGGCTGTGCAGGCGGTGATCAGAAGCAGGAAAGCGGCTGCAAAAGCGTATACAATGACCATTGTTGTAATATGTCCGCAGAGAGAAGGAAACCGCAATTATGGGTGATGTGATCGCGTTTAAAAAGCCTAAACTCTCAGAGAAGCACAAAGGTAAAGGTTTGTGTCGTTCAGGGTTCCATAAGTGGAAAATTGTTACGGAAAAACGTTTTGATGTAAAGCAGGGAAAACTAGTCACTTGGTCTCGCTGTGAGCGCTGCGGCAAAGAAAAAACTGAAGCCTTGTAATGCAAGTTTTGAAGTTAAATTGTTAGTAGTTGTGCCGGTAGCAGGGCCGTTAGGGTGCTTCATGTTGCGACCGGCCACAACATGGAGCACCCTAACGGCCCTGCTTTAGTGCCATAGTAGAGAAGAACTCTGAAGCTTGCGTTATAGGCCCATATTCAAAACAAAGGCCACTCAAATTCCTGGAATTCGCTCTGGCTCTTCTAAACCGCGCACTGCCACCTTCGCGACAGATCCCGAGGCTAAGTTAATTTCGTATTGTTTGCCGTCTTTCTCTTGGCGATGGAGCTTTACCAATAGGTAGTCCCAGTCTTTTGCAAGCCACAGGGTTGTGGAGCGTTTACTGCTGGAGTTTTTTTCCCTGCGAATTTTTACGACGTTTAACTTGCCTAATGTCGTCTCTAGAACCTCTTCTCCCAGTATTATGTAGGAGTAGGTTTTTAGTTTGCCTCCGTCGGCTACCTGATAGGCGCTCAGAGATCTTGCGTTTACGAGGTCTTGCCGCAGCTGTAGTTGTGCGCTGAGTTTATCGAGTGCACCTGCTGGAACATCCATCTGCCAAGGTTTGTTTTGCACGTTGTTGGTCACTTTGAGTTCGGCCCAGTCGAAAGACAGAATCGCGTGGCGATCTCGACCGAAGCCGGTGCGGTGATATTCGTAGTGCAGCGGTACCAGCTGGCCTTGCTTTCCCCACTCAAATTGGCTGGATTCTTCGATGTTGGCAACCCAGGACTTGGCGGAGAAGCGAAGCTCGCGTCGGCCATTCTCTAGGGTGTTGAGTTGGCTGGTGGCTTTGATATTTATGCCGGCTAGCGTCGCTTCATACTTGGCTTTAAAATCTTTTGGCGCTGAGAGTGTCGATTCATGGAGGGTTTTGTCGGTATCGCCCAAACTTAAACTTGCGACGCTAAGTAAGGCTATGCCCGCAAGCAGCCTGCTTATTAAATGGCTGGGGGCGAAGAAATTTGATGGTGCAAAAAAACGTTTAATAGTACATCTCCTAGCGAGCAACACTATGTATCAATCTCACGGCCGGAAGAGAGTATTTCAGCCACTGTGATCAATTAGATGGCCGCAATGGGGTAAAAGTTCGCCATTCAGTAAACTTAATCCATTTTCCATTAACAGATCGCCGCTGGCAAACCACTTAACGGCCAGGGGGTAGATGATATGTTCTTGCGCTTGTACGCGCTGGGCGAGGGTATCGGCTGTGTCTTCGGGGAAAATATTTACTTTGGCCTGCACCACGGCCGGTCCACCATCGAGTTCGGCGGTCACAAAATGTACGGTAACGCCGTGGCAAGAATCACCGGCATCGATGGCGCGCTGATGGGTATGCAAACCTTGGTATTTTGGCAGCAGGGAAGGGTGGATGTTTAGCATGCGGCCTAAGTAATGCCCTGTGAACGCTGGGGTCAGAATCCGCATAAAGCCTGCTAGCACGACTAGGTCTGGTTTGTGGCTGTCGATTAGCTGGATGAGCGCTTCGTCGAAGTGCTCGCGGCTTTCGTAAGCTTTATGATCAAGTATGCCATGGGGAATACCGGCATCAGCCGCTCGCTGCAAACCCTTTACGCCTGGGCGGTTGCTGATAACAGCCGTCAATTGAACAGGTAACTCTCCGCTCTGTTGTGCGTCAATTAGCGCTTGCAGGTTGGTGCCGCCACCTGAGATAAGCACAACAACGCGGCAGAGTTTTGTTGAGGTCATGATTTATAGGCCTTGCAGTACAACTTGCTCTTCATCTTCACCGGCGGTTTCAATGGAGCCTACAATACACGCTTCTTCACCGGCTTTTTGCAGCAAGTCCAGAGCGAGTTCAGCGCTCTCGGCTGGCACACAGACAACCATTCCCAAACCGCAGTTGAAAGTGCGATGCATTTCTACTGGGTCGATATTGCCTTTTGCCTGTAACCAATCGAATACCGCGGGACGCTGCCAGCTATTGATGTCGATAATGGCTTTTGTATTGTCGGGTAGTACTCTGGGAATGTTTTCCAGTAAGCCACCACCGGTAATGTGAGACATGGCATTTACTTGAGTGGCTTTGAGCAGCTGCAGTAATGACTTTACGTATATCCGTGTAGGTGCCATTAGTGCATCGCCGAGAGTCTTGTCGCCCAGCATTTCGTCGAGGCTAGCGCCGCTTACTTCAACAACTTTGCGAACCAGAGAATAACCGTTGGAGTGTGGTCCACTTGAGGCCAAGCCAATCAAGGTGTCGCCTGCTTTCACCTTGCTGCCATCGAGAATCTCTGATTTTTCGACGACGCCAACGCAAAACCCGGCCAAATCATAATCTTCGCCTTCATACATGCCCGGCATCTCAGCGGTTTCACCACCCACAAGGGAACAGCCGGCTAACTCGCAGCCGTCGCCAATGCCGCTTACAACATCAGCTGCAACGTCGATATTCAGTTTGCCTGTCGCGTAGTAATCAAGGAAAAATAAAGGCTCGGCACCAGCAACAATCAGGTCGTTTACGCACATGGCCACAAGATCGATACCAATGGTGTCGTGCCTGCCCAAGTCCATGGCCACACGCAATTTAGTCCCTACACCGTCTGTGCCTGAAACTAGCACGGGCTGTTTATAACCCTCTGGCAGTTCGCACAGTGCGCCAAATCCGCCCAAACCAGCCATAACTTCAGGTCGGCGAGTACGTTTTGCCACACCTTTTATACGGTCAATCAAGGCATTCCCGGCGTCGATATCAACACCGGCGTCTTTGTAGCTGAGTGATGGTTGGGGCGTGGGCTTTTGATTGTCGCTCATGGCAAGGTGGTCTCAAGATAGATTGGCGTCTTAGAAGCGGCGCATTCTACCAGCTTATTATTCGCTGTGCAGGCGACTTTTGGGGGAATTTTCGGCTATTTGAGTAAATGCACTTTGCAGCACTGGCGGTGCTGTTACAATACGCTTCATTTTGCAGCCAAGCTGCGGGTAACACAGGATTCAATAGTGAGCTTTCTGAACAACATTTTCCGCATTTTGGTTTTATTGAGCTGCGCGGTGTCGGCCTACGCTGAAATAGTGATCGACCTCTATGAAACCCGCAGTTTAGTGACGGCTCAGTCGGCGGCCGCAAGAGCGGTTGCGGCGCGGGAGGGGCTGAGCGGCGTGCTGGTGAAAATTAGTGGGCGAGAATCAATTGCTGAGCATCCTGAGGTTCAGAGAGCGCTTTCTAGTGCACAAAACTACGTGCTGCAGTTCAGCTACGAGTCCACAGATGAACGAATTGAGAACAGTGCAGGCCAGTCTACGGCGGCTACTGCGTTGTTTTTGAAGTTTTCCCCTCAAGCCATTGAAGGCTTACTGCGAAAGGCGGGTTTGCCTCTCTGGCCAGCTAATCGACCGAGCGTGTTGCTGTGGTTGGTGGCCGACGATGTGCAGCTTGGGCGCTATACCGTAAATGAGCTTGAAGTGGACGAGCAGGTAAATAAAGCGGCTAAGCGTCGAGGTTTGCCGCTTGTGAAGCCTTTGTTTGATCTTCAGGACCAAATTGCGGTAGACCCTCAAGGTTTGTGGCGAATGGACCAAGGAATGGTAAAAGCCGCGTCAGAACGTTACGGGGCGGATGCTATTCTTGTGGGCCGATACACTGAATTTTCCAACGGCCAGTGGCGAGCTGACTGGACCTTAACTTACAAAAACAACAGTGTGGTGTTTGAATCAGACACGGCCAGCCAAGACAGGATGTTGGCCAGTGGATTGAATCAGGCCGCGGATTACTTTGCGACTCAATTTGCAATTGTTTCCAGTGATAATACTTCCCGTCGGGTGTATGTTGAGGTCAGTGATATTACCCAGTTTTCGAGCTACGCCCGAGTATTGGAGTATTTTCAAACCTTGGAATTGGTTCGGCGAGCAGATCTCTTGTCGATTGAGCAAGACAAGCTTTTGTTTGCGCTGGACCTAGAGGGCGCGCAATCTCAATTGCTCGACACCATTGCTTTAGGGCGCGTGTTGCAAAACCAGCCCGGCTTATCGAACGTCAATGTGGCTAGCAGTGCACATTTGGCTCTGGGAAGAGAAGCCAACCCTCTGCAATTTCGCCGGTATGCTAAATAGTGATGAGTACTCCTTTACCGCAGCAAATGTCGCTGGGAATATCTCTGGACGACGACGCAACATTTTCTAATTTTTACTGTGCGCCAGGCAGCCAAAATGCCCAGCTTGTACAAGCTTTACAAACCCAGCTTCTGCCCGAAGGGGAGAGCTTTGTGTATTTGTGGGGAGCTTCTGGCGTGTCACACCTTTTGCAGGCCGCCTGCCACGCGGCTGACAAACTGGGCGTGAGTTTTCAATACTTGCCCTTAGATGAGTTGGCAACAATGAGCCCCGACTCCCTACTGGAGGGTTTGGACGAGCTGGATTGGCTCTGTATTGACGGTCTGCAGTTTGTGGTGGCAAATCCAGACTGGGAGATGGCTTTATTTGCCCTGTTTAATGGTTTACGCGATAAAGGTGGCCGCTTACTGATCGCGGCTAATGCGAGCCCAAATGAACTACCGATTGCCTTGGCAGACTTACAATCGCGCCTAAACTGGGGTCTAACGCTGTCCATTCAAGCGCTCAGTGACGAAGAAAAATTGGCTGCTTTGCAGTTGCGAGCCAATGGCAGAGGTTTGGAATTGGGCGATGAGGTCGGGCAGTATATTCTACATAGAGCCCCACGAGATATGGGACCCTTGTTCCAGTGCTTGAATACACTTGATAACGCTTCGCTGGCTGAACAACGCCGCTTAACGATTCCGTTTGTTAAGCAGGTCTTGGGTTTTTAGCTCGCGTTCCGACTAAAAAACCTAGGGGGCCAAACAATTTTCGCAGCGTACGTAGATACCTTTTGGGTCTGTCATTGCACTTATTTGTATAAATGGTTTAATCAAAGGCGCTAAAGTTTGTCTTAGTGCAAGGGGTGCAAAGCTTTCCAGCAAACCCGATGGCATAAACGCCGCAGTGCCACCCGCTAACTGCTTAAAGAGCGCTTCCTGTGGGCTCAGCTCCCGCTCAATGATTTCTACAGAATATTGGTCAAGCTCAACAAACTTCGCCGCTGAAGCGATGACATCGTCGAGTGAGCCCAGTTCATCCACCAAGCCTAGGTTTTTTGCTTGCGTGCCAGTCCAGACCTGCCCTTGCGCTACCTTATGAATGGCGTCTGGTGTTTGCTCGCGAGCCTCAGCAACGCGCTGTAGAAAAGCTCTATAGGTAAATTCCACTCCTTGTTGAATTACGCTGTTTGCAATAGGGGGCAAGTCGCGGTCTAGGCGCATACTGCCTGCAAGTTCCGTTGTTCCTAAACCATCCGTGCTGATGCCCAACTTGGAGAGTGTTTTTTCAACAGTAGGGAATGCACCAAACACACCTATAGATCCGGTAATTGTTGTGGGGGTGGCCCAAATTTCATCGGCGGCTGTTGCCAGCCAATAACCTCCAGACGCGGCGACACTGCCCATGGAAATAAAAATAGGAATACCGGCGTCTCGGGTGTATTTCAGTTCTTGGTAGATAATGTCAGAAGCGAAAGCGCCGCCACCACCGCTGTCCACGCGTACAACAAGCGCTTTAATATCATCGCGTTCTCGAGCTTGAGCCAGCAGATCGGCAATGCTGGTGCTGCCAATGGTTCCTGGTGCGTGCTCGCCGTCCATGATCACACCGTTTGCAACGATCAAGCCCACTTTGTTGGCGTGGATGGGGGTGCGGTGATTGAGATCTTGGAGATAGTCCCTGTAGGATATTGATTTAACCTGATTTGCTTCGTCTATCTTTGCACCAAAGCGCTTGACTAAAGAACTGCGAATTTCTGTGCCGGTTTGTACGTGGTCAACTAAACCTGCATTGAGTGCCAGTTGCGCGCTATCGCCGGAAGTCAGTGCCAGCTGCGTATCGAGGCTGTTGATATAGGTATTGAGAGCATTTACTGGCAGCTCTCGTTGCTGCTCAACACGTTTGCTGTATACCGACCACAGTTCGTTCAACCAGCGTCCATTGTGCTCTCGGCTAGCCTCAGACATGCTGTCGCGGGTGTAAGGTTCAATAAAGTCTTTGTAGTTACCTACGCGGAAAACATGGTAATTCACCGCAAGCTTATCCAGCGCTGATTTATAGTACTGTCGATAGCTCGCATAACCTGTGAGCAAAACGGCACCCATCGGGTTCAAATAGATTTCATCCGCGTAGCTTGCGAGATAATACTGTTGCTGGGAGTAATTTCCGGATACGGCGATAAAGGGTTTGCCACTTTCTTTGAAGGTGGCGAGAGCCTGACCCACTTCTTCCAGTTTGCTGATGCCGCCGCCGTAAAAATTTTCCAAGTCTAAAATTAATGCTGTAATACGTGAGTCTGTAGCGGCGTTTTCAATAGCCTTTACCAATTCCCGCGTAAGCGTTTCTACTTCGTCTGGGCTGGTTCGTTCCAGAATTTGTATAATGGGGTCACTGTAGGTGCGCTGATCAACTAGGAAGCCACTGGGGGCTAGATGCAATGCCATTGGCTCGCCAAGTGGGCTTTCCTGTTCCGTTTGTACGGCACTAATCATCAGCACAATAATGAAAATAAATAAGAGGTTAAGCGCCGCAATCCGCGCCCAGGTGATGCCCTGCCATAAACCTGAAAAAATCCGCCGGATAATGCCTGGTTGTTGCTTGTCCATCGCTGTGTCCTTACTGCTGTTGTGTAGGGTTTTGTGCTTTGGCAGCATTATAGGCTGCTAAAGCTCGCTGATACTCTATGTGCTGTATCCAGCGGCTAGTTAACATCGCGCCAATAAACATCACGACGGTAAAGCTCAGGGCCGTGGCGTCGGTCCAGGTGAATAGTGGAGAACCTATTTCAACGACATAGGCTGTAAAATACATCAGTAGAATGAAACACAACCAGCTATAGCTTTTGTGGCTTTGCGCAATTATGCCGGGTAGTACCAGCAGAAGAGGCAAGCATTGCATCACCCATCGAGTCATGGAGCCAGTTTCTTCGCTCAGATTAAGAATTGAGAACTGTAGTAAAAGAGCCGTATAGGCCGCCATTGTAATAAAGCGGCCCCAGCGCATTTTCGTGTCTAAATGTTCAATCATTATTGTGTTGCCTCTAAGCATCTGGCCAAATGTGCAAGACGCTTCCCCTGGGCCAAGCACAGTGAAGTTTCATCTTGGCTAAGCACCGCGTCTGAATGAGCGCCCGCAGCATGGGATGCTCCGTAGGGTGTGCCTCCCGATTTTGTACTCATTAGCGTGGGTTCGCTATAAGGTATGCCAGCAATCACCATTCCGTGATGGAGCAGGGGCAGCATCATCGACAATAAGGTGGTTTCTTGTCCTCCGTGCAGGCTTCCCGTTGAGGTGAATACGGACGCGGGTTTATCGATTAGGTTGCCGCTTAACCATTGGTCGCTGGTGCCATCTATGAAGTATTTTAAAGGAGCGGCCATATTGCCAAAGCGGGTTGGGCTGCCTAGGGCCAAGCCACTGCAGACCTTCAAATCGTCAAGTGTGCAGTAGATGTCGCCTGATTCAGGGATGTCAGGCTCACTTGCTTCCGTGTTTGTGGATACCGCCGGCACCGTTCTCACTCGAGCTTCGAGGCCGCCCAATTCAACGCCGCGAGCAATTTGCTGAGCCATTGCTCGGGTGGCACCGCTGCGGCTGTAGTACAAAACCAGTACGAATGGTGTGGTCATTACAAGAGTTCCAAGGCATTTTCTGGCGGGCGACCTAATACCGCTTTGTCGCCCTTAACTACAATAGGTCGCTCTATAAGCTTTGGGAAGCGAACCATGAAGTCAATCAACTCGGCTTCTGACAAGCTGTCGTCTTTGAGCTGGTTCTCTTTGAAGGCGTCTTCACCTTTGCGCAGCAAGGCTCTAGCATCAATGCCCAGCTTGTTTAACAAAGATTTCAGCGTGCTCGCTGAAGGCGGAGTCTCTAGATAGAGTATAATCTCTGGTTCTTGCCCATTAACTTGCAATAATTCTAGAGTCTGGCGAGATTTAGAGCAACGTGGGTTATGATAGATGGAGAGCATTTTCGACAAGCATCCTGTAATTAGCGCGATAGCCTATTGTAAACGGATTAGGCACCTGCAAAGAAGCTTAATTGCCAATAAGCCGTCGGCAGTCGCAAACTCGTTAACCATTCCCCAAATCTAGGTATAAGAGATGATCTGGCGATTTATCCCCTTTGTGATAGCACAGTTTGCCGAAAAAGAATGTAAGAAGAGTGCCGCGGCACTGACTTACATGACCTTGTTTGCCATTGTGCCCCTGATGACCGTGACCTATTCCATGTTCTCGGTAATTCCAGCTTTTCAGGGCTTGAGCGATCAACTCCATACCTTCATTTTTGCGCACTTTATGCCCGATACCGGCGCAGAAGTGCAGCAATACTTGGGCGACTTTTCCAGTCAGGCCAGAAGCTTATCGGGCTTTGGTGTGTTGATGTTGGTGGTTACAGCCTATTTGATGTTGAAGAACATAGAAAAAACCTTCAACTCGATTTGGGGTGTGAAAGAGGGGCGCAAAGGCCTCTCAAATTTTTTATTGTACTGGGCTGTTTTGAGTTTAGGCCCACTGTTGCTAGGCATCGGTTTGGCGGTAAGTACCTATCTACTGTCTTTGAAATTTCTCGTCAATGAATACGACGCCTTGGGTTTGCTTCCTGGCTTTTTAAGTTTAATGCCGTGGCTGTTAACCTGGTCGGCGTTTACATTGTTATTTGCGGCTGTGCCCAATTGTCGTGTGCCCATTAAGCAGGCTGTCATTGGCGGCTTTATCACTTCTATCTGCTTTGAACTGTTAAAAGCTTTATTCAGTTTTGTCGTAGCGAAAACCAGCATTTCAGCTGTGTATGGAGCATTTGCGTTCGTACCCCTGTTTTTAATATGGATATATTTTCTGTGGATGATTATTCTGGGCGGCGCTATTTTGGTCCGCAGTTTGACGAGCTGGAGAATCAATACCAACGGTTTGGACTACCCCGATTTAATGGCGGCGCTCATTGCACTGTGGGAATTTCAGCAGCGTTTAAAATTGGGCACTAGCCTCAATGATGCCGACTTGTCGAATGCTGGTGTGGCCGCGGACCAGTGGCAGCGAGTGCGGGACGCATTGGTCGATGAGCAGGTGATTTCTATAACCCAGCAGGGCACTTACGTTTTATGCCGTGATTTGAGCGAATTGAGCTTGCGCGATCTGGCGGATGTTGTTTCGGTGCCAGCTTACATGCCCGGGGTGTCCAATTACTTGCAGCAGTTCGATTGGTTTCCGCGTGTGGCGGAACGATTAATTTCCATTGATCAATACATCGAACAGCAATTTGACACGCCACTCACTGAGTTGTTTCTGGCCAGAGAGACTCAGGAGCCAACTGAAAAAGAAAGAGGTCTTGAGATGCTGCATGCTGCATTAGGTGATGAAGATGCGGCGCTCAATGATAGTGACTTAGTCACAGAAATCCCCAACGAAGGAAAAGAGTCCGGCGATGCTGCAACAACTTAAAGCCCGTTTGAAGGGTACCAACGTCGTTTTATTAGGTTTTGTCTTAGCGATTATTATTACCACTATGCCGAAACAGCGGCACAGTGGCAGCGGCGATATACAAATAGATCTCGACCCAGAAGCACTAAAAGGTCGTTGGGTTCTGATTAATTATTGGGCAGAGTGGTGTAAGCCTTGCCTGGAAGAAATTCCTGAGTTGAATGCCTTTGCTGAAGCTTACGGGGAACAAGTTTCAGTGCTTGGGGTGAATTATGACGGGGTAGAAGGAGAAGCATTGGCTCGAGTCATTGTACGCTTCGGCATAGACTTCCCAGTTTTAAGCCAAGATCCAGCCTCGATCTACAAGTTTAATCGGCCCGAAGTATTGCCGGTTACCTTTGTCATTAACCCTGAGGGCGTCGTGCAGCAGCGTCTTGTAGGGCCGCAAACCTTAGCGGATCTGAAACGGGTCACAGGTCTTTAGACCTACGACCGTAGAATAAAGGAGAATGTTGGCTATAATTAGCCGATATAAGCGATATAATGCGTGAAAACGCACTTGTGAAGATACTCTGCTAACGCACAATACAAAGGTAAAGTAAGCACTATGGGAATTCCTCTACTCATTTGCGACGACTCAAACATGGCTCGCAAACAGGTCACTCGGTCTTTGCCCGATGGCTGGGATGTTGACATTACCTACGCTATCAACGGCGTGGAGGGCATTGAAGCGGTGCGTCAAGGGCATGCGGAAATGTTATTCTTAGACTTAACGATGCCTGAGATGGACGGCTACGAGGTGCTCGAACATATTAAAGCCGAAGGCCACAAAAGCATTGTGATTGTGATCTCTGGTGATATTCAGCCAGAAGCCCGCGAGCGAGTTTTGAAACTTGGTGCTTTAGAGTTTATTAAAAAGCCCATCAACAAAGAAAAGCTCGAAAATGTTTTACAGATGTACGGACTAATTTAATGCCTAATACTGCCCCGTTTACCGAAGAACAGCGCGATTGCCTACAAGAACTCACTAATGTTGCGATGGGTGCGGCTGGGGAATCTTTGGCGGCCTTTACCAAAACCTTTGTAAATTTGTCGATTCCAGTGGTTCGGGCATTTCACCCCAGCAAAATATCGAAGGGTTTGGCCCATGTTGAAACGGGCGAAAACGTATCGGCGGTTGTTCAGCCCTTTTCATTATCGGAGCACGAGTGTTTTGCTTTGGTTGTGATTACTGAAAATAGTTTTTCTGACCTCGCGCAATTTACGGGGCGCTGGGTAGACAATGAAACAGTGGCGGGAGAGTTGTTGGGCGATTTGGCTCGTACCTTGAATGACACCTGTCTCAGTGGCATGAGCGAAATGATGGACATGACTTTAGATGTTGAACAGCCCGATGTCATTGCCTTAAACATTGCCCTCGACCAATTGCGCTTGCAAGACATTGCAGGTTGGGACAGCGCAATTTCAATAGAAATTAATTATCATTTGGAAGATCATCCTTTTAACTGCGATCTTCTTTTGTTATTCCCTGATCAGGCCTTGGATGATATTCGTATGATTCTTGACGGCATGATTAATATTTAATTCGAAATAAAAATCTAAGCATGTTTTGAGATTTTTTTGGCGCACTGTGGGCTGGATAACCATGTCGCTCACTTTCGAGTGCGTGAGGCTTTGGAGGGTAAGTCCCTCAAAGTTTCCGGTGCTGTATTGGCAACTTTGAGGGTTTGCTTGTCAGCTTAAAATGCTGAAACACCACCATCAATCGCAATGGTTTGACCTGTCATGTAAGTATTGCCAGGTGAAAGAATCATCAACATCACGTTGACAATTTCGTGTGGTTTACCAAGTCGTTTCATCGGTGAGCCACGGCCCAGAAAAGCTTCTAACTCCTCAACGTTACTCGTTTGATTTAAATTCGGCCCAGTCACCATTGGCGTAAGGGTAAAGAAAGGACAAATCGCGTTAACTCGAACGCCTTTGCGAGCGAATTCAACCGCAGCAGTTTTAGTTAGTCCAATCACCGCGTGTTTGGCTGCGGAATAGGAAATCACCTTCGGTGCTCCTCCTAAGCCGGCCATTGAGCTTACGTTGAGTATTACGCCATCTTTGTCCATGGCGGGAATTTGATGTTTCATGCCAAAGAACACGCCCTTAACATTCACATTGAATTGTTTGTCCATCATAGCTTCAGTGGTTTCAAGCAAGGAAGACATCGCAGGAGCTATGCCCGCGTTGTTTACGCTGATATCTAGACCGCCAAATTCACGTACAGCCGTTTCCACTTGGGCGATACAGTCAGCCTCTTTCGAGACGTCGCAGGTCATGGCAAGTACATCCACACCTTTTTCTTTAAGTGCTTCGGCCACCGCCATAACACCATCGGTGTTGATGTCGGAAATAACCAACTTGGCGCCGCGGGCCCCCAGTTCTGAGGCCAGTAATTCCCCAAAACCACTGGCTGCGCCGGTGATGATGGCTACTTTACCGGTAAAATCTAATAATGCGTCCACGTAATTTCCTTCAGTGTTAAGCGTACATTCCGCCGTCTACGACAATACATTCGCCGTTTGTATAACTACTGGCACTTGAGGCCAAATAAAGCACAGTGCCAGCCATCTCTTGAGGTTCTGCATGGCGGCCCATGGGAATAGTTTTAATAGCTTCTTGATAAAATTCATCTTGGCTAAAAAGCGCGCCTGCAAACTTTGTTTTGGTTAAGCCTGGCAAAATTGCGTTGCAGCGAATGCCAAAAGGAGCGCATTCTCGGGCAAAGGTCTTAGTCATGTTAATGACGGCCGCTTTGGTAATTGAGTAAATACCCTGGCCGGGCCCTGGGTGCAGGCCATTTACAGACGCTGTGTTTACAATTGAGCCGCCACCGCTTTCGCGCATGAGTTTTCCGGCTTCAATGGACATAAAAAAGTAACCGCGAATATTAACATCGACTGTTTTGTTATACGCGCCAAGGTCAGTGTCTAACACGTGGCCAAAATAGGGATTGGTGGCCGCATTATTGACGAGTATGTCCAGTTTTCCATGCGCGCTGCGAATGTGGCTGAAGGTATTGGTAATATCTTCCATGTTGCCCACATGGCAGGCAAAACCTTCAGCACTACCGCCAGCTGCTTTGATTTCCTCTGCAACACGATTGCAGTCGTCAATTTTTCGACTCGAGACAATAACGTGTGCGCCTTGCTCTCCAAACAGCTTGGCAATAGCTTCACCAATGCCGCGGCTTGCGCCGGTAACCAAAGCGGTCTTGCCCGTTAAGTCAAACAGTTGTGTTGCCATTTTTGATATTCCTATTTTTATAAAAACGCAGCTGTTACTTCGCTGCTTGTTTAATTGTGTGCATCGCCATTTTGGCTAAGGGCTCAACATAGGCCGCATTTTTTGCCGCATCTTTATTTGAGGCGTTACCATCAATAGCGCGCTTCGCGACACCTTGAACGATAGCCGCAAGACGGAAAAAGCTGAAAGCCAAATAGAAAGTCCAGTTGTCGAGTTTGTCTATGCCACGACGCTCACAGTAGCGAGCAACGTACTCGTCTTCCGTAGGGATGCCCAGTTCGGCTAAGTCCAAACCTAACAAGCCCTTCATTCCCTTGCCGTCCGAGGGCATTTTTAAGCCCATGCATTGGTAGGCCAAATCGGCATAGGGGTGTCCCAATGTAGACAGCTCCCAATCCAAAACGGCTATAACTTTTGGCTCAGTAGGGTGAAACATCATGTTGTCTAAGCGATAGTCGCCGTGTACGAGAGACACTTGGCCGTCGTCTTCGGGCATGTTTTCCTGCAGCCAAACCATCAGCTCTTCCATGGCGGGTATTGGTTCCAGCTCAGACGCCCGATACTGGCTCGACCAGCGAGTGTACTGACGTTCAAAATAGTTGCCGGGCCTGCCGTAGTCTGAGAGACCTACTTCATCGACGTTGACACTGTGCATGGCGGCTAGGACACGATTCATTTCATCGTACATTGCGCTGCGTTGTTCTTTATTCACTTCAGGTAGTTTACTGTCCCAAAAGATACGACCTTCGCAATATTCCATGATGTAAAACATAGAGCCAATCACTTCTCGGTCTTCGCAGAGGTGATACACCTTAGCAACAGGAACTTCACTGTTGTCTAAAGCGGCCAGAACTCGATACTCGCGGTCGACAGCGTGTGCCGATTTGAGTAGTTTTCCGGGAGGTTGGCGGCGTAAAACATAGCTGCCTGAGGCGGCTTCAATTTTAAAGGTTGGGTTGCTCTGGCCGCCGGGGAATTTACTGGCTTTGAGTGGTCCGGCAAAGCCGCTTACATTTGCTTCAAGGTATTGAGCCAGTGCGGCTTCATCCAGTTCGTGCACATTGTCTGTCATGTTTCGACTCTTAGTTGCCTGATGAATGTCACGCACGTTTTACCGTGCGTGATTCTGGGTATTTAGGCGCTGTAATCGCGTGCTAGGTTGCGTCCCAATTGCATCATGTGCACCTGATCAGGACCATCGGCCAGACGAACGGTGCGAGCATATTGGTAGCCGCGCGACAAATGGAAGTCTTGGCTTAAGCCGGCTGCTCCGTGAATTTGAATCGCTCGATCGATAACCGTGCACGCCATTTGCGGCGCAACGATCTTAATCATAGCAATAATATCGCGTGCTGCCTTGTTGCCTTCGCGATCCATTATGTCCGCTGCTTTCAGTGTCAGCAGGCGCGCTTGTTCAATTTCACAGGCCGATTTGGCAATGTCTTCTCTACAAGAACCCTGTTTGATCATGGGCTGACCAAATACTTCACGTGAACTGGCACGCTGTGACATCATTTCCAGTGCGCGTTGAGCTTGACCAATTAAACGCATGCAGTGGTGAATTCGGCCTGGCCCAAGGCGGCCTTGAGCAATTTCGAAGCCGCGACCTTCGCCTAGCAACAAGTTGCTGGCTGGTACGCGAACGTTTTCAAAAATTATTTCAGCGTGGCCTTCTGGGGCATCGTCAAAACCAAATACTTCCATGGGGCGTACAACATTTACGCCAGGGGTGCTCATAGGGACAAGAATTTGTGATTGCTGCTGGTGACGATTGGCATTGTCTGGGTCAGTTTTACCCATCACAATCATTACCTCGCAATGCTTGTTCATAGCGCCACTGATGTAGAATTTACGACCGTTGATAACGTAGTCGTCGCCATCGCGAGTGATTGAAGTTTCGATGTTGGTCGCGTCGCTAGAGGCCACTTTCGGTTCAGTCATTGCGAAAGCAGAGCGAATTTTGCCTTCGAGCAAAGGCTTCAGCCACTTTTCTTTTTGTTCTTCGCTGCCGTATTGAATCAATACTTCCATATTGCCCGTATCGGGGGCGCTGCAGTTAAACACCTCAGAGGCGATCATAGAGCGACCCAAGATTTCCGCAAGTGGGGCATATTCCAGATTAGTAAGACCGGCGCCGTGCTCCAAGCTTGGTGTGAATAAATTCCACAGGCCTGCTTCTTTAGCTTTGGCTTTTAATTCTTGCATAATGGCTGGGGTGTTCCAGCGATCTTCCAATAGCTGCTCATTATAAACGGCTTCATTTGGGTAAACGTGCTCGTCCATGAAGACTGTCAGGCGAGCAATTAGCTCATTAACTTTTTCAGAGTATTCGAAGTTCATAGTAGTTCCTTGAGTAATAAATTGGCTGATTATTGTCTTAGCTAAATGTGACTGCGTGATGAAATTCTGGATCATCAAGATGGGGTGTATTGTTAAAACCGCTTAGCCGAATGGTGTCGCGATTGAAAAAATAATGGCTGACGCCAGTGTTGCGGGTTTGCAAATTAAGCTCAATGACCGCCGCAGGTGGGGTCTGTAAAACGATGCTCATCGCCATCGCCATCGCACCGCCTGAGCTCACGACTAAGATACGTTTTTTGTCGCTGAGGTTCTGAATATGGGTCAGGGCGTCTTGCACTCTACCTTGGAATTGAGCCCAGCTTTCTGGCAATTCACCCGGCAGCTCGTCAAGGCTCCAGCACAGCATGGCTTTTTTGAGCAGTTGGTAAAATTGATTGCGGTGGGCATCGTCGGCTGGGCGTTGCTCGGGGTACAAGTTTAAGTAGGCGTCTGAGATGGCGTTGAAGTCAAATTCATTCAAACCCAGGTGGGTGTCAAAATTATTGCTGGGTACGCCTAAACCTTCGCAGATGCCTGTGGCGGTTTCGCGCTGGCGAACCATGTCACCTGTGACTACATGGCCAAATTCAATGCCCTGACGCTGATAATACTCGCCTAGCCAGCGTGCCTGCTGATGCCCAAGCTCTGAAAGCTTGTCGTAGTTGGCGGCGCCATAAGAGGCCTGCCCGTGACGAATAAGGTAAAGCTCTGCCATATAAATCTGTCCTGCAGGTAGGGTGAAACAGTTTTTTAAGGGTATCTCAGCATATTGGACTAGCATGTATTAATGAAATTTATTATATTGATCGTCTGATATTCATCGATCTTATGTTGGGTTTTTATCGAAGTTTCTAGAGAGTAGTGAGTTCTATGCGGTTAAATCAGGTCGACTTGAATCTATTTGTGGTGTTTGACGCGATATATACCGAGCGCAATTTAACCCGTGCGGCAGAGGTTCTATTTATTACTCAGCCTGCAGTCAGTAACGCTCTAGGGCGCCTACGTAAAACTTTTAATGACCAGCTGTTTGTACGCTCGCCTCAGGGCATGGTGCCCACCCCTGTTGCTGACAATATTATCCCCCGTGTGCGTGAAGCTCTGCTGTTGCTGAATACCTCGGTGCAGCATGGCCATGAGTTTGTGCCGGTTGAAACCGAAAAAACCTATCGTTTCAGTATGAATGATATGGCTGAGAGTTTGATTTTAGCGCCCTTGATTGAGCGTATGTATACGCTGGCGCCCGGTATCCGAATAGAAAGCTATTATGTTGAACGTGACCACATGCAGAAGGAGCTTACTTCAGGCACGCTGGATTTCTCGATTGATATTCCTTTAGTCGCTGACCCGCAATTATGCCACGCTCCATTTTCCACGAGCCGCTATGTGGTGATGGTGCGGGAAGGTCACCCTGATGTAGGCGAGAGCCTTACTATGGACCAGTATCTGGCATTGAAGCATATTCATGTCTCTAGCCGTCGCAAAGGCCTAGGGCATATAGATATGGCTCTCAACGCGCTGGGCCGACAGCGGCAAATTCAACTGCGCGTACAGCATTATCAAGTGGCGCCGCAAATTCTTCAGTGTTCTGATCTGGTTATGACTGTGCCCCTGCAGTTCGCCCAGCCCTTTGCCCAGAAAAGTCGCTTAAAAATTGTTGAGTTGCCTCTGTCTGTGTCGCCACTGAGTTGGCACTTGTACTGGCACAAAAGTGTCGACGAAGATCAGGCAAATAGCTGGATGCGCGCACAAATTTTGAATTTAATGGTGTAGCTAGGGTATCTAAGGCTAGGTTACGCTAACAGCCCCATCAACGGGGAGTACCGCTCCATTGACAAAAGAACCGGCTTCACTGGCGAGCATCACAACTGGGCCAATGAGTTCTTTTACGTTGCCTAAGCGGCGTGCTGGCATCTGCTGTACGTAGGTTTGGCCCGCAGGCGTGTTGAAATAATCTTGGTTGATTTCGGTTTTAAACCACCCCGGGGCAATGGCATTCACGCGAATTCCATAGCGCATCAAGTCCAGTGCCAAGGTGCGAGTCAGTTGGATGACGGCTCCTTTTGACGAGCAGTAGGCGGTCTGGCCTTGCTGCGCGGTGAAACCTAGCACCGATGCAATATTGATAATGCTGCCAGTTTCTCCGTGATCAATCATTCTGCGCGCGCCTTCTTGAGCGACATTCCAAACACCGTTGAAATTGGTGTTCATAATTTGGTCTCTCGAGGCTTCGTCAGTTTTCATGAAATTCTTAGGGTCTGCAATTCCGGCATTGTTGACGACGATATTGATGGTGCCCACTAGAGCTTCGGCTTTTTCAAAGGCTGCGTCGACGCTGGCGCGATCGCTCACATCCATGGCCACCTTAACGGCCTTGCCTCCGGTGCTGGTGATGTCTGTGACGAGTTCCTTTAGTCTGTCTGTACGACGGGCCGCTACAACGACTGTGGCTCCGGCTTTGGCTAAGCCCTTTGCCAGTGTGTTACCAATGCCGCTGGAAGCGCCGGTCACTAGAGCCACTTTTCCAGCCAGAGAGAATTTATTTAGGTCCATGGAGGGTGATCCGTCAAAAGGTAAAGGGAAGAAAGGGCCCGCAAGCGGGCCCTTTTTGGTGTTTAAGCTAATTTAGTCCTAAGACTGATTGGGTACATACTGGCTGAATTCTTGACCTTCTGCTACTAGTTTTTCCAAGAGAGGTGCAGGCTTAAACCACATCTCACCGTATTCACCTAAGCTAGTTCGGTAGTGGTTCATGCGCTTGAGAATGACATCGAGCCCGCTTTCATCGGCAAATTGCATGGGCCCGCCCCGGCCAATAGGAAAACCATAACCGTTGGTGTAAACAAGGTCGCAGTCGCTTGAACGACTGGCGATACCTTCATCGAGTATCTGCGCGCCTTCGTTGATCATGGTGTAGATGGTGCGCTCGACAATTTCCTGATCGCTAATCTCGCGACGTTCGATGTTCAGTTCGGCCGCCGTTGCGATGGCAATCTCCAGAACTTCGGGGTCTTCTTTTTGCTCGCGGCCTTCGTAGAGGTAGTGCCCTCGGCCCGTTTTCTGGCCGTAGCGATCCAGAGCGTAGAGTTTATCGCTCAATTTGCTGTAGCTGGGATCGTGAGCAATATTCTCTAAATTGCCTTGGCGAGTAAGGTAGCCTACGTCGATGCCTGCCAAGTCGATCATGGAGCAATAACCCATCGCCATACCAAATTCAGTAAGCACCCTATCAATTTGCGCGGGAGTGGCGCCTTCAAGCAACAGGCGGCTCGCTTCGCGACCATAGGGCTCTAGCATGCGGTTGCCCACGAAGCCAAAGCATACACCCACGACAACAGGCACTTTGCCAATAGCCTGGGCAATTTTGACTGTCGTGAGTAGAGCGTCATCAGCTGTTTTGGCTCCGCGTACAATCTCCAGCAAACGCATCACATTGGCAGGGCTGAAAAAGTGCAGGCCGATCACGTCTTCTGGACGTTTTGTAACAGCGGCAATTTCATCCACGTCTAAAGTTGAAGTGTTCGACGCCAAAATGGCGCCTGGCTTGCACACTTCATCTAAAGTCTTGAATACCGATTTTTTAATTTCCATGTTTTCAAAAACGGCTTCTATGACGAGGTCTACGTCTTTGATGTCGTCATAACTTGTGGTCTGTTGTAGCAGGGCCATGCGCTCTTCAACTTGAGCTTCGCTTAAGCGACCTTTTTTGGCGGAAATTTCGTAATTTTTGCGTATTACACCCACGCCACGTTCCAGCGCTTCAGCGTTGAGGTCTAGCAATACGGTGCTAATTCCCGCGTTTAAAAAATTCATGGCGATGCCGCCACCCATTGTGCCCGAGCCAATGATGGCCACTTTATTTATTGAGCGCAGTGGTGTGCGAGGGTCTACACCAGGTATTTTTGTCGCGGCTCGCTCGGCAAAAAATAAATGCCGTTGCGAGCGTGACTGGTAGGAATTTACTAGTATCTCAAACAGTTCGCCCTCTTTTTTCAGGCCTTCTTTTAGCGGTAGTTCACAGGCCGCTTCAACGGCTTGTATGCAGTGCTCGGCGGCGATTAATCCGCGATTGCGACGGGCAATGCTCTTGCGGAAATTGTCGAAATAGCCTTCCTCGATATCGCTGGTATCTACCGACAAGGTGGCGCAGGAGCGAACGGGGCTCTGCTTGGCTAGAAGCTCTTTGGTGTACGCAATTGCGGCGTCGAGGAAAGGGCTCTCTTTGGTATGAATTTGATCAATGGCGCCAGCTTGCAGAGCTTTGCTTGCGTTTACGGGAGCGCCTGAAGTGATGAGTTCAAGAGAGAACTTCACACCGGCCAGTCTTGGCAGTCGCTGGGTGCCGCCGGCTCCGGGTAAAATGCCTAGTTTCACTTCTGGCAAACCAATTTTTACGCTGGGCAGGGCAAAGCGGTAGTCACAGGCCAGCGCCAACTCCAATCCACCGCCTAAAGCCATGCCATTGATGGCCGCTACAACGGGCTTGGCAGACTCTTCAATTAAGTTCACCAGGGTCGGTAAAGAAGGCTCGGCTCCGGCAGCTGGGCTGCCAAATTCAGTGATGTCAGCGCCGCCACAAAACAGTTTCCCTGCGGAAGTGATCACCATCGCGTCTACGGCACTGTTCTCGGTCGCCGCTTGAAACGCGTCTAGCAATCCGCTTCTCAGTGCATGACCTAGGCCGTTTACTGGGGGCTTGTCCATTGTGATGATTGCAATGGAGTCAACAATATTTGTACTTACAGGAGATGTCATTGTTACATTTCTCGTTAATTAGATTAAAACCAAGCGTCTTGCATTTCGAAGGTTGTTAAGTTGTGGCTCATCAGTAAATTAGCCTGGGTTTCAATGTGTGGCAGTTCCCATTCGAAGTAATAACGATTGGCCTGTAACTTACCCTGGTAGAAATTGCGATCATTTTCTTGCACGTCGGCTTTGGCCAGGCCTTGAGTTGCGGTCATGGCTTGCTTTAGCCAAATCCATGATGCGAATACACGGCCAAACAAGTCTAAGTAAATGGTGGCATTCGCCATGCCTTCGTCAATGCCTTCAGGCAGCTTATTGAGCAGTGTTGAAGTGACGGTGTTCAAGGTGTTCAAAGCGCTTTCTAACTGCTCGGCAAATTCCGCTAGGCTGCTTTGTTCTCTGGCTTCGGCAATTGTGGTGGCCAATGCTTTATTGAATAGCTTGTAGCCCGCGCCATTGTCCATAGTGACTTTTCGACCGAGTAAGTCGAGACCGTGAATGGCATCGGTACCTTCATGAATGGGATTCAAGCGGTTGTCACGGTAGTACTGTTCAACGGGGTATTCTCTGATGTAGCCAGAGCCGCCGAGCACCTGTATCGCGAGTTCATTGGCTTTTAATCCGTAGGCTGAGGGCCAGCTTTTCACCATAGGCGTAATGAGGTCGAGCAGGGTGATCGCCTCCTTGCGGATTTCTTCGGTCTCACCGGTCTGAGAGTCTTCGAATAAGCTAGAGGCATATAGGCACATGGCCATGCCGCCTTCCACGTAGGATTTTTGTGCTAACAACATGCGACGTACATCCGCGTGCTGGATAATACTGATTTGCTTTGACTCGGGGTCTCTAGTTGAAGGAAGGCGGCCCTGAGGGCGTTCACGAGCGTAGTCGAGTGAATAGTTGAAACCTTGATAACCTAAGAGAGCGGCTCCCATGCCCACTCCGATGCGGGCTTCGTTCATCATTTGAAACATGTAGCTTAGGCCTTTGTGAGGCTCGCCCACAAGATAGCCAACAGCTCCGCCATTTTCGCCAAAGCTCAAAACGGTGGAAGTGGTGTTGCGATAACCCATTTTATGCAACAAGCCGGCTAGTGCTACATCGTTGCGCTCACCGAGACTGCCGTCTTCGTTAACCAGTACCTTTGGGCAAATAAAGAGAGAGATGCCTTTAACGCCCGCTGGGGCACCTTTAATTTTCGCCAATACCATGTGAAGTATATTGGAGGTTATAGATTGGTCGCCGCCGGAGATAAACATCTTTTGGCCAAATATCCGGTAGGTACCATCTTTGGCGGGTTCGGCGTAGGTTTTAATGTCGGCCAGCGCAGAGCCTTGGCCGGGTTCCGTGAGAGCCATGGTGCCGGAAAAGCGACCATCTTTCATGGGCGGCAAAAAGCGGGCTTTGTGTTCTTCGCTCGCAAAGGAGTGAATAAGGTTGGCGACGCCTAGACTTAGAAATGGGTAGGCCGAGGTCGCCACATTAGCGGCCGTAAAATAGGCCATGGAGGCGCGCAGAATAATCTCAGGCATTTGCATGCCCTCGTCTTCAAAATCGTAATGGGCGGCTAAAAAGCCCGCTTCTGCAAAGGCGTCCCAGGCTTCTTTGGTCTCTGGAATTTGATGTACTTTTTCGCCGTCAAAGGTCGGCTCATTCGCATCGCCTTTGGCGTTGTGCTCGGCGAAATATTTCTCAGCGATCACCTTGGCTGTATCGAGGGTGGCATTGAACACTTCCCGTGAGTGCTCTTGATAGCGAGACCGCTTGAGCAGGTTTTCAGTGTCGAGAAATTCATAGAGCATGAATTCAATATCGCGGTCATTTAGCAGTCGTGTAGTCATGTTTGCTCACCTCGGGGGATCATTTAGGCCAAGAAAGGGGCTTGATCAGAATTGGATAGGGGGAAACCCGTACTTATACAGAAATCTTAGGTCTTGATCAAGCCGCATGCAGTCTATAGATTGGGGTTTCCATATAATTTTAAAGGGTCAGAGTCTATGACTGCTTCGTCTGAATCCGCTGCAGGTTTCCCCTTGGGTGCACCATTAGACAATGCCCGTTATCGGTATTTAGTGGAGCAGTCTGGGGACATGATTTCTACCCATCGGCCAGGAGACTGGGCGTATACCACAGTGAACCCTGCCCTCGTTGAAGTTTGTGGCTACTCAGCGGATGAATTGCTAGGGCGCCCTGCCTACGATTTTTTCCACCCCGATGACGAGCAGGCGATGAAGCGTCGGATGATACCGGCGGTTTATCAGCACGGGGTGCGGACCTTTCGCTATCGTAGCCGCCACAAAAACGGTCGCTATTTTTGGCTGGAGTCTACTCACCGCTCGATTCGCGACCCAGAGTCTCACGAGCTGGTAGAAATTATTGCTGTGACGCGAGACATTACTCCCCAGGTTAAAGCCGAGGGCGCTTCTCAGAGATTGGCTCAGGTGGTTGAAGCATCGGCTGATTTAGTCATGTTTTGTGATTCAAACTTGACGGTGAATTACATGAACGGCTCGGCACTGGCGGGGTTTAATTTAGCCAGCTGCCAGGGGCAGACTTTAAAGGCCTTGTTGTCAGATAAAAGTTATCGCCGCCTGCGTGAACAGATATTGCCAAAAGCCTCTGCAGAGGGTGCGTGGCGTGGCGGCTTGCATTTAAAGGCCTCTGTTTTCGGACAGCGCTTTATGGTTTTGAGTGAGGTATTGACCCATCCGCCCTTGGAGGCTTTAGAAAACCAAGACGAATACAGTCTGATTGTTCGTGATATTACCCGTCTAGTGCTGGCAGAGCGGGAGTCGCGTCAGCATCAAACAGAACTGGCACACGCTAACCGAGTGCTGAGTTTGGGGGAGATGGCCACTGGTCTGGCTCATGAAATTAATCAACCTTTGGCGACAACCTTAAACTACGCAAGCGGTGCGAGTCGGCAAATTGAAAGCGGCAAGATAACGGATGTGCAAGCGCTCGCGCCAGTGTTGGTGAAGATTGCCCAGCAGGCTCAACGAGCGGCGGGTATTGTTAAACGGCTTCGAGCCTTGGTGCGCAAAACGCCTTACCAGCGCATAGAGTTTCCTCTGAATCCAGTGTGTGAGGACGTAGTGGAGTTCATTCGTCACGACTTACTGAAAAGTGGGGTGAGGGTGAAGCTAAATTTAGCCTCGGATGAGTTGTTGATTGAGGCCGATCGAATTCAAATAGAGCAGGTGTTGGTTAATTTGCTCCGCAACGCAATGGACGCTTACGAAGAGGGCGTATTCGAGTCTCCGCTTATTGAATTGCATACGGGGTCTCAATCTGGAATGGCTCAGATACAAGTGATTGATTTTGGCCCGGGTATTGAGTCGGGATATATTGATCGGCTTTTTCAGCCTTACGTTACGTCTAAACCCAAAGGCTTAGGTATGGGGCTTTCTATCACTCGCACTATTGTTGAGACTCATGGAGGGACAATAGAGGTGGAGTCTGCACTGGCGGAAAAGGGTCGGCGTGGGCGCACAACATTTACTGTGTCTCTGCCCTTGCTGCGCATTAAATAATAACTAATAAATTCTTGATTAAAGAGGTGTTCATGCAAGAAGTAAGCGACATTAATACGGTTTATGTTGTCGATGATGATCAGGATTTTAGAGACTCGCTGATATGGTTGCTTGAAGGCGCAGGTTATGTCGTGAAAGACTACGGTAGTGCTGAAGATTTCCTTGTGGATTATGAAGGCGGGGCGGGGTGCTTGCTGCTGGATGTGCGTATGAACGGTATGAGTGGTTTAGCGCTTCAGCAGGAAATGACTCGCCAGCACTTTAAGTTGCCGGTAATTGTGATCACGGGCCACGGAGATGTGGCGATGGCCGTGCAGGCCATGAAAAATAAAGCTGTAGATTTTTTGGAAAAGCCCTTCGATGACAAGGTGCTGTTGAGTTTAGTGGCGGCCAGTTTAAGCAGTGCCTCGCGCTTATTTGCCGATGAAGCGAGATTAAAAACCATTGAAGCTCGCTGGCACGAGATGAGTAAGCGCGAGCTTGAAGTGGCGGAGTGTGTGGTGGCGGGCTTGTCCAATCGAGAAATTGCTGAGAAGCTTCAAATTAGTATCAAGACCGTTGAAATTCACCGCAGCCGAGTGATGCAGAAGATGCAGGTGCGCAAAGTAGCAGAGCTGGTGGGGGTGGCCGGGGAGATTAAAGCGCGCCTTGGCTAGCTTTATTCGAGAGCTTTATGGTTTTTGGCATTCTCTAGAAGTGCCAATAATGGTATCCCGCTTCCGCCGGTAGCTTCCCTTAAACTCTTCAATAGCAACTCTTGGCTGCCAAAGGTGGATTCGTCATATTGGTGCTTCAAAGGTGAGGTGCTCGGATTTTCGGTGTTTTCAGCCTGATCGTTTTGAAGTGCGGTTGTTATGCCGTTATCAGTGTGTAGTCCTATATTGAGATTGGCGTGCGGAATAGGATTTGGGTTTTTGACTGGGTTGGGTAGTTGGGCCTTTTCACTTTGGGCGATGGCGAGTGTTCTGAGCTCGCTGATGAGCTTGTCTATTTGTTCTTGGCGAATACTGCCGAGCTCTATTAGTTGTTTTAGTTGTAGCGAAGCATTTTGCCAAACATTTTCGGCAAAGGCTTGGGGTGTAATTGTGGCTGATGTGCTGGGCTCTGGCGCGGCTGGTTTGGCTGCTTGGTTGAGAGGTGTTGTGGCTTTAGACAGGCTGGCTTTGTCCATGCGCTGCTGCCAATACCGGCTAAATCGCAGTGATTTAATAAGGCCTGCACGGTAGGTCTTGTTTATGTTGTCGGCTAATAGGTTGAAGTCTTGGCAGGCAGGGGTGCTGGGAGACCCAAGTGCCACTGGGTATTGCCTAGCGACGGATGCCGCAATAGCTTGGTCGCGCCAAATTGTGCCCAGAAACCGCACGCGCAGGCCAATGTATTTATCCACTGCTGCCTGAAAGCGCTTAAAAATGTCATGGGCTTTGTTGATGCTGGGGGCCATGTTAACCAGTACTTGTACGGGCCTTTTAAAATTACTGCGACGCAATACTTTTAAAAGAGAGAAGGCATCAGTAAGCGAGGTGGGCTCAGGGGTGATGACCACTATGGGCATTTGCGCAGCCGCAACAAAGTGCAGAACCGCTGGGGAGATGCCCGCGCCAGTGTCAATAATGAGATAGTCGTAGTGAGGCTCAAGGGCGTCGAGCCCTGTCATGAGCAGCGCTTGTTGCTCTGGCTCAAGCTCTACGCAGTTGGCAACCCCCGAGGCGCCGGGAATGATGTGTATTCCACCAGGGCCTTTAACGAGTATCTCAGTGAGAGTTTTTTCGCCGCTGAGTAAGTGCTCTAGTGTGTATTGTGGGGCTATGCCAAGTAAGATGTTGATGTTGGCCAGACCGGTATCCGCATCGAGGATACATACTTTATCGCCGCGCTTGGCTAAGGTTATCGCCAAATTCACCGCAATGTTGCTTTTGCCTACGCCGCCTTTGCCGCTGGTAAGGGCGATGGTTTTCATCTTGCGAGTGGCTATATTGGCGCTAGTCATTGCAGCGCCCTCGAGTTATTTTGCCTGAAATCCATTTTATATAAGGCATTGCGGGAGAACCCTGTAATCCATGTTGGTGTATTGAGGTGGTCTGCAGTAACATCTATAGGATGAATTCTGCGCCTGAGCGACATTATGATCGGCTGTTGGCGGATAGGCAATGGTTACGAGCTGGCAAGATCTCAAGGCCGTAGTGAGAGGATTCGTGTTAAATTGGGATGTGGCTCACAGTTCGCCGGATTTGTGTGATTTACGGCGCTGAATAATTGATATCTTGGGCTGAATCCTTATCATTGGCAGGCTAACAATCGGAATATAACAAGAATGCCTACAAATACTCAGGCAGCATTAGCAGGACTAGAAATGGAAAAGCTTCCTTCTTTGCCACATATATTGGTGAAGATGTTGGAGGTCTGTCAAGATGACAACGCTGATTTTCAACAAATATCTCGTATTGTGGCCCAGGATACGGCCATCACAGGACGTGTGTTAGCACTAGCTAACTCGCCTCTGTACTCTTCTGCATCGTCGGTAAATACCCTCGAACGTGCTTTGCTGGTGTTGGGTACTGATACCCTAAAAACTTTAATTATCACTGTGGCCGTTCAGCAGTTCTTTTCTAATTTTGGTAAACAGCATGCGGCCTATCTTAAACGCTTTTGGAAGCAATCCCTCAGCTGTGCTCTGCTAAGTAAATCCTTTGCCGCGCTCACTAACTTCGCTCTGCCTGAACAAGCCTACTTAGCCGGCCTACTTCACAATGTGGGTAGCCTGGTTTTACAAAGCCAATTCCCTGAGCGCTATCACAATTTGCTGGAGTCGATGGCGGACTCAGGTGAGCTGAGCTTAATACAAGCTGAAGAACGTGAGTTTGGTGTCAATCACTGTAATCTTGGTGCTGAGTTACTCGCTTCCTGGGGGCTTGATCAATTTACCTGTGATGCCGTGCGCTACCACCATGAGTCTCTGACCCACGTGCGCGACGCTCACCACCTGGTGAAGCTGGTCAATCTTTCGGCAGTGCTGGCTGAAGATGAGGCCCTAGGAGATAACAACAGTTTCCTCGCGGCCGATACCCTCTTTGGTTTGACCGTACCGCTTACCCGTGAAATTTTATTGCAAATTCAAACTGAGGTTGGGCGAGTCGCTCAGTCCATGGGTATTGACGTGAACGACATGGCGCGGGAAAGCGCTAAAGACAAAGCGGCAATGCAGAAGCTGGCGGAACAAATAAAAAACATAGGTTTGCTGCAAAATGCTAAGGATAATCTGGCGCAGTCAGATTCCCGCGAAGAGTTAAATAGGCATATTACTAATACGGTTGAATTACTTTTTAACGTCAATGCTATTTTTCTTTTTGATATGAATGGTGACAGCAGTGAATTGGTCTATCAGTGTGGCCACTATGGCAAGCAAACGCCTGAAGCCGCCGACTTTAAAATTCCTCTAGAAGCTCAGCGCAGTTTAATTGCAGACTCAGTCCTTGAAAAAAGGGTGGTAAGTTCTTTAGGTGACAGCGCGCAGGTTTCAAGCTTGTCGTCCGTGGTTGATCGGCAGATTATAAGTTTAAGTGGGCGCAAGGGAATTCTCTGCGTGCCAATGTTAAACCCAAGGGTAAATACTTTGGGCTGCCAGGGCGTTATGGTTCTGGGGATTGATGAAGAGTATCAAGAAAATAAGTTGCAGCTCCTAGGCCTCTTTGCCGCCGAGGCGGCGCGGGCTATTGAGCAGTGTGAGCAAAATGCCCTTAGAGAATCTAGCGGGGGCGACGCGTTTAAAGATGAAATGGAAAGCCGCCTGCGTGAAATCGCTCATGAAGCCAATAATCCCCTGAGCATAATTCGCAATTATCTTGAATTGCTTGCTCTGAAGCTGGGCGACGAACACCAAGCCTTTGGTGAACTAGGTATTATTCGTGAAGAAATTGATCGCACAGGTCAAATAATTTTACAGTTGAAAGATTTAGGTAAGGTCGAGCTGGAAGTGAGTGGCGAGGTGGATATTAATGCCGAACTGACGGATCTGGTTGGAATTTATAAACAGTCTTTATTTTTAACTCACGGCATTAACTGCGAGTTAACTCTGGATCTTGCGCTGCCTTCGTTGACTTTAAATCGCAATCCTATCAAGCAGGTATTCACGAACTTGATAAAAAATGCCGCTGAAGCGATGGGCGAGGGAGGGCTGATTGCTTTGAGCACCTCGGACAAAATTAATCACAATGGTCGCGAATATGTGGAAGTAGTGATTGCCGATAACGGCCCAGGAATTTCTGAGTCGGTGCGAGAGAACTTGTTTACGCCGGTAGTGTCAAGTAAGGGTGAAGGGCACTCAGGTCTAGGTTTAAGTATTTGTAAGCGATTGATTACCGAACTTGGTGGTTCCATCGCCTATAGAAGGGCAGCGTCTAAAACGGAATTTAAAATATTGTTACCACGGAAAGTAAAACGCTAGGCAAATAAAAAAATAATAGTTGCCTTCGGCAACACATATATTTGGATAGGGTGCTATGAAAGCCGAGTTAGCCGAGATGCAGGCACGACAGGCCGCGTCTAACATCAGGGTGCTGGTGGTAGATGACGAGTCTCGAATGCTCACAAGCCTCGAGGCCCTGCTAAAGTACAAAAACTATCAAGTAGACACTGCTCTCGGTGGTAAGCTGGCTTGCCAAAAACTTGAGAGTAATCACTACGATTTAGTGCTGCTTGACTTGAATATGGGAGACTTTGATGGCTATGCTGTGATGGCCTATATGGCAGAGCGTGGCATCAATGTCACCACCGTAGTGGTAAGTGGTGAAACCTCCTTCGACGCGGTGCGAAAGGCTCTGCGAATGGGCGCTTCCGACTACGTTAAAAAACCTTATTCCCCCGAAGAACTGTTTGCCACCATTGATTCAACCCTGCACAAAAAACTCTTGCGAGATGAGCGAGATCGTTATCAAGCTCACGTGCAGAAATCAGAAACGCTTTACCGCTACATTGTGGACCGTTCTCCCGATATAGTTTTTCTGTTAAACGCTGAGGGTTCGTTTAATTTTTCTAACTCACAAATGGAGTCGGTGCTGGGTTACAGTTCTGATGAGCTTGTGGGTACGTCGTTCAATAATTTGCTAGATGGCCCACATCGGCAAGTTGAAGAGATCTTTAATAGCGCTGTTGATCATGTGGCTACCGAGGGCTTGCACAATGTAGAGTTGTGTTTGAAGCATCGCGCAGACAGTGGTGATAAAAAATATTTCGAAGTGACCCTGTTTGCAGTGCATACCGATATTATGGGTGTGATGGAAAATATGGGGCATGAGAATTCCCCTTCTGAAGCGCCAGCATTGAATGCCGTAGGAGAAAGCTTTGCTGGCTATTATGGCACTGCACGGGACGTCACCGAACGAAAAAAATCCGAGAGCTTAATCCGTTTTCAGGCCTACCATGATTTACTTACGCGATTGCCAAATCGCTCGCTCTTTAACGATCGTTTAGATTTGGCTATTGCGCACTCACGTCGCCACAATCAATTATTGGTGGTGATGTATCTAGATTTAGACAGATTCAAAAGCGTGAATGATACCTTTGGTCACAGTGTTGGTGACCTGCTTTTACAGGCGGTGGTGACCCGCTTGCAGAAATGCTTGCGTGAAGGTGACACGCTCAGTCGATTTGGCGGTGATGAGTTTGTTTTGCTGCTGCCGGAAATCGGCGGCACTTTAGATGCTGAGTTGATAGCAGGGAAAATAATCGACGCGCTGAAAGAACCTTTTGAGCTGGAAGGGCAGGAAGTATTTGTAGGAATCAGCATTGGTGCTGCATTATTCCCAGAGTTTGGCGGTAGTAAAGACGTGCTAATAAAGCACGCTGACATCGCCATGTATCAGGCGAAGATTCAGGGCAATAACAGTTATGCGCTCTTCGATCATGCGATGGGTGAGCACTTAAGTCACAGCATTAAGCTCGAGAGCGAATTGCATCACGCTTTAGAAAACGATGAGCTCAGAGTGTTCTATCAGCCACAGATTTGCACCAAAACAGATTCAGTGATTGGAGTAGAAGCCTTAGTTCGTTGGCAGCATCCCGAGCGAGGCTTAATTTACCCGGGTGAGTTTATCGCCTTGGCCGAAGAGACCAAGATGATTCTCGATGTGGGCGAATGGGTGATGAGACACGCCGTTGCTGAGGTGAAGGGCTGGATGGATCAAGGTTTACCGCCTCTGCGTTTGGCGGTGAATTTTTCGTCTTTGCAGGTTGAGCAGGCCAACTTGGTGGAGAAAGTAATCGATACCTTGGCAGAATTCGATTTCCCTCCACGCTATTTTGAGTTGGAAATTACCGAAAGTGTCATGATGCACGACTTGGAGGGCATGGTTAAAAAACTCCAGAGTCTGGCTGACCATGGCATTGCGGTTGCTATAGATGACTTTGGAACGGGATATTCTTCGCTGAATTATTTACACAAGCTGCCTATTCATACGGTGAAGCTGGACCAATCTTTTGTGCGTAATATTCAATCAGTGGATCTTGAGGTGAGTATCGTCAATGCCATCTGCGCAATGGCGCACGGGCTGAGGTTGAATATCGTCGCCGAGGGTGTTGAAAATCAAGAGCAGTATGACTACCTAAAGAAGCTAGAGTGTCAGGAAGTGCAGGGTTACTTGATCAGCAAGCCTCTTCCCGGAGAGGCCCTGCTGCAGTTTCTGGCGGCAAGGCCCTAAGCCCATTAGGCAGCGTTATAATTTACTTGTTTGTCTGGGAGAATGGTCGAAATTACGTGCTTATAGATCATTTGCGAGCCCTGAGGTGCCGATAGCACCACAAGATGCATGTCATAAGACTCAATAACACCCTTTAGACGGATGCCGCTGACCAGAAATATATTAACCGTAGCGCCTGATTCACGCAGAGCTTGAAGAAAAGCATCTTGTATATTGGGGTTGCTCATCGGTTCCTCTTAGAGCCTCTGATTGATAGGGTGTAATTATGGCCCCAATAAGTGAGATAAGCTAGCAATAAGTGCCTGTTATTATTGATGTTATAGGCGACTTATTCGTCTTAGACCTTTGGTACAACTATAATAATAGCAATGTGACTTTTGATCGACCGCGAATCGAACCGATTTACGGCATAAATATAGAACCTATTCCATGCGAGATTACTTTATTCGGCGGTTGTTATTAATTCCGCCCACCCTGATCGGCGTCACAATAATCGTGTTTGCCATTACTCGCCTTGTTCCAGGCGGGCCTCTAGAGCGGGCAATCATGGAAATGCAGGTGATGAGTGCCGATAGTGCCGGCAGTTCGCAGGTGTCGGGCCAGGGCATGGCTCTATCTGATGACCAGCTCGAGCGCCTGAAAGAGTATTATGGCTTCGATAAGCCAGTGTTTGAAAGCTACGTACTGTGGGTTGGCAAGGTGCTCAAGGGTGATTTGGGCAACTCCTATCGTTACAACGAGCCTGTGTGGGATGTAATTAGAGACCGTTTCCCTGTCTCCCTCTATTACGGCATCGTGACCTTAGTGATCACTTATATTGTTTGTATACCGCTCGGGGTGCTAAAAGCCATTCGGCATAAGACCTTCGTGGACAACTTCACCTCAATCTTAATTTTTGTCGGCTATGCCGTGCCTGGCTATGCGCTGGGTTCACTATTGCTGCTGTATTTTTCGGTGCGCCTCGAATGGTTTCCAATGGGGGGCTTCGTCAGTTACGAATTTGAGGATTTAAGCCTCGGAGGGAAAGTGGCAGATTTAATCAAGCACTCGGCACTGCCCCTAATCTGCTATCTGGTCGGCAGTTTTGCCCTTGTCACATTGTTGCTAAAAAATCATCTGATCGACAATTTGGCAGCGGATTACATTCGGACTGCGATTGCCAAGGGCGTGTCATTCCGCAAAGCTGTCACTCAACACGCCATGCGTAACTCTCTGATTCCTATTGCCACCACGTTCGGGCAAAACGTAGTGTTGTTGGTGTCTGGCTCGTTTCTCATTGAAACCATCTTTGATATTGATGGCTTTGGTTTACTGGGTCTCACGTCCATTGTTGATCGAGATTATCCCGTGGTGATGGGGGTGGTGTTATTGAGTAGTTTTCTTCTGCTGATTGGCAACATTATTTCAGATTTCCTTGTCGCGATCGTCGATCCGCGCATTCGCTTTCAATAGCCCGTGGATACTAAGGCAGATGCAATAACATGATGATAACGCTCAACCCACAGACGCAGAAAAAGCTGCGTCGATTTAAAGCCATTAAGCGTGGTTATTACTCCTTTCTCCTGATTTGTTTGATTCTGGTTTTAACGACTTTTGCTGAGCTGTTGATCAACAGCCGTGCATTGCTTGTGTCTTACGAAGGTGAGTGGTTCTTTCCAACCTACACGCAATATCATCCAGGCACTGATTTCGGCGAGGACTACGCCTACGAAACACGTTACCGGGCGCTAAACGCTCGCTGGCAAGCAGAGGGCAGTGAAAACTGGATGTTAATGCCTCTGGTGCCTTATAGCCCCTATGAGAATGATTCCGCCAATGGGGTATTTAAACCCACCGCACCCTCCGCCGCTCAGCAGCATTATCTGGGTACTGATTCCACCAGTCGCGATATCTTAGCTCGTCTATTTTACGGCATTCGTATTGCTTTGTTGTTTGCGCTGGCTTTTATGGTGGTTGTGTATTTGATTGGCATCAGTATTGGTTGCGCAATGGGCTTTTTTGGCGGTGTGTTTGATTTGGTGTTTCAGCGTCTGATTGAAATCTGGTCGAACATTCCTTTTCTTTATATGGTGATAATCGTTTTCTCCGTGATACCCAATACCCTGTCGATAGCTGCTCGTATTGGCATATTACTCCTAGTGATGGTGCTGTTTTCCTGGACCTCAATGACTTACTACATGCGCACTGAGACCTATAAAGAAAAAGCGCGTGACTATGTGGCTGCGGCTCGTATCATCGGCGCGTCCAATTTCAGAATTATCTTCAAGCATATTCTGCCCAACGTGCTCTCCACCTTAGTCACTTTTATGCCTTTTACTATTATTGGGGCCATCTCTTCTATTACCGCCTTAGACTATTTGGGTTTTGGCTTGCCGCCACCCACGCCCAGTTTGGGAGAGTTATTGAAACAAGGTACGGCAACACTGCGTACGGCACCTTGGATCGTCATGTCCTCATTTGGCACTCTGGTAGTGATTTTAACCCTCGTCACTTTTATCGGTGAGGCTGTTCGTGAATCTTTCGACCCCAAGAAATTTACGGTTTATCGTTAAGGAAAAAAATATGAAAACGCGAGTTTTACAAAGTGTTTTGCCAGTTTTCTTGGGCGTGGCGGCCCTGCTGTTGTCGGCGTGTAGTAACGACAATGGCAAGGCCACTGAAAGCGCCGAGTCAGCCCCCGATGTTACGGCTGAAATGCAGGCCTTTTATGACGATAACCCTGAGTTCTTTTCGTTTAAGACGCCTGCTGATTTACCTGCGGGGCTAGTTTGGGAGAACGGTCAGCATCTACCAGATTTGGGATCTCCTGAGGCGAAAAAAGGCGGTACTTTTAGCTACTATCTCAACGATTTTCCTCGTACCTTGAGACGAGTGGGCCCTGATGCCAACGGACCTTTTCGCGGTTGGATTAACGATTTCATGATTCCTTCGTTGGCAAATAGGCATCCTAATGAGGGGGAATACTACTCGGCCTTGGCGGCGGAATGGTCTATTTCTCCGGAAGACAGAACGGTCTATTTCAAATTGGACCAAGCGGCGACATGGTCAGACGGGGTGCCCATCACCGCGGATGATTACATGTTTATGTTTTTCTTTTATCGTTCACCGCATATCGTCGCGCCTTGGTACAATAACTGGTATGGCACTCAGTACAGCAATATTACCAAGTACGATGATTACACCATATCGATGACAATTCCTAAGTCCAAACCACACTTCGAGGATTCTCTTGTTGGGCTGTCGCCTATCCCCAAGCACTTTTTTAAAGAGCTTGGAGTTGATTACGTAGACCGCTATCAGTGGCGCTTCGTGCCCACGCCTGGTGCATACATTATTCGTGATGAGGACATCAAAAAAGGTCGATCTATAACACTCACTCGCTTAGATAATTGGTGGGCGAAAGATAAGAAGTTTTTCCGCAACCGTTTTAATGTCGACAAAATTCGTTTGAATGTTATCCGTGATGCGGCCAAAGCCTTCGAGGCCTATAAGCGCGGTGATATAGATTTGTTTAGGTTAAATACGCCTGAGCTTTGGTATGAAAAATTGCCTGACTCAGATGAAGATGTTCAGAAAGGCTATATTAGTAAAGACACCTTTTATACCGATATCCCTCGACCAACCTACGGTTTATGGATGAATACTAACAAGCCTTTGCTTGATAATAAAAATGTACGTGTGGGTATTCATCACGCGCTTAATTGGACTTTGGTCATCGACAAGTTTTTCCGCGGCGATTTCCGACGTATGCAAACGTCTGCGGATGGATTTGGACCTGCGACGCACCCTACGCTTAAGGCACGTACCTTCGATATTGATAAAGCGGTAAGCGCTTTTGCTAAAAGCGGTTTCACTGAACGTGGTGCCGATGGGATATTAGTGAATGCACAGGGCGATCGTTTGTCCTTTACCTTGAGTACACCCTATGGGCGCTACGGGGACATTTTGACCATTTTAAAGGAGGAGGCAATCAAGGCTGGTTTAGAATTGCGGGTTGAAGTGTTAGACGCAACGGCAGGCTTTAAAAAGGCTAATGAGAAAAAGCACGATATTCAGTTTACGGCTTTAAACGTGGGTGGCCGCTACCCCCGCTACTGGGAGACTTACCATTCCGACAACGCTTACGATCAAGCGTTTCTGGCCGATGGTTCAATCAACCCTGAACGAAAAATCAAGGTGCAAACAAATAACATTGAGGCCTTGGCCGATTGGGATATTGATCAGCTGATCAATCGTTATCGGGCCGCGGTTACAGAGGAAGAACTCGTTGCCACCGCGCACAAGTTGGAAGAAGCGCTTTATGAGCACGCGTCTTTTGTCCCCGGTTTTGTGCAGGGATATGAGCGTTCTTCCCATTGGCGCTGGCTGAAGTTTCCCGATGACTTTGATGTGAAGGAATCACACTACGTTTATGAGGGCCAATTATTTTGGCTTGATGACTCGGCAAAAAAAGAAACCAAGTCGGCGATGAAAGCAGGTGAGAAATTCCCTGTGAATATCAATGTTCATGATAAATATAAGGTTCAATAAAGCTTGTCTACCGTGACTGATAGCCTGTTGAAGGTAAGTAATCTCGCTATTGAATTTGATACCGATGAAGGGCAAGTGCGCGCGGTTGATGACATATCTTTCTCCGTTCAAGCGGGGCAAACCTTGGGTATTGTAGGTGAGTCGGGCTGCGGGAAAAGTGTTACCGCGCTTTCTCTGATGCGTCTTTTGCCTCAGCCTATGGGGCAAATTGTGTCTGGGAGCATTGAGTTCGAGGGTAAAAACCTGGCTCAGGCGTCCATTAAAGAGATGGAGAAAATTCGCGGCGCGCGTATTGGTATGGTTTTTCAAGAGCCTATGACGGCCTTGAATCCGGTTAAAACCATCGGTAAGCAATTGATTGAATCGCTATTGTTGCACACCAAAATGTCAGCGGATAAAGCCATTCAGGCGGCGGTCGCTATGCTGGACCGTGTGGGTATTCCGTCTCCTGATATTCGTATCGCTGAATATCCGCATCAGTTGTCCGGGGGTATGAGGCAGCGTGTGGTTATTGCCATGGCGCTAATCTGCCGACCAAGTTTATTGATTGCAGACGAGCCGACGACAGCCTTAGATGTAACGGTACAGGCGCAGATTCTAGAGCTTTTGAAAGAGCTGCAAGATGAAATGGGCATGTCGGTGATGTTGATCACTCACGACTTGGGCGTGATTGCAGAAACTTGTGAGTCGGTGGTGGTGATGTACGCGGGCAAGGTGGCGGAAACGGGCACTGTATATGATATTTTTGACAAGCCTTATCATCCTTATACGCGGGGCTTGTTGAATTCTATTCCTCGTTTAGATAGCCCTTCGAAATCTGTACTTAATACCATTGAAGGGATGGTACCGGGATTGTTGGATTTACCGAGCGGATGTCGTTTCCAGAATCGTTGTCCCCATGCGGATGAGACTTGCACGGCTCGGGCACCGACGCTCGACGCTAGGAGTGCTACTCATGAAGTTAGTTGTCATCACTGGCTGAATCTTGCCCCCCATAAGGTCTCTTAATTGTTATGAGTGAGTTCGCAAGTTCTACAGTTGTTCAGCCTGAACCTTTGTTGGAGGTGAATGATTTGAAAATGCACTTTCCGGTAAAGGAGGGCATTTTGATGAAATCTAAGCGTTATAACAAAGCGGTAGACGGGGTTTCTTTTTCGATTAAGCCGGGGGAAACTTTGGGTTTGGTTGGGGAGTCGGGCTGCGGAAAGTCTACTCTAGGCCGCTGTGTTGTCGACTTGTATAAACCTACGTCTGGCCAAATTAAGTTTGAAGGGCAAGATGTTGCGCTGCTACCGAAAAGCGATAAGTTGGCGTTTCGTCGCAATATCCAGATGATTTTTCAGGACCCTATGGAGTCTTTGAATAGCCGGCATACGGTGGGGGATATTATTGAGGAGCCCTTGATTATTCATAAGATGGGGGACGCTTTGTGGCGCAAGAAACGGGTGCTGGAGTTGTTGGATATTGTGGGTTTGCCGGCGCGCTCGGTTACTCGCTACCCTTTTGAGTTTTCAGGTGGCCAGCGGCAGCGTATTGGTATAGCGCGGGCTATTGCTTTGAACCCTAAGCTGATTGTCTGTGATGAGGCTGTGTCGGCTCTGGATGTGTCGATTCAAAGTCAAATTTTAAATCTGCTGGTGGAGTTGCAGCGGGAGTTCAATTTAAGCTATTTGTTTATTGCTCATGATCTTGCGGTGGTAAAACATATTTCGGATCGTATTGCGATTATGTATCTTGGCCGGGTGGTTGAGACGGCTTCTGCTGAGACGATTTATTCTGGCAATAAACACCCTTACACTCGCTCGCTGTTGTCGGCGATTCCTATTCCTGACCCTCACCATAAACCAGACCGTATTGTGCTGCAGGGGGATGTGCCTTCGCCTATTAATCCCCCTTCGGGTTGTACGTTCCATCCTCGGTGCGGGCACTGTGAGGCGGTATGCCGATCGGAGGTGCCGCGGTTACGGAATCTGGAATCTGCGGCGCATCGCTTGAGTTGTCATGTGGATTTGATTTCTTAGGCTGCTAACTGCTAATTAACTGCTGACTCCGCCGGAGCAGCAGTGCCTTGCGGGTGCCTGCGCCCGAACGCACGCCTTTCCCTTCTGACCAACCCGCTGCGGAACTCGCATGGAGACGCTCAGACAGTCCTCGCTCAAAAGATGTTGGTCAGAAAGGAAAGGCGTAAACGCGTTCTGAATGGGCGCAAACTCCCACAAGACACTGCTACTCCTACCACTGCTACTCCTACTTCTTCTTCTACCACTAACCCTTTCACTTAATGTTGGCTTGCAATTTTTAGTCGCTGTTTCTTACTCTTTCTGCTGGCACGGACAGCTGGGTGAGTAGGTAGGTTTGGAATTGTTTTGGGTAGGCTTGGTCTGCGGCGGCTTTTTTCATGCAGAGTAACCAGGCATCCCGCTCAGCTATGCCTATTTTTAGATGGGCGTGAGCTCTTGGAATGTTGGTGGGGCCAAATTTTTCTCGATAAACCTCGGGGCCTCCCAACCAAAGACACAGAAAGTGGGTGAGTTTTTCTCTGGAGGTGGTGAGGTCTTTGGGGTGCATGTCTCGTATTTTTTGAGCTTCGGGTAAGGTCTCCATTAGGTCGTAGAATCTGTGGACGAGTTTTTCTATGCCGGGGAATTGACCGGCGGCTTGAAAGGAGGCGTCTTTTTGGCCGAAGTTATGTTGCATGATTTAGTCTGTTCGTTAGATGTCGAAGCCGGGCTAGTAGCAGTACGGAGGCGAGGCTTAGGCCCACTATGATGCCAATCCAAAACCCCTGTGCCCCCATGGGGTCTCCCCAGTGCTGGGAGAGGGCAAGGCTGTAGCCTAGGGGGAAGCCTATGCACCAGTAGGAAAATAACATGATGAGCATGGGCACTCTTGTGTCTTTGAAACCGCGTAGAGCTCCCCAGGTGATGACTTGTAGTGAGTCGCACAGTTGGTAGGCGCTGCAAAATAATAGGAGGTTGGCGGCCATGGCTTGTATGTCGGGGTCGTCGGTGTAGAAGGCTACTATGGTGTGGCGTAGTGAGATGGTGATGGCGGCGGTTAGGGCGGCGATGAGCAGACCTAGTGTGAGGCCGCTGCGGGCGATAAATTTTGTGTCGTGGGTTTTTCCGGCGCCAATACTGTGGGCGATGCGTATGCCGATGGCTTGGCCCTGACCAAAGGGAAGCATGAATATGAGAGCGGCTACGCTTTGGGCAATTTGGTGGCCGCCGACGATGGTGGCGCCTAGGGGGGCGAGCATTAGGGCTATGATGCCGAAGAATAGTACTTCGCCGGTGGAGCCGATGCTGATGGGAATGCCTAGGTGCAGTTGGTGTTTGATGCTGTGCCAACGCGGCCATTGGAAGTGTTTGTACAGTTTGTAGGGTTTGAAAAAATGGCTGTGTTTTAGTTGCAGCGCAAAGGCTATAAGCATGGCCCAATAAATTAGGCTGCTTGCACAGGCGGCGCCGACGCTGCCTAGGGCGGGAAAGCCCCAATGCCCAAATACGAGTAGGTAGTCGAGCAGTATATTGATTAGAAAGGCGGCGAGGTTTACGAGCATGGTTATGCGAGTGCGGCCCACGGCTTCGGAGAATGTGCGCAACGCTGTGCCCAGTGCAAGTGCGGGCGCGCCCCATGCGATGGCCTGTAAGTAGCGACCGCTAATGTCGGCAATGGCGCTGTCCATGGTCATTAAGGTCATGAAATACGGGGCATTGTAAGCAAATAGGCTTATCAATACGCCGATAAATAAAGCTATCCAGAGGGACTGGTGAACTTCTTGGCTTATGTCTGTGTATTGGCGGGCGCCAAAGAGTTGCCCAACTATGGGGGCGAGACCTGAGACTAAACCAATGATGAGCACGGCGGCGGCTGACCAGAGGCCGGCGCCTACGGCTAAACCCGCTAGGTCGTAAGCGCTGGCTTGGCCCGCCATGAGTGTGTCGGTTATGGTCATGCCGACTATGGCGAGGGCGCCGATGATGAGGGGCATACCTAAACGCAGTAGTTGTAAGGCTTCCTGGATGAAGCGGGTCAAATACGATGCCTTGGGTGGGCTGTGGTTCACTGGGTTTTGCTCGTTATAAAGTTTAGAGGGGCTGATGGTACGGGCTGAATCATAGCTTGTTCGGCAGGGTAGATCGAATAGTTAGACTGTTAATTTCTTTGGCCGGAACCAATCTCAAGGCTGTGGGTCGGATTTAGCAACGAAAATTAAATACGGAGTTACATCATTATGAAATCGCTTTGGGCCGCGGCCTCGAAAATCTATGGTTGCGCCTTGCACTACCTTCGCCACTTCGATGGTCTGGGTCCTTTGGTATTGAGGCTCTATATTGCCCCTATATTCATCTACGCTGGCTGGAAGAAGATCATTAGTATTGAAGATACGATTGCGTGGTTCGGAAATTCTGAATGGGGCCTGGGCATGCCCTTTCCTGAGTTCATGGCTTGGGCGGCGGCATTGATTGAATTTGGCGGCGGTATTGCGCTGTTAATTGGCTTGGGGGTGCGTTTGTTCAGTATTCCATTAATGGTCACTATGGTTGTAGCGGCGGTCAGTGTTCACCTTAAGAATGGCTGGCAGGCGGTTGCTGACCCCAGCTGGTTGTATTCGAATGATCGGGTGATTGAGGCTTCGGAGCGTTTGGCCATCATTAAAGATTTGCTTAGGGAGCACGGCAACTACGAATGGCTCACGGAATTTGGCAGTGTGGTGATATCAAATAACGGCATTGAGTTCGCGGCTACCTATGGAATGATGTGTTTTGTGTTGTTTTTCTCCGGCGGCGGTCGTTACGTGAGTGCTGATTATTGGATCGCAAGAGCCAATGGCGCGGTACCTGTGTAGGCCTGTAAGAAGTTCTAGGGCGAAAGTAGATGCTGCGTAAAAGGCAGTGTCTGCTTGTCTCGATACGCCATTTCTGACCATTTAGCCGTAGGCGCTAATTCACATCCCCCGTGTTATACTCGATCGAATTGCTATCAAATTCATCGGGAAAACATATTTTGATTGGGAAGTTCATAAAAAAGCTCTCGGGCGCAAAGGCCGCGGGCACCAGTGCCGAAACAGCTAAACGTGCAGCGCCGGCTGAAACATCAAAGGGCGGCACGAAAAAAGCGCCAGGTAAAAGCCAGCATTCTAAAGCGCATCAGCGCAGTAGCCATGGTGAACGCCCCAAAGGCAAAGCAGCAGCGCCTTGGGACATCTCTCAGTTTCAAGTACCGGTAGTTCCCGATAAAACCCGCTTTCACGATTTAGACCTGCCTGACACGCTCATGCATGGCATTGCAGATTTGGGTTTTGAGTACTGCTCGCCAATTCAAGCGCAAAGCCTACCTCATGCACTCAATGGCAGCGACGTAGTGGGTAAGGCTCAAACGGGCACCGGTAAAACCGCCGCCTTCTTGCTCGCCATTATTGAAGAACTCATTCGCAACCCCATCGAAGGGGAGCGTTATGCCGGTGAAGCGCGCTCGCTCATCATCGCGCCCACGCGTGAGTTGGTGATGCAGATCGCCGATGATGCACGAGCTTTGACCAAACACACGGACCTAGAAGTTCACTCCCTAGTAGGGGGAATGGACTATGGTAAGCAGCAATCGCGCGTACAAAATAAGTTGGTCGATATTCTGGTGGCGACACCGGGCCGGCTATTAGATTTTTGCGGCAATCGAGATGTTTTTCTCGATCACGTAGAAATAATGGTGATTGACGAAGCTGACCGCATGCTAGACATGGGCTTTATCCCTCAGGTGCGCCGCATCATTCGCCAAACTCCCAATAGAGAAAATCGTCAAACATTGTTGTTTTCGGCTACCTTTACTCCGGAAGTAAGAAGCTTGACTGAGCAGTGGACAGTAGACCCGGTTGAAATTGAGATCGAGCCTGACAGTGTTGCTACTGATACTGTTACTCAGCACGTTTACCTGGCCAGTAATGACGAAAAATATAAACTGCTCTATAACTTAATCCGCTCGGAGCAAGTTGAGAGCATGATCGTGTTTGCAAACCGTCGAGACGAGTGTCGGCGCCTGCATGAGAAGTTAGTAAGGCACAGTATTCCTGCAGGTTTGTTGTCTGGTGAAATTGCTCAAAATAAACGAGTTCGCACCTTAGATGATTTTAAGTCGGGCAAGTTGAAAGTACTGGTGGCCACCGACGTCGCAGGCCGAGGAATTCATATTGATGGCATTAGCCACGTGGTGAATTTCACTCTGCCAGAAGAGCCAGAAGATTACGTACATCGTATTGGTCGCACTGGTCGTGCGGGAAAAACGGGGACGTCCATTAGCTTTGCTTCTGAAGATGACTCTTTCCGTTTGATGCCGATCGAAGAGACTTTAGGGGCTGCCATTAAATGTGAACAGCCGCCGGAAGCTTTGTTTGCCGATATGCCGCCCATGGGGCCTAGACCCAAAGGCATGGATACCGGCGATAAGCGCAGCAGTGGTTCCCGTGGGGGGCGTCCTAATGACAGGGGCCGCCGCCCATCGTCGGGGCGACGCTAGGCTTTCCGTTTTCATAATGTTAACTATGCTTTAATAATGAGTTGTGGCTAAACAGGTTTTGATTGATGAAAAGAATTCTGGTTATTGAAGACAGCGCCTTGGTTACTAAGGTTATTCGCCATGTGATTGCTCAAGATCCTCATATCGAGGCGATTTATGCCAATAGCTTCGCCCAGGCGAAGTTTGCCTATGATCAAATGAAAGGCGATTTGTTTGCTGCCTTGGTTGACCTGAATTTACCCGATGCTCCAAATGGCGAAGTGGTTGACTACATGTTGGAGCGCAAGGTCCCCACTATTGTGCTCACTGGCAGTGTTGACGAAGAGAAACGTGAAGCTTTGCTGAATAAAGGCATTGTTGATTACGTGACTAAAGAGGGGCGATACTCTTATAAATATGCTGTAAATCTGATCAACCGTATTTACAATAACCAGAATATAAAAGTGCTTGTGGTTGACGACTCAGCCACCTCAAGAAATTTTGTCACAGATCTATTGCAGCGCCAGCTGTTCCAAGTGTTGGAAGCTGAAAATGGCGTTGAAGCTATTAAGGTTCTGCTCGACAACCCCGATATAAAACTCCTGATTACCGACTACAATATGCCGGTAATGGACGGCTTTGAATTAGTTAAAAATCTTCGCTACAAATACGAAAAATCTGATCTTATTATTATCGGCCTTTCGGGCGAAGGTCAAAGCAGTCTGTCCACTAAGTTTATTAAAAACGGTGCAAATGATTTTTTAATGAAGCCTTTTAATCATGAAGAGTTTCAGTGCCGTGTTATGCACAACGTAGAATCTTTGGAATTGCTCGAAAAAGTAAAAGACGCTGCGAATAGGGACTATTTGACCGGTGCCTATAATCGCCGTTACTTTTTCGATTTGGGTCAACAGATGTATGACAATGCTAGGGAAAACGCTACGCCCTTGGCTGCTGTAGTATTGGATTTGGATAGCTTCAAACGCATAAACGATACCTACGGTCACGAAGCTGGTGATTTGATACTGAAACATATCACCGATGTATTGCAAGAATGCCTTGACCGTTTCCTAGTGGCGAGAGCCGGTGGAGAAGAGTTCTTTATTCTATTGCCCGGCTTAGATAACGAAAAAGCCATTTCATTAATTGGTAAAGTGCGCCAAATTGTGGTGTCCACGCCAGTGCTGTATAACGACGAAGAGTTGTTTTTCACCTTCAGTGCGGGCATTACTAATAAACTTAAAGATTCTCTGGACGAACAAATCAACTGGTCTGACGTGCTCCTGTATCGCGCTAAAGAAGCTGGCAGAGATTTGATTATTGGTGACGATGATGAGGAGATCCTAACTTAAGGATTTCTCCCACTTTTCACCCAAAACACGGTGGCCCCAGCGACTGCGACTGGCATGGCAAATATGTTGACCACTGGAACCATCGTCGCAATCATCACCGTGCCGCCAAAGCTGAAACTATTCAAACCCTGTTCGCCGAGATAGTCACGAAGGTGTTTAAACTTCATTTGATGATTGTCGGCGGGGTAGTCTATGTATTGAATGGCCATAGTCCAGGCCGCCCAGATCAATCCCACAAACCCTGCCAATAAGTTTAAGCCTGGGATGAACCCCAGAACAAATACGCCCACCAGTACTAGAAGCCCTCGACTAAAGTAGTACCAGAGTTTTAAGAGCTCTCGCCCCAAGGTGCGAGGAATCATTTCGGCTAATGTTTCCGGCGGTGGCGCTTGCTGTGTGAGATGTATTTCAATTTTCTCAGCAAGAATGCCGTTGAAAGGCGCCGCAATCAGGTTGGTTATTATGCCAAAGCTATAGCCGTAGATTAATAGCACCGAAAAAATCATCATTGGCCACAATATCCAGGCCAAATAATCATAGATGAAGTCCAGCCAACTTGGGATCCAGCCGAGCACCCAGTCGATAGCGGTACCAAATTGCTGAACAAGTATGCTTGTGGCGATAATGAATAAAACTAAATTGATGAGCAGCGGAATAACAATGAAAATACGCAGCTTAGGTAGAAGCAGTAGTTGCGCCCCTTCCGTGAGGCAGGCAATGCCAGAGAAGGGGGTCTTGTGCATTATTGTGCGCCGGCCTGCTTCAGCTGCGCAACGTAGCCTTCACCGAAATTATGCTCGGAAATAATGGCTAGCAAAGTCTTGCCGTCTGGATTAGTGCTGTTGATGTCACGCCCCGCTTCATTAAAAAATTGCAGGAAGGTGCCAAAGTTGGCGGCTTTCATACCTCGGTACGCTTTCTCCAATAAGTGAAAATCCTCATTGATTCCTTCCGGCGCTTCATATTCGAAAAAGCTGCGAATGCGTTCATCGTCGAATACTTCACCCAATACTTTTTCTTTGTCTTTACGTAGTGACATGTTTCACCTCAGAGTAATTTGTTAAGTTTTTCAATTAGAATGTCGTTGACCGCTTTGGGGTTGGCCTGACCTTTAGATGCTTTCATTATTTGTCCAACAAAGAAGCCCATCATTTTAGGGCGTTTGTCGGCGTCTGCACTGCGGTAGTTTTCAACTTGCTTGGCGCTATTGGCAATTACAGTGTCTACCATGGCGGCAAGCTCTCCGGTGTCAGAAACTTGCTTGAGACCTTCGGCTTCAATCACTTCGTCGGCGCTTTGATTGCTTGCCCACATTATCTCAAAAACTTGTTTGGCAATTTTACCAGAAATGCTGCCATCTTTTATTCGAAGGATAAGGCCGGCTAAGCGCGTGGCATTCAAGGGGCTGTTGGCAAGTTTCAATTCAGCACTGTTCAAACTTGCAGAAAGCTCGCCCATTATCCAGTTGGCGGCAAGCTTGGCGTCACCGCAATCTTGTGTGACCGCTTCAAAGTAGGCAGAGAGTTCACGGTCCCCACTTAGAGTTTCTGCGTCATAAGAGGACAGGGCATATTGCTCAATGTAGCGATCGCGACGCGCTTCCGGTAATTCGGGAAGGGTCGCTCGAACGGCCTCAATATAATCTTCGTCAAAGACGACGGGCAGCAGGTCTGGGCAGGGGAAGTATCGATAGTCGTTCGCTTCTTCCTTGCTGCGCATTGAGCGTGACGCGTGTTTTTCTGCATCGTATAAGCGAGTTTCTTGGCGCACTGTGCCGCCGTCTTCAATCAAATCAATTTGTCGTTCCACTTCTAGGGCAATAGCGCGCTCCATGAAGCGGAAAGAGTTCAGGTTTTTGGTTTCCGTACGGGTTCCCAGCTCGGTTTGGCCTTTTGGTCGCACAGAAATATTCACGTCAAAGCGCATAGAGCCCTGAGACATTTCTCCATCGCATATACCTAAAGACGACACCAGCGCGTGAAGCTTTTTCGCAAAGGCGACGGCTTCTTCCGAATTGCTCATGTCTGGTTCAGACACAATTTCGATAAGCGGAGTGCCTGCGCGGTTTAAATCGATACCCGACATCCCCTGAAAATCTTCGTGCAGCGATTTTCCCGCATCTTCTTCCAGGTGTGCGTGGTGAATACGTATGGTTTTGGTTTTGCCAGAAGACAGCTGAATTTCCATATTGCCCGCCCCAACAATGGGTCTGTCGAGCTGTGTGGTTTGGTAGCCTTTGGGTAAGTCTGGATAGAAATAATTCTTCCGGTCAAACACAGAGCGCTGGGCAATCTCAGCGTCGATTGCCAGGCCAAACATAATGGCATAGCGAAACGCTTCTTCATTGGGTACGGGCAGTGTACCGGGCATCGCGAGGTCAATCGCGCAGGCCTGTGTGTTGGGTTCAGCACCAAATGCGGTGCTGGCCCCGGAGAATATTTTGGTTTTGGTGGCCAGCTGCACGTGTACTTCCAGGCCAATAACTGTTTCCCATTGCATGGTGAATAATCTCTCTAAACGTTTGCGCTGTCGGCAGGAGCCTGCAGGTGGTGGTCGGTATGCTGCTGAAATTGATGAGCGGCGTTCAAAAGGCGTTCTTCGGTAAATACATCACTGATGAGCTGCAGGCCCACCGGTTTGCCTGCGGTGTTGCCACAGGGTAGGGAAATGCCTGGCAAGCCCGCCAGATTCGCCGAAATGGTGTAGATGTCTTCGAGATACATGGCCGTGGGGTCTTGGCTTTTTTCGCCAAATTTAAACGCGGGCGACGGTGTGGTGGGGCCAAGAATAATATCTACGTTCTTAAAGGCTTCGTTGTAGTCTTGCTTGACGAGACGTCTAACCTGCTGGGCTTTGTTGTAGTAGGCATCGTAATAGCCTGCAGATAAAGCGTAAGCGCCGACTAAAATACGGCGTTTCACTTCATCGCCAAATCCTTCACCACGAGAGCGCATATACAAATCTTGAAGGTCGTGGGGGTTTTCACAGCGATAGCCGTAGCGCACGCCATCATAGCGCGACAAGTTAGCCGAAGCCTCAGCAGGTGCAATCACGTAGTAGGCGGGAACTGATAGCTGTGTATGAGGCAAGCTGATTTCTGAGATTACCGCGCCCATTTTTTCATATTGTTTGATGGCGCCTTCAACGGCCGCGCCAATTGCAGGGTCGAGGCCTTCACCAAAGTATTCTTTAGGGATGCCAATCTTTAGCCCTTCAATGCTGTTGTTGAGTGACTTGGTGTAATCAGGCACCTCGAGGTCAATACACGTAGAGTCCCGTTGATCAAACCCAGCCATAACATTGAGCATCAGTGCCGCGTCTTCGGCAGTGCGAGTAATTGGGCCACCTTGATCAAGGCTTGAGGCATAGGCAATCATTCCCCAGCGCGACACACGGCCGTAGGTGGGTTTCAGGCCCGTGACGCCACAGAGAGCTGCGGGTTGGCGAATGGAGCCGCCGGTATCTGTTGCAGTGGCGGCAGGTGCTAAACGCGCGGCAACTGATGCGGCCGAACCGCCAGACGAACCGCCTGGAACTGAGTCTGTGGCCCAAGGGTTTTTAACCGGCCCATAAAAAGAGTTTTCATTGGACGAGCCCATGGCAAATTCGTCCATATTGGTTTTACCCAACATGACAGCACCGCTCTTCTCAAAGTTGTCGACTACAGCGGCGTTGTACGGGGGCACAAAATTATCCAGCATTTTTGAGGCACAGCTGGTTTTTACACCCTGAGTGCAAAATATATCCTTATGGGCGACGGGAATGCCGCAGAGCAGCGGCGCGTTGCCACTGGCTAGGCGTTCATCGGCCGCTTGTGCCTGCTTGATTGCCTGGTCGCTCGTTACAGTGATAAAGCTGTTGTACTGTGGGTCCAGCTGTTCAATTCGCTCAAGAAAATGTTTTGTGAGCTCAGAGCTGGAAAAATGTTTGTCTCGCAAACCTTGAGAGAGGTCTGTAAGAGTCATGTCGTGCAAGGCGACCTTGTCGTTCATGGTGGCTGTTGTCCTGAATAAAATAATTGAGTGCTGTATAGGCCCGTACGCTACGCTGCGAGCTGTATAGAAAGTGTTTAATCGATCACTTGAGGGACCAAAAAGAGGCCGTCTTCCACCTCGGGCGCACAGGCTTGTAAGTCCTCACGCTGATTGTTTTCAGTGACTTGGTCGGCACGCAGGCGCTGCACTGCGTCTAGCGGGTGTGCCATGGGGGCCACATTGTCGGTGTTGGCGGCTTGTAGTTGATCGACTAAGCCCAATATTTCCGAAATGCTGGTGGTGACATCGTCGATGTTGGCTTCTGAAATTTGAATGCGCGCCAGCTCGGCTAGCTTTTCAATAGTACCGCGGTCCACTGCCATGGGGTAATTCTCCAAAAAATCTGTCTTTTAATGCCGTATTTGGCTCAATGGCGCACAACTTACCATATTTGCGCCTTGCCCTAAATCCCTGCCGTTGATAGAGTGCCCCAACTGAAAGATATTTAGAAAAAACAAGGGTTTGAACCTCTAATGCTAAAGCGCCTTCGTGGAGCCTTTTCCAACGACTTATCCATTGATTTAGGTACGGCCAATACCTTAATTTACGTTCGTGACCGCGGCATCGTACTCGATGAACCGTCGGTTGTTGCTATTCGCCACCACAATGGCCAAAAAATTGTGGAAGCGGTAGGTGTGGAGGCCAAGCGAATGCTGGGCCGCACGCCAGGCAATATTACCGCAATTCGCCCTTTAAAGGACGGAGTGATTGCCGATTTTCAGGTAACTGAAAAAATGCTGCAACATTTCATCAAAAAAGTGCATGAAAACAGCTGGTTCCAGCCAAGCCCTCGGGTTTTGGTATGTGTGCCCTGTCTGTCTACCGAGGTTGAAAAGCGAGCTATTCGCGAATCGGCACTGGGTGCAGGTGCTCGTGAGGTGCGCTTAATTGAAGAACCTATGGCTGCAGCCATTGGTGCGGGCTTGCCAGTAGACGAGGCAAACGGTTCGATGGTGGTAGATATTGGTGGTGGCACAACTGAAATTGCCATTATCTCTCTCAACGGCGTCGTATATTCCGACTCAGTTCGCGTGGGCGGTGACCGCTTCGATGAAGCCATTGTGAACTATGTACGCCGCAACTATGGCTCGGTGATTGGTGATGCCACCGCCGAGCGCATCAAGCAAGAAGTGGGTTGTGCCTTTGCTGGCAGCGAAATGCGCGAGATTGATGTGCGCGGCCGCAATCTGGCTGAAGGTGTTCCTCGCAGCTTTACGCTCAACAGTGACGAAATTTTGGAAGCGCTTCAAGAGACCTTAGCAGGAATTGTTCAGGCGGTGAAAAGTGCCTTAGAGCAGTCGCCACCTGAATTGGCATCAGATATTGCAGAAAGCGGTATTGTGCTTACCGGTGGCGGTGCTTTATTGCGTGACTTAGATCGTCTGCTGACACAAGAAACGGGCTTGCCGGTAATAGTCGCCGACGACCCTTTGACTTGCGTGGCGCGCGGTGGTGGTAAGGCTATGGAATTTATGGATAAGCGCAATATTGATTTATTGTCGTCATAGTTTGTTTTATTTTTGAAACACAACTGTTCTGGACAGGAGGTTGAGACATAAAACCGCTGTTTAGCAAAAGCCCATCGAGAACGTCGCGAGTGCTAGGTCTAGCGCTCGCAGCGTTGTTGCTCGTGCTCGTTAATATTTATACCGATATACTCAGTCCTGTACGCAACCACCTAAATGTCATTGCGACACCATTCTATTGGGTGACCGATCTTCCAAAGCGCTTTATGAATTGGAGCGATGATATGGCTACCAGTGGAGAAGATCTGTTGGTAGAAAACGCCGCACTCAAGCAGGAGTTGCTCATACACAAACGCAAATTACAGACTATGGCGGCGCTGGCCGCCGAAAATATGCGCTTGCGGCAATTGTTGAACAGTGCCGAAATGATTCAAGATCGAGTGCTGGTTGCTGAGCTTATCGGCGTTTCGCCAGACCCACAGCGTCACACCGTTGTGGTGAATAAGGGCAGTAACGACGACGTCTATGTGGGGCAGCCGCTGCTCGACGCCTTTGGCCTCATGGGCCAAGTTGTTGAAGTGAGCTTAGATCACAGCGTAGTTCTACTCGCCACTGACTCTACCCATGCACTGCCGGTACAAATTAATCGCAACGGAGTCAGAGCGGTGGCTGAAGGGGTTGGTGACCTTTACGCCATGAGATTGCGGCATGTTTCCAATACTGTGGACATTCGTCAGGGTGATTTACTAGTAAGTTCCGGTCTGGGGCAACGCTTCCCTTCAGGTTACCCGGTGGCCGAAGTGGCTTCTATTGTGCGTGACCCTGGTCAGCCTTTTGCCACCGTAATAGTTCGACCCATGGCGCAGATGAATCGCAGCCGTCACGTGCTACTGGTGTTCAGTAATTTTAACGGTGAACATTAATGGTTGAAACCGTGCGCAACACCTGGTCTATGATCGCGGTGTCTTTTGTTTTTGCGCTGATGTTGGCGGTGTTCCCTGTAGGTATTGAAGTTCAATGGGTGAGGCCTGAATTTGTTGCCCTGTTGGGCATCTATTGGGCTATGTACTTGCCACATCGTATTGGCCCCGGCGTGCTCTGGGTGCTGGGTATTCTGCAAGATGTGGTTGAGGGTACCCCTCTTGGTTTACACGCACTAGGTTTGGTTGTAATCGCCTATATTTGTTTGCTGTCATATCAGCGATTGCGAAACTTCGAAACTTGGCAGCAGGCCTTTTGGGTATTTGTGTTAGTGGGTATACATCAATTGTTTGGCAATTGGGTTCATAGCCTTTCTGGCAACGACGCACCCGTGTTCCTATTCTTGTTGCCAGCGTTTAGCAGCGCCTTGTGTTGGCCGGTGTTGGTTTTCTTATTAGACAGACTGCGAATACGCTACCGAATAAACTAGCTTTACCGTTATAATCCTTCGCTATTCACTATGACTTAATGGCGTCTGACTCAAAAGGTCAATATAAGCCGCAGGAACACTCAACTCGCAATGCCCCAACTCTATTTGGCCTCAAAATCCCCCCGCCGACGAGAAATTCTCGAGCAGATTGGCGTAGCCCATCACTTAATTGATATTGACGTACCAGAGTTTCCTGCCAAGGATGAAAACCCAGAGACATATGTCCAACGCTTGGCTCAAGATAAAGCCCAGGCGGGCGTGCGGGCACTGCAGAGGCAGGGTTTGTCGCCGGCACCTGTATTGGGCGCCGACACAATATGTGTATTAGATCAACGGATTTTGGAAAAGCCTAGAGACGAAGCTCACGCCGTTGACATGTTATTGAGTATGGCAGGGCGAGAACACCGAGTATTAACCGCCATTTGTTTAAATGATGGTCAGCGTGAGCAAGCGGTATGTTCACTTACTCGAGTGCAATTTAGTCACTTCACGGAAGCTCAGGCACGCACTTATTGGCAAACAGGGGAACCTGTAGACAAAGCCGGTGCCTATGGTATTCAGGGTTGCGGCGCAGCGTTGGTAGAGCATATCAGCGGTAGCTACAGTGGCGTGGTGGGATTGCCCATTGAAGCATTGGTTCCGCTACTCAAACTTATGAACGTAGCAATCTGGCAAAAGAGAATTTAAAAACCATGAGCGAAGACATTCTTGTGAACGTATCGCCCACTGAAACCCGAGTAGCCTTGGTTGAAAACGGTATGCTGCAAGAGGTGTACATAGAGCGTACACAGAGCAAAGGTTTTGTCGGCAATATCTTTAAAGGCAAGGTTGTACGAGTGCTGCCTGGAATGCAGGCGGCTTTTGTCGATATTGGTTTAGATCGGGCGGGGTTTATCCACGCAGCTGATATTGCCCAACTGGATTCCGAGGGCATGGAAGAACGAAATCGTGAGGTTGCCGACATTCGTCTGCTGGTCAGAGAGGGGCAAAGTCTTATGGTGCAGGTGGCTAAAGACCCTATCAGCACCAAAGGCGCGCGTTTAACCACTCATCTTTCCGTGTCTTCACGTTACTTGGTTTATATGCCGAACACCCGTCACATTGGCATTTCCACACGAATTGATGATGAGAGCGAACGCGAGCGATTGAAAGCTTTGGTTGAAGAGTGCTCCGAAGAATGTGGGGGCGGTTCTCAAAATGGTGGGTTCATTGTACGCACGGTGGCCGAAGGGGCTAGTGAAGAAGAGTTGCGAGCTGACATCCCCTTTTTATATAAGTTGTGGGCAGGCTTAGAGCAGGGCATGACTTCCGCGCCAATTCCCTCTGTCATCTATGAAGACTTACCGCTGTATTTGCGCACCTTGCGCGATCTCGCTCGGCCGGAAAAAATCCGCGTAGACTCACGAGAAGCTCTGGGGAAAATGCGTGAGTTTGCAGAGCACTACTCGCCAGAAACTTATGGTTTGATAGAGCATTACCCTGGTGAGCGCCCTCTGTTTGATCTTCACAGTGTGGAAGACGAAATTCAAAAAGCCTTGGAAAAAAAGGTACAGCTGAAGAGCGGTGGTTACCTCATCATTGAGCAAACCGAAGCCATGGTAACGGTGGATGTGAACACCGGCGCCTTCGTGGGGCATCGCAACTTAGAAGAGACCATATTCAAAACAAACCTCGAAGCGGCCACGGCCATAGCGCGTCAACTGCGTCTACGGAATTTGGGGGGGATTATCATTTTAGACTTTATCGATATGCAAGACCCCGAACACCGAAGACAGGTGTTGCGCACCCTCGAAAAAATGACCGATCGTGATCGAGCTAAAATTAATATCACGGGTGTATCTGAGCTGGGATTGGTTGAAATGACACGCAAACGCACACGCGAATCTCTTGAGCAGGTTTTGTGTGACCCTTGCAGTGTCTGTGACGGTCGCGGCACGGTTCGCTCGGCCGAAACCATTTGTTATGAAGTGTTCCGCGAAATTCTGCGCGAGGCGCGGGCCTATGATAATAAAAACTTTCTAGTGCTGGCCTCGCAGGTAGTCATTGACCGTCTCCTAGACGAAGAGTCCGCGAACGTTACGGATCTCGAAACATTTGTGGGCTGTACGATTCAGTTTCAGGTCGAAACCATATATAGCCAGGAGCAATATGACATTATTCTTGTCTGAGGGTAGGCAGGATTAGTCATCGGTAACAAAATTTATGTCCGACATTGTTCGAAGTGTAGTTAGAAAGTTCTGGGGGGGCGCAGCCATTTTGCTGATTGCGCTGGCGGCTTTAGTGCAACTGGGTAGAATGTCGACTGCCTATCTCGAAAACTACAATACAGAATTAGCAGCTTATTTCTCATCGCTCACTGGTATGGCAGTAGAGCTCGGCTCTGTAGAGGGTGAATGGAGTGGCTTGCTGCCAAGCTTCGAGATTCGGGATTTACGCTTACTTGATCACAGTGGCTCAGCCGCACTGACAATTTCCCAAGCGAAATTACGGCTAAATATTTTTGACAGTCTGCGTTCGTTTCGCCCAATTATAGACGAGCTGACTTTGAGCGAGCTTAGTTTAGCCTTCGAACAAAACGAAGAGGGTCGTTGGTGGCTAAGCGGCATGCCTGTATCTACCTCTAAGCTTGATTCAAATTTACCCATAGATGATATATTTGACATCTTCCTGTTGGGTCCCCGTATTCGTCTTGAAAAAGCGAATCTAGCCTTTGCTTTTTTCTCAGGTCATCAGTCTGCGATTCAAGTACCTATAATAGATTTGGAAAACACTGAGCAATTCCATCGTTTGAGTGCAGGTTTAACCGTTGCGGGCAGAGAGGATGCCGTTCAGTTAATTGTGGAGGGTCACGGCGACCCGCGAGATCAAGAACACTTCAGTGCTCAGGCATGGTTGCGCCTTCATCAATTGCCAACGCAAAGGGCGCTGGACGCCATTGCCAGTTTTATTGGCAAAGAGGCGATTAGCACTCACATTGATTCAGCATCTGATGATCAATCTGAAGCAGCAAACACAGGTTTATTGAATTTTGAGCTGTGGGTATCTTCAGCAGGTGAAAGTGGTTATTCATTTGACGGCCAAGTAGGTGCAGATTCACTGCCCTTGGATTTGGCGCGAGTGAGACCTGAGCTAGAGCGTCTTGCGCTTGATTTTAACGGCTTTTGGTACCCCGATAAGCGTTTTAGTCTTTCCTTATTGAATGTCTTCGTTAACGATGCTCAATCTATAGAGCCTTTCAATGTGCAGCTGTCACGCGGTAGAAAATCTGACACGCTGAATATTGTAGCCGATCAATTGGGTTTGGGCTCCTGGTATAAATTCGCAGAAAGTCACGACTTACTCACGGGGCGTTTAGGTGAGGTGATGAATATCTTGTCACCACAAGGAACATTGAAAAACCTTGTTGCCGTGTTGCCTCTGTCCGAGCCAAAGCAATGGAAACTCAGCGCTAATTTGGCTCAGGTGAGTGCGCAGGCTTGGAAAGGTGCGCCGGCGGTGACGCAGGTGGATGGCTATTTACAGGCCGATCAGCAGGGTGGGTTAGTAGACTTAAACAGCCTTCATGGATTTAGTATGCATTATCCTCTGGCCTACAAATTGCCCATGGTTTACTCGCGGGCTCAGGGCCAGGTGCGGTGGTCATTGCAGCCCGAAAACAATGCTATCTATGTGAATAGTGGCCTGCTGAACTTCAGTGGCGAAGACGGAGAGGCCGCCGCATATTTTCATGTCTTCGCTCCCTGGATAAAAGGCAGTGCTGAAAGTGAAATGATTCTCCAAATCGGTTTAAAAAATAGCCGGGTGAAGTACCATGAAAAATACGTTCCATTTACCCTGCCAGACAGCTTAGAAAATTGGCTGACACAAAGTATTGGCGGGGGAGAACTATCGGATGGCGGGTTTTTATTTCGAGGTTCCCTAACAAAAGGTGCCGCTGATAAGCGAAGTATTCAATTGTTTTTAAATATGCAAAATGCTGACTTAAATTATCATCCGGACTGGCCTAGTCTGAGCCAGGTCGACGCGCTGCTCACTGTAGATGATTTTGATGTAATGGCCGATGTTGCGACGGGGAAAATCTACGATAGCATCATTAGTGACACTCAGGTTTTAGTGAGTCCGCATCCCTTGGGTGAAGGTTCTTTATTGAATCTACAAGGAATCCTAAGTGGCGACGCCAGTGATGGTTTGCGAGTATTGCGAGAAAGTCCTATTCGTAAAGCAATTGGTGGAAGTTTGGACACTTGGGTTTTGCAGGGAGAGAGTTTAACAACACTAGATTTAACGGTGCCCTTGAAAGTTGGGGAGCCTGGAATGCGTCAAAACGTTGAAATCGCATTGACCAATGCGACTTTGGATATGCGCAACTTAAGACTCAATGCCAGCGGCGTGAATGGCCTCATTCGATATAGCGACATGGATGGTTTACAGGCAGAGGGTTTGTCGGCCGAACTTTGGCAAAGGCCGATTGATATTGCGATCTCTAGTCCTGTTTTGCCCTCGGGCACTCGTAACACGCTTGTATCTGTTGAAGGTAATGTACTGCTTGAGACCGTGAGCGATTGGACTCGATTACCCGAATTAAAATTTCTTGAAGGTGATTCCGATTTTGTCGCTGAAGTGACGATTCCGGCTCGCGCTAGTGCCGATTATTTTGCCCTACTAAAAGTTCGTTCAAGCTTGGAAGGCGCCACGCTCAAATTGCCTGCCCCCTTTGGTAAAACCGCGGACGAAGCCGTGGCATTCAGTCTTGAAGCACCTATCACCGCCGAAGGCACTGTGTATAACATTCATTACGGTGAGCTCGCTAACGGTTTGTTTGCCGAGCAAGGAGGGCAATTAATTCGAGCGGGCATTGCCTTAGGTGAGCAAGCCTCGCTGCCGGCACCCGGTATTTTTGCCATTAATGGCCACGCTGAGCGCTTCGAGTTTTCAGCTTGGAACGATGTCTTTAAACGATACCAAGTGCTGAGAGATGGAGCGCGTAGCAATAGCGAAGGGCCCGGAATTCAGCAGACAATAAACTTATCATTTACTGAGTTTGACTACGAAGGTTACGTGATTGATGGCTTGGATCTGAACGGGCTTCGTGAAGAAGATAGCTGGCAGTTGAATGCCAGTAGCCAAATGACGGCGGGTAAAATTACAGTCTTCGACAATGCGGAAAAACCCCTAATATTCGACATGGCTTTTTTACGTCTTCCCTTAAACGAAAACGATGATTCAGGTCAAAGTGTTGATGCGCTGGCGGATGTCAATTTAGAAAAAATGGTTGCAGTTTCTTTCTCAACTCAGGAATTTAGCCTTGGTGCTGATTCATATGGCAGTTGGAGTTTTGAATTAGAACCTGATGAAGCCGGCGTGAATATATCAGAAATTATGGGCAGCGTACGAGGCATAGATGTACGTGGTCCCGAACTAGATACAGGTGCCACCATGACATGGCGCGCGAGTGATGCTGGGCCTCATACCACCTTTCAAGGGCGCCTAGACATGCATAATCTCGCTGATACCCTTGTTGCCTGGGAGCAGCCCGAGTTGTTGGAGAGTAAAAAAGCCATTTTTGATGCCGACCTTTCATGGTCAGGTAGCCCCGCAAATTTCCAGCTGAACATTATTCGTGGCGATTTACTCATGAATGTAGAAGAAGGTCGATTTAATCGTGCGGCAGGAGTCGGTGACAACCCACTGCTTCGGCTGATTGGATTATTGAATTTCGACACCTGGGTTAGGCGACTAAAGTTGGATTTCTCTGACGTTGTTAATAGCGGAATGGCTTACGATAGAATTCAGTCGAACATGCATTTCGAGCCAGGAAACCTGTTCTTAGCAGAGCCCCTAACCGTAAAAACGCCCTCTAGTAAAATGCAGCTAGCGGGCACGATTAACCTAATTGACGAAACACTAGATACACGTTTAGTCGCTACCTTGCCAGTGGGCAACAACCTCTCACTTTGGGCCGCTTTTGCCGCGGGTCTGCCCGCCGCCGCTGGTGTATATGTGGCAAGTAAACTGTTCGAAAAACAAATTGACCAACTGTCGTCCTTAAGTTATTCCATAGAGGGTCCATGGGCAGACCCAAAGGTGAACTTTCAGCGAATGTTTGACGCCAATTCCGCAGAGAAAACCGGTAAAACAGCCGCTTCCGCCAGAGAAGAAGCACGTAAAGAAGCCGACGAGCAGGAAATGAAGGAATTAAATCCAGATCCCGAGCTCTAAACATCTGCCCACGCGGCATATGTCCTACAATCAAAGGCAAAACAAATGAAAAATTTATCTCTCGCCGGGATTCTAAGCTTAGGTTTACTGATCGCTGCCTGCAGTGAAATGCCCGACTCCTCTGCTGATGCATTAGCACTGATGAGCGTCTCCGAAGCCAAAGCTTTAATTGCTGATGGTCGTAACCTAGAATCCATTCCCAAAGCCACCTGGCGAGAGCTGCTCACCCCAGAACAGTATCGCGTGATGTGGAAAAATGGCACAGAGCGAGCATTTTCCGGCTCCTTATTAAAAAACAAAACAGAGGGAGTCTACGTCACCGCAGGGTGTCGCTTACCCGTATTCAGCTCCGAGCACAAATTCAAATCTGGCACCGGCTGGCCGAGTTTTTACGAAATGTTAAACAAAGAAAACGTAGTACTAAAAACAGATTACAGCTGGGGCATGAAGCGGATTGAAGTACAATCCAAGTGCGGCGAACATCTTGGGCACGTCTTTGAAGATGGCCCCGCTCCCACAGGTTTGCGCTACTGCTTAAACTCAGCCGCATTGGCCTTCGTGCCCAGCAAAGCCTCAATGCCACCTAAAGATTGATTTCGTTTTTTCTCGTCTTCTACTGCTGAGCGATTTTTATGAAAATGGTTTATACCAATGAGAATCGCCTCATCACAGGTAACGCCAGTAATATCCTTGAAAACCATGGAATAAAAATCGTTCTCAAAAATGAATTTTCCTCCAGCGCATCCGGCGAAATATCCGCTTTCGACACCTGGCCCGAAATATGGGTAGTCAACGATTCCGACTACGAAAAAGCCGTTAAAATAATAGAAAACTCACTGAGCCGCGATAGCGCACCTGAATGGTTATGCACACATTGCGCCGAAAAAAATGACGCCTCCTTCGAACTATGCTGGAACTGCCAGAGCCTTCCCCTAAAATCACCGACCTAAAAGAAAGATCATCCGCAGTTAGGTTTGGTCGCACCTTGGGAGTAGTTGCGCCCACTCAGAACGCGTTTTAGCCTTTCCCCTCTGACCAAGGTCTTTGAGCGAGGACTGTTTGAGCGTCTTCATGCGAGTTCCGCAGCGGCTTGGTCAGAGGGGAAAGGCGTGCGTTCGGGCGCAGCTATTCCCAAGGTGCGGCCAAACCGGAAGGTATGAGAAAACTACCTAATTCTCAGTGCTCATAAAATCACGCAAATACTTAAACAACTTACGAGCATTCGTAGGTGGTTTATTCTCCTTACGATCCTTCAAAGCAGCCCTTAAAACCTGCCGTAAATACTGACGATCAGTACCTGGATGTGCTCCTGCAAACTCATTCAAAGCCGCGTCGCCTTCTTCCAAAATCCGATCCCGCCAATTCTCAGCCTGCTGCAAAAAATGCACCTGCTCCGCATCTTTTTGTTGCTGCCGCTCCAGAGTCGCCTCAATCGCATCGCGGTCTGCCGAACGCATCAACTTCCCAATGAACTGCAACTGGCGTCGGTAGCCCTCCCGGTGTTTCATCACTCTCGCTTGCATAATGGCGTCACGCAGAGGTTCCTCCAGAGGAATTTCACGCAAGTGCTTTTCATTCAGAGTGACGAGCAGCTTGCCCAGCTCCTGCATCTCCTCCATATCGCGTTTTACCTGACTTTTGCTCTTAGGCAAATCCTCATCAAAATCGAGGTCCGCGGGTGGGCGAGGTAAATCTTTTTTTCGTGTCATGATTCTCTATGCATAAAATAGGGTGGCAAGACCCAGAAAAGCGAAAAACCCTACCACATCGGTTACCGTTGTAAGGGCAACACCGCCAGCCAGGGCGGGGTCAATGTTGATACGTTTCAATAATACCGGTAAAAGCGCGCCAGCAATGGCCGCTGTCAGTAAATTAATCACCATAGCCGCTGCAATGATTAGAGCAAGAATAATATCATTGAACCAAGCGGATACCACAGCACCCATAACCAGTGCCCATAGTAGGCCATTGATTAGGCCTACGCGAAACTCCTTAGATAGAAGCCAGCTGATATTGTTGCGCCCCACTTGCCCCAAAGCCATGCCGCGGATCATAACCGTGAGCGTTTGATTACCTGCTACGCCTCCCATACTGGCAACAATCGGCATGAGGATAGCCAGAGCGACAACTTTATCCAGCGTGTCTTGAAATATATTAATCACAGCCGATGCTATAATGGCCGTGAGTAGATTCACGCCCAGCCAAATGGCTCGCCTCGGCGTGGTGCGCATAACCGGCGCAAAAGTATCTTCTTCTTCGTCGAGGCCCGCTAGGCTCATCAGAGAGTGGTCGGCGTCATCGCGAATCACATCAACCACGTCATCAATAGTGATTCGGCCTAATAATTTACCTTGATCATCGACCACCGGTGCAGAAACCCAGTTATGCCGCTCAAATAAACTCGCCACTTTACTATCGGGCATCTGAACGTTAATGCTGTCAGCTTCAGCGTCCATAATCTCTCGCACTGTAACGGCCGTATCAGTAGTTAATAATTTTGATATTGGCAGGGTACCTAAAAACTCATCGTTTCTATTGACCACAAACAGGCAGTCAGTTGCTGCAGGTATTTCCTCGTGACGACGCAAGTAACGCAGAACCACGTCTAGGGTAAAGCGCGGCCTAACCGTGATGGTGTCTGTATCCATCAAGCCGCCAGCGGTGTCTTCGTCGTAAGACAGTACACATTCGACACGCTGCCGGTCCTGTGCGCTCATCGCCGCAAGCACTTCTTTTATGACACGGTTGGGTAATTGTTGGAGAATGTCAGCTAGGTCATCAGCGTCCATGCCCTCAGTGATTTCGACCACCTCTTGGGTGTCCATGTGCCGCAAGAAGGCCGCTTGTATATCTTCAGATAATTCCTGAAGCACATCGCCTTCGCGGTCGCGGTCAACCCAGCGCCATAACACTCGACGAGCCTGTGGAGGGGATGATTCTAAGAGGTGGGCAATTTCCGCCGCCTGCAAACCATTGAGCAACTGCATGATTTGTTTTGCAGCGCCCGTTTCCAAGGCCTCGTAAAGCTCCCCAAGCTGGACCTGGGTTTGTACTTCAAGTTCTTCACTGCTGGCTTGGTGAGGCATTTATTCACCCTCGCCAAAAAAATCATTAATGAGTTCGGCGATTGTTTCGGAGGCCAAGATCTCGTCTTTGCCCTCAATTTCTAGGTCTAGCAAGGTGCCCTGACTGGCCGCCAATAGCATGAGTGACATAACACTCTTAGCGTCGACTAATTTCCCATCGACACCCACTTGAATTTGGCTGCTAAAGCGCGCAGAGGTGGTGGCCAATTTTGCGGCGGCTCGGGCGTGTAGGCCTAATTTATTGATTATGGTGATTTGAGTTTTAATCATGCGCGTTAGGGTTGACCTCGCAGTTCTCGATGGCGTACTTGAACGTTGGCATAGTCGCCGGCGAAGGCCGCGAGCAGTTTTTGGCTGAGATATACAGAGCGATGCTGGCCGCCAGTGCAACCTATAGCGACTGTAATGTAACTGCGATTGTTCGCTTCGAAGCTGGGCAGCCAGCGACGTAAGTATTGCTCAATGTCTTTTAGCATGTCGTTTACGTCTTGCTCGGCTGAGAGAAATTCAATAACGCCATCATCTAAGCCTGTTTGGGTGCGAAGCGGCGCTTTCCAGTAAGGGTTGGGTAGGCAGCGAACATCAAAAACATGATCGGCATCCATAGGAACGCCGTATTTAAATCCAAAGGACTGAAATAGTATGGCCATCCCGGGGGTCTTCTCGCCTGCCACTCGCTGCTTAATTAGGTCGCGTAAGTCATGAAGGCTGAGATTACTGGTATCTACTACAAGATCGGCATGACTGAGTATTGGCTCCAGTAGGTCTTGTTCTTGGGTGATGGCCTCTTGCAAGTCTACTTGCGGGTTACTGAGCGGGTGCTTGCGCCTCGTTTCACTGAAACGGGTGATTAATACGGGTAGCTTGGCGTCGAGATAAAAAATCTCTGTGCTTACGTCGGGGTGTTGTATTTGTTCCAGTAAGCTTGGGAATTGCTCTAGATTTTTCAGATCATTACGAGCGTCAATACTCACCGCGACACGAGGTTCCTCTTCGTGTTTCTGAGCGGATATTTGTTTTACCAAGTCAGGTAATAAGCTGGCGGGTAAGTTGTCAATGCAATTAAAACCCACGTCTTCCAATACGTGAAGGGCGGTGCTCTTTCCGGATCCTGAGCGTCCACTGATAATAACCAATCGCATAACACGGTGTTCCTGTTTACTTATGAGGAGGGTATATCAAGAGCTGAATTGTAAAGCATCTGGCTGTTGCTTGCCTGCCTTAATGCCTGCCTATAGCTGGGCTCAGAAAATGCTCCGGCCAGTGAAGCGAGCGTTTGCAGGTGTTCATCGTTGGCTTCTTCCGGCACCAATAAAGCAAATAGAATATCAACGGGTTTGCCGTCTATCGCGTCGTATTCTATAGGTGTTCTCAAGGTGATGAGTGCGCCGGTGGTAGCCGTGCAGTGTTTAACTCGGCAGTGTGGTATTGCAATGCCATGTCCAATGCCTGTTGACCCCAGTCTTTCTCTAGCAATTAGGCTGCGCAATAGGTCTCTGGCGTCGAGGCTGCCAAGGTCCTGTGCAATTGTTTGAGCAAGTTGTTCTAAAACACGTTTTTTGCTGCCCCCCTGCACGCCGTGTTGGGTGCGTTGGGGAGCGAGAATGGTTTTTATCTGCATAATGTTAGCGATGATTACTTCGTTGTTTCTCTTTGTGGCGAATGAGTTGGCGGTCTAGTTTATCAGAAAGTGTATCGATAGCGGTATAGAGGTCATTAGACTCCGAGTTGGCAAAAAAATCTTTACCGCTGACGTGTACAGATGCTTCGGCTTTTTGAATCAATTTATCAACTGAAAGAATGACGTTGGTGCTGGTTATTCGGTCGTGGTGTTTCGACAGTCGCTCAAGTTTGGCGTTGACATAATCTTTCATCGCCGAGCTGACCTCTACATGATGACCGCTGATATTTATTTGCATACATGGTTCCTCGTTGGTTGGTTAAACTCCTACCCAGCAATTTGTTGCCAAGCTCTCGAGTGCCTAATGTCAAAAAATTATCGTTATCTACCTTATTCTGTTGTTTTTAGACCAAGCGTTTTCGCTCGTTCGAAGGTGGAATACTAAGAGATTCGCGATATTTCGCAATAGTGCGACGCGCTACTTTGATGCCTTGGTCGGCCAATACGGTGGTAATTTTACTGTCGCTCAGAGGTTTCTTAACATTTTCAGCCGCGACGAGCTTTTTAATTATGGCGCGTATTGCCGTGGATGAGCACTCGCCGCCGCTGTCGGTGGCTACATGGCTAGAGAAGAAATACTTCAGTTCAAATATGCCTTGTGGTGTATGCATAAATTTCTGAGTGGTTACCCTAGATATAGTCGATTCGTGCATGCCCACAGTTTCTGCTACGTCGTGGAGTACCAGTGGTTTCATTGCCTCGGGGCCGAAATCCAAAAAACCGCGTTGCTTTTCAACAATGCAGCTAGACACCTTCAATAGGGTCTCGTTGCGGCTTTGTAAGCTCTTTAAAAACCAGCGAGCCTCTTGGAGGTTATCGCGTAAAAAGGTATTGTCGCTGCTGGTGTCGGCGCGTTTTACCATTGAGGCATATTCAGAGTTAATCCGAATCTTAGGCGCGATGTCTGGGTTTAGCTCTACCATCCAGCGATCATTACGCTTGCTGACGTAGACATCAGGTACCAAATATTCTGTCTCGCTGCTATCAATTGCATCTCCAGGTCTCGGATTGAGGGACTGAACCAACTCGATAACATCCTTGAGTTCGTTTTCCTTCAATTTTGCCCGCCGCATTAATTGTTTGTAATCGCGGCTACCCAATAGGGGTAAGTAGTTTCTAACAATAAGCTTAGCAGCTTCCAGCCGAGGTGTAGTGGCAGGAAGTTGATTGAGTTGCACCAGCAGGCATTCACTGAGATTTTGACTGGCAACCCCAATGGGGTCAAATTGCTGAACGCGGTGCTGAACAGCCACAACTTCATCAAGTTCGAGCTCTCCCTCAGTATCGACTAGGCCACTGTAAATCTCTTCAATGCTGCTGGAGAGCATGCCGTTTGGCATTACGGCGTCGATAATAGCGATGGCGATGATTCGATCATTGTCGCTCATGGGCGTGAGGTTTAACTGCCACATCAGGTGATCTTGCAATGATTGTGTGACCGCGCGCCGAGATTCGAAGTCGTTGTCATCGCTTTCGCTTCCCGAGCCGGTGCCAGAGCTTGGAGCCGATTGATAGACCTCGTCCCAGCTGGTATCTACCGGTAGGTCATCGGGTATTGAATCATTCCAATCTTCAGGGGTTTGCTCTTCTGTACTGCGCTCTTCGTGGTTAAACTCGCTCTCACTTGAGCTTGTTTCCGTATTGCTTTGCTCGCTAGCGCTCTCATTGGCTGGATTGTGCTCTTCGCTGACATTTTCACTGAGGGTATTCGCGTCTTTGGGGTCGTCGGTGTTAGGGGCTTCGGCGCCTTCCTCGCTGATCTCAAGCATGGGGTTTGAATCCAATGCCTCTTGTATCTCTTGCTGAAGATCAAGGGTAGACAACTGTAGCAGCCGAATGGCTTGCTGCAATTGCGGAGTCATAGTGAGCTGTTGGCCCAATTTAAGCTGGAGAGTTTGTTTCATACTAAATACAACAAAGTGCCTCGTAATGCATCATGAAGGTTTGATGCCTTGGGTTTTAAGCGGGCGTTTGCTAGAGTTTAGACAGGGTTTTAGTGCGAAGCAATATTGACAAGCAAGCTTTATGCCTATATCTGTAAATATTGTTCGTTTGTTGTGCGAATTGAGCGGCGTGCGGCCTATAAGCTGAACTGCTGGCCTAAATAAACATCTCTTACCTGCTTATTATTCAGCACTGTTTCTGCATCACCCTCTGCAATAATGTGGCCGTTGCCCACAATGAACGCTTTTTCACAGATGTCGAGGGTTTCCCTCACATTGTGATCGGTGATTAGGATGCCTATGCCTCGAGACTTTAAATGTTGAATGATTTGTTTGATATCATTCACTGAGATGGGGTCAACGCCTGCGAAGGGCTCATCCAGTAAAATGAATTGTGGGTCATTGGCCAGTGCTCGAGCAATTTCTACGCGTCGGCGTTCTCCGCCCGAAAGCTCCATGCCCAAGCTATTCTGAATGTGGGTGATGTGAAATTCTTGTAATAACTCTTGCAGCTTTTCTCGGCGTTGAGCCCGGCTCATATCTTTGCGAGTTTCTAGAATGGCCATTATGTTGTCAGCCACTGTAAGTTTTCGAAATACCGAAGCTTCCTGAGGTAAGTAGCCGATGCCAGCGCGGGCGCGACCGTGTATTGGCAGGTGTGTAATGTCTTTATCGTCAATAGTAACCTGGCCCCTGTCAGCGGCCACAAGGCCCGCGATCATGTAAAAACAGGTGGTCTTTCCCGCGCCATTGGGCCCTAGTAGCCCCACAATTTGACCGCTGCTTACATCAACAGAAACGTCTATAACTACTTTCCGGCCCTTGTAGCTTTTCGCGAGATGGCTGGCTTTTAGGCAGGGCATTAGGACTTTTTACTCGCTTCAAAGGGCTTGTCTATAAGCTTGTTTTCACTTGTATCGATGATGGTCGCGGTGTCGGCGTCAGTCGTTATTGGGGGCGCAGCGATGGTATTCGTATTGGCAGGAACTCCAGGTTCAGCATTGGTATCAACGGGGGCCGTTGTTTCAGCGCCCGCGTCATTTTGCGCGGGAATTACGATCTGCACTCGACCTTGAGTGCCGGTATTGCCGTCGCCAGCTTTTACAACCGACTGGGCAATATCGTAGTCAATGCTTTCACCGGTCATGGTGGTGCCTTCTTGTTCGAGCAGGGCATTCCGTTTCAGGGTGATTCTATCTTTCGCTACCAAGTAATTGATGGTGAAGCCTTCTGCTACAACCATATTTTTGTCCGCGGCAGGGCGCTGTTGGAAGCGGGCGGGTTTGCCTTTGGCGACAATGAGCTTCACCTTGTTATCTTGGCGCTCGATAGTGACTCGGTCTGCAAGAATACGCAGGGAGCCTTGGTCAATTTGAACCGTACCTTCGTAGGTAGTTACACCGGTTTTTTCATTGCTGATCGCTTTGTCAGCCTGAATGTTAATGGTTTGATTTCGGTCAGAGTTTAGCGCCCATGTTGGGGTGCTTAAGACCGCGCTCAAGGCTAGGAGCGTGATAAGGCTCGCCAGTGTGCGATAGAAGGTGTTAACGCGGATCATTTATTCGGGGCTCTCAGTTCAATGTTGTTGGCTCCATCACTGGATTGCTCAATAATGGGCAAGCCATTACTCGATAGCTCGGTATCAAGCTTGTCGTTCGCCGCTGGGCGAATTGGCTTATATTGAGACTCGTAAGTGCCTCTGACCTCGGATGTCAGCACAAGTTTATTTTCTTTTAAATCAAATTGCAGGCCAATAGCCTGTGTTTTGCTGCCGGGGCTGCTAATCATAACAGGTTTATTAGTTTGCGCGTATTGTCTTTCGGGTTCTAGTACTAGCTTACTAGTGCTCAGTTCAGTGCGTTGACCTAGGGCATTCTCCTGCCAGGCCAGCACCTCGCCAGACAGAGTGATTTTTTTACCTTGAGAGCGCCCATTGAGCGCGCTGATGTTCCAAGGTTTCTCTTTGTTGTCTCCCAAAAGAATGAGTTTTGGGGCTTCAATATCGGTGTAATCACCTTTCGAGCGGCGCTTGGGGTGTCGCTGAAAAAACGAAATTTTCTCGGCCATGAACAGATAGCTGATCACGCCACTTTCCCCGTACTGAGTGGTTTTGACATCCGTTAGGTAAGAGCGAGCTGTAGGTTTGCGATTGTTAGGGTCACCTTTATCTCGAGAAAAGGCCGCCGGCGGAGATTCCCACAATACTATGAACGCGATGAGCAGAGTCACCACCGCGAGAATGGACAATAGATTGCGGGGCATAGCTTAGATTACTCCAGCGCGGAGTAAATCGTGCATGTGAATAATGCCTATCGCTTGATGATCATCTTCTACTACCAGAGCGGTAATTTTGCGTGTCTCCATAAGGCCAAGTGCTTCGGCGGCCAGCAAGGCTTTGTTAACAGTATGGGGCTTGCGATTCATCACTTGCCCTATTGAAACCAGGTTAATGTCAATTTGCTGATCTACGCTGCGGCGCAAGTCTCCGTCGGTGAATACGCCAATGAGCTCGTCACTGTCGTTCACTACTGTTGTCATACCAAGACCCTTTTGGGTCATTTCAACGAGGGCTTGAGTGAGTGGAAGCTCTGCTTTTACCCTCGGAACTTCTGCGCCATTGTGCATAACATCTTCAACCCGCAGCAATAGCTTGCGCCCCAGTGCCCCACCCGGGTGCGAAAAGGCGAAGTCATTTGCGGTGAAGCCACGAGCTTCCAGCAATGCTACGGCGAGTGCGTCCCCCATTACCAGGGTGACGGTAGTGCTGGAGGTTGGTGCCAAATTAAGAGGGCACGCTTCACTTTCTATACTGATGTCGAGATTGACATTAGCGGCTTGGGCGAGAGGTGATAGCTCATCACCCGCCATGCTGATCAGGGGGATGCCCATTCGTTTGATCATAGGAAGTAGGGTAACCACTTCCGCTGAAGAGCCAGAATTTGAGATGGCAATAACAACATCATCTCGGGTGATCATGCCAAGATCGCCGTGACTGGCTTCTCCTGGGTGAACAAAAAACGAAGGCGTGCCAGTGCTGGCTAATGTGGCAGCAATTTTATTGCCGATATGCCCAGACTTGCCCATGCCGGTCACAATTGTACGGCCTTTGCACTGCAGTATTATCTCACAGGCGCGATCAAAATCGTCGTTTATGCGTGCTTCAAGTGCGGCTACAGCATCTCTTTCAATGGTGACGGTACGCTTGCCGGCAATGGAAAATGTTGACTTATTCATGTGGTGACTCACTTAAAAGAGCAAAAGATAATAGCCGACGTACGCTAGCAGCAGCAATACACCGATGCGCTTTCCCAAGCGTCCGTGAATGATCGCATTGTTTGTACTTGCACTGGCGGTGGGGGCTGTTTCTTGGCCGTTGCGAAGCGCGTAGTCAACAACGATAGCGAGGGCCAAAAATACTGTAATGCCTGCCATAGCGGCATAATCACGGAGGAAGACTTCTGCACCCAGTTCCGTTTGGTCGATGAGTGCTGGCACGGCTAAAACTACTAGAAGGTTGAATATGTTTGAACCGATGATATTGCCCAGAGCAATATCATGATGGCCCTTCAGCGCGCTCATTACGGATGCGGCCAGTTCTGGCAGGCTAGTGCCTACGGCAATAACGGTCAAACCGATGATCAGCGGGCTAACTCCGAAGGCCGTAGCAACTTCTTTTGCACCCCATACCAGTGTTTCGGCGCTGGCAATTAACAGTACCAAGCCAAAAACGAAATGGAGTGCGGCTTTTTGGGTGCTGAGACTAGGAATATCATCATCTTCTGTCAGCGAGTGCCCCTGTTTGCCGATAACCATAATCGTTAGCACTGGCACAAGTGACCCCAGCAATAGCAGGCCGTCGCTTATGGTGAGCTTGCCGTCGTGGAGGCAGTAACCGGCTACCGCTGTGACAAACAACAAAATGGGCGTCTCTTGGGTGAGTATGTGGCGCTGAATAGGGAGGGGAGAAATTAGCGCTGTTATACCCAGAACTAAGCCCACATTGGCCAAGTTGGAACCGAGTGAGTTGCCCACCGCCAGTTCGCCGCTACCTTTGAGAGCGGCGCTGATTGATACGACTATTTCGGGGGCTGAGGTGCCAAAGGCAACAATGGTTAAGCCAATGATTATTTTGGGGATTCCAAAGTTATTGGCCATGGCCGCACTGCCGTTTACAAAGCGGTCGGCACTCAAGATTAGGCCGACAAACCCGGCGAGGATGGCAATAGCAGCCAGCCAAATTTCTGTCATATTGGTAACTCTTTGGTTCGGTTGGTGTTTCCGGGGGTGAAACAGGTTTTTTGGTAGTGTTCGAATGGGGTGAAATGGTATAGTGCTTGCCTTAGAAAGTCAGCTAAATCTGTGACAATATTCTAGGCAGGGTAAACTAATTGAATGTTTTTGGTTCTAAGTTGCCGATCGAGGTAACTTCTGGTGCCTTATTTTCTCAAAATTATACGTTAAACAGGTCGGTTTATGAATCGCGTGAAGGAATTTGTCATTGTTAGGCCTCTGAAATTATTGCTGTGGGTATCGCTGTTGTTCACCGCTGGCCAGGCCCTCGCCACCGCAGAGCTGGCCGCGCACTCGGCTCATGCAATTGTGCAGGGCGTGCAAGACCAGCTGCTGACCACTATTCGCGATGACGCGAACATTGTTGAGGCTGACGAAGAGGCTTACTTCAGTAAAGTGCAGGTAATCTTGGCGCCGGTGGTGGATTTTTCATACATTGCCCGCGGTGTTATGGGTGGTTATGCCAAGCAGGCTTCGTCGGAGCAGCGCGAGCGTTTTTCGGAGGTATTTAAATATGGTCTGGTGAGTACTTACGCCAAAGGCATGGCGAGCTACGCCGATCGCCAGATTGCGATTGTGCCGCCCAAAACTGAGATTGGTGGCCGGAAATCTATCAGTGTGGCTCAGGAAATTCGTGGGCCCGATGGTGTTAACCGGGTGTCTTACACCATGAAGCTTAACCGGGAAGGCGACTGGAAGCTGGTGAATGTTGTGTTGAACGGCATTAACTTGGGCATAACGTTTCGCACTCAGTTCTATCAGGCTATGAAGAAAAGCAGTGGCAATATGGATCTGGTAATTGCCGACTGGTCTGCAGAATAACAAGCTTAGAAGGTCAGCCAAACAACAACAAAATAGAGTAAGAGAAATTATATGCAGGCAAATGAGATAAAAGAACTGTTGGAAGCGAGTATTGCCGACAGTCAGGCGCAAGTTAAGATTGAAGGTAGTCACGTCAATGTTGTGGTGGTGAGTTCGGTATTCGAGGGTTTAAATGCCGTTAAAAAACAGCAGTTGGTGTACGGTGTGCTGTCTGAGCACATCGCCAGTGGAGTTATTCACGCCGTTAATATGCAAACTCTGACTCCAGCAGAGGCCGGCTAAGGCGCACTATGGATAAGTTAATTATTAAAGGTAGCGGCCCCGTCAATGGGGAAATCCGCATTTCGGGGTCAAAAAACGCCGCACTGCCAATTTTAGCGGCTACTCTCTTGGCCGATGGCCCCATGCATATCTGCAACATGCCTCATCTCAATGATGTCACAACGATGCTAGCCTTATTGCGCTGCATGGGTGTTGACGTAACTATTGACGAGAAAATGTGTGTAGAGATCGACCCTACAACAATCAATGACTTTACCGCGCCTTATGACCTGGTGAAAACCATGCGGGCATCGATTTTAGTTTTGGGCCCGATGCTCAGCCATTTTGGAGTGGCAAATGTGTCGTTTCCAGGTGGTTGTGCCATAGGCAGTCGGCCGGTTGATATTCACTTACGCGGTTTAGAAGCGATGGGTGCCATCATCGAGATTGATGAAGGTTACATCCGTGCGAAAGTAGACGGCCGCTTGAAAGGCGCGCACATTTTCATGGACGTTGTGACCGTGGGTGGCACAGAGAATTTGTTGATGGCCGCCGTATTAGCCGACGGTAAAACCGTTTTAGAGAATGCTGCGAAGGAGCCTGAAATTGTTGACCTGGCTAATTGTCTCGTCGCGATGGGCGCAAAGATTGAAGGTATTGGCACTGATACACTGGTGATTTACGGTGTGGAAAAGTTGTCAGGCTGTACTTATAAAGTTATGCCCGATCGAATTGAAACTGGGACTTACCTTGTGGCGGCCGCCGCAAGTGGCGGTCGAGTAAAGCTGAAAGACACCTGCGGTGTTATTCTAGAGTCGGTGTTACTTAAGCTCGAAGAGGCCGGGGCAAATTTGTCTTTAGGTAAAGACTGGATCGAGCTGGATATGAAGGGCAATCGACCTCGTCCAGTGAACTTGCGAACAGCGCCTTACCCTGCATTCCCAACCGATATGCAGGCACAGTTTACGGCAATGAACGCCGTGGCTGATGGCACCTCAACTGTTGTAGAAACTATTTTCGAAAACCGTTTGATTCAAATCCATGAGCTTAATCGAATGGGTGCCGACATTAAACTGGAAGGCAATACCGCTATTATTAAAGGCGTTGAGCGATTAAAGGGAGCGCCAGTAATGGCCACTGACCTGCGGGCTTCCGCCAGCTTGGTGATTGCTGGTATTGTTGCCGAAGGTGAAACCCTTGTGGATCGTATTTACCATATTGATCGCGGCTACGAATGTATTGAAGAAAAGATGCATCAGTTGGGCGCAAATATTCGTCGCGTGCCCGGCTAACCTGTTCTCTATTGGAATTGTGAAAAGTAAATAAGATGACCCAGATTACTATAGCGCTCACCAAGGGGCGCATCCTGAAAGAAACCTTGCCAATGTTGGCGGCCGCGGGCATTGAGCCCTTGGAAGACATCAGTAAAAGTCGCAAGCTCACTTTTGAGACGAGCGCTGCGAATGTGCGTTTATTAATTTTGCGTGGCGTGGATGTTCCGACCTACGTGAAGTTTGGTGCGGCTGACATTGGTGTGGCGGGTAAAGACACCTTAATGGAAAGCGGTGCCGATGAACTGTATGAGCCGCTCGATTTGAATATTGCTCATTGTCAGCTGATGACGGCCGGTATTAAAGGGGTTCCGCCTAAGCCGGGTCGCATTAAAGTTGCCACAAAATATGTAAACATTGCCCGAGACTATTACGCTTCACAGGGTCGTCAAACCGATATCATTAAGCTCTACGGAGCAATGGAGTTGGCACCCATCCTGGATTTGGCTGATGAGATTGTTGATATCGTAGACACTGGCAACACCTTGAAGGCAAACGGGCTTGAGCCCCGTGAATTTATTTGCGATGTAAGCTCTCGTTTAATTGTGAATAAAGCTTCTATGAAGATGAAGCACCAGAGTATTCAAACCATTATTGACGCCATTGCTAAAGCGGTCTCGGTGTCGGCATGAGTGATGCTGTGACAATGAGAGTGCTCGATGCCGATCAGGCCGATTTTGACGAGAAATTATCGGCTCTACTGGCCTGGGATTCGGTTTCTGATGCGGCCGTTGCAGACGTTGTGGCTTCTGTTCTCGCGGATGTAAAAGCCCGGGGCGATGACGCTGTGCTCGATTACACTGCTCGCTTTGATCAGTTGATGGTTGCCGGTATGGCGACGCTGACAGTGCCCGCAGAGCGTTTGCAGGCTGCCTTGGAGAGTATAACTTCTGAGCAACGCGGGGCATTAGAAGCGGCTGCCCAGCGAGTTCGCCAATACCATGAGCATCAGAAACAAGATTCCTGGCAGTACACTGAGGCTGATGGCACGGTTCTCGGGCAAAAAATATCTCCCATTGAAAAGGTGGGCATTTACGTGCCCGGAGGCAAAGCCTCTTACCCTTCATCGGTATTGATGAATGCCATTCCAGCGAAAGTGGCAGGAGTTGAGCAGATTGTTATGACGGTACCCACTCCCCGAGGGGAGGTGAATGAGATGGTGTTTGCCGCTGCCGCTATTGCAGGTGTCGATCAAGTATTTACTGTGGGCGGAGCGCAGGCGATTGCGGCCTTAGCCTTCGGTACTGAATCAATTCCAAAAGTTGATAAAATAGTGGGCCCTGGCAATATTTATGTGGCCACGGCAAAGCGTTCGGTATTTGGTGAGGTGGCAATTGATATGATTGCGGGCCCATCGGAAATTCTAATTATCTGTGATGGGCAGACTGACCCAGACTGGATAGCGATGGATCTATTTTCTCAGGCCGAGCACGATGAGCAGGCGCAGTCGATATTGATTTCCCCCGACGCTGATTTTCTAAAAAAAGTGCAGGCATCTATTGATGCATTGATGCCCACTTTGGCGCGGAGCGATATTGTGCGTCAGTCGATCGCCGCACGCGGGGCGATGATTAAAGTTGAGAATCTCGAGCAGGCGATTGAGGTGTCTAATCGCATTGCCCCCGAACACTTGGAATTGTCGGTGGCTGATCCAGAATCTTTGTTGCCTATGATCAAGCACGCTGGGGCCATTTTTATGGGCCGTCATACGGCGGAAGCTTTGGGCGATTATTGTGCTGGCCCCAATCACGTTCTGCCCACCTCAGGTACGGCTCGTTTTTCATCGCCTTTGGGTGTTTACGATTTTCAAAAGCGTAGCTCATTGATTATGTGCTCCCCCGAAGGGGCTTCTGAATTGGGTAAGACGGCGTCAGTTCTTGCTCGAGGTGAATCTCTAGAAGCTCATGCTCGTTCAGCAGAGTACCGCATCAAGCCCTAGCGCTTTTAGCTCGAAGCCAAGGGCCGAGTGCCCATGGTGGCTTTCAATTCAATTGGGGTACCGCTGCGCATCACCTTAATGGTGATGTCTTCGCCCGGGGGAATTTGCGCCACTTGCAGCATGCTCAGACGGCCGTCACTTACTGGTTTTTGATTGATGTGAGTGATCACGTCGCCGGGCAAAAGGCCTGCCTTGTGAGCTGGGCCGTTGCTATAAATAGCGCTGATCATCATGCCGTTGACGTTGCCTATACCCGCCGCTTCAATTTGTTGCGGGCTTAAGGGGCGCGCTTCAATGCCTAACCAGCCTCTCACCACTCGGCCGTGTTCAACAATATCGTTGAGTGCGTTTATTGCGGTGTCGGCAGGAATGGCAAAGCCTATGCCAACAGAATTACCACTGCCTGTGTTGGACTTATCCAGTACGGCGGTGTTGATGCCCACTAAATTGCCGTAGGCATCAACCAGTGCTCCACCAGAGCTTCCGGGGTTGATCGCAGCGTCTGTTTGTATGAAGTTTTCATAGCGGTTTAGGCCTAGGCCAAATCGACCTTTTGCGCTGATAATACCTTGTGTAACCGTTTGTCCAACGCCAAAAGGGTTGCCAATGGCGAGCGCCACGTCGCCCACCTCTATGTCGTTTGGAGAGCCGATGGGTATTGCCGTTAAGTTGTCTAAGGTGATTTTTAGTACGGCCAGGTCGCTGTCTTCGTCGGTACCAACTAAGCTGGCGTGAGCTTCTCGTCCATCTTGTAAGAGAACAACAATTTCTTCTGCGCCTTTTACCACATGGTAGTTGGTCAGCAGGTAACCGTTGGTATTAATGATGACGCCCGAGCCCAGAGCCGATGCCATTCTTTCCTGGCTTGGAATGTTGGCACTGTTGAAAAAATGGCGATAGACAGGGTCGCGCATTAAACGGTGCTGAGGCACTTGAGTGCGCTTGCGAGTGTAGATGTTTACGACGGCGGGCGTTGCTCTTCTGACGGCCTCTGAGTAAGAGGCCGGGCCTTCCCAGCCGTTGCCTGCATTGGGGCTGAGGGCGTTGAGGCTAAAGGGCGAGTTGCTGCCGTTTTCGTCTGTTGATTTATCTTGCAGTTTTGGAAATAGCAACAGAATGCAAGCGGCAAATAGTAGCCCAGTTATCGTGGGCCACCCAATGTATTTAACGAAACGAAATGCCGACAAAGTTTTTATTCCCGCTTAATTGAAGTTCTGTTTAGCTGGCCTGAGCTGTAGATTTTTCGTCTTCTTCGTGTTCCTCTTTTAAGCCGTATTCCTCGCTGAGACCTCCGGTTTGTCCGGGTGCTTTGGGTGCCCAGTCACGCGGAATTTCTACGTTGTCTTCGTTGATGACAAGTTCTTCGCCTTCATTTAAGTTGCCTTGCGCAGCTTCCAGCATACGCTGACTAATGGCGGGGTCGGTGAGCTTCAGTGCGCTGTTGGCCAGATACTCATGCACATCTTTGTAGCTTTGGGTTAGGCCGTTGACCAGTTGTGAGGTTTGTGCAAAATGATCGCTGACTTCTTTTTGATAGTCGCCTAATTTGTCTTCAGCTTGCTGTAGTCGCTGTTCTAGGTCACGGCTTTGCTGTTGCGGTTGAGAGCTTCGAGTGAGCAGGGCGCCTAGTGCGCAGCCGCTAAGGCCGCACACTAGAGCGGTGATGATTAGGGTGCTAAGTGAAAACACGGGTATCTCCTTTGGTTAAAATCAGGTGCTTGTTTGCGAGCTGAGGCGCCTGAATGTCATATGCACTTCATTTATTATAAGCCTTTTTATGGGAAGAAAATTAGAAATTAACGCATAAAACTCAGATTCGCCTACAATGGCGCGCTTAATGAGTTTTGAATCGGTTTAAATGAGGGGCATGAGGGTGAGTGTGGTAAATTTTGAGCAGGGTGTGTTTGTCGACCAAGCTTCTGCAGGCTCTGAGCTGGCTGTTCAGGTTCCCGGTCCCGCCGGTGAGTTGGCGGCGATTGTTACTCGAGCCTCTGCTGGTGGGGTTTTGTTGGGTAAGGGCTATGTGGCGGTGGTTTGTCACCCGCACCCGCAGCATGGCGGCACGATGAATAATAAGGTGGTAACCACTTTGGTGCGCAGTTATCGAGATCTGGGTGTGCCGGTGGTTCGCTTTAATTTCCGTGGGGTGGGCGGAAGTGAGGGTGTATACGATGAGGCTCGAGGTGAGGTGGATGACGCTTTGGCCATTGTTGAGTGGGTTTCGTCGGTGTGTTCTGGGTCTAATTTGTTGTTGGCGGGTTTTTCTTTCGGCTCGGCTGTGGCAGCGGCGGCTAGTTTCCGTTTGTCGGGTGTGTTGGGCATTTCTCTGGCGCACTTAACTTTGGTGGCTCCGCCGGTTGAGCGCTATAGCTATGATCAGGATGGGCGCTTTCCTTGCTCTGTTTGTGTCATTCAAGGCGGGAAGGATGAGTTGGTGGATGTACCAGGTGTATATAGGTGGGTCGATGGGCTGGAGTCTGAGGTTTCTTTGATTCGCTTCGATGAGGCAAGCCATTTCTTTCATGGGGCTTTGGTGGATTTTAAGAGGTCGTTTGTTGGGGAGCTTGAGGGTTTGTTTGGGTAGTTCTTTTGGTGCTTAGGTGAGAGGTGAGAGGCGGTGCTAAGTTTGGCCCGGAGCTAAACCCCGGTCCCGTGGTGCTCCCTACCTTGTTGCGCCCGAACGCACGCCTCCCCCTTCTGACCAACCCGCTGCGGAACTCGCAAGAAGACGCTCAGACAGTCCTCGCTAAAAGACGTTGGTCAGAAGGGGAAGGTTACCAAAAGTAGGCGCTTTAAGCGAAAGACGCGTTCTGAATGGGCGCAACAAGGCAGGGAGCACCACTGGACCTACCTGATGTGATCTTTTTTGATTTGGGGCAATTGGACGAGTAACGCAGCTGGATCTGGCGGGTGACTCTGTTTAAGCTTTTTTTATCACTTTATAAGTAATTTGAAAAATATGAATTCTACTCCGCGTCAACGCTATCAGCGTGATCTTAAGAAAGACGGGTTTAATTACGATGCCGCTCAAGAAGAGGCGGTTGAACACCTGGAAAATCTCTATCACCGCCTTGTGGCTGCGCGAGAAGCTGAACTCAAGCGCGGCACGCTTGCTGTGCTTGTGGGGAAGGTGTTTGGGCAGGGTAAGGTGACTCCTGAGAGAGGGCTGTATTTTTGGGGCGGCGTGGGGCGCGGTAAGACGTACTTGATGGACAACTTTTATGAAAGTTTGCCGTTCAAGGAGAAGATGCGTGCGCACTTCCATCGTTTTATGCGCCGAGTACATCAGGAGCTGAATTCTCTGGATGGGGAGAAGAACCCTCTGGAGGTTGTGGCTGACCGAATCAGTTCGGAAGCCCGTATTATCTGTTTTGATGAGTTTTTTGTTTCCGATATTACTGACGCTATGATTCTCGGAACTCTGATGGATGCGCTGTTCCGTCGCGGTGTAAGTTTGGTGGCCACGTCGAATATTGTTCCTGACGGTCTATATAAAGACGGCTTGCAGCGTGAGCGCTTTCTGCCGGCTATCGCTTTGCTTAATCTCCATACGCAGGTGGTGAATGTGGATGGGGGTGTTGATTATAGGCTTCGAGCATTGGAGCAAGCCGAGTTGTACCATTCTCCTTTGGATGCCGCGGCAGATGCGAGTTTGCTGGCGAGTTTTGAAAGTCTTGTTCCGGATATGGAAGAGATGAGGGCGAATGTCGAGCTTTCTATAGAAGGCCGTAGTTTCTGTGCGCGTTATGAGGCAGAAGATGTTGTATGGTTCGACTTCTCCGTGCTTTGTGATGGTCCGCGCTCACAATACGATTACATTGAATTAGCAAAAGAATATCACGCCGTACTGGTGGCCAATGTGCCTCAGATGGGAGGGGCGACGGATGATCAAGCGCGTCGCTTCATCAGTATGGTGGACGAGTTCTACGACCGTAATGTAAAAGTGGTGATTTCCGCAGCGAAGCCGCTGCAAGACCTGTACGCCGGCGGCAAATTAGATTTCGAGTTTGAAAGAACCACCAGTCGTCTACTTGAGATGCAGAGCCACGAATATCTGGCTGAGCCCCACCGGCCATAGGTTCGAGGGGTTTTCACGTGTATTTAGGTGCTATGGTTAGTTGCCTCAATTTCGTTCGTGATTTGCTTTTTTTGGTGGTTTTCATCCCAGCTAGTGGTTCCGTGGTGCTTGGGTAGGTTTAGTCGTGGCTTGTGGTATGTTCCGCCCATTTAGAGCGCGTTTGTAGCCTTCCCCCTCTGACCAACGTCATTTGAGCGAGGACTGTCTGAGCGTCTCCTTGCGAGTTCCGCAGCGGGTTGGTCAGAGGGGGGAGGCGTGCGCTCGGGCGGGACATACCACAAGGCGCGGCTAAACCGAGGTCTCTCTCCGGTCTGGCGCAGGTATAGTTCGGTCTAGCACAGGTATAGTCCGATCCAGCATTCAATGCACCCCAGAAATTAATACCAATACCCCTTGTATCCCCGCCAAATAACGCTTAGAATCCGCGCTCCTATTTTTCGGATCAATTACAGGGTTTTATTGGAGGCAAATTTGCTTCCGCACGGAACCCTAACGTAAGGCAGATAACATGAAGACTATTAGTGCCAACTCCGAATCAGTTACTCACGACTGGTTCGTGGTGGATGCAGAGGACAAAGTTCTCGGCCGTATGGCTGCAGAAATTGCCCACCGTTTGCGCGGTAAGCATAAACCTGAATTTACCCCCCATGTTGATACAGGGGATTACATCGTTGTCGTTAACGCTGAGAAAGTTCGCGTAACAGGCAAAAAGATGACTGATAAGCTGTACTATCGTCACTCTGGGTACATTGGCGGTTTGAAGACCACTAGCTTCGAGAAGTTAGTTGCTTTACACCCTACAGACCCTATTCAGATTGCAGTAAAGGGCATGCTCCCTAGAGGCCCTCTGGGTCGTGCAATGCTTAAGAAGTTGAAAGTGTATGCTGGTGCAACTCACCCGCACGCCGCTCAGCAACCTCAAGAACTGAATATCTAACCCGGAGCTACAAAGATGGCAGCTACACAATATTACGGTACAGGTCGACGCAAAACCTCTACCGCGCGCGTATTTTTGACAGCCGGCAGCGGTGTAATCACTATTAACGATCGCTCTTTAGATGAGTACTTTGGTCGTGAAGTGGCGCGTATGATCGTTCGTCAACCACTTGAGTTGGTTGATATGGTTGAAAAGTTCGATTTAAACGTATCCGTTAAAGGCGGTGGTAGTTTTGGTCAGGCGGGTGCTATCCGTCACGGCCTGACTCGTGCCTTGATGTCTTATGATGAGACCTTGCGTCAATCACTGCGTGCCGCTGGTTACGTAACACGTGATGCACGTGAAGTTGAACGTAAGAAAGTGGGTCTGCGTAAAGCACGTAAGAAGCCACAGTTCTCCAAGCGTTAAAGTGTTGGCTGGTATTTGCCAGCCTCGCGGATCGCTCGAAAAACGCTCAGACTGGTACAGTCCGGGCGTTTTTTTTGCACTCTACCCAAGAACAGCGTGTTCTCGGGGATGCTTATCCTTGTAAGCTAAGCCTAATTTCTCTATTATTGGGCGGTTTTTTGATTTATAAAAATTAATTTAAATCTTTGAAATTCAGTTAGTTACTGGTGGCCGTGCTCAAGCTATTTAGTCTAGGGCTTAGCGTCCAGTATCTGGTCCGGGGTTTCGTTGAGATGGGGGAAGAACGTCATGAGTCGTGACGGAGTAAATGAAGGGCGTCGTCGTTTTTTGACCGCAGCTACTTCGGTAGTGGGTGCAGCAGGCGCTGTGGCTGTTGCCGTACCGTTTGTAGGGTCTTGGAACCCTAGTGCCAAGGCGAAAGCCGCTGGTGCACCGGTTAAAGCGAATATCAGTAAAATTGAACCAGGTCAGATGATTACCGTTGAGTGGCGCGGAAAGCCTGTATATGTTGTGCGTCGTACAGCTGAGACTCTTGCCAACCTGGCAAAAATGGACGACCTAGTCGCCGACCCGCAATCAGAACAACCTCAACAACCCGAATATGCCAAGAATCACCGGGCCATCAGAGAAGAACTTTTGGTGTTGCTAGGCTTGTGCACTCACTTGGGTTGCGCACCCATGTATCGCCCGGAAGTGGGTGCTGCAGACTTAGGCGGCAGCGAATGGCTGGGCGGTTTCTTCTGCCCGTGTCACGGTTCAAAATTTGATTTGGCCGGTCGTGTATATAAAGGGGTACCAGCCCCAACTAACTTGGAAGTGCCACCCCATTCTTATGATGGTGATGCAATCTTAGTTATCGGCGTGGATCAGGAGGCGTAATATGACAAACTGGCTGACCGGATTGTGGACTTGGGTGGATGCGCGCTTACCAGTGCAGCGTGCTTGGGACACTCACATGGCGAAGTATTATGCGCCGAAGAATTTTAACTTTTGGTACTTTTTTGGAGTACTGTCTCTCTTAGTATTGGTTAACCAACTGCTGACTGGCATTTGGCTTACCATGAGCTTTAACCCCACGGCTGAAGGGGCGTTTGCCTCAGTTGAATACATCATGCGAGATGTAGACTACGGCTGGCTCATACGCTATATGCACTCCACGGGTGCCTCAGCGTTTTTCATGGTGGTTTACCTGCACATGTTCCGCGGTTTGATGTACGGCTCTTATAAAGCGCCTCGCGAGCTGGTGTGGATCTTTGGTATGACCATATACGTAGCGCTGATGGCAGAAGCCTTCATGGGCTATGTGCTTCCATGGGGCCAAATGTCTTATTGGGGGGCTCAGGTTATTGTATCGCTGTTTGGCGCCATCCCAGTTGTGGGTGATGACCTCGTTCAGTGGATTCGTGGTGACTTCCTGATTTCAGGTGTTACTCTCAACCGCTTCTTCTCTTTGCATGTGGTAGCGTTGCCCATCGTGCTACTGGCTCTAGTGGTTCTCCACTTGTTGGCCCTACACGAAGTGGGTTCCAACAACCCTGACGGCGTAGATATTAAAAAGCATAAAGACGAGAATGGCATTCCCTTAGACGGTGTTGCCTTCCACCCTTACTACACGGTTCACGACCTTGTGGGTATCGCGGTGTTCTTGTTTGCATTCTGTTTTGTTATCTTCTTTATGCCAGAGATGGGCGGGTTCTTCCTTGAATACGCTAACTTTGAAGAAGCAAACAATCTGAAAACGCCGACACACATTGCGCCGGTCTGGTACTTCACGCCGTTCTACGCGATTTTGCGGGCGATCACCTTCGATATCGGTCCAATGAACTCCAAGTTCCTAGGTTTGATTGCGATGGGTGCTGCAATTGCTATCTTGTTTGTGCTGCCTTGGTTGGACCGCAGTCCTGTTAAGTCAATGCGCTATAAAGGCAACTTTAGCCGTATTGCACTTCTGGTCTTCTCTGCTGCGTTTGTGATTTTGGGTTACTTGGGTGTGAAATCACCGACTCCTGGTCGCACTGCACTGGCACAGATTTGCACAGTGATTTATTTCGCTTATTTCCTAGCAATGCCTTATTGGACCACTCGCGAGAAGTGTCGTCCTGAGCCAGAGCGTGTGCAACCTAAAGGTTTGAGTGCTGGTTTGGTTTGGGGCGGGTTCATTCTGTTCTTGGCGATGACCATCATTCCAATTAAAGCGGTGGGCGCTGAAGGTTTGTCTTGTGGCACGATTGAGTGCGACGTTATGGAGCCAGATCTCACCAATAAAGCGTCTTTGCAGCGCGGTGCGAAATATTTCACCAGCTACTGCATGGGTTGCCACTCTGCCAAATATTCTCGTTTTGGGCGCGTGGCTGACGATCTAGATATTCCTCATGACTTAATGATGGATACTCTGGTGCAGGGCGATCAGCGCATTGGCGATTTGATGACCATTCCAATGGACTCACGTAAGTCTAAGGCCTGGTTTGGTGCAACTCCACCAGACCTTACCTTAGTCGCGCGAGCGCGCTCTCCCGAGTGGCTCTATACTTACTTGCGTAATTTCTACGTTGATGAAACTCGTCCCACAGGTGTGAACAACAAGGTTTTTGATAAAGTTGCCATGCCTCATGTGATGATGGAGCTGCAAGGCGTGCCCGAGTGTGCTCCTGGCCCTAAGTTAGACTCACACGGTCAGGTTGAGCGCGATGACCTCGGTGAGCCAGTGATGGACGAAGCTTGTGGTAGCCTGAAGGTTGGCGCCATTAAAGGTTCAATGGACAAAGAAGAATTTGACCGTGCGACATACGACTTGGTGAATTTCCTTGAGTATGTTGCCGAGCCCATTGCTGAAACACGTAAGAGCATGGGCATTTATGTACTGTTGTTTATCTTGCTATTGTTTGTTTTCACTTATTTGCTGAACCGTGAATATTGGAAAGACGTTCACTAGCTAGAGCTAAATTTGAATTGCGGGCGGCCCTCTAGATAGGGTCGCCCGTTTGTTGTTTTATTTGTAAATTAAATTGAGGTGGAAACCATGGGTGTGGTCACTAAACGATCATCTATGACGTATTTTTCTGATGGCCGAGATCACTACAGTCATCGTGTGCGCATTGTATTGGCGGAAAAAGGCGTATCAGTAGATGTTGTTGATGTAGATCCAAGACACAAGCCTACTGAGCTTGCCGACCTGAACCCTTACAATTCATTGCCTACTCTGGTTGACCGCGATCTGGTGTTGTATGAATCGAAGGTGATGATGGAGTACTTGGACGAGCGTTTCCCGCATCCTCCGCTGCTGCCTGTATACCCTGTAGCCAGAGCTGAAAGTCGTCTCTGGATGCACCGTATCGAAAAAGATTGGGCACCTCTAGTTGACGTTGTTTTGCACAGCAAAAGCAAAGAAGCCGTGACTAAAGCTCGCAAAGAACTTAAGGAAAGTCTATTGGCTGTCGCGCCAATTTTTGCCGAAAAAGACTATTTCATGAGTGAAGAGTTTACCTTGGTTGATTGCTGCTTAGGGCCGATTTTATGGCGTCTTGAGTTATTGGATATCAAATTGACTAAAACCAAGCAGTCACAGCCATTGATGGATTACATGGAGCGAATTTTTGCCCGTGACTCGTTCATTGAAAGTTTGACTGACTATGAAAGAGAAATGCGCTTTTAATTGAGCGCAAACTATTCTGGTTAGTTAGATAAAAAGGGGTGAAGCATTCGCCCCTTTTTTATATAGTAGCCTTGTTCAAAACCATCTATATCCGTCGGTAAAACAGCAGAACCCTATGAGTATGACATCCAGCAGGCCTTATCTTATTCGCGCGCTCTATGAGTGGATTGTGGATAATGATTGCACACCCTATATTCTTGTAGATACGCATTTCGACGGCGTTCAAGTACCGCTGGAGCACGTCAATAAAGACGGCCAAATTGTGCTTAATATTAATCCGTCTGCGGTACTCGAGCTGCAAATGGACAATGAGTATGTTGCCTTTAATGCTCGTTTTGGGGGCATTCCTACCGATATTTACGTGCCAACTCAAAGTATTTTGGGAATATATGCTCGTGAAAATGGCCAGGGTATGATTTTTGAAGTGGATACTGACTCTGAGCCAGAGCCGCCTAAACCTAAGAAGTCCAAACCGAAGCTGAAAATTGAAACCAGCAGTGCCGAACCTGCGGCTGGTAAGCGACCTAGTTTGCGAGTGGTTAAATAGCTGGGCTTCCATAAGTGATGTATATCAACTAGAGCTCTAATAAGCGTTGGTATGAGCACGGCACACGCCTATACTTAAATATATCTGCATATTGAGATAACACTTTTATCAATCGTGACGAGCCCAAGGCTTGTTCGCGACGAATCATCTAAGGAAGTCTTATGGCCATATTGGAACACACCCTCGGAATTTTGTTGCACCCAGATCGGGAGTGGAAAGCCATTCGCAATGAGCGGCATTCATTCGCGCAAGTTTTTTTCAGTCATGTTCCATTCCTAGCGTTGATCTTCCCAATGGCAACCTACTACGGGGTTACTCAAGTGGGTTGGAGTATTGGTGACGGCAGCATCGTTAAACTCACCGCCGAAAGCGCTCTGACGCTGTGTATATTGAGCTATTTTGCGCTGATGGCGGGTGTCTATGTGTTGGGTGAGTTCATCAACTGGATGTCTCTTACCTACGGTGTTCAAGAAGATGCAGCAACCCGTCACTACGAAGGTACTGCTTTGGCCGTTTACATCTCTACCCCAGTGCTTTTAGTGGGAGTGGTAGGTGTATATCCAGAGCTCTGGGTGAATGCAGTGGCCACGCTTATCGCCGGGTGTTATTCCATTTATCTGATATACCAAGGTATTCCGATTTTGATGAATATCTCGAAAGAGCGCGCCTTTATGTATGCCAGCTCAGTGGTAACCATCGCTTTGGTTATGATGGTTGTGGTGCGAGTTGGTACTGTGATTATCTGGGGCCTGGGAGTTGGCCCCGTTTACGTTGATTAGAATCCTTTAACGCAAACTTTGCTCTGGGAGTAGCGGTGGTACTGGGCAGTCTAAACTGTCTGCCACCGCTCTAAACAGCTCCGCCTCTTCTGCAGTAACCTTTCCATCGTGACTGATACACGCCGCCATTGCTTTCAGTAATAGCGGTTTTTGCAGTGGTTTAAGCTGCTTGAGTTGAACCACGATACCGTCAAGCTGAGGAAAGTTGATGTCTTCTACTCTCGCTAGTGACAAGTTACCCAAAGGCAGTTGGTCGCGGGCCGTGTTAAATGCCCTAAATGCGCCATCATTATCAGCGTGACCCGCGTGGGCTAGCGCTGACAATAAGCGCTCAACATGGTCTTTAAGAGACTGTAGTGACTTATTGGTGGGTGTGTTATGGGCTTGAGGCTCAACGTTATGTCGCAGAATTCGGTAAATCGCCCACTCAAATAGCTCTACTGTTTGATCGGCCTGAATAAGCAGAACAAGGGTGCGTTTAAATACCTCATACTGTCTCTCGGACATCATTTTTATTGCGGGAATACTCAACTCAAGTATAGGCAGGCGAGTTTCTGCGGGCAGTTTTTCCATCGCCGCGCTTAGGGTTTGAGTATATTTTACCACCGCGGGGTGAGCATTTTCTTTCAGTATTCTACGCTGCTTGTCGGCCACCACAGGGTTTTTGCTAATTAACAAATTGTAGACCAGGGCGCGGGCCGAAAATGAGTCTCTAGCGGCTTCGCGTACTGGCTTAGGCAGAGATTCAATGAGTTGGTGTGCGTAGTTTAAATGCGCGGGAGTAGGTTGCCCGATGCTGTCGATGGCACTGGGTGTGCCCGCGGCCTGCGAAGACTCAGGGAAGTGTTGAGGGCTGGGTTTGCTGCTTGGAGATCCGCCAATGCCAGAAGTCTGTTCGCCGCCCGAAAAATTAGATTGTGAGCTTTGACTATTCGTATTGCTCGCCGAGACGTGGTCGAACTGACCTTTCCACTGAGGGTCTAGGCGCCCAATGCGATCGGCAAGTGGAGGGTGGGTCGACAGTAAGCCAAAAAAGCTGTGCACGCCCTCGCCAAAATACATGTGACTGAATTCAGCTGCATTTTCATTCTGCAGTAGAGAACCCTCTTCATACCCGCCAATTTTTTTTAAGGCGCCCGTAATGCCTGCTGGGTTTCGGGAAAACTGTACTGCAGAGGCGTCGGCCAAATATTCTCTCTGGCGACTGACCGCAGCTTTAATTAATTTGCCAAAAAACGTTCCAGCGTAGCCAATTACCATGAGAGCTGCGCCCAAACCAAAAACCCCCAGAGCTATACCGCCGTTGTTGCGGCTGGATCGGCTGCGCCCGGCAAAGGCGCCACTTCGGAAGATAAGATAACCAATGAGGCCAATGACCAAAATGCCGTGAAGTATGCCGACCAAGCGAATATTGAGACGCATATCCCCGTGTAATATATGGCTGAATTCATGAGCTACAACGCCCTGTAGTTCTTCTCGAGACAGAACCTCTATGCAGCCCCGGGTAACGCCTATGACTGCGTCCTGAGCTTGATAGCCTGCGGCAAAAGCATTGATGCCAGCTTCGTCTAAAAGATAGACGGGTGGCACAGGCGTGCCGGAGGCAATGGCCATCTCTTCAACCACGTTGAGTATTTTTCTTTCGTTGGCGTCTGAGCTACTTTGATTTAGGAGTTTTCCGCCCATTGATTCCGCCACAGCCTGCCCGCCACCAGAAAGCTGCGCTAACTTGTAGAGGCTTGCCAAAGCCACCACCGCTACAACACATGCGGCGACAGTGAGCAGTAACTTGGGCTCAAGGGTTTGCAATAAAATATCAACCAAGCTCTGGTCGGGAGGGTAGGTGTCGCCCGCTTGGAAAATAATAACGGCGGCGACCAAGAGAACCGTCATGGCAATAAGGCTGGCTACGGCCAAAACCAAAAATACCATCAGTCGGGTGGTATTGCGTTTAGCTTGGTCTTGGTGCTCGAAAAAATTCATCTAGAAGGCGATTTTGGGTGCGGCTTGAATTTCTGCGCTGTCGGCAAATTCTAACAGAGCGGCATCTTTGCCATGACCAAACTTGGTGGCAAAAAAGTTTTGTGGAAAGCTCTGTTTGTAAGTGTTGTAAGAGGTAACGGCATCGTTAAATGCCTGTCTCGAAAATGACACCTTATTCTCAGTGCTGGTTAATTCCTCGGAGACTTGCATCATGTTTTGGTTGGCCTTCAAATCTGGATAGGCTTCCATCACCACATTCAAACGCCCCATGGCGCTGCCTAGCAGGCCTTCTGCGCCGCTGAGCTGGCCAATGGCCTCGGCACTGCCTGGGTCGCCCGCGGCGGCTTGTAGGCCGCTCATTGCTTGATTACGCGCGGCAATTACCGCTTCAAGTGTTTCGCTCTCATGTTTAAGGTAGCCTTTTGCGGTCTCAACCAAGTTAGGAATTAGGTCATAGCGCCTTTTTAGTTGCACCTCAATTTGTGAAAAGGCATTTTCAAAGCGATTTTTAAGGGCCACTAATTGGTTGAAAACCCCAATGACATAAAATACCAGCGCGGCAATGATTACCAAGGTCACAATGGTTGATATTTCCATGAAAAAAATTCCTTTGAGTAAAATGATGAGACGATACTAGCATGGCCTTTATTCCATGCAACTCATATTCCGGCTAGGCCGCTGCAGATATCCACAGCGGTGGCTATTGCGCTTGCCGTTGCTATAATACGGCCAAAAATAGAATAGCCTAATTCAAATAGACCGATACGGACAAGGATACGAGCGATGACTGATGCAGTAGTGATTGTGGGCATAGCCCGCACCCCAATGGGTGGAATGCAGGGCGATTTTGCAGACGTAAGTGCCACGTTTTTAGGCTCAGCCGCGATTGCGGGTGCCCTTAAAGATGCTGGCCTTGAGGGCAGTGATGTGGACGAAGTGCTGATGGGCTGTGTATTGCCCGCCGGTGTGGGCCAAGCCCCAGCACGTCAGGCGGCTATTGGTGCAGGCGTACCAAATAGTGTGCCTTGCACCACTGTGAATAAAGTCTGTGGCTCCGGTATGAAAACCGTGATGATGGCCTGTGATTCACTGGCGTTGGGCAACACCAATATCGTGGTTGCCGGCGGCATGGAGAGTATGAGTAACGCTCCTTATTTGCTACCAAAGGCTCGCGGCGGCTATCGCTTGGGGCATGGAGAAGTACTTGATCATATGTTTATGGACGGCCTGCAAGATGCCTATGAAGGTGGTTTGATGGGGGCTTTTGGTGAGTTGTGCGCCGACAAATATGACTTCACTCGTGAGCAACAAGACGCATTTGCCATTGAATCACTGGCGCGGGCAAACCGAGCAATTGACGAAGGCAAGTTCGATCGCGAAGTAACACCTGTGAGCTTAAAAACACGTCGTGGTGAAACTCTTGTGTCTGTCGATGAGCAGCCCGGCAAGGCCCGCCCAGAGAAAATTCCTAGCTTGAAACCCGCGTTTAAAAAGGACGGCACGGTGACGGCCGCCAATGCCAGCTCTATCTCAGATGGTGCTGCAGCCCTGGTTTTGATGCGTAAATCGGATGCCGAAGCGCGTGGCATCAAAATACTCGCAAGCATCAAAGGCCATAGTCAGCACGCTCAAGCACCCGAGTGGTTTACTACGGCCCCGGTTGGCGCAATGAACCGCTTGATTGAAAATGCAGGCTGGACGACTGATGACGTTGACCTGTTTGAAATTAACGAAGCATTTGCGGTTGTGGCCATGGCGGGGATGAAAGAACTCTCTATCCCTCATGAAAAAGTCAACGTGCACGGTGGAGCCTGTGCTTTGGGTCACCCTCTAGGTACTTCTGGTGCACGTATTATAGTGACACTCATAGCGGCCTTGGAAACCTATGGCAAATCTAAAGGTGTGGCGAGTTTGTGCATTGGTGGTGGTGAAGCAACGGCCATTGCGATTGAACGCTAATTGCTAATTGCTAATTGCTAATTGCTAATTGCTAATTGCTGATTGGTTTTTACCGAGAATAAAAAAGGGGATGTTCATTTAATGAAGCATCCCCTTTTTTATTACTTAGTTGGGCTCGTCACGAAAAGAGAAACAGAGCTACTGGCTGGTATTCTTAGCCAAGCACAAGTCACTAATCAATATATTCAACGGCTTTAACAACTTTTTGAACACCGCCGGTCGTGCGCGATATTTCCGAAGCTATCTCAGCTTCCTGACGCGACAACAAGCCCATCAAGTAAACAACACCGTCTTCAGTAACCACTTTAATTCGTCGCCCCTCTAGATTTTTCTCGGCGATAAGTCGGCTTTTGACCTTTGTAGTGAGCCATGTGTCGCTGCTTCTTGCGAGCACGGAAGTCTTGCCCTGCACCTGCAGTTCGTTATACACCTGACGAGATTTAGGGATAGCCTTAACGGTATTGGCCGCTAACTCACGGCTGTTATTGTCAACCACTTGGCCAGTGAGCAAAACCACGCCGTTATAGCTCGTAACGTTGATGTGGGCGTGTTTTAAGGCTTCGCTGGCCTTCTTCAAGTTCACTTTGGCAATTGTTTCCAGTTGCTCATCGTCGATCATGGTGCCAACGGTGCGCTTACCTGGGTGAACGTTAATGGGCTCTTCCGAAGTGGCGTTAATTAGTGAGCTACAGCCTGATACTGTTATCAAGCTGGCGATGAAAACCCTTGTTAGGGTTTTTTTTGCGCGGGTAATAAAAACTGCTGGTAAAGCATTCATAGTAATACTTAACTCCCAAAAAGTTGACTGTCGATCAGGTCGCAAAGGCAGAGCAAAACCAATAGTTGGATTTCGTGCACTCGAGTTTGCGACCCAATATTAATGCTGAGTTCAATGTCGTTAACGTCGTCTAGCAGGGCTGAGGCGTCGCCACCTTCGGGCCCCGTGAGGGCAATAACGCCCATCTCTCTGTCGTGTGCTGCTTGAGCCGCTTGCACTAAGCTGCTTTGTTTTCCAGAGTTGCCTATCAACAAAAGTAAGTCGCCGGGTTGCCCCAGGGCGCGTATTTGTTTGGCATACACTTGGTTAAAGCTGTATTCAGAGGCGATTGACGATTGTACGGTGGCGTCTGTGCCCAGTGCGATAGCGGGCAAGCTGGGGCGTTCTTTTTCAAAGCGATTGATCAGGCTGGCCGCAAACAGCTGTGCGTGGGCGGCGGCAAAACCGTTGCCGCAGCAGATAATTTTGTTGCCGTTTAGCAAAGAGTGAACAATCATTTGGCTGGCTTCGCCAATGAGTGGCGCTAAACTTTCGCCGGCCTGCATTTTGGCCTCAATGCTCTCATGGAACAAGGTGATAACTCGTTGTTCTAGCTCGTCTGTTTCACTCATTCTGTTGGTCCGATACTTCTGTGTTAATGATGATTTCAGTTAGCTAAAAAAGCGTTTTTAATCCAGTCTAAACCGGTGGGCACTAAGCCCAAGGCCGCATTCTCTCTGCTATTGTGCTCAATGGCAATAACATCGAATCGACAGTTGCACAAGTGGCTCAATTTTAAGCTCTGTAAATACCAGTGAGCGGTTTTAATCAGCCGTTGCTGCTTGCGCCGATTTATTGATTCTAAGGCACTCACTTGTTGCCCCTGTTTACGCAGTTTAACTTCCACAAACACTAGGCTTGAGCGATCTTGCATGATGAGATCTATTTCGCCGCAGGGCTTACAGAAATTACGCTGCCTGAAAGTGAGACCTCGGTTTACCAAATATTGTTCCGCATAGCGTTCGGCCTCTCGGCCTAATTTTGCGGAGTGTAATGAAGTCCTTTTCATTATCGCCTCGGGGTATTTTTTCTAGGGTTTGAACTCGTTCACCAAGCCCGTGAGCTCACGCGCTCGGCCTCGGCTGATTTGCGCCCAAGTTTGTTCTCTGAGTACGGTATTATTGTCTTTTAAACTCAAGCGTCCTGTCGAGCCATATAGTCTGGCGAGAGGAACCTCAGCCAATTGCCGAAGACGAGGGTAAAGGTGGTAAGCATCTAGACCCAAGGCATAGAGGCTGTGATAAGCCGGAGACGCCTTGGCAGATTCAACGATGGCTTGCTTCTCAAGGCTGTGCTGATCAAAAAACCAAGGCAGGGTGCTGAAGCGAATGCCATTTAAATCGCGATCGGCTTTAGGGTTGGCGCGGCCAGAATAAATGTTGCGCGTAGCGTATACAGGTAGCTTACTTGCATAGTGAAAAGCCAAGGTAGGCTTTATTTGGCGCGCATCGCGTGGGTTAGCATCGAGAAAAATCATATCGATATCGTCGCGTCGCCTAGGTTCGAATTCAATGCGACCAAAAAGGGCGCGAATATCTCTGGCGCGCTGACGGCTTTCGTCTACATTCAGCGAATTTTGAATCACCTTAGAAAAATCGCCAGAACCGCGATAATGGCTGCTTTGCACCACTTTACCACCGAGTGTCTCCCACTCCTGAGCAAAAGCGTCTGCGGCGCGCTGGCCCCTGTTTGAGCGAGGTGTGAGAGTCATTGCGTGGCGATGGCCTTCAAGAAATGCTCGCTGGGCGGCTTGGCGAGCTTCGTCTTCAATGGCGAGACCAAATTGATAGAGCCCAGCGGCGTTGTCACCAAGGCCGTCGTTGTAATTCAGGGCTAAGGTTGGCACTGGCAGCTGCAGATTGAGGTTGAGCTCAGCCACTTGAGTTTTATCGAGTGGGCCAACCACCATGCCCGCGCCTTCGTCGATGGCGCGTTGGTAGATGCTGTTTATGTCTTCGCCGCCGGCACTGTTGTAAACGCGTACCACCGGTACATAACCGCCTTGATTGAGGGTTTGGTAGTACGCGGCCATAAAGCCGTCGCGGATAGCACCACCACTTTTGGCCAGTTTACCCTCCATAGGCAGTAACAGAGCCACCTGTTTAGCTTGATCTTGAATGAGCTCACGCAGTAACTTTAAATCACTAGGCAATCTAAGGCTTGCGGGGTGCTCTGGCCACTGTTTGGCCCAGTCATCCACCTGCTCTAGTTGGCGTGACAGGTCAGACTGATTGTTTTTGCTTAGGCCCGCCAAGTTATACCAGCCCGCGAGTAGAGGATTTTTTTCCTCTTCGCTTAGGGTTTTCAATTGTGCTTCGGGCAGCGTCATGAGTGTTTGCCAGATGGCGTCTTGGTTGCTGTCGGCGTCGGCCGCATTTTCGCCAGATAGGCTGTCGGCTAAGCGAAGGCGCTCGCGAATACTGGAAGTTGGCTCCCCTAAAAGGGCAAAGAGTTCAGCGCGGCGCTGGCCCAAAACAAATCTTGTTTCGCTGGGCAAGTTTGCCCACTGCTGTTCTAATTCTGGCTTGGTTAAAATGCGCTGGGCGAGAAACCAGGCCTGATCGCTCATAGCGATGGCGCTGAATACATCGGTGTAAGTGATAAAGTCGGCGGTCTCAAGCAGCGAGGGGTCGATGGCCTTCAGTAAGTTTTCTGCCCAGTCATTGCGCTCGTTAAGGTGCAATTGTTTCGCCGCGCGCAGATAATAGTGTTCTTTCAAGGGCGACGTGCTATTTTGCGCCGCCTCGAGCAAACTCCGAACGTCGTCTAGGCTTGCTTGAGCTTGGCTCGGGCCAGGGTCAGTAGACGGCAAGGGTTGGGTGCCGCTACAACCTACAAGTAGAAGGGTGGTCAGCAGGCTAGCCAGAACTATATTGGCCTTTAATTTCATAAAACGGTGTTCCTTAACACTACGGATTGATCATATATGCAGCACTTATCTAACGACTCACAATATGGTTCACTGTATGTAGTCGCCACGCCAATTGGCAATCTGGGCGATATGGTACCGCGAGCAGTGGAAGCTCTACAAACCGTAAATGTGATTGCGGCCGAAGATACACGCCACAGCGCTCGTCTAATGGAACATTTTGACATCAAAACCCCCATGGTGGCTTACCACGATCACAGTGACGAGCGGCAAACCAACGGTTTGATCGCCCGTTTAGAGAAAGGTGAAAACGTCGCCTTAATTTCCGATGCGGGCACGCCCCTGGTATCAGACCCAGGTTATCGCTTGGTGCGGGCTGTGAGGCAGGCGGGTATTCGGGTGATACCGGTGCCCGGCGCTTGCGCCATGATTGCTGCCCTAAGTGCTGCAGGCCTGCCTTCCGATCGCTTTACATTTGAAGGCTTTTTGCCCGCGAAGAAAGGCACCCGACAAAACACCTTGGCGGCGCTTAAGAACGAAGAGCGCACACTCATTTTCTACGAGGCGCCTCATCGCATTGCCGAAACTTTGGTGGATATGGCCGAGGTTTTTGGTGCTGATCGTGAGGTGGCCATGGCCCGAGAAATCAGCAAAACATTTGAAACCATCCGCAGTGACGCCGTAGCTGAATTGGCCGCTTGGGTGGCGGCAGACAAAAACCAGCAGCGCGGTGAAATTGTGCTGGTGGTGCATGGCGCACCCGCCCGAGATAATTCCGCCTTAGAGGCTGAGAGTGAGCGGGTGATGGGAATTCTTTTGGAAGAACTGTCGGTGAAGCAGGCGGCAGCGCTGGGGGCTAAATTGACCGGGCAAAAGAAAAAGGTTTTGTATCAGTGGGCTTTGGACAATAGAGAGGCCTGAATACCTTGATGTTTCGGGCGGCTGGGGGTATGGTGCGCCCGTCAGAGTCGGCTAGGCAGTCGCTCTGGTGTCAGCGTGTTTACTCTCTTGAGTGTAAACAGGCCCACCAGGGAGGAAAGTCCGGGCTCCACAGGGCAGAACGCCAGGTAACGCCTGGGGGGCGAGAGCCTACGGAAAGTGCAGCAGAAAGTGAACCGCCTACGTTATTCTCACGAATAGCCGGTAAGGGTGAAAAGGTGCGGTAAGAGCGCACCGCGCAACTGGCAACAGATTGTGGCGATGGTAAACCCCGTTCGGAGCAAGACCAAATAGGCCTTCGTTGGTGCGGCCCGCACTGAAGGCGGGTAGGTTGCTTGAGGTGTCCAGTGATGGGCATCCCAGATGAATGATTGCCCACGACAGAACCCGGCTTATCGGCCGGCTCTGACACCTTTTAACTCTATGATTTTAATGGAATTAATACCTTTATATAGTCCTTGTTCAAGGACTGTTACAAATGTTGCGACAACGGCGTTCTAATATCCATTTGCAGTGCTAAGTGTCCCACATTGATTTATAAATAGAAATCCGTGCAAACCACTACAGTGTCAATCAACGCCATATCGCCAAAGCGGTACAAAGCGTAAGGTTTTTGAACTGACTGTTATGTGCAAAATTACCGAAATGTACCCGTGGCGGTGTGATGGCGGTAACTTTGCGTAACCGCCAAGTGAATTCTATCGATAAGCTTGCTCTACGCAGCACAAGGTATTTGAGATGATTATTAGAAAACTGAGGAAGCAAAGAAACTGGTCGCAAGATCAATTATCTAAATTGAGCGGCCTAAGCCTACGCACTATTCAGAGAATAGAGGGTGGGAATAAAGCTAGCATGGAATCTTTAAAATCCCTTTCTGCGGTGTTTGAAATTGATATTCGAAACTTAGAGCAGGGGGTTGTTGTGGTGGATAAAGATTCAGAGCAATGGAAAAAAGCACCCTTATGGGTAAGGATAATTTTTATAGGTTCCAACACAGTCAAGTTTAAGCGGAAAGATGCCGTAATATTAGAAATCATACTAATAGGTACTGGCATTATACTTTCGCTAGCGGGACTATTTCACCCGGATGGGAATAAAGCGGAAGTACTCATGTTGTGCTCTATTGCTTTCATATTAAGTGCTTATTATATGTCGATAAAGCTGAGAATGGGCGATAAATATTTAGTATGGTAAGAGCACTTAGCAAAATTTTAACCACAGTTAAGGCCAGCCTTACTTATCGAACGTTAGCAGGCCGCTTTTCACCAGACTTCTCCACAAGTAGATATAAGTCTGCTGAGCGTCGGTGTTGGACGCACAGACCTTTAAGGTTGCGGCTAATCGCAACAGATATTCCTCCAAGCCCTTATCGCCGAGTTTTTCGGCCTCAGCCAATATCGAACTCTTGCGCCTTGCAGGAATTGAGTCGCCGAGGGTTTTCGAATAGGCCCAGGTAGCGTCGAAAGCTTCTACTGATGTGTCTTTTTCAATACTGTCGGACACATGGGTCATAATCACTGACAGTTTCGCGCCATTGGCCAAATCCTGAAATTTCTTTACTTGCTCGGGGTCACCCTCATAAAGCGTCGTTGCAATCTCGTAGGCTGCGACACAAGTTCCCCAGGATTCAGCCTGTTGGTTGACGTCCTTAATACTTCGAAAGCTGGTATCGCCATTAAGATAAGTGTCTTGGGCGTGGGTATGACTGGCAATAGCCAGCGACAGTAAAATAGCAGTTCTCATTGTCATTCTCTTTGTCTTGGTTTCAGCTATTTTCCGTGTTTCCATATGTAAACAGCCTACTATACGTAGTATTTATGTCGATCTCGGGGCGGATGATACATCTGTGAGCTCTCGCTTTAAGCTCGTACATGAAACTGTGATTTAGCTTGCATCATGTTACATAGTTGCGCAGTGTATAGCGAAAGCTGGGAGCTTACATCCCGCATGGCTTTCAAGTCGTTTGGCTAAAGTCTCTGATTCGCCAGATGTCATGTTCCCGTGTACGACGACGAAGTATGAAACAGAGTGCTTTCAGAGACTAGAAAGCGTCTAACAAGATCTGAGAAGTTCACAATTATAAAAGAGAGTTATTCCGTGATAAAAATAATTAAATGGTTTTCGGGGTTGTTTCTTTTTGTAGCATCAGTATATATCTACACGACTCAACCTTCAGCGGTAAGCCATAATTCAATCATTAGTGCAGCTAAGCACTATGAAGCACGAATCATAAGAGATGATTTTGGCGTACCTCACATTTATGGTGCATATGATAAGGATGTTGCCTATGGACTGGCCTATGCCCATGCCACAGATGATTTCAGTACCCTTCAAGATATATTGTTAGCTGTACGAGGTAACTTATCGGCTAAAAATGGCATGGAGGCAACAGTTACGGATTATCTCGTTCAATGGATGGGAATATGGCAGCAGGTTAATGAACGCTATGCTGAAGATATACCTTTAAAAACTAGAGAGGTTGTTGAAGCTTATGCAGCTGGAATAAATAGCTATGCCATAGAACATCCCGATGAAGTTGATCCTTGGTTGTTGCCCGTTAGAGGTGAAGATGTAGTAGCGGGATTTGTGTTTAAAACCCCACTTTTTTATGGCTTCGATAAGAGCCTCGCCGCGCTGGCCGATGGGAAACTAGGCAAAGGCTTAGATCTGCAATCTAGTGTACAGATTAGCAATGAGCTTCAGGCTCAGCTCGGAAGTCAAGGCATCGCGATTAATCGCTCTCGCAATACGGATGAATCAGTACGTCTATTGGTAAATTCACATCAGCCTTTAACTGGCCCTGTCGCATGGTATGAGGCTAGATTAAAATCCAATGAAGGATTAGACATCGTTGGCGGTACCTTTCCAGGCTCGCCATTTATATTAAACGGTTCGGGCCCCGCTCTTGGGTGGTCTGCGACTGTGAACAAACCTGATTTAGTTGATATCTATCAACTAACTATTAACCCCGATGATAACAATCAATATTTGATGGATGGAAAATGGCATGATTTTAGGCAAATGGATGCCTCCATACGTGTAAAGATAGCGGGCCCCTTGTATTGGACTGCTCATGAGCCCATTTATCATTCTGCTCATGGGCCTGTGATGAAATTTGACCACGGCTCCTATGCAATTCGTTGGGCGGGCATGGATGAGGTGCGGCAAACCAGTTTTTTCCACAAAATTAATAGAGCGCAGAATATCGCCGAATTTAAAGACGCTCTTGCAATGAACGCGATGCCTAGCATCAACTATATTTATGCCGACCACGAAGACAATATCGCTCACTTTTACAACGCAATGATGCCGAATAGAGATACCAATCCAGCGATCAATTGGCAGTCCTTGATAGAGGGGGACAATTCAGCATTGATTTGGAATAGCTATGTAGCCGCAGATAAATTGCCTAGAACGGTAAATCCATCGTCAGGTGCAGTTTTTAATGCTAACAATACTCCGTACGTATCAACGGATGGTGAAGGAGCGCCGAAGCAAGAAGATTTCCCTCATTGGATGGGAGTCGAAAAGCAAATGACAAATCGTGCTTACCAAATTTCTCAGCTGTTAATCGATAGCTCTGATATCACCGCTGAGAAGCTGCACGAAATTAAAATGGATCTTAGTTACAACACTCAGTCAGCTCCAATCATTGCACTTAAGAAATTTCTCGCTGAGGGATTGTCTTCAGAGATGAAGGCCATTGAACGATATAAAATTGCCTTTGATTATTTAAAAGAGTGGGATTTAGGTACAGATAAAGATAGTCGTCATGCGGCTTTAGGTGTGATGACTCTAACTCCAATTATCAATCGACAAATGTTTAAAAGTGAGCAGCAGACCTTTGCTGAGAGTTTTAAATTCGCTGTGGATTCATTACATCAATATTATGGGGGTATCAATATTCCTTGGGGTGACATTAACCGTTTAGAAAGGGGGGATAAGAGTTGGCCGATGAGTGGCGGGCCTGACATCTTGCGCGCTGTTTATGGTTGGCCTTTGTCAGAGACGGGTAAGCTCATCAACAAAGCTGGGGACTCGTACATTCAGTTTGCAGAGTGGAAGAGTGATGGTGGCTTTGTAGTATCTTCAATCAATACTTATGGTTCAGCTATGACTAGACCAAATTCAATACATTATTCCGATCAGTCACCACTTTTTGCTTCAGGTAAAGAGCGAGTTGTTGAAATGGATATTGATGAGTTGTTGAAGATTGCGATTTCTGATGTGACGGTCGGTTCGCTCGGGAAAGAGTAATAGAAGAATCTGTTCTTAGTTATGAGCAAATACAGGCTGTGGCCGCAGGGGCGTCTTTTGTTCAATAGCTCCGGTGTTAAATAGCGTTCCAGCTTATTAATGAATTTTTATGTATCGATAATTGAATGAATCAAAAAATTGACAAGCTAATAAGTGGGATGCTGTCTACAAGGTATTCACGATGGAGAAATATCGCGTCATCAATATTATTAGTTGTATTGTGCACCCTAATGGTAGGGTGTTATTGGTATCTTTATTTCACTAAGCCATTACTTGAATGCTACGGCGGCTATTTGTTCTTTTCAGGTGTATGGCTAATATCTGAATATGTTCTCATCGCCTATTTATATAGGTATAACAACATTCCAAGATTCGCCCGCACAAATATTAAAATGCTGATTGCGTTCTCCAATATATGGTTTGGCCTATTTGTCTTTAGCTTGCAGCCATGCACTCCGTAAATATGTAACATAATCGATAAAAATCGCTCACACAAAACTGCGGCGGGCTGCTCGAAAACCCGCTTTTACCAGCCGCTCACCTAAGTTTATTGAACTGATGCATCGTTTCCAGTGAGGTGAAGAATCATAACATCATGCCAATAGGCTAGTGCGGCCATTTCCCCTTCGTCCCTCAATAAGCTTATGAACGTGGACCATAACCTATCACTGATCGGCTCCTGGGAGTCTGTTGGTAAGAGTTTGCTTAGCTTTCTTGAGCGCTCACTGAGTAAATCGGAAAACTCTTTGTTTTGTATCTGACGAAGTTCTTTGGCGTCGGTCAGTTCCTCTGGTTCCATGTCGGAATACCTAAAAACCAGAATTTCAGCTAAGCGTTGAGTCATAGTCGATCGGGCTTTTAACGCGACATTTTTGGCGCTCTTGTGACAAGCCTCAGACCATCCAGGGAAATCACTCCTCAAGCTACTTGAACAGATGTCCGAAAAAGTGCTGTAGCTGGAATCTTGTGTGGCGGCGGCGTAACCCATGGTGTGCATCACGCTAGACAGAGTTCTGTCAACGTTTAAGCGAGTAAGGGAGTCATCAATCACTCTCAGGTAGTTCCAAAAGTAGCTGTCTACCTGCGCCGATTCGGATACAGTGATCAAGGCTGCAAGAGCGCCATCGAGATCTCCGTTCTTGTATAGATTGTGTGCATGAGCAAGGTGGATGTAACCGTTACTTGGAGCAAGCGTAAACAAGGTGTCGAAATATGGAAGCGAGCAGATGCTTAGATTTTCATCTGAAAAACAAGACCGCATAATTTGTAGATTGACGAGTAAGTTATTTGGCGCTTGTGAATAGGCCGTGAGTAGAAGTTGCTCGGCCTTGGCGCGCTCGCTTTTTAGTTTGAGAGTTGAAGCAAGGGCTTGGTCCTCTGGATTCTCGCTGGCATTAATTGCGTCGAGCCACAGAGCAAAAAAATCGTTGCTCGATACCAGCATAGGTATCGCAGGAGTCTTAGCTTTGCTTGGAGGAGGTGTATTTGTTTGGCTTGCTGAATCTGTGAGAATAACCGCTTCCGTAACAGGTGAGGTTTCTGTTGAGGAGGGCGGTATTAGATTAAGCGCGACGAACCCTATAAGCCCTAGTAGACCCAGAATTGCGGTTAGTTTGATAGTCATCTTAAAGTCCTTTTCCAGACGAATGTGAAGAGATTCAGTGCATTCCATCGCCGTCACCCCTATTTACGAGTATACATCTAACGTCGAAATACTGAACCCTTGTCAAGCCTAGGTAAACCTATGAGTTTCTCCCGCTTAAACGCTGTTGGTGTTTGCTTAGTCAAAGCTAGGTGCTGATGCAGAGCCTCTCTCTTCAGGTCAGGTCTCTCCGTTCATTCTCCGTTAATCTCTAATTCATCTGTCATTCACTATAACTCGCTATATTGCGGCGCTTAACTAGCAAACTCTAACATATTGACGGAGAACACAATGAAAAAATTAACATTAAGCACACTGGTGCTAGTCGCTGCTCTTTCGATACTTTCTGGCTGCTCAACCATCGGTAACGAAAGCTTGTCTAATGAGTCGCCTGAGTCTATTGGCAATAAAATCCATGAGGGCGTTACAAGTAAACATCAACTGATAAGTATGCTCGGTGCACCCATAGAAACCACTTTTACAGATGGGGGTTTGGAGGTTCTTACCTATAAATACAAACGACTTAAGCCTAGGGCGCAAAACTTCATTCCCTACAATATAATTTCGCAAGTTTCTGATGGAAAAAAGAAAGAGCTTGTTATTCTTCTGGATGAAAATTTACTCGTTAAAAAGATGGTGATGAATGTTACTGACACGCAAAAACGTTGGGGTGTTATTGAATAAGGGGGCAAAACGCCACGTCTAATGTTCAGGTTTTCATCGAGTAAACCGGCGGAGCCGTCCGGTTCATCCGCTGGCCAGCTGAAACTAAGTGTGGCTTTCCAATACCAAATACTTTTCTATGCTAAGGTACTTAAGCCTATGTAGGCTGTAGTGTGAGTTCTGAGTCCTCGTATTTGATGCTTTAGACTTAGTTAGAACTTTGCCTCTACATTTAATGAAGTATCTTGGCTTCCTCAATCACCAGGTGTTGGCGGTAATTATGGTAATGATAAAATCAGCAGGGCAGGCGCGCTTTATATTATTTGGAATTTTTATTCTTCTGGATGCTGTGATATTTCTGAGGGGGTTTGAGCTGCAACCATTGCCTGAGTATAAGTATTTGGAGGAATTCAAGGGGGAAGTTGTTTATTTCTTCGAAGGGATGAAAAGTAAAGAACAGCAGAACGATCGATTTCTGATCCTTAGGCTCAACAATAATAAGAGTAATTTTTATCTGGGTTTAAGCGATTACCTTGATGATGATAGTAGCGCTTATCAAGAAGTTAAACGTGCGATTAATGTAGGTTCTGTCGTTAATGTTAAGGCCTATTTTGTGCCGGGGGGGCTGCTTGCAGAAGCGCATTATAATATCGTAGAGTTTGGGAGAAATAGTAATCTGATTTTGAACTACCCTACGATGGTTGCTGCAGTTCAGACTGAAAGTGATTTTAATTATAAGCTATTTTTATTTTTGAACATCGTTGTAATTGTTCTCTTTATTATTTCGCTGGTTAAAAGCAGGGCGGGTGATGGTGAGCGGGATGGCTCGTTCTAATAATATGTCTATTTTGGGGGGATGAAGTGCTAAGCACTTGCCAACGGCACTTTTCTGGTAGAATATCGGGCGCAATGGGCCGATACTCTACCTCTACTCTAGGACCGCAACCGCCATTATGGAAGCCAAACGTCTAGTGAAGTCATGCCTCTATTTATTATTCATGCTTGGTTTTTCGTTCAATGCATTGGCAGCGCGGGTCATTAATACTGTCACACTAGACGGAGGTTCTTCAACGACGGTAAATCAAAGTGTGATCATTCCTGTCTCCATGACCGTCACTACCAGTGGGTCTGGCGCTAACGACGACTGGGAGTCCACCTCTTATACATTAGATGACGTTACCACCTGTCTTGATACCACAGATTTTGACGGAGACGGCACTTACACTGATACATTCACCGTTACAGCACCTGCGACAGACGGTAACTATGATATTGCCTTCTATGCTCACCGAAATGGGGGGTGTAAACCTGGTAGCGACAGTAATTACCTTGTGCTGACTGATGGCATCATTGTATCTGGCGCTAACGTGCCAGTGTTGGCTGGCGAGTGGCGCATGGATGACATTGCTTGGGGGGGAAGCCTCGGGGACGTTGCGGACAGTTCCGGAAATAGCTTTGATGGTCAACCGTTTAACGGACTGAGGAATAGCGACATAGCCCCCGCTATTCCCGGCTCCCCCGGGACCTGTCGTTATGGTGAGTTTGACGGCAACAATGACTATATAGAAATCCCTCACAGTGCTTCCCTTAACGGGAGTTCCGCACTAACTTATACCGCCTGGATTCGTCCAGATTCCTGGAGTGGCTCTATTCGTCAAGTTATGGCTAAGTCCGTGCACGAGGGGGGGGACGGTCGCGCTCAGATGGGGATATTCTCTGAGGATGGCGATTTAAAAGGTCGAGTAGAAACTTCAGATGGCCGCACCGATATTACCACATCTCTTCCTGCGACCGATGGCAGCTGGACTCATGTTGCGCTGGTATTCAATGGCACGGGTTTATTTATTTACACTGATGGTGTATTACGGAATTCTGCTTCGTTTAGCAATAGAACACTCGTTCAAACTAATGACCCGATAAATATCAGTAAGCAGGTTGGTACCAGTCAATATTACTTTGATGGTGGAATTGATGAAGTGCGTGTTTATACGTCCGCGCTTTCAGCCACAGAAGTAGGTGATGTCATGGCGGAGACAAGGCCCTGCTCCCTACTTGATCATTATGCCATTACCTATGTTGGCACACCCTTAACTTGTGAACCATTAAGTATCACGGTTGAAGCTCGAGATTCATCAAACAGCCCCGTTGCTCCTGGAAATTCTACCTCCATCTCGCTGAATACCAGCGTGGCGGTTAATGCCGTTTTGCCGAGTAGCAGCTACACATTCACCGGGGTGGAGTCGTCAGCCACCTTCCAAATAAGCCAGACTGTTGCAGGTATCGTCGACATCGATGTATCAGATGGCTCCATCAGTGAGCCTGACAATGGTGGTGCCGAAGACCAGCGTCCAACATTTCTGGATACAGCGCTGCGATTTGTAGAAGACAATGGTGCAGGTGGTTTCGATCTTGATCTCGATAATCGTGTGGCCGGTGCGGTCTCGCCGAGTAGCGGGGCAAACACAATCTATGTTGAGGCGGTTCAAAACAGCCAGGTGGCTAATCCTTCGGCTAGCCCAGCCTGTGTGGCGGCCCTGCCGCCAAACACCTCCGTGAGTGTTGATTTGGGCGCGGAGTGTAAAAACCCTTCTAGTTGCGCTGGCGTGAGTCTGTTGGTATCAAATAATGGTATAGACAATGTGGTCGCAACAAATGATAGCGACGGGGGAGCGGGCACGGTTACCCTATACACAACGCGCAATTTGTTATTTGATGCTAACTCCCGAGCTCCTTTGGTGATCAGCTACTCCGATGTGGGCCTGATGGAATTGCACGGCCGTTACGAAGCCCTCGACAACAATGGTGCGGGTCTGGGTTTTTATATTTCAGGGCAGAGCAATGAATTTATCGTTTCACCCCACACCTTAGCTATCACTGCGATTGAAACTGACTCTAGTGCCTCCTCTTCAAACCCAGGAACAACGGGCACTGGCGCAGGTTTTTTAGCCGCGGGATCTCCTTTCTATATTGAAGTAGAGTCTCGAGACACGCAGGGGAACATTACTCCCAATTACGGCAATGAAAACAGCCCAGAAGGCATTCTAATAGATATTAATTCTCTGGTTTTTCCTACTGGTGGAGACGCTGGTTCACTGCTTAATGGCGGTGCGTTCACGGTGACTTCGGTACCGGGAGCCTTTGAGAATTCAACGCTTGCTTGGGCTGACGTGGGTACGCTTACTCTGAATGCACACGTTGCGGACGGTGATTACTTGGGGGCTGGTGATGTGGCGTCAGTTGACGTGAGTGGCAATGTCGGACGTTTTTTCCCAGACCATTTTGAAATGACGGCCAGTACTGATGATGCCTGCACTTCGGGTAATTTTACTTACATGGATCAAGATGATATTGCGCTGAGTTCCACCGTAGGAGCTTATGCAGTAGGCAATACGCTGGTCGGTAATTACGATACCAGTAAATTATACCCAGTGGCCACCGCGACCTATTCCGCAGAAAACATGGGGGATGGCAGCGATCTAATCGGTCGATTGACCGCGCCATTGCAGTCACCTGTCTGGCTCAATGGACAGATTGTGTCCAATTCTAGTTCTGTGGAGTTTCAGCGCTCGGTGATGCCCGATGGCCCCTACTTACATGTGCAGCTTGGCATAGTACTAGACGATAGCTTAGATAGCAGAACCTTTAATACGGCCTTGGATTTCAATCCCGCTTCTAGTGCAAGTTTTGTATTTGCCACATCAGTTGATGGCTGTGTTGCCGACGGGAATTGCACCGGTATGAAAATTGGGGATCCACTGGATATTCGCTTTGGTCGATTGTTCCTGCAAGACAGTCATGGCCCTGAGTCCGCGCCATTGCCGGTTAAATTTCAAGTTGAATATTGGGATGGAAGTTCGTTTGTCGTCAACACTCTCGACTCCTCTACATCACCCGCGTCCGATGGTTGTACGAGTATTCTCCGCAGTCGTTTTATGCTGGACGGAGCAGACGCTATTGCAGATTTTGATGTCACCGTGGGGGCTAGTAGTACAACTGCAGGCTTTGCCTCGGCAAGCGATACTACCGATATCTTCATGTCCAGCGGAACCGCAGGTCTTATTTTTAGTGCCCCACTGACACAGGGGTTCTTCCCTCTACAAATCTTAAACCTTGAACGCTGGCTTCAATTCGATTGGGATCAAGACGGAGATTACTCTGATGACAATCACCCCCCAATAAGAGTTTCTTTCGGTTCATACCGTGGCCATGATCGCATTATCTATTGGCGTGAGATATTCAATCAATAACAAGCCTTAGTATTGTATGTGTCCGGTAGTATTATAATCAGAGCAAAAGATCGTATTCACTTAGAGGTATGACAGTAATTAAAATGAAGTTTTACGTAGTATGGAAAGGTCGCGAGACAGGTATATTTACAGATTGGAACACCTGCAAAAGCCATGTCGACGGTTTTGCGGGTGCCAAGTATAAATCGTTCAAGACCAGAGCGGAGGCGGAGGCCGCCTTTCAGGGCACGAACGTAGCAACTCCGGTTAAAGGTTTAGCGGTCAGCGGAGGCAAGTCTGCTGCATCACTGAAGGCCAAAAAGAAGTCTACGGCCCAGACGGTTAAGACTTATACGGCTAAAGAGATTGCACTGATAGCAGTTGATATCAAGATATTCACAGATGGTGGCTGTGATCCAAATCCGGGCAAAGCGGGCTCAGGCATTGCGGTATATCACAATAACCTTATCGCAGAGTTATGGTATGGGCTGTTTAACCCTGTGGGGACTAACAATACGGCCGAGTTAAACGGTCTTCATCAGGCTCTATTGATGGCCAAAGATGGAATTGCTAAAGGCAAATCGGTGGCGATCTTTTGTGACTCGAAGTACTCGATTCAGTGTGTAACCCAGTGGGCTAT
>CAJWBQ010000016.1 GCA_913020115.1 uncultured Cellvibrionales bacterium
GAAAAATTTCGGATATGGCTGAGGTCGGTCACGATGGGCAATTACTACGTTAGGTGAGGTTGAATTTGGCGATTAAGGAAACCCTAAGCCAAGATGCCGCAAGCGGCCTAAATAAGGGCCGTAGTCTACCTGATTTGCATAGATAGCGCCATCGGGCAGAGTAAGCCCGAGACAAGGAGTCAGGGCGAGGCCATAAAGCCCAGAGAGAGCCAGGCCAGGAGACCTGCGCAAGGCTTAATGCCTCGCGCGCTTTCTAGACCTAGCTCCATGCTAAGACCCAATAAAACGGCTCCTTAGCGTGGATCTACTCTTTAATAATAACGGTTCTGAACACAGGCCGCCCCTGACGAAAGAAGCGTAGCGGCAACAAAGTATTTGCCGCCATAGAAGCCTCAACCGCCTGATAATCATCAAGATCTTGAACTTCTTCAAACCCTAACTGCACTAGAACGTCCCCTGGGCGTAAACCCGCTTCCGCCGCCGCACTCTTAGGTCGAACTTGCTTCACAAGTACCCCGCCCGACAGACGCCAAGCCTCCTTCATACGACGATGTAAAGGTGCGACAATTAAACCTAGACGACCACCTGCAACATCGGGATCGGCGCTATCGGCCAAGGTCGCCTCTCCCGTCGAAGACAAAGTGCCTACTTCAACATCCAAGACCTGCTTCTTGCCTGCTCTCATCAGTGTAACTTCGACACTGTCGCCGGGCGTCACACTCCCCACTGCGTGGGGTAAATCACCAGATTCATCAATGCGATTACGACCAAAGCGCACAATGACATCACCCGCCTTGATTCCCGCTTTTTCAGCCGGCCCCTCGGCCGCCACCTGATTGACTAGAGCGCCCATTGGCTTACTCAAACCAAAGGATTTTGCCAAATCTCGGTCAACGTCTTGAATCACCACACCCAACCAACCTCGATCAACGCGCCCTTTGTCTTTAAGCTGGGCCACAACTTCCTTCGCCACACCTACCGGAATAGCAAATGAAAGCCCGATTGAACCACCGGAGCGTGTGTATATCTGTGAATTAATTCCGACAACTTCACCGTCCATGTTGAACAGAGGACCGCCCGAATTACCGGGGTTGATGGCGACATCAGTTTGAATAAAAGGCACATAATTCTCATTGCGCTCAGTAGGAATGCTGCGACCAATAGCGCTGACAATGCCCGCACTTACGGAAAAATCTAAACCAAAAGGCGAACCAATCGCCAGCACCCAAGCGCCCACTTTTAAATCATCGGTTTCGGCAAATCTAACCACTGGCAAGTCTTCAGCGTCGACTTTTAGCAGAGCCAAATCGGAGCGCTCATCCTTGCCGATAACCTTCGCTTCAAATTCTCGGCGATCAACCAAACGAACAATGATTTCATCGGCATCTCCTACCACATGATTGTTGGTAAGAATGTAACCGTCTTCCGAAATAATAAATCCCGACCCCATAGAGCGCACATCGCGCTCCGGCTGTTGCTGGCGAGGTTCAAGCAAGCGGCGAAATATATCGGGCATTTGTTGTGGTGATTGACGATTACCGTAAGGGGTTTGTGGTGTGCGATTGTTCGCCTGAGCATGAGCGAGCGTATTAATTTTTACCACTGCGGCGGAATTTTCTTCAACAAGCTCTGTAAAATCGGGGAGCGCTCTAGCTTGGGAATGCACACTGAAAAAAACAAATAAAAATACGGTCCAAATTTGCACAACACCTTTCATGTATCTACCTTATTTTGTAATGGCCCAGTCACTTGAGCTCGGCTCTATTAAATGGACAACTTCCTCACCGTCTAATTCCCCATCTTGTATCTGGGGTTGCAATCGGGTGTCATTGCGTGAGGCCCAAGAGTGCCAGCGAACCAACAAAGCCCCTAATACAAAACCCAAACCTCCGCCCAATACAGCGGCCAACTCGGTGCCAACAAAATAGTGTCCAAGACCACTAAGGCCAAGCAAAAGTACTAGAGGCAACAAATAGACAAACAGCGATCCCCTGACAACAACGTCTTCCGGGATAGCTATGGTCACCTCTTCGTTGAGCTGGTAGCTTTTGGCACTGCGCCCCGCCAACAAAACGCGGATATAAGATGTATGGCCGCCCCATTTCGCAATCAATCCCTGGCCACAGCCTTTTTCTGCGGCGCAACTATTACAGGTAGAACGCTGAATAGTTTCCACCCATAGACTATCTTGCTCAATCCCAACCACTCGTCCAGTTTCAGTAATCATGAAATTTTACGGCGTCAGCGTGCTGGGTGAGGGTTGATAAGGAACCATATTGTAGGCGACTCGCTGTGCCGTATTTGGCGGCACCTCGCCCACAACGGTCACCTGGTAAGGTAATTTGTTACGAACCATATTGTGCATGTAAGCAATGGTGGCACCCCGCTGAGCTTTAATGTCGGGTTGACGGGAATCATGTGGCACGCCCACAAATACAGAAAATGCAGTGAGGCCATCGGTATACATAAACATGTCTTGGCCGGCATCAGTTTTGTGTTGACCTGAGAATACAAACCCCTTTGGGAGCCAGCGCGCACGCCAACCGACAGAGTCGTCTGGCCTCACTAAATTACAGGGGCTGAGCTCATGATCCACCACCCTATGCTGAGGCGTTACGGCATGATATTCAGACTCACCGATTGAGGGCCCAAGCTCTAATTCTACAAACTGGAATCGCTCCAAAACACGCATTTTAGGGTCAATGAGCAAGGATTTCAGTGGCAGCCCTGTTAATTTATCAATAGCCAAGCTGTAACCGTACCGAAAGGCGTCTCGGGGCTTCACTTGAATGTTAATAACGTCTCTTCCGGCAACTCGCTCTTCACCACGGATGTAAAAATGGTAGTAAGCGTCCAAGCCTTCAAATTGATCACCAAACACTTCGAAACGGCCACGAAGTAACTGATCGCCCGGGTTTAAACAGTCAACCCGCTGCCCCTGCCTTAAGACCTCCCGCTCAGGGCCACTCAAGTGTTGTAAGCGCTCGAATTCGACGCCATCTCTAACTGAGTGAACAACTCTCAAGGTACTTAAAGAACCGCCCTGCTCGTAGGTAAACAGACCGCGGTAATCAAGGCTGCGAACCGATTCCGACATTTGCTTGAGCAGAGCTCGGATTTGAACTTCGTCTTCGGTGGCCAAGGCCATTCGAGGCGCCAAAAATGCAAAAAGGGCAAGTGCTGCGCAACTTGCCCTGAAAGATAATGTCATGATCATTCCAGATTATTCGTCTGCAGTAGGTGCAGCCACTGTGGGTGCAACTCGGGCGAAGGGCATCATACCACGTCCGCTGTTCAGTGCCGCATGCTCAGAATGCTCCAAAATATATTGGTTGAGCTGACGATGGATTTTTTGATCATTTACCGGTGCACTTTTCTGATAAGGCACCAGCAAAATATTGCGTGTTTCACGCTGACTGCGGGCATTGGCCCGTGGGTCTACACTCACAGTGCGGGCGCTTAACTCAGGCGCTTTATAGCCTGCAGGCAATGAAATGGATGGTTGAGCTGGGGAATTACTGGCCACTTCAGGAGAAGTAGTGCTGAAATTACTCGTTTGCACGCTGACAATAACCGCGCCCGCAACAGAGGCTGCAATCGCAAAACGGCCCACTGAGTGCAGAAAACCCTGTTTGGGCTTGTAAGTGGCTTCACCCTCTATAGCCGCACTGATGCTAGCTGACAGGTCGATGCTTTTCACCTCTGGCACTTCATTGCGCATTGCGCTCGCGGCCATCTGATAACGAGACCATGTCTCTTTGACAGCAGGGTCATCTTCGCTTTGCTTTAAAATTCGGTGTAATTCGAGCTCAGAAGCCTCATTGTCCATGAGCGCCGACAGGGGCTCTAGGATTGCTTGATCAGTGACTTTATCTACCATCGCTACCATGGTTAAAACTGCCTCATAATTACGCCCAGATACCTAGGGCTTATTCAAATTGGCTAAAAAGTGTACGTTCATTTCCGGCCAGCACACATTATGACCGGCCAATCTTCAATAGGTTCACTTGTCGCGAAAAATTCTTTAAAAAACTTTACGCGGGGTCCATCAACAATTTAATTTGCTTGTCGATGGCCTCTCGAGCCCTGAAAATACGGGACCTTACCGTACCAACAGGACAAGCCATAACCTCTGCAATTTCTTCATAACTCATGCCTTCAAACTCCCGCAGAGTGACCGCTGTGCGTAAATCTTCTGGCAATTCCCGAATGGCGTCATTTACCACCCGCTGCAGTTCGTCTTTAAAGAAGTTGTTTTCAGGTGTATCGACGTCTTTCAGTGCGTCGCTTCCCGAGTAGTACTCGGCGTCTTCGACCTCAACGTCACTGAGTGGCGGCCTGCGCCCTCTGGCCACTAGATAGTTTTTCGCCGTGTTAATGGCAATTCTATACATCCATGTATAGAAGGCGCTTTCGCCTCGAAAATTAGGCAGCGCGCGATAGGCTTTGATAAACGCCTCTTGCGTAACGTCTTGAACTTCAAAACTGTCTCTAATATAACGACTAACAATTGCTAAAATCTTGTGTTGATACTTAAGAACCAGCAGATCAAAGGCACGCTTATCGCCTTTTTGTACCCGTTTAACGAGTTGCTGGTCTGAATCCTGCGCTGGCTGCGCTGTCATTCTCTACTCCAAACTGCGGCTTAGTCTTTGCTAAAGCTCACGTTATATTTATTCAATTCAAAAATCTGTTTAGCTAGACCCAAGCGCTAGCCTTAAGTTCATGCATTCTCATCATTTTCTATTTTTAGGGCAATATACCCTTGATTCCGGCTACTTTTTGAGCAAAATCAAGACTTAAATGGTTCACGCCACTACAGTTGCTTGTATATACTACGCGGCCAATTTGAACAATAGCCGATATCTAATTAGCTTAGGCCCGTATTGACCGACTTTGGGCAAACTTTCAGAAATATGAGTATCTATCGCCATTATGAGCAAACACCTTAATTACGAAGTTCTAGTCATTGGCAGCGGTGCCGCAGGATTAACTCTGGCACTACAGCTCGCCGACAAAGCCAGAGTCGCTGTTTTGAGTAAAGGGCAGCTTCACGAAGGCTCTACTTGGTTTGCACAAGGTGGTATAGCGGCAGTTTTAGACGATCAAGATTCCGTTGATGCCCATGTTGAGGATACGCTCAATGCCGGTGCGGGCCTCTGCCATCCCGATGCCGTCCGTCACGTTGTAGAACGCAGTAAAGAAGCCATCAACTGGCTGATTGACCAAGGCGTTAATTTCACCAAAGAAAGCCCAGACGGCGATTATCACCTGACAAAAGAAGGCGGGCACAGCCACCGACGAATTATTCACAGCGCCGATGCCACCGGCCGAGCAGTGCACAGCACCCTCATACAGAATATCAAGAGCAACCCTAATATTGATATTTTTGAAGACCATGTTGCACTCAACCTGATTACTCAAGCCGACAGCGGTTCACGTAAGCTTCGCTGCAACGGTGCCTACGTACTCGATCGAAAAAGCGATCAGGTGGACGTATTTCAGGCAAAATCGGTTGTGCTTGCCACCGGCGGTGCCAGTAAAGTGTATCTCTACACCTCCAACCCTGATGGTGCCAGCGGCGACGGAATTGCCATGGCCTGGCGCGCGGGTTGCCGTGTAGCGAATATGGAATTCAATCAATTTCACCCCACCTGCCTCTATCACCCCAAAGCCAAATCCTTCTTAATCACTGAGGCTCTGCGAGGCGAAGGCGCACATTTAAAACTGCCCAACGGCGAACGTTTCATGAAGCGCTTTGATGAGCGGGAAGAACTAGCGCCCCGCGACGTGGTAGCAAGAGCCATTGATCACGAAATGAAACGCTTAGGCTGCGACTGCGTCTATTTGGACATCAGTCATAAAAGCCCTGAATTCATCGCGGAACACTTTCCCACGGTAAAGGCTCGCTGCTTGGAATTTGGTATTGATATCACTCGAGAGTCAATTCCTGTTGTGCCGGCCGCACATTATACCTGCGGTGGAGTCGTGGTTGATTTCAACGGTCAAACCGATTTGACCAATCTCTATGCCATTGGCGAAAGTTCATTTACCGGCTTGCACGGCGCCAACCGTATGGCCAGTAATTCACTACTTGAATGTGTAGTGTACGCGCAGGCCGCTGCACACAGTATTGAAGCCGCTCTACCAGACATCAAAACGCCGGAAACCTCGAAAGGCTGGGACGAATCTCGAGTCACTAATTCAGATGAGGATGTGGTTATTTCTCACAATTGGGATGAATTGCGTCGTTTTATGTGGGACTACGTGGGTATTGTCAGAACGCGCAAGCGCCTAGAGCGCGCGGAACATCGAATTAAATTGCTACAAAAAGAAATTGCGGAATATTATTCGAACTATAACGTTAGTAACGACTTGATCGAACTTCGAAACCTGGCGCTGGTAGCCGAACTGATAATTCGCTCGGCATCTCAGCGCAGAGAAAGCCGCGGCCTGCACTATTCACCTGATTACCCAAACCTTGAAAATGTCGCGCGCGATTCAATTTTGGTACCCACTAATTTCGCGGGCCAGGATGTAATTGTCAGCAAGGATTAGTGCGCAATCGCACCATAATACGGCGAAAGTCTTCGTCGCTTACGCTGTCTTTTGGTATGAGCACCGCACGCTGGTAAGGTGCGTATAAAATGATTAGACAAGGCCAGAGCAAGCAGCTCTTACCGTCGAGGTAAATACTCTCTTCAGCGGCTGTGCAGAGTGTTTGACCATAAACCGCCTGCCAACCTTGAGCACTGTGACTCAATGTTAAGGTTTCACTTAGCTGGCGACGCAACTCCGTCCATGCCAAGCCAGTAATCACTCCCACAGCGAGTATTTGCAGAAAACTATCCAGTGGGGCCAAGAAGACAAAAAAAATTGCCGAACAATAAATAAACACACTCAAGTACAGCAGCCCTTTTGATAAGCCCACCGGGCAGTTAAAGGACGGAATGTTGAACGCTGCACGAGCGCTCACTATTGTTCAGTATTAATTTTCATACCCGTGTTATCACGAATGACTTGAACAATTTTTTTCAACTCAGGGTCTTTCGGGTCTTTGCGTTTCAACAACCAACCAAACATATCTTGGTCTTCACATTCCAAAAAATCCCAATAACGCTCTTTATCCTCTTGAGGGAGCCCAGGGTATATATTCTCAAGAAAGGGCAAGAGTATTAGGTCGAGCTCTAACATGCCGCGACGACTTCCCCAAAACAAACGATTTCGTTCCATTCCAACCTCTATCAACGTAACAAGCCGCAGACAGTGGCCCGCGGTAGACCGCGATTATACCGCAAAGTTTCAGCTAGATGCAGCTCATATAGTGCTCTCGTTTGGCTGGTCAAATCCCTACAGAAACTCTATTATGTTCACCCAAATCAACACTATAGATTGAGCTTTACTTTATGAATGACTGGACGACATTTTTGCACTCTGAAGCCTCTAAGCTGGCTTACAGTGGAGATACGCAACTTGCCGACCTCATGTCCTGGGGGCTGCTTATAGTAAAAGGCCCTGACACGCTCAAGTTTCTACAGGGCCAGCTAAGTTGCGATGTACAGGCGCTGCAGAACAATGCTTCTAGTTTAGGCGCCCACTGCACCCATCAAGGCAGGGCTATCAGTTGTTTTAGAGCCTTCATGCTGGGCACAGACGTGGTGGCTTTGTCGATGCCAAGCGCCATCATGGTCAATGCCAGCGCCGCTCTAGCGAAATATATAGTGTTCTCTAAAGCCGAGATTGACGATACAAATACGTCTTACTGCGGAATTGGCTTAGCGGGTGCCAATGCGGCGACGCTCATTGAAACTCATCTTGAAAGCCCGCCCTCATCTATTGATGAGGTTTCCCATTCTGAACAGGGCTATGTCATTAAAGTGGCCGAACAACGCTTTGAGTGTTGGCTGAAGCCAGAGGCCGCGATTAATTTTTGGCGCAAGGCCGCGGTCCAATGCCAACAGGCCAGCCAAAACGATTGGCAGCTGATGAATATTCAAGCGGGTATTCCCGAGCTGCAAGCGGAAACGGTAGATACCTTTATTCCACAGATGCTGAATTTACAGGCACTGGGTGGCGTCAGCTTTCACAAAGGTTGTTACACCGGCCAGGAAGTGGTTGCCCGAATGGAATACCGCGGCAAGCTGAAACGCCCCATGTATCGCATCGGCTTTGACCTTGCCAAAGAAGAAACACTACCACGGCCAGGGCAAGCCCTATTTGCACTAGACAAAAAACAGAGCGTTGGTAATATCGTCATCGCTGCCAGCGCCGAGGGAAATAGAGGCGAGGCCTTGGCCGTGATCACCTCCAGCAGTGTCGAAGCAGGAGAGGTCTTCCTAAACGAAGAGAAATCAAAAAAACTCGCTATACTCAATCTACCCTATGCTATAAAGAACGACATATAGCTAAGACCAACATGAGCAAAACAGTATGAGTCAAGTTGTCGACCAAATTCGCCAAGACATTGTTAAAGCTATTAACAGTGATCAACTGGTATTGCCTACCTTACCGGAAGTGGCGCTAAAGGTTCGTGAAGTAGCCGAAAACCCTGAAGCCAGTATTAGTGAGCTGGTAACAGTGATTGGTGGCGACGCCGCAATGACAGCTCGAATCATCAAGGTGGCCAATAGCCCACTGCTGCGGGCCAGCCGCGAAATTGAAGATTTGAAAATGGCCTTAATGCGCCTAGGCATGGAATACACCTGCAATATAGCGACAGGTCTAGCTATGGAACAAATGTTTCAAGCCACTACCGACATGGTAGACAAGCGCCTGCGTGAGGTCTGGACTCGGTCCAGTGAAATTGCCGGCATCTGCCATGTGTTGTGTAAGCAATTTACAAATCTTAGGCCTGATCAGGCCACGCTAGCGGGCCTAGTCCATCGTATTGGCGTTTTGCCTATCCTCACTTATGCAGAGGAACACCCCTCCCTTCTGAAAGACAGCATGACGCTCGATATGGTAATAGATAAGCTGCATGCGCCTATCGGCAACCTGATTTTAAAACGCTGGGATTTCCCAGCCGAGTTATTACAAATACCTTCACAACACAGTGATTTTGGTCGCAAGGTAGACAAGGCCGATTACGCCGACATTGTTACCATTGCGATGCTACAGAGTTATATGGGCACTGATCACCCTATGGCTCAGGTTGACTCCCATAGCGTCACCGCGTTTGCCCGTTTAGGGCTCGATCCTGATATGTTGGACGCAGAAGGTGAAGATTTGTCTGACGACATGGAAGCCGCAATGGCCTTCTTACAATAACTGAGCTTGATATTGAGGTGGGTGCCAATCAATTGGTGCCTGCTTCCGCTTTTCCAAATAGGCATTCGCCGCCGAAAAATGACCACAGCCGATAAACCCTCTGTGGGCCGATAAAGGCGATGGGTGTGGCGCGGTTAAAACGCAGTGCTTTGCGTCGTCGATAATCTGACCTTTATTCTGCGCATAACTCCCCCACAGCATAAATACCAAACCACTACGCTGCTCATTTAACCGCGCTATAGCCCTATCAGTAAAACACTCCCAACCCCGTTTTTGGTGGGAACCGGCACTGGCCTGCTCAACGGTAAGCGTGGCATTGAGAAGTAACACCCCCTGCTTCGCCCATGCCTCTAAACAACCAGAAAGAGGCATTTCAATCCTTAAGTCTCTTTGTAGCTCTTTGTAAATATTCTTCAGCGAGGGAGGTATTTTTACGCCCTCAGGGACCGAGAAACTCAGACCGTGGGCCTGCCCCGCTCCGTGATAGGGATCTTGCCCCAAAATAACCACTTTTACCTGTTCAAAAGGCGTTTGATTAAACGCACTAAACCAAAGAGGCTTGGGAGGGTAGATCATTTTTTTATGCCGCGCTTCACCTTCAAGAAACAAGTCTAGCTCGCGCATATAGGGAGTTTTGAACTCAGGGCTCAAAACTTCCGACCACTGGCCCTGCAGTGGCGACTTACCCCAAGTCATTTAAGCCTTCGCACTGTCGCGGTTCGAAACAGAGTCATACCAACGCTTCAAGTTAACTTGTGAATCATTCATGCGCAATTTCACCACTCGTGCAAAATCAACCGTGCATAAGGCCAAGATGTCCGCAATGGAAAAATTTTCGCCAGCAATATAGGTACTGTTGGCCAAGCGTTGATCAAGTACCGCCATAAATTCCAATGCCTGCTCACCTGCAACCACGCCATAGGCTGGAACAGGGGTCATACGATCTTTAAAGAAACCTGAGGTATGCTGAAAACACATCCCAACCTGCAGCATAAAATGCATTTCAACACGGCGATGCCACATTTCTATCTCGGCTTTCTCCAGCGGAGTCACTCCCATTAAAGGCGATGTTTCCGGGTAGAGCTCTTCAAAATATCGACAGATCGCGACAGATTCACCAATGTAGCTACCATCGTCCAGCTCTAAAAAAGGAACCTTAGTGGTGACATTTTTATCCCGCATAGCCGGAGACAAATTTTCACCGCTAGTGATATCGACTTGTTGGTATTCCATTTCAATACCCTTCTCCGCCAAGAACATACGAACACGACGACAATTAGGGGCTGTACTAGCTTCAAATACTTTCACAAAAAATCCTTTAATTTATTGAGGGAAATACGCGAGACAAGGTCAGCCTATATTTTCAGGTTTGTTACTGGAACTTCAACCGTGCGCTCCGCACTTGATATATAAAGAGTATTCTCAGTAATGCTGACGCTAAGGTCCATAGTACGCTGTATCAGCTCATTCAATTCCAACATACACTCATAGGGGAATTGACTCACCTTCAAACCTTTAAAGCCCCCTAACACCTCCTCGTTCAACTGCCACCAAGTATTAGCACTTTTACCGAAGCTATAAACACACACTTCCCGTGCAATTGTATTGGCCTTCTTTAAACGGTCGGGTTCTGGCTGCCCCACTTCGATCCACTGCAAAATTTGATCATCTAAAGTTTTCAACCATAACTCGGGTTCATCAATTGAAGACAGCCCTCGTGTAAACGCCAAATCATCATGAGCATTTAGGCTGTAGGCCAAAAGACGCGCCATCATACGCTCATTATTTTCCGAAGGATGCTGAGCAATAGTAAGTTGCACATCATTATAATAATTACGGTCCATATCTGATATCGACAGGTTTACCTTATAAATAGTAGGTTTTAAAGCCATGGTGCCCTTGGGTTCAGTAAATTTAGTTTCAAAAAAATGCCCACTGACATGGGCATTTGTAACAGATTAACGACGCTTATTTTTTGGCGCGGTTTTTTGGGGCCCGCCTTGTTTCGCAGTGACGTTGCGGCGATTTTGCGGTGGCGTGCGACCTTGGCCACGACTAAACCGCCCCCCCGGCCGGTCTGCTGGCACCAGATGGTTCGGGCCATCACCTATCAGGTCTTCGCGCTTCATATTAATAAGCGACTCGCGAAGAAAACCCCAGTTATCTGGGTCATGGTAACGTAAAAATGCTTTTTGTAACCGACGTTGCTGGACCTTTTTCGGGATATAAAGACGCTTGCTTTTATAGGTCAACTTCTTCAATGGGTTGCGGCCGGAATGATACATAGCCGTAGCCAGAGACATAGGTGAAGGGTAAAACGTTTGCACTTGGTCAACGCGGAACTTGTTTTTCTTCAGCCATAAAGACAGATTCAACATATCGCTGTCTTCACAACCCGGGTGCGCGGCTATAAAGTAAGGGATTAAATATTGTTCTTTACCTGCCTGCTTGGAGTATTTATCAAACATTTTTTTAAACGTTTGATAGCTCTCCATATCAGGCTTCATCATTTGATTCAGCGTACTCTCTTCCGTGTGCTCCGGGGCAATTTTAAGGTAACCACCCACATGGTGCGTCACTAACTCCTTAACATATTCTGGATCGCGAATAGCCAAGTCATAACGCAAGCCCGACGCAATTGCCACACGCTTAACCCCGGGAATAGCTCGGGTTTTACGATAGAGTTGCGTAGTGTGCTTGTGATCTGTTTCTAAGTTCTTACAAATTGTCGGAAATACACAGGAGAGCCTGCGACAGTTAGACAGAATTTCATCGCTTTTACACGTCAGCCGATACATATTTGCCGTGGGTCCACCCAAGTCAGAAATTGTACCGGTAAAGCCCGGCACCTGGTCCCGAATGGCTTCCACTTCTTTAAGAATTGATTCTTCCGAGCGGCTTTGAATAATGCGCCCCTCGTGTTCAGTAATAGAACAAAAAGTGCAGCCACCAAAGCAACCGCGCATAATATTCACCGACGTCTTAATCATATCAAAGGCCGGTATTTTCGCTTCGCCATAACTTGGGTGCGGGCGACGCTGGTAAGGCAAGTCAAACACGCCGTCAAGCTCATCCGTTTCAAGCGGTATAGGCGGCGGGTTTACCCACAGCTCCCTATTGCCGTGACGCTGAACCAAAGCACGAGCGTTGTGAGGGTTCGCCTCCTGATGCAGAACTCGAGACGCATGAGCATAGAGCGCCGAGTCGTTGCGCACCTTTTCAAACGAAGGCAGACGAACGCAGGTTTTATCGGTATCGAGCTTTTGTTTACTTTGCAGCGGCATAGGAATAATACGCACCGCCATCTCTTCATTTCGATCAACAGCCTCCGGCGGCTTGCCACACGCCGTACCGGGATCAAAAGTGCCCTCACCGCCCGGCTTCGACTCATCAAAAGCATAAGGGCTTAAGAGCTCATCAATTTTGCCCGGCCAGTCAATCCGCGTAGAGTCAATTTCCGTCCAGCCATCTGGCGTCGCCTTGCGAATAACCGCCGTTCCCCGCAAATCGGTGATATCACTAATATCACGCCCTGCGGCAAGCTTATGCGCCACATCAGCAATAGCGCGCTCAGCGTTCCCGTACAGCAAAATATCTGCTGTAGCGTCAACCAATACAGAGCGTCGCACCTCGTCGCTCCAGTAGTCGTACTGAGCAATACGGCGCAAACTGGATTCAATGCCGCCGAGTACAACCGGCGTCTCCGTATAGGCTTCCTTACAGCGTTGACTATAAACAATGACACAACGATCAGGGCGTTCACCACCCTGGCCCCCTGCCGTATAGGCGTCATCATGACGCATACGCAAATCAGCCGTATAACGGTTAATCATGGAATCCATATTGCCGCCGGTCACCCCAAAAAACAGGTTTGGCTTACCCAGCTTCATGAAATCTGCCGTGTTTCGCCAATTCGGCTGGGCAATAATGCCTACGCGAAAGCCCTGTGATTCCAGATATCGCCCTACTACCGCCATCCCGAAGCTAGGGTGATCAACATAAGCATCTCCCGTCACAATGATAATGTCGCAGCTATCCCAGCCAAGTTGGTCCATTTCTTCCCGTGACATGGGTAAATAAGGTGCTGTGCCGTAGCATTCAGCCCAGTATTTAGGGTATTCAAATAGGTTGGCGGCGGTCTGTGTCATATCGATTGCAATGGGGTAGTGAATTCAGGCGCATTATCGCGGAATTATACGAGCGGCGCTATGAGAGATTGAAATTTGAGCGATATTAGAGGCCGGAGAGTAAGATGGATAGCCCCACAATAACTACTCAGCACCCTGTTTAGATTTATTAAGAACTAAAATGCAGGAGCGAAGGTCCGAACAGGAGTAAGGGATTCAAAGCACCGGAGTGAAGGTCCGAGAGGGTGACGGGGCTCGAGGCCATTCAGGGCGCATCTTAAGTTTTTAAAGTTGTCTGGCCGATTTTAGCGAGGACTGTTCGAATCCCAAAAATTGCGGAAGCAATTTCCGATGGCGTAGCCACCCGTAGGGGAAGAGCGCGCCTTAGCGTGCTCTTATCGGCTTTTTTGCGCAGCAAAAAAGTGCTTGAGTTCCGCAGTGGCTAGGCGACTTTAAAAACTTGCGCCCGGCCTCGAGCCCTGCCGACCTCTCGGGCCTGCGGCTTGGCACCAACTAAGAACCAAGCACCTTAGCCGCGAACATTATCCGCCACAAACTTCTGAATAGAACCCAGATCATTCCCCTGCACAGTATAACGCTCCTCCCGCTCAAACAGATCCGCCATAGAAGCCGGCAAAGCAGGGTCTTCAGACTGGCCAGCCTTTTGCGCTGCTTCAGGAAACTTAGCAGGGCTAGCAGTCGCCAAGCATACCATAGGAATATCTTGACGCTTACGCACCTTACGAGCCGCTTCAACGCCAATCGCCGTATGAGGGTCCAACAAATAACCCGTCTCATCGAATACCGTGCGAATAACCTCAATCATCGCATCATCGTCAAGACGATAGGAACTAAACAGCCCACGCATCTTATCCAGAGCCGCATCATTTAATGGCATAGAACCCGACTTGAAATCTTCAATGAGCTGGCCAATTGCAGCACCGTCACGATCATAAAGATCAAACAACAGACGCTCAAAATTACTAGAAACCATAATATCCATACTCGGCGAGAGCGAGTGGATAAGGTCTTTCTTCGAGTGGTCATTCTCACTGATACAGCGGTGTAAAATATCGTTAGCGTTCGTCGCGACAATAAGCTGCTCAACAGGCAAGCCCATTTTACTGGCAAGGTAACCAGCGAAAATATCACCGAAGTTTCCAGTGGGCACAGAGAAAGCTATCGGCCGGTGTGGAGCGCCCAAAGCCAAACCCGCGTAAAAGTAGTAAACGATTTGGGCCATAATGCGCGCCCAATTGATCGAATTTACCGCCACAAGTTGGCGATCTTCAGGTAGAAAACCCTGATCGCCAAAACTGGCTTTCACCATATTTTGACAATCGTCAAAATTACCTTCAAGCGCGATATTATGTACATTATTGGTCAACACCGTCGTCATCTGCCGGCGCTGCACGTCTGACACACGCTTATGCGGGTGCAGAATAAAGATATCGATGTTATCGCAGTGACAACAACCTTCAATTGCCGCTGACCCCGTATCACCTGAAGTCGCCCCCATCACCACAACTTTTTGATCACGCTTTTTCAAAATGTAATCAAGTAGATTACCCAAAAACTGTAAAGCGAAATCTTTAAAAGCCAAAGTGGGCCCTTGAAATAATTCCAAGATCCATTCGTTTTGAGCAGTTTGAACCAATGGTGCAATTGCACCGTGGTGAAAGGTAGCGTAAGAGTCGTCAATAATTTTCTTGAGGTCTCCATCAGGAATATCACCACCCACAAATGGCGTGATAATTTTCAGCGCAAGATCTTGGTAACTCAAGCCGGCCCAAGAGGCAATTTCATCAGCACTGAATTTAGGTAAACTTTCAGGGACATAAAGCCCCCCGTCTGGCGCCAAACCGGTTAAAACCACATCTTCAAAAGACAATGCCGGTGACTGGCCGCGGGTGCTGATGTATTTCACGATAAACCTCTAAATATAAAATTGTGATTAAGATTAAAGCGGGTACTTAGATCAAAGAATTCCTGAATTAAAAAGCTAAGCCAAGAAATTTAACCCAGTGATTCCATACGAATATGAATCACTGAACCTTCAATAGCTTGCAAATCTTCAAGCCTAGCCACTGCCGCCATTAATGCCTTTTCAACCACACGATTGGTCAACAAAATTAGCGGCACAACCTCTTCGCCCTCATTGGCTTCTTTCTGAATAAGCGCTTCAATACTGATGCCGTCATCACTCAGGATAGACGCAACTTGTGACAATACCCCGGGCTTATCTTGCGCAGCAAGACGTAGGTAATAGGCCGTTTCTACTTCAGCAATCGGCAGGATATTGATGTCGCTCAGCGCTTCCGGCTGGAAAGCCAAGTGCGCTACACGATGTGACGGATCTGCATGGATTGAACGAGCCACATCTACAATATCGGCAATAACTGAAGAGGCGGTAGGCTCAGCACCTGCTCCTGGACCGTAATACATAGTAGGCCCCACTGCATCGCCTTTAACCAACACAGCGTTCATTACGCCATCAACGTTTGCAATGAGTCGTTTTTCAGGAATTAAGGTGGGGTGCACCCGAAGCTCAATACCGCTCACTCCTTCAGCCTGACTGGCCCGAGCAATACCTAAATGCTTAATGCGATAGCCCAGCTCTTCAGCGTAAGCTACGTCTTCCGGCGCTATATTACTGATACCTTCAGTAAACACTTTATCGAACTGTAAGGGCATGCCAAAGGCCAGAGAAGCGAGGATAACAAGCTTGTGAGCAGCGTCTATGCCCTCAACGTCGAAAGTAGGATCTGCTTCCGCGTAACCCAACTCTTGCGCCTCAACAAGAACATCGGCAAAGGCTCGGCCCTTATCACGCATTTCAGTGAGAATGAAATTACCCGTACCGTTAATAATTCCCGCCAACCATTCAATACGGTTCGCCGCCAGCCCTTCACGAATAGCCTTAATAATGGGAATGCCGCCTGCAACGGCCGCCTCAAAGGAAACACTTACGCCCTTGGCCTCAGCCGCAGCGAAAATTTCGTTGCCAAACTCGGCAATCAGCGCCTTGTTGGCCGTGACAATATGCTTGCCATTCGCAATGGCTTCAAACACAAGATCTTTTGCAATGGTGGTGCCGCCAATCAACTCGACTAATACGTCAATTTCAGGGTTGCGTGCCACAGCGAAGATATCTCGCTCAACAGAAACATCGCCCGTGTCGCAGGCGGGATTGTCTCGGCGCGCACCCACTTGGGCGATAGTAATGTCACAACCGGCTCTGGCATTAATTTCACGCTGATTACGGAAAATTACGTTAAATGTGCCACTACCTACTGTACCTAGACCACAGATACCAATTTTTACCGGTTTCACAGAGTTTCTCCCCACTCAAAAGCTCAACAAAAACACCACAAGGCCCGCCATGCGGGCAGAAAGAGGGCCACCTTACTGACCCATGGTAGCCCTGTCAATCGACTAGAGGATTTTATGTATTGGGGGATGGGCCTTATCAAAGACCGAGAATTTTTGCCAATTCATCGGCGGTGCGATATCCAGGAATGAGGGTGCCGTCAGCCAAAATCAAGGCCGGCGTCCCAGTGACCCCAAGGCGACTCCCTAGAGCATATTGTTTCGCCACGGGATTGTTGTCGCACACTTTGATATCTATAGCTTCGCGATTTTTTAATTGGGTTAAAGTATGGCTGGGATCAGCGGCACACCACGCCGTTGCCAACTTGTCATAGGACGCTGAGCGAACACCGGCCCGCGGATAAGCCAGATACCGCACCTCAATCCCTCTAGCATTCAGTGCCGGTACTTCGCGGTGCAACTTGCGACAGAAGCCGCAATCTACGTCTGTAAAAACATTAATATATGCTTTGCGCTGCCCTACAGGTGAAAAGCGAATTTGCTCACCGGCGGGAACGTTAGCCATTAACTCAACACGATCAACCGCGCGCTGCTGCTCTTGCAGATTGACAAACATACCCGGCTTTATCGCGTACATATCGCCCGCCACAAAATATTTACCATCGCCTGATACAAACAGGGTTGGGCCATTAGGCACAGACACCTGATAGAGGCCAGCCACTGGCGAAGGCAGAACCTCACCATAGGGTAAATCTCCGCGTCCATCTCGCAAACTTTGCAATACACGCGCGCTAATTTCGGGATCAACGACCGCGTCACTGGCGGCGAGTGCAACACTCGGCACTAGGGCCGATAATCCAGAAGTCAGCGTCAGAGCTACGGCGATACGCTTAAATAGGGAAAACTGTTTAACTGCAGAAAACTTCACTTTTATACCTCAACAATCGTGCTTGCAAAATATGCCCATACGCCACTTGGTCAACTTCCAAGGTCAGTAGTTCCCAATAGCTTATGCTCTCGGATGATGGGCACTGTGTAAATCTTGTAATCGCTGCTTGGCCACGTGCGTATAAATCTGGGTAGTCGACAAATCACTGTGACCCAATAAAAGCTGAACCACCCTTAGATCAGCTCCGTGGTTTAATAGATGGGTGGCAAATGCGTGGCGCAGCGTATGAGGCGACAAGGCCTTTTGGATACCAGCGACTTGGGTCCAGTATTTTAGGCGATGCCAGAAAGTTTGTCTTGTCATCATTTGAGCTCTCAAACTAGGAAAGAGCACTTCTGCAGGGCGCCCTTTTAGCAATATAGGCCTGGAATCTCGCATATAGCGCGTCAACCACTCCAGAGCCTCCTCCCCCATCGGCACCAGACGCTCCTTGCTACCCTTACCCATAACCCTGACAACGCCCTGACGAAGATTAACTTGCGTCATAGTGAGCGAAACCAGCTCACTGACACGCAGGCCAGAAGCATATAACACCTCAATCATCGCCCTATCACGCAGACCAATAGGATCTTCAATATCGGGCGCGGCGAGCAGAGCTTCGACATCGGCTTCGCTTAGGGTTTTGGGAGGTGCCGCAACTAGCTTAGGATTTTCAATGGTGACGCTGGGGTCGTATTGCAAAATATTTTCACGCAGCAGATAACGATAAAACCCTCGCGCGCAACTCAAAAAACGAGCGGTAGAACGACGATTATATTTCTGCTCGAATCGCCAGCTCAAGCAGGCACGAAGATGTACTTCGCTCGCTTCAAGCAAAGTAATACTCTCACTTTGCAGATAGCGCGCCAAGCTCACAAGATCCCGACGGTAGGAAGACAGGGTATTCTGACTGAGGCCGCGTTCCATCCAAATCGCATCGAGAAAACGATCTATGAGAGCAGCTTCGCTGAGGGGAATTTGCATGGCCGTTGATGGCGACTTACTTTTCATGATGAGGCTTTATATCACCGTTAAGAGACCACCACCACTACTGTGTAATACGAACCGGCCAGGATAGGAAATTTCAGCCATAAAAAAACCCTGGCCAGTTTCCCTGCCAGGGTTTTCAAACAACACTTCAAAGAGAAAAGATTTTCAGTGAAGTACTGCTTATCGAAAAGTTGCTTAGCCCAACTTCTCTTTAATGCGTGCTGCACGACCAGTCAAGTCACGCAAGTAGTACAACTTGGCCTGGCGTACGTCACCGCGACGCTTAACAGCAATGCTGTCAACCTGACGGCTGTGAGTCTGGAACGTACGTTCAACACCTACACCGTGAGAGATTTTACGCACGGTGAACGCAGAGCTGATTCCGCGCTGACGAACGGCAATTACAACACCTTCAAAGGCCTGCAAACGCTCACGTGTACCTTCTTTAACTTTTACCTGAACAACAACAGTGTCGCCCGGTGAAAATTCTGGCAGGTCGGTTTTCAGCTGTTCGTTGTCCAGCTCCTGGATGATCTTATTTCGGTTGCTCATAGTCTACTCCGGAAATATATGTAGCTTCACAGCTAGCTTTAATCGCTTTTCGCGTTTTCAAGGTCTCGACGAAAGTCCGTCAGCAGCGCTTGCTGCTCCTCACTCAGTTCAATTTTGTCTAGCAAGTCTGGCCGTCTAAGCCAGGTTCGCCCCAGCGCCTGTTTATGGCGCCAAAGCCGAATGTTTTTATGGTTGCCCGACATTAACACCGCCGGTACAACCTGCCCTGCAAGTTCCTCAGGACGAGTATAGTGTGGGCAGTCTAACAAGCCTTCCGAAAAAGAATCTTGCTCAGCTGACTGCGCATGCCCGAGGGCACCAGGAATCAACCGTGCTACTGCATCCACCACTACCATTGCTGCCAACTCGCCACCACTTAGAACATAGTCGCCAATAGAGATTTCTCTATCTACTTCCCGTTCCAGCAGACGCTCATCAACACCTTCGTAGCGCCCGGCCAATAACACCAAGTTACCAGCCTCTGCCAACTCAGCTGCCACCGATTGTTCAAAAGGCGGCCCCTGTGGAGACAGGTATATTACCTGTGCCCCTTCCGCCCATGTTTTGGCGGCAGCCAATGCGTCTTGCAAAGGCTGGACCTTCATCACCATGCCGGGACCGCCACCATAGGGGCGATCATCAACAGTTTGATGCTTGTCCAGAGTCCAGTCGCGAGGGTTGAAATACTTGAGCTCTACGAGCCCCTGTTTTACAGCCCTACCACTGACACCATAGTCCGTTATGGCGGCAAACATTTCTGGAAATAAGGTGATAACAGCTATTTTCATGCTACACCTAAAATTCCGGGTCCCACTCCACCGTAATCAACTGCGCGTCTAAGTCGATGGACTTAATCACCTGATCTGGCAAATACGGAACCAAGCGTTCTTTTTGGTCGATGCTGCCGTCGTCGCCTTTGATCACTAGTACATCGTTAGCACCAGTTTCCATCATCCGAACCACAACACCCAGCGTGCTCACCTGCCCCTCATAGTTCGAGACAACCTTAAGGCCTTCCAACTGGTGCCAGTAAAACTCATCAGCGTCCAACTCGGGTAACTGATTCCGCTCTACAGCGACATCTACCTGACAGTAATCACGTGCAAGATCTCGATCATCAACGCCCTTTATATGAACAATGAGACCCTGACCATGCACTTGGCCGGCGTCAATCTCGACGGCCTTTACCCCGTGGCGAGTTTTAAGCCACCAAGGTTGATACTGCAATAAATTTTCAATCGGTGCGGTATGCGAGCGGACTTTCACCCAACCCTGTATACCGTGCACCGTAGTGATGCGCCCAACATCGATCAAATTCGACTTTTTAGTGCTCATTTAACAGTTGCTGGGCTAATCACTTAGGCAGCAACTTCTTCAGTTGCCGCGGCTGGAGCTGCTTGATCTTTCAGCAACTTAGCAACACGTTCGCTCAACTGTGCGCCATTTCCAACCCAAAACGCTACGCGCTCATTATCAACACGCAGACGCTCTTCTTGACCGCGAGCCACTGGGTTGAAGAAACCAACACGCTCAATGTAACGGCCGTTGCGTGCGCTGCGGCTGTCAGTAACTGTGAGGTGGTAAAATGGACGCTTTTTAGAGCCGCCGCGAGATAATCGAATGGTTACCATGGAAGTCGTATCCTGTAATTCAATAATATACGTGTTGCCTCACGGCAAGTCACAATGCAATGCCTCGGTGCTGCCTTCATAAACCAATGAAAGTGCACCTCGGCGGGAATTTGTCCATTACGCAGACATAGGCCTGCGGAAGGCGCGGTATTTTAGGGCAAAATGTGTCGGGCTGCAAGTGAGTCGATAAACTAGCGCATTCCTGGTGGCAAACCGCCGCCGGGTGGCATTCCGCCGCCCCCTGGCATCATGCCGCTCATGCCACGCATCATCTTCGCCATGCCACCGCCTTTCATTTTCTTCATCATCTTGGCCATCTGCTTGTGCTGCTTCAGTAGACGATTGAGATCTTGAACTTGAGTGCCTGAGCCCATAGTAATTCGACGCTTGCGGGAGCCGTTAAGTAAATCGGGATTGGCGCGCTCAGCTGGTGTCATGGAATCAATGATCACTTCCATTACTTTAAACTGACCACCCATGTTGGCCTGCTCCGCCGCTTGCGCCATATTTCCCATGCCAGGCAGCTTTTCGAGCATTGAGCCCATGCCACCCATATTTTGCATTTGCTGAAGTTGGTCCCGCAGGTCTTCTAGATCAAAGCGCTTACCTTTAACAACCTTCGTCATTAATTTCTGAGCTTTGTCTTTGTCTATATTCCGCTCAGCATCTTCAATCAGTGACATTACGTCACCCATACCTAAGATACGAGAGGCGATACGCTCAGGATAAAAGGGCTCGAGGGCGTCAACTTTTTCGCCCATACCCATAAACTTAATAGGCTTGCCGGTAACCTGACGAACAGAAAGAGCGGCACCCCCACGAGCATCACCGTCTGCTTTGGTCAAAATCACACCTGTGAGCGGTAGCGCCTCGTTGAAGGCCTTCGCGGTATTCACGGCATCTTGACCAATCATGGCATCGATGACGAAGAGCGTCTCAACCGGGTCTACAGCGGCGTGAAGAGCTTTAATCTCGTTCATGAGCTCTTCGTCAATATGCAAGCGGCCCGCCGTATCCACAATCACTACATCGGCGTGCTGACGCTTAGCGTGCTCAATCGCTCCATTGGCAATATCAACAGGGTTTTGATCAGCACTGGAGGGGTAAAAGTCGGCCTCTACTTCAGCTGCCAGAGTTTCAAGCTGCTTAATTGCGGCAGGGCGATAGATATCCGCACTCACCACAACCACTTTTTTCTTTTCACGCTCTTTTAAGAATTTGGCTAACTTAGCAACCGAGGTGGTTTTACCCGCCCCCTGCAAGCCTGCCATTAATATCACGGCGGGAGGCTTTGCCGCCAAATTCAAGCTTTCATTGGCGGCCCCCATAACGTCAATTAGCTCACTCTCAACAATTTTAACGAATTGCTGGGCGGGATTGAGCGCCTGATTAACCTCTTGACCCACGGCGCGTGTGCGCACCTGTGCCACAAAAGCCTTAACTACAGGTAGCGCCACATCGGCTTCTAACAAGGCTTTGCGCACTTCGCGCAAAGTATCTTTAATATTGTCGTCCGTTAATTTGGCCTTACCAGTAATCTTTTTAAGGGAGTTGGACAGGCGATCGGATAAACTCTGGAACATACGTAATAGCTCTTAAAGCGTTAATTAAAGAAGCGGGGCTGAAAAATTAGCGGCCAAGTATAGCGGATATTATGAATATGAGCACCCTATATGCACCGCCACAGCTTCTCATTGACGGCACCTTGTGACAAACTCACTGCGCCAGCGCTTCGGTCACTCAATAAATATGAGCCTAGACCTGCAAACACTAGGTTTTTAAGCGCTGTAAATTAATAAAGGTTCATTGCGAGAAATTATGAATACCCTTGCGGCCAATGCCGCCGCCATTGCCCTGTATGTCACTGCCAGCCTGTTTTTAATCGGCCAACTCTTCCGTCAAATGCAGGGCGCCACGCCTTGGTTACTGGCGATGGCAGCCTGCGCGGTGGCCTTTCACGCTCTTGGGGTTTACGGGCAGATTTTCACCCCACAAGGCTTCCAGTTTGGCTTCTATATCGCCCTGTCATTCATATTCGTAACAGTAAATACTCTCGTGCTAGTCAGCAGCTTGAAAAAGCCACTGCACAATTTATTTGTTTTATTATTTCCACTGTCGAGCGCCGCCATGCTTTGCGCTCTGCTCATTCCCCCTACAGCCCCCACCCTCACGAACCTAGGGGCGGATATCGCACTACACATACTCCTTTCAGTTCTGGCTTACAGCTTACTCACCATAGCCGCCCTACAAGCCCTAGTGCTCGCCTACCAAAACCGACAACTGCACCACAAGCGTCTCACTGGGGTAATACGCATGCTGCCACCCCTGCAAACCATGGAGCAGCTATTGTTTGAGTTGTTGTGGGCTGGAGTGGCTCTACTCACACTCTCTATTGTTTCAGGCATCCTATTTCTCGACGATATCTTCGCACAGCATCTTGTGCATAAAACGGCATTCTCCATCATCGCTTGGTTCATCTATGCGACGCTGCTATGGGGCCGTCACAAGCTGGGCTGGCGAGGAAACACGGCTGTGCGCTGGGCACTTGTGGGCTTTGCGGCATTAATGGTGGCCTTCTTCGGCACTAAACTTGTCTTAGAACTGATACTCGGCGTGAGCCCTGTCGCCTAACTCCTCTCAATTGACGACAAAACTCTATCGCTAAAGCCTTGCACGGCACCCGGTTCTCCTTCAAGATACGGCTTCGATTGTGACTACAGGTTCCACCCTTCTTGAACGACGTACCCCTTAGCCTGCTCTTCTCCATTTTAGCGGGTTTAATTATACTCTCAGCATTCTTCTCCAGTTCTGAAACCGGCATGATGTCGCTTAATCGCTATCGCCTGAAGAACTTGGTAAAGAACAAACACAAGGGAGCCCTACGCGCGACCAGCTTACTCGAAAAGCCGGACCGACTCATTGGCGTCATTCTGATTGGCAACAACCTTGTCAATATTTTGGCCACGTCCCTCACAACCCTAATAGCTATCCGTTTAGCCGGCGAGACTGGGGTGATTATCGCCTCAATCATACTGACCTTAGTGATTCTTATTTTTGCAGAAGTCACACCAAAGACCATGGCTGCCTTGCACCCCGAGCGTATTGCCTTCCCTGCCAGCTGGGTGTTACGACCACTGCTGGTTGCCCTATGGCCCTTTGTTTGGCTGGTAAATTCGGTATCAAACTTTCTTGTACGGCTGTTTGGCATTGACCCTAACAAGCCCTCAAACGACGAACAATTGAACCCTGCCGAATTGCGCACAGTGGTTGATGAAGCCGGCGATTTGATACCTGACCGCCACCAAGGCATGTTGCTTAATGTACTCGATCTAGAAAAAGTGACCGTGGAAGACATTATGATTCCGCGCAATGAAGTTATCGGTTTAAATTTGGAGGATGAAATTGAAAGCCTCATGCAACAAATTCGCACATCTGAATACACGCGCCTCCCGGTATTCAAAGAAGATATCAACCAAATTGTGGGTATTCTCCATCTCCGCAACTCGCCTCGCTTTATTCACGGCGAAGACAGCACGGTAAGCCGAGAGGCGATTCAGCGTTTTTCCAGCGAACCCTATTTTGTGCCTGAGGCCACCCCGCTCCATACGCAACTATTGAATTTCCAGAAGGCCAAAACCCGCATGGCTATCGTTGTGGACGAATACGGTGAAGTTCAGGGTATTGTTACGCTAGAAGATTTGCTGGAGGAGATCGTAGGCGATTTCACGACGGGCGGCGTTGAACAAGATCACGAAGACATCAGCAAGCTTGATAATGATTGGTTTTTAATCGATGGCAGCGCATCTATTCGCGACATCAATCGGGCCATGACATGGAGCCTACCAATCGACGGACCAAAAACTTTAAACGGTCTCGCGATGGAGTTTTTAGAAAGTATTCCCGACGCAAATACTAGTTTTAATATTGACCACTGCCGCTTCGAAACCATAGAGATTACAAACAAGCGCATTGAGAAAATGCGCGTGAAATCTGTCTTTACAAAAAAGGATTAACGACTTTTTCCCTGGCCAATGCTCTCGCCTTGCACGCCCGCCGCTCGTCATTATTGTATGAGGTCCACAGGGTAATTTCATCCGCATTACGAAAACAGCCTGTACACACATCTTCCATATTTAAAACGCATACCGAGATACAGGGCGAAGGCACAGGCTTTTCCGTTACTCCCGGCTTTACTCCTGACATTCGCTAAGCTCCACAGGCTGCAATTCACGCTTATAGCGTTCGGCGTGCTGAACATAAACATCAGCGTTAAGCTTCAGCATTTCTGAAACGCCTTCCTCCAACTGCCGAACAACTTTAGCCGGAGAGCCTAGAGCCATGGAGTTATCAGGAATTTCCGTTCCTTCGGTTACTAATGCGTTGGCACCTATGATGCAGTTTTTACCAATCTTGGCCTTGTTAAGCACCACCGCCCCAATACCGATCAGTGTGTTGTCACCCACCGTACAGCCGTGCAACATAACATTGTGACCAACGATAACGCCCTTACCCAGAGTAAGCGGCAATCCAGGATCAGTATGCAAAACCGCCCCATCCTGTACATTAGCCTGCTCGCCAACAGTGATGGTGGCGTTGTCGCCGCGAATCACGGCGTTAAACCAAACGCTGCTCTGACTCTCTAGAACAACGTCGCCAATTAGGGTCGCGTCATCCGCAATAAAGTGCCCCTGGCCTTTCAGAGTTGGGCGTTTGTCGCCTAGCTTATAGATCATAGAGGGCTCCTGATTCTTTTCTCTGTTATGAAAATATTTTTACTGGCGCATCGCTGCTATCAGCTTCTATGCCCGCGTCGTATATTTGGTTTACGAAGTTTACTAAAATTCCCGCGGTAAAACCCCAGATTTCATAACCTTCATAGTGATATACCGGCGCCCAGAAATCGACGTGACCTCGCTGAAAACGGTCTGTTCGGACGCGCTGGTCGGCTAGAAAATATTTTACTGGGACTTTAAATATGCTGTCTATCTCTCCCAAGTTCGCCGTGAGCGGCGCATTAGCGGGGACGATACCAACAATGGTAGTGACTTCAATCTTCCAGCGAGTAAGCACGGACGGAAGCTGACCTAGCACTTCAACCGACATTGGGTCTAAACCAATTTCCTCCCAACTTTCACGCAGAGCCGTTTCACGAAGAGAACTGTCTTCTTCATCGAGCTTCCCCCCAGGGAAAGAGACTTCTCCGCTGTGAGTAGAGAGATGCTGGGCACGCTGAGTCAGGATAATTTCAGGATTTATGGGGTCGTCGGTCATAGCGAGTAGCACGGCCGCTTGGGGCCAACGCGCCTGAGCTTGTAGGCGGTTTTCACAGGGGCTAAGTGTTTTGGCCCGCCCTCTTAACTTCTCTAACATCTAAACCTCGCTATTGGACTGTCGGCAAAGTAACTCATCCACACTCGTTCGTCCACAGGTTATGTGATGGAAAACAAGATATACTCTCGGGATTGTTATAAGTAATACGGAAGAGCGGTGTTATGAATTTTTGCAGTCAATGCGGCCACAAGGTGTCGCTAGAGATTCCTGAGGGCGATGATAGAAAGCGCCATGTTTGCGGGTCTTGCGAGACAATCCATTATCAAAACCCAAACATTATTGCGGGTTGCCTCCCCATCCATGAAGGCAAAGTTCTACTGTGTAAGCGCGCAATTGAACCTAGGCATGGCTTCTGGACCTTGCCTGCTGGCTTTATGGAGAATGGCGAAACTACCGAGCAAGGCGCATTGCGTGAAAGCTGGGAAGAGGCTCGCGCAAACATTGATGTGCACGGCCTTTACACCATGTTCAACTTACCTCAAATAAACCAAGTCTATTTGTTTTACCGAGGTACCTTAAGCGATTTAAATTTTGGCGCGGGAACAGAGTCCTTGGAAGTTGCCCTATTTAGCGAGGACGAAATCCCTTGGCGCGAGCTGGCTTTCCCAGTGATAAAGAAAACGCTTAAACACTACTTTGCCGACCGAGTTTCTGGGGAATACCCAATTCGAAATGAGGACTTAATATACCCGAAATTCACTCACACGCCAGACGAACCCCAGAAGTCATAAATCAAGTTGCTACCAATGAAAGCCAAAATAGAAGAAAAGAAAAAATATCTACTCCATTGGATGTATGACTTCATCGAAGACGACGACGAGCCGGCCTACCTGAAAGAAGACGTTGACGAATGCAATGAGATTTTAACGGCATTTCTCAATGAAGTAGGCAACAACCCTAGCCGTTCTAGCTTCTCGTGGTTATCGGCTCAGGTTGAAGGGCTGGTGAAGCAGCTGAATGATCTCAATGCCAAGCATGAGCAACAGCTAATAGAAACAGACCAGCGGGACGACCTCTGCTCACTTATCCGCCTAGTATTAGAAGACGCGGGGCATCCACATGATGTGGATATAACTGAAGAATGGAGGGAGTGGTAAATTTGGAACCCGCACACCTTCAAAACTAAAGAGATGTGTTCAGAGTCCAGCAGTCGCCGTCTTTATAGTGGAGCGCCAAAGCTAAGCTTCCACTAAATACTTATAATTCCCCTTAACCATTTCCAATCGATGGCGCGCCCCTGGAACACCAGCGTCGCTGCTTGCGTAACCAGCATCCCCCTCCCAAAGCGCTATAAGCCCATCGGGCCCTTTAATTAACCGAGTCTCATAACGCTGAGGTAGCCGCGCTTGAAGCCCCTGCAGCGCCGCCTCAACAGACTCGAAGGCGCTGAGGGTATGCAGTGACACCCATGTGGGTGGCGCAAGCTCTATCGCACTTTCATTACACTTTTGCAGTGCCGTTTTTGGGCACATCCACTGATATTCTGTAATCTCTCCGTCATCAATCACAACTGCTTCTTCACCAGCACCCACGACAAAAAACCAAGTGGCGTAGCGCTTAGCCGCACGCGGGGGCGGCAACCAAAACGCAAAATGCACCATTGATTCTGGATCGATAATGATACTGGCTTCTTCCTCCGCTTCTCGTACTGCTGCGACTCGCGCCACCGTTAGGTGTTCAGATGAGCCGGCCCGAACAAAATCTTCCTCATCAATGCGGCCACCCGGGAATACCCACATTCCCCCAAAGGAAATTTCGGAATTCTTGCGAAGCATCAGGGTTTCAATGCCCCGTTCGCTGTTGCGCAACACGGCCACGGTGGAGGCGAGTACTGGAGGGCTGGCTGTCGCCATTAACATAAACCTTATTGAGACTGTAAACCCTCAAGGTAGCTTATTTCACTAAACTAAGGCAAGACACTTAATACCCTAGCCGACCGGAAATGGCATGAACGACGGAACCTTCAAGCGCTTAATTTACATCGATAATTTGGAAGAGAAAAATACAACTAAGCCCTACCAATCGTTGAGCCAAACGGGCACCCTCTTCACTACATGCCTGTCGACCGCCCTCTGCCGAAACTAAGCCAATCATCAAATAAAAAGGCTTTTAGCCCAAAACACCCCATAGCTTAGTCCTAAAAAATATAAATACGCTCTTGCAATACATGCATGCACATCTATAATACTTGCATGGAAATTAAAAAACCTGAAATTTGCCTCGCTCATGCCCTTCGTCGCGCCGACCGAATTGTTAGTCAGCTGTACAACGATCGCCTAGCTCATCTCGGTATTCGCATTACCCAATTTTCAATTTTGCGCGCACTGCACTTTAAGGGCAGCACTACCGCCAGTGAAATAAAGACCGTACTCACTATGGAACAAGCAACCATTTCTCGAGCCTTAAAGCCATTGATACGGGACGGTTACATTTTAGTGAGCGAGGGAGCCAGCAAGCGCGAAAAAGCCCTGTCGCTCACTCAGGTTGGAAAGAAACTCTATCAACAAGCACTCAACCCTTGGAACGAAGTCCAAACAAAATTGAGAGAAGAGCTCGGCGACGGCGATGACGATTTAATCATTGCGCTTAGCCAGAAAATTGTTAGCCAGATTAAGCACTAAGCTTTTTTTTACACCAACACATGCATATGCATCAATAAACAGGTGAACACTATGAATACACACACGCCACCAGACGCACAAGCCGCGGTGCAAATTTTTCGTTGGATCGTCAGCCACCCCAAACGGGTAGTCACCCTCGGAGTGTTAATCATTGTGATGATGGCCTCTACTCTGCCCCAACTCACGCGCGACACTCGCTCAGACGCCTTTCTGGCCGACGACAACCCAGCTCTGGTTTACCGGGAAAAAGTTAAGACGCTCTTTGGCCTGAGCGACCCTATGGTGATTGCCGTTATTGCGGAATCGTCCGTGTTTACACCAGAGGCGCTTAACACTGTACAAGCTATCAGCGATGCCGTGGTCAATGTTGAGAATATCGACCCCGACGGCATCACCAGCCTTGCCACGGAAAATAATATTGTGGGCACAAGCGACGGCATGGATATTAGTCCATTTTTCGAAGGCGAATTAAGCTCACAAAGTGAAGCAAATAAAGTTAGAGACGCCATTCGAAATTTCCCTTTATATCAGGGCAGCTTGGTTGCCGCGGATGAATCTGCCACCCTCGTCATTGCTGAACTTCTAGATGAGACTGTGTCAGAACAAACCTACGCAGCCTTGCGCTTGGCTCTAGATGAATTACCACTGCCCGAAGGCATTACTCTACACGTGGCAGGCGAAGGCGCCATTTCCGGTTTTCTCGGCAGCTACATTGACGCCGATGCCCAGCGCTTGAATCCATTGGCCGCACTAGTGATTACCATCATCGTGTTTTTCGCTTTTTTACGCTTTGGCTCAACTTTCATGGCGAACATGATCATTGCCGCCTCAGCAATCATTACCACAGGTGCCATGTCGGTATTTGGTGTGCCCTTTTACGTTATAACTAACGCTCTGCCGGTCATTTTGATTGGTATCGCGGTCGCCGACAGCATTCACATTTACAGCGAATATTTTGAACGGCGAGCGCTACACCCTGAAGAGTCAATCAACGAGTCAATTGTGACAAGCATGGTCGCCATGTGGCGCCCGGTTACACTCACAACGCTCACCACAATCGCCGGGTTTCTGGGGCTATACTTTGCAGCTTACATGCCTCCATTCAAATATTTTGGCCTATTTACCGCATTTGGTGTGGGGGTAGCCTGGCTCTACTCAATGACTTTTTTACCTGCCGCAATGAGCTTATTGAAAACCAATGAGCACCCACACCTCGCTAAGAAAATACGCTCGCAAGAACACGATATATTTGCCAAATTGATGATTTTTTTAGGCGAGTTTACCCGCAAAAGAGCTAAATTTATCATCGCTGCATCACTGCTGATAGCCATCGTCGGCATCAGTACCGCAAGTCGTGTCGCCGTTAACGAAGTACGCATTGAAACTTTCCATCACGACGAACCGCTTTATCAGGCCGACAAGGCTATTAACAGCCGCTTTAACGGCACCAACTACCTCGACATTGTTGTTGACGCACAGTCGGACGAGGGTTTATTCGACACACAGGTGCTGGCGAAAATCGAAGCAATGCAAGCTTTCGCCGAAAATCTCCCGGTCGTTCACGGCTCTACGTCTATTGTTGATTACCTCAAGCAAATGAACCGAGCACTGAACGATGGCCACGCCGACCAATACATTTTGCCCAGTGAGCGAGATCTAGTTGCGCAATATTTTTTGCTTTATTCGGCTTCGAGTGACCCCACCGACTTTGAAGAAGAAGTAGACTACGACTATCGGATTGCGAATGTACGTCTCAACATGAGTAGCGGTTCTTTTGTTGATGCCAAGCTAGCCGTTGAAACCATGCAGCGTTACATCGACGAAGAATTTAATGACGAATCAGTGCACGCAACCCTAAGCGGTCGCGTAAATCTAAACTACCACTGGATTAAAGATCTCGGGCACAGCCACTTTACCGGCATGGCCATTGCGATGTTTCTCGTCTGGCTGGTGTCGTCGCTGTTATTCCGCTCCCTGGTAGCAGGAACCTATGCGCTTATTCCCATTGCAACCAGCATTCTCTTGGTCTATTCATCAATGGTAGGGCTTTCAATTAACTTAGGCATCGGCACTTCTATGTTTGCGGCTGTGGCCATTGGCTTGGGGGTTGACTTCGCAATTCATACGATTGATCGCTTACGCTCTCTTTTCCGGGAAATCGGCGATTTAGACGCAACCTTAAAACAGTTTTACCCCTCCACAGGGCGAGCATTGTTCTTCAACCTGCTCGCCATAGCACTGGGTTTTGGCGTATTAATTTCCAGCAAAGTGGTGCCACTGAATAACTTTGGCAGTATTGTAGCGATATCGGTTTTCACAAGCTTTTTGGCCAGCATGACACTGCTCCCTGCACTTATCAAAGTGTTCAAACCCCGCTTTATTGTTGGCTCTAAGCTCTCCGAAGCCGCACTTGAAAACTCCGAATTTGGCAAAGCATCTACCCTAGTTTTAGCTCTGGGAGTTGGACTAGCTTCACTTGGCGGTGAAAATGTAAATGCCACAGATTTGCCCAGCGGACGCTCTGTCATCGAAAAATTAAATGCTCGCGATGACGGCGAGCATGTTACCAGTCATGTAAAAATGAAGATGATCGATCGACGTGGCAAGGAGCGCGTGCGCGAAACGAAAACCTACCGGAAATATTTTGGCGAAGAAAAACGCACCGTACTGTTTTACCTCTCTCCTAAGAATGTCAAAGGCACCGGTTTTTTAACTTATGACTACCCAAACTTAGAAGTTGATGATGACCAGTGGTTGTATTTACCCGCTCTGCGAAAGGCGCGGCGTATTTCCGCCTCAGACCGAGGCGACTATTTCTTAGGCACCGATTTCAGTTACGAAGACATTAAAAAAGATGGCAAGATGGAGTTGGGAGACTACCAATTTGAATCACTCGAAGAAACGCTAGTGGATAATATTCCCGTCATTCTCGTACAGGCCATTCCCGCCACTGGAGACATTGCGAAAGAACTTGGCTATGGAAAAATCCACATTTGGGTTGACCCTAGCCGGTGGGTCACCCTCAAGGCGGAATATTGGGACATTAAAATGAATCCTCTAAAAACCTTAGAAGTCAGCGACATCCGAAAAATTGACGGAATTCTCACTCGTCACAAATTGACAATTAAAAACCATAAAACAGGTCACTTTACGGAATTTCAGTTTTCTCAAGTTGACTATGAGGCGCCTGTTGACGACAAATTATTTACTCGTCAGGCACTAAAACGAGGGGCTCGATAATGAAACACGCCCTCGTATTGTTGAGTGCCATTGTCGCCCTCAATACAGGCGCCGTGGCCGGTGAATTCAGTGGCACACTGAATTCACAAACGGCCTACGGCACTCATGACCATGCATTACAACAACAAGAATGGCTGTTAGATTTGGAGTATAACGGCGAGTTATGGGGCGGAGATATTACAGCGATTGCTCGCGCGCGACTCGACACCGTAGACGGCCTCAATTCCAAAAATAGTGAGCGGCCCAGCACTTACTCTAGCATTAACGGCCCCATTATTAGTGGTGACTCAGGCGAGTTACAAATCAGAGAGTTCTATTGGGACAAGTCCACAGACAATACCTATTGGCGATTAGGGAAGCAACAGGTGGTGTGGGGGGAAGCTGACGGCTTAAAATTACTGGACGTCATCAATCCGCAAAACTTTCGGGAATTTGTCCTCGACGACTTTGACGATGCTCGCATACCGCTGTGGATGATCAATGCAGAGTTTAGCTTGAGTGACAATGGGGTACTGCAAGTTCTATGGATACCGGATAGCAGCACTCATGAAATCGCGCCCAATCACTCAGAGTTTGCCTTAACCAGCCCTCTATTTGTACCTAGTTTAGAAAATATTCCTGCGGCGAGCACGGTGCTCATCAAGCCCGATGAAGCACCGGCATCTGTCTTTAAAGACAGCGATTTCGGCACTCGTTACACCACTTTTGTGAGCGGCTGGGATTTATCAGCGAATTATCTTTATCACTATGTTGATGCTCCAATCACCCACACCGAATTCGCCAACGATACCATCACCATTGACCAGCGATACCACCGCAGCCACCTACTAGGCGGCACCGCGAGTACCGCACTTGGCGACTGGACACTGCGCGGTGAAATAGCTTTCGAAACTGATATCTATCAGCGAACAAAAAGCGCTCTGCCCGGCCTGAGGCAAGCCAATCAATGGAGTTCGGTAATTGGCTTGGATTGGCAAGGCCTAAGTGATCAATTTATCTCTCTACAATGGTTTCAAACCACTCTGCTAGGGGACAGACAGCAGCGTATTGTTAAAAAACGAGAGAATACAGTGAGCTTTCTTTGGGAATCAAAATTTGCCAATGAGACCCTCAGTCTCGAATGGTTACATTTGCATTCCACCGACCACGGAGATGGCCTTATACAACCAGAGCTGCGTTACAACTATGAAGAAAACTTTGATATTTATGTGAACGCCGCCGTGTTTTACGGCGAGGCCCACGAGCGTTTTGGGCAATTCGATCAAGCAGACCGAATTGCTCTGGGTTTCACCTGGGGGTTTTAGCTAGGAAGGAAGCGCTTCGCCCTGCAAGCCCAAAATTACAAATATTTGATTTTGGGCCGCGACTAAAATCGCTTCGCGCTCACGCTCGAGGTTAATTGTTTTGGCAATGGCCAGGGCACCGACCATGCAGGCCAATATGGCTCGAGATTTTTCCGGAATCGTTGTTTCACAGATTTGCAGTGGAGAACTTTTGAGTCTAGTGAGTGCCTTTAAGCGGGTTTCGAAAATTTTCAACAGGCTCAAATAGGATTGCTCGTAGAGCTTCTTAACTTCCTGATTGGAGTTGCCAATATCGTTTGACAAAAAAGCCTCCGCGTTAGGCGCAGCGAGCGTCTCGTCGTCATAGCTATTGTCGAGTTTCAAGTAACCACCCACAAGGTCCATGAGATTTTTTATAGAGAAAGGTCCCTTCATCAGGCGGGCGGCGCGGCTGCGTTTTAGGGCAGCACCAAAACTTTCACGATACAGCGCCTCTTTTGATGAAAAGTGCGTGTAAAAGGCTCCGTGGGTCATTTTGGCACACTTCATGACTTCCGTAATGGACACACGGTCAAATCCATAACGAGCAAATAGGTCGGTGGCCGATTGCAAAATTCGCTGCTTTATTTTCGCCTTGTGCTGTCTTGGATAGGGCATTTTCAATTACTCGCTACAAGCTTCTAAAATATTATCTTGATCATATTTTAGAAGCTTGTAGCATCAAATTCACTCTATTTTTTAGGTAATAGTTGATATGAAAAAAACACGCATTGTGGTTACTGGCATGGGTATCGTTAGCCCTCTGGGCTGTGGGGTGGACCAGGTGTGGCCCCGACTGCTTGACGGCCAGTCAGGCATTGGCTTGAACGACCGTTTCGACGTTTCCGAGCTTCCAGTTAAAATCGCGGGTTTAGTTCCCAGTATCGATGACGACTCAGACGCCGGTTTTAGCTTGGATGAAATTATGCCCCTCAAGGAGCAAAAAAAGCTGGGTTTATTTACACGCTACGCAATGGCGGCCTCCCACGAGGCACTCACACAGGCTAATTGGTGGCCAGAAGACGAGCAGGACCAAGCCGCCACAGCAACTATTATCGCATCGGGAATTGGTGGCCTGCCAACAATCATGGAAGCGCAAAAAACCCTAGATACCAAGGGGTATAAAAGAATTTCACCATTTACGGTACCTGCCTTCTTGGGCAACCTAGCCGCGGGCAACGTTTCGATTAAGTATGGCTTCAAAGGACCATTAGGCTCGCCAGTTACCGCTTGCGCCGCGGGCATTCAAGCGATTGGTGACGGCATGCGAATGATTCGTTCTGGCGAGGCCAGCGTGGCGATTGTGGGCGGCGCCGAGGCCTGTATTGATCCGCTGGCAATCGCTGGTTTCAATGCACTCAAGGCGCTTTCTACTCGCAACGATGCACCGACAGAAGCCTCACGCCCTTTCGATCAGCACAGAGACGGGTTTGTAATGGGCGAAGGCGCTGGCATGCTAGTGATTGAATCCCTAGAACATGCACTCGCTCGTGGCGCCGAGCCTCTGGTTGAAATTACAGGCTATGGCACAAGTGCGGATGCCTATCACATAACTTCTGGGCCGCCCGACGGTTCTGGCGCCGCGCGCTCAGTAAAAGCCGCTCTAGCCATGGCCGAGATGACGGTCAGTGATATTAATTACATCAATGCTCACGCAACCTCTACACCTGTCGGTGATAACGCCGAAGTGGCTACTCTGCGGAGTCTGTGGGGCAAGGAGGTAGGCAGAGTCGCTATTTCATCCACCAAGTCTGCTACGGGGCATTTATTGGGGGCTGCGGGTGGTATTGAAAGCATTTTTACCGCGATGGCGGTGATGAACGACCACTTACCCCCCACCTTGAACTTGACCGAGCAGGACGAAACAATGGCCGACTTAGACTTGGTGCCTAATCACTCTCGAGCCGCGACGGTGCAACATGCTCTGTGTAATGGCTTTGGGTTTGGAGGAGTGAATGCGTCTTTGATATTGAGTAAATATGTCAGCGAAGCGTAAGCCTAAGCTCTGTGGCCCTTGCGGGCCTAGAGCTAGATACGAGCTAACTATAAGGACACAACCCAACCAAACTTGTCTTCTCTAGTTCCGTATTGAATACCCGTCAGCTCATCATACAAGCTCGTAGATACAGGCCCAGATTCGAAATTGTTAACGATGTATTCCTTACCCTTCAGGCACAACTTGCCTACCGGTGAAATCACCGCCGCCGTGCCGCAACCAAACACCTCTGTAATTTTTCCAGATTCGATGTCGGCGAGAACCTCATTGATATCCAAGCGCTCTTCCCGAACATCGAAACCCAAGGTTGGCGCTAATTTCAAAACCGAATCACGGGTGATACCCGCTAAGATACTGCCACTCAATTCAGGTGTGACAAGCGTTTTACCTTCGTAAACAAAGAAGATGTTCATGGCGCCAACTTCTTCCACATAACGGCCTTCAATGGCATCTAACCAAAGTACCTGAGTGTATCCCTGCTTGGCCACTTCTTCGCTTAAATGTAGGCTGGCGGCGTAATTTCCGCCCGTTTTCGCTTCACCTATACCACCCACAACGGCGCGGCGACAAGTGTCAGAAACGTAAACCGAAACTGGGTTAAAGCCTTCAGAAAAGTACGGGCCTACTGGGCCGCCAATAATGAAATGCAAATAGCTGTCAGCAGCACTTAAGCCCAGTTTTGCACCGGTGGCAATCATTGCCGGACGGATGTAAAAAGACGATTCGGACACACTGGGAACCCAGTTTTGGTCGATACTAACCCACTGCTTTAGTACGTCGAGATGAAAGTCTTCGTCTACCGCAGGCATCGACATGCGTTCCGCAGAACGATTGAAGCGCTTAAAATTCTCTTCTGGACGAAAGAGGTTCACACCGCCATCGGCTCGACGATAGGCTTTTAGGCCTTCAAATATTTCCTGACCATAATGTAAAACCGGAGCCGCTGGATTGAGGACAATATTATGGAATGGCGCGATTTCGGCATTCTGCCAGCCAGTGCCTTTGGTATATTCTTGTGTAAACATGTGGTCGGAGAACACGGCACCAAAGCTCAATTCTTCCGGACACGAACCTCGCTCATCAGCCGCGAGTGCTTTAATTGTAATGGTCATGAGGCACAAATTTTCCCTGGTTGTGGCCACTCTTATCGGCGCTCAAACTGAACTTCGTTCAGGAGTCGCCCTAAAGTGCACCAATTGCTACAAAATTGAGTTGAGCATAGTCTCAAGGAAAGCATAAAAATCCAAGTAATTAGTCAATTAGATCGAGTATTTAGTTAAAAATTGCTCAAAAAGGGTATTTACCACAATAAAAAGCAGTAGGGCTATGCCCTAGGCTCGACCCTCGCAATATAATCAACAGACTCTTAATTTTAGTGAATACGAACTAAGGCTTAAGTTGATGTGCAAGATAAAAAACCGGCGCTCAGAATGAACGCCAGTTTTAATCTTGTCGTGTAAACGGCTGCGCTGCTTTAGGCCGATTGACTCGCAATGTCTTTTATCACGTTGACTAGAGTGGCGGCTTCATGGGCACCGCTCACGGTATACTGCTGGTTAAAAACAAAGGTGGGAACCGCACTAATACCCATGCCTTTATATTGGTCTTGGGCGGCCCTTACCTGCCGGCTAATGTCTTCATCAGCCAGAGTCTCAGCTGTGAGCTCTGGGCTAAACCCGTGGGCACTGGCAATATCTGCCAATACTTCCGGAGAAGAAACGTCGCGCCGATGGGCAAAATAGGCGTCCATTAAAGCCAACTTCAAAGCTTCTTGTGTGCCAAGTTTTTCGGCTTTATGCAGTAACTTGTGAGCAAGAAAGGTATTGTAAATACGCGCCTCGCTGTCCATTTTAAAGGTGACGCCTTCTGCCTCCCCTTGCGCCCGCAGACGCTGTCGATTTTGTTCTATCGTCGCGTCGTCGGCACCGTATTTTTCAGCAATGTGCTCATTCACATTTTGCCCTTCTCTGGGCATATGCGGATTAAGCTCGAAGGGCTGAAAATTAAGCTCCACCTTCAGTTCCGGAAAGTTACGCAGCGCCGCCTGCAGGCGTTGATAACCGATGGAACACCAAGGGCAGACCACGTCTGACACCATATCGATACGCAACACGTTTGCGGAAACCCTTGGACCTGACATTAGAGTTCAACCAATAACTTGCCGGTATTGCCGCCGCTAAAGAGTAAATTGATACCTTCAACAGCACTCTCGAGGCCGTGGAGAGTATGAGCGCGATATTTTATCTGCCCATTCATCCAATATTCCGCCATCTTCTGCGACATAGCCGGGACATTGTCCCAATGATCTGGCATTGCAAACCCTTGAATAGTTAAGCGCTTGCGAATGATGTCAATCCAGTTGGGGCCTGGAGCGGGAGTATTGGTGTTGTAATCAGCAATCATGCCGCAGACAATAATTCGGCCGTGAGCATTCATATTTTCAAAAGCCGCGTGCTGAACGGGCCCGCCCGTGTTTTCAAAATAAATATCTACTCCGTCGGGCGTAGCGTCTTTAAGTGCGTCACCTAGATTGTCGCTTTTGTAATTGATAGCCTTATCAAAACCCAGCTCTTCTTCTAACCAACGACATTTCTCATCTGTGCCTGCAGTGCCAACCACCCTCATGCCTTCGGCTTTAGCAATTTGCCCAACCATTGAACCCACCGAACCGGCCGCACCAGACACCACAAGAGTTTCACCGGCTTTTGGCTTACCCATCTCTATCAAACCTTGGTAAGCCGTAATGCCCGGCAGAGCCAAAACGCAAAGTACGGCATCGGCGGGAAGCCCTGGGGGCAATATTTGCAGCCCTTCACCGGTGCTCACTGCGTACTCAGTCCAGCCAATCATGCCCATCACCTGAGCACCCACGGCAAACTTTTCGTTCTTCGAGTCAAGGACTTCGGCAATACCGCTAGACCGCATAATTTCACCCAGCGCTACTGGCGGTATGTAGCTATCTGTTGCGGGAGACATCCACCCTTTCATCGCGGGGTCTAAGGACATATGGGTTTGTTTTACTAGAATTTCACCATCTTTTAGCTCGGAGGTTTGCAAGGTTACGGTTTCAAACAAATCTGGGGTAATAGTAATGTCTGGGCGTTTTACGAGCTTTATCGCTTTGTATTCCATCAGAGTGTTCCTTTGCTGTGAGTAATTGACGTGTGGGCAGTCTAATCCTTTGCAGTATTTATGATAAGTAGGCAAAATTACGAATAACTTTTGCGGAATCGACAACAATGGACAAACTCAATGCAATGCGCTTTTTTTGCCAAATTGCCGAATCTGGCAGTTTCAGTGCCGCGGCTCGAAAGCTCAAAGTGCCCGTATCGAGCCTGTCACGCAGCTTACAAGCTTTAGAGTCTGAGCTGGGCGCTGCACTCTTAAAACGCAGTACCCGGCACGTGGCTGTCACAGAAATTGGTCACATATATCTAGAGCAGTGCCAAGCCATTCTGCAAAACGTTAATCGGGCTGAGAGCCTGGTGAGCGACTATCAGAGCACCCCTTCTGGAATATTGCGCATTAGCGCGCTCCCTATGTATGCAGACGTACGCTTGCTCCCCGCCCTAGAGCGCCTGCAGGAAGCCTACCCAGAGATTATTGTAGATCTAGACCTATCGAACCAAGTGATGGATTTTCAGCGCGACGGCTTTGACATAGTTTTTCGCGGTGGAGGAATTCCTGAAGATCGGGTTATTGCCCACTATGTGGACAACAACACTCCCATGCTCTGTGCGGCACCCGCTTACCTCGAGCAACATGGCACACCAAAAACCGTAAGCGATTTACGCCATCACAAAGCCGTCTTTTATCGTGCGCCACACAAAGTTATGCGCTGGCTATATGAACGCGACAAAGAATGGTCACCTGTCGATATTGATACAGCCATTATCAGTAATGGAGGGCATATCATTCGGCAGGCCTTGGTATCGGGCAAAGGCATGGGCTTGATGCCAGGCTGGTGCATGCAAAAAGAGCTCGAGCGCGGTGAATTGGTGTTAGTGCCACTGCAAGAAACCTTGAGCACTACGGTAGACCCAAGCATTGGCATTTACCTGCTCTATCAACACGCACAATATGCCATTCCAAAAATTAAAGTGGCTGTAGATCTGTTTCGCCAGCAACTGCAAAAAGTAGATGCTCAATTCCTAGGCTGAGTATTCGCTCAGTCTAGTGCGAGATCTATAAACACCTTGGCCATTCGTTTCGCGCGCTCTGCGGCACTTTTATTACCACAAACATGTGCGTCTACAATCGCACCCTCTATTAATAAATTGATCTGCTTAGCCAGCTCGTCTGGATTGCTTGCGCCCGCCTCACTAGCGATGCCGCGAATATACTCACACACCAGACGCTTGTGTTCTGCGCTGATAATATGACTAGGGTTGTCGGCGTCTGAAAACTCGGCCGCCGCATTAATAAACATACACCCCGAAAAGGTTTTTTCATTAAACCAATCCCCTACTACATCAAACAACGCCAATAGCTGTGCTCGGGGCGAGTCTCCCAGGCGCTCAGTTTCCCGCATTAAGTTGTTTCTGAACAATTCATCGCGTTTGCGAAGGGTGGCCAGTACCAGCTCATCCTTCGATTTGAAGTGATTGTAGAGCGTTTTTTTAGACACCTTCGCTTCGGTAATGATTTTGTCCACACCGGTTGCGGTAAAGCCAAATTGATAGAAGAGCTTTAATGCCTCACTCACGATCTGCTCTCGTTTTGATATTGCTGGCATTTATAGACTCCGCTCGCCCCTTAAGATAGACCGATATGTATACCATAAAATCCACTACGGCTCAATAAAACCGCCTGACGAACCGACTGTTTACCTTAAATATCAGGCCATTTGGAAAATTGGATTCGAAATCAATCGAAATAATCCCGGAAAATTCATTGACAAAGTAAACCGATCGGTTTACATTAATCCCAAGATAAACAGATCGGTATACATTAAGTCACTAAACGAAGGTAGTCACTATGAGCACTGCACTAAAACCTCCATTCACTCTTGAGACGGCCACTGAGAAAGTTCAGCGAGCCGAAGATCTTTGGAATGGGAAAAACCCAGAAAAGGTAGCCATGGCCTATACGGAAAATTCGCAATGGCGCAACCGTAGTGAGTTTGTCAAAGGCCGTGAAGACATTGCAAAACTACTGACACGCAAGTGGGATCGAGAGCTCGACTACAAACTAGAAAAGGAACTATTTACCTTTTCTGGCAACCGCATTGCCGTTCATTTTCGCTACGAGTATCGCGACGACAGCGGCCAGTGGTTTCACGCCTTCGGCAACGAGCACTGGGATTTTGACGAAACGGGACTCATGCACACAAGGGACGCCAGTATTAATGAGAAACCCATCGACGAAAGTGAGCGAACAATTAAGTAAACCCTATAAAACGTAGTTTATGTAAAAACTAAACAACACTCGAAATCAACAATAGGAAAGTTAAAATGAAAACACTAAATCAAGTCAAAAAAACGAATCCCTTGCGCACACTGATGTTAACGCTGAGCGCCGGAGTTCTATCTCTGTCAATGATGAGCCCCGCCACGGCGGCACCTACACAGACAATGCACCACACTATTGAAGTTGAAGATCAGAGTATTTTTTATCGTGAAGCAGGCGATAAAAACGCTCCTACTATCGTACTCCTGCACGGCTTCCCTACATCTTCACACATGTATCGAAACCTCATCCCGGAGCTGGCAGAGAAGTATCATGTAATCGCGCCAGACTACCCAGGTTTTGGCAACAGCTCTATGCCTACTGTAACTGAGTTTGAATACAGCTTCGATAATTTGGCGAAAATCACCGACAAATTTTTGGCCAAAGTAGGCGCAGATGAATACACCCTATATGTAATGGATTACGGCGCTCCCATTGGTTTTCGAATTGCCGCAGCACATCCTGAGCGGGTGCAGGGCTTGATCATCCAGAACGGCAATGCTTACGATGAAGGCTTACGTGATTTTTGGAATCCCATTAAAGCTTATTGGAAAGACAAAACCACAGCCAATGGCCAAGCGCTCGCCGACGCCCTGCTAACCATAGGTGCAACCGAATGGCAGTACACCAACGGCACTCGCAATAAAGCCAGTATCAGTCCAGACAACTGGATTGTAGATCAGGCCAAGCTTGACCGTCCGGGTAACAAAGAGATTCAACTGGAACTGTTTTACTCTTATGGAACAAACCCCGCGCTCTATCCAGAGTGGCAGGAATATTTCCGAGATGAACAGCCACCCACATTATTGGTTTGGGGCAAAGGAGACTACATTTTCCCTGAGGAAGGTGCACACCCCTACAAGCGCGACCTGAAGAACCTAGACTTTCACATTCTAGACACTGGCCACTTTGCACTCGAAGAAGACGGTAAAACAATCTCAACACTGATTCTTAAATTTATGAAAAAGAATCACTAAAACAAGCCCCTTAGGGTTCACCGATGAGTGAACCCTAAGATTATTTTCGAGACGTCCAATACAAAACCAGCAATGCCGCCATTCCCCCAAATGCAAAGCCCAATATCAGAGGCATCACATTGCCTTCATAGGCCTGCCCAATCAAAATTGCTGCAGGTACGGAAATTAATGTCGAGATGGAACCAACGATAGCGGCGCCAATTCCTGCAATATGCCCTAGAGGCTCCATCGCCATTGAGTTCAAATTGCCAAACAAAATGCCCGTACAAAACATCAATATGGCTAGAAACGCAAACAAGGAAATAAGCGGAGGGTGTCCGGCATAACGATAAGACCACACACTGAACAAGATCGATACAACAACACTGACAATGGTTGCGCGTTTAACCATCCACAACATGCCCACCCGAGACACCATGCGACCGTTGACAAAAGACGAACAGCCAATGATCAAAGCCAGGACACCGAAGGCAAGAGGAAAATACGCTCCCAGTTCATACTGAACTTGCAAAACCTGTTGTACCGAACTGATGTAAGCCAGAAATGGCGCAAACACAATTCCCGACATCAGAGTGTAGCCAAAGGCCACCCTATTGCGAAAAATTTCACCCGTGGCGGCCAAAATCGCCGTCAGCGACATAGGCCGACGGTCTTCTACCGCAAGTGTTTCTGGTTGCCGCAACTGAAACCAAATCAAGCTCAATAGACCCAAGGCTAAAATCATTGCAAATATGGCACGCCAAGTAGCCACCAATAAAATGCCCTGCCCTAACAGCGGCGCCAACATAGGAACCAAAATAAAGATAGTCATTATAAAGGACATAATGCGCGCCATTGCAGGACCTTCATATTGATCTCGCACTAAGGCTATACATACAGTTCTAGGGCCACCCAAACCTAAACCCTGCAACAAACGTCCAATTAGCATCACCTCAAACGTTGTTGCAAACATCGATAGTAAACAGCCCACAATAAACACTGCCACGCCCATACTAACGGCGGGTTTACGACCAATACTATCTGAGAGCGGCCCATAAAATAATTGGCCGATAGCCAGGCCAACAAAAATACTTGTGATAATGAGCTGGGTATTGTTGATATTTTCGAGCTTTAAATCACGGCCCACGTCGGCCAGTCCCGGCAACATTGCATCAATGGTGAGCGCCACCAGCGACATCAGCAATGCCATCAGGGTAACAAACTCGCCCATAGGTAGTGCGGGTTTTATTTTTTCAATAGACAAGGGATGGAAACTCCTAAGCAAACCGCAGATAAAAATCGGCAGTTTGAATATTGTATTAAGGGCTGGGAAATTTGGGAGCGGTAATGTTAGTCCCAAAGGCCTATGACTTCAAGAAACTCTGAAGTGAAATTGAGCAAATGTCGTCGATTTCCAAACATCATAAACGATAATGACATTCATTTGTAATAATGAGTGGATGTAGATAGCCTTTATTGTTGTCTCTCATTACACGTCCGCGCGCCATGAATAAATGGGCCTTGGTTTTCGCCAAAATGGTCGCCGCTCTTTACGCCGACGACAGCCCCGAGGCCCGAGAAAAGTCTCGCTCACAGTCTCCGAATTCACTCTCTAAATCTATTAAAGCAAGCTTACTCCAAGTAAAGTCAGAGCAAGAAATAGCATGACAATGCCCACCAGAAATTCCAGGATTTGCCATGCTCGAGGCTTTTGAAACAGGGGCGTCAGTAATCTGGCGCCATAACCTAAGCTAAAGAAAAATACGAATGAAGCGCACACTGCCCCTAAACCAAACTCAAATTTGTGAGCTTCATATTGCAGAGAAACTGAACCTAAAAGAACAAAGGTATCGAGGTAGACGTGAGGATTTAACCAAGTAAATGCCAAGCAGGTCAGTGCGACTTTACCCGCAGAGTCTACTAGGTCCGCCGCCGGTTGAAGCTCGTGGCGGTGGGTAAACGCCGACCAAAAACTCTTTGCGCTGTAAACCAGAAGGAAGGCTGCCCCACCATAGCGTGCAAACACCTCAATTGCGGGAAACTCTTTAACCATCAAACCAAAACCTGAAACGCCAGCCGTAATCAACACAGCATCGGATACGGCACAGATAAAACACACCAGAAATACGTGTTGTTGCTTCAAACCTTGTTTCAGCACAAACGCATTTTGAGCGCCAATGGCTAGAATAAGCGAGAGGGAAAGAGAGAAACCAGAAATGAATGTTAGCATTAACGCCTCGATTAAGTGGGCTTTTGGGTGGAGAGTCGATTCACCACCACTGAGGCTGTGGGTTATACCATGATTAGCCTAGCTCGCAAGCACTAAGCGAATAAGCCCTTGAGAGCTAATGCCCATGGTCCAGGCGTAAAGTTAAAGCACAAAACACAAAGCACAAAGCACAAAGCTAAGCTGACAGTATCTTAATAGTCGTAAACGCTGTCATGCCTATTAGAATAAAACAACCGATCGTAAAAATCTTGCGCCTGAGCGGCACATGATTTGAGCGAGTATGAATCAGGGCGTGAACAATTCGGCTGAAGACAAAAAGCCATGCAGCGGCGTGGATATAAATATTGACGCTGTTGATGCTCCACAAAACAAAGGTAAGCACATAAAACAGCACCGGCACTTCAAATTGATTACGAATACAATTATTAACCTGCATAACGCTGTCTGGCCATGCATCATCGTGCAAGGCTCTGCGGGTTTCGTCCACCGTTCCCTGCTTTGTCGCCCGAGATTTGACAATGCCTAAGTATATGTAGAGCCCCAACGTGAGTGCCACCTGAATCATTAGGGGTAGAAATAGGTAATTATTATTCATATCAAATTCCAATTTTTCGTCAACGGCCATAAGAAGGAAAATCATCGATACACTAAGTGCCGACCTAGGGCAAAAATCCAAGGGGCAAGCATAAAGGTTTCACCTAGTGCGAGAGGAAGTATTGCCGATGCTCAGTTGAAAATCTAGCCGCTAGGACTAAGAGCTAGGCAATGCGGACTCATTGGCGTAAAACATTCGAATATTTCCAAAAATAACCATCGATCAAAGGAGGGAGTCTCGCACTTCCGCAACCATGGCGTCACTAATAGCAAATTTTATTGAATGCCAAAAGAAACATACCCACATCACTGGTACAATCCGCTCACTAAATATATTGAGGCCGCGTAATGCGCATAAACTGGCGAAGCACAAACCGGAAAATTCATTATTGGGGGGCCCTAGCCTGCGCACTTCCCATTCTTATAGTACTTATTAGTGGGCTTTTGCTACAAGTTAAAAAAGAAAGCGACTGGATTCAACCCCCTACTTCTCGCGGCAGCGACGGAGCGCCAACTCTGACACTGCCTCAAGTATTGGAGCACGTTAAAACGGTACCTGAAGCGGGCGTTGCAAGTTGGAACGACATTGACCGACTTGATGTTCGCCCCAGTAAAGGGATTATTAAAGTAAAAGCAAACAACCGCTGGGAAGTGCAACTTGACCACGCCAGCGGCGAAATATTACAGGTAGCCTACCGTCGCACCGATTTAATCGAATCACTTCACGACGGTAGTTTTTTTAGTGATACGGTAAAACTTTGGGTGTTTTTGCCTGCCGCAATTATTCTGACTACACTGTGGGTTACCGGCGTTTATCTATTCCTAATAACTTGGTTTGCACGCCGTCGCCACAAGCTCAAAAAACAGCGGCGGCAGAAGTACGGTAAGCAAGCCAGTGCTTAAAATTTAACATCCATACCGATAACTAAACTACGTCCTGGCTCATTAATACCCGAACCATGGCTCCGGTACGTTTCGTCTGTGACATTTTCTACGGCCATATTCAAGTCAATATGACGGCCTATGGAGCCGTTTACCCGTATATCAAGCACCGTATAGGCCGGAGTGCCGCGCGGTGGAATTCGCTGCGTGTCCTCCTTGTCAGCACGGCTTAATTTGTCGGCTTTTGCAGCATGTTTAAACGCCATTTGAAACCACCAATTACGGCTCAAATTGCGCTCAAGACTGAGGTTCGCCGTCAGTGGCATCATGCGACCGAAGGGTTCAGTAAGGGTATCAAGCGACTGGGTTTGGAACTCCAGCTCGCCCTTGAGCCAACTGAGGTTTGCGTGTAACTGCCATTGACGCAGGGCCAAACTAGTACTGAGTTCCATACCATAAACGCGGCCGCCCGCACTATTTTGCTTACTCACTTCGCTCAGCCCGTCTCGCTCTAAGCCGGTTGCTGTGCTGGCTATAAAGTCATTGATATCGGTGTAGTAAAAGCTCGCCTCAAGGTCAAAATCTTCGCCAAGAAAACGACTGCCAAACTCTAGACTTGTGAACGACTCGGCGTCCAGTTCCGTTGTGGCTATTTCAAATTCGCTGCTGCGACTTTTCCCATATCGGCTGATGTCAGCGATATTTGGCGCTCGGAAACTCTGACTCAAACCGCCCCAAAGCCGCCATCGTGAATAATCAGTAGGCGCAAAGCTTGCCCGCAGGGAACTAACGTGACTATTCCACTGTTCACTATAGCTTGCCGCCTCGCCCGTACTAGGATCCTCATAGGCGCCCACACTAGCGTTTGTACGGGTGAAGCGCGAGCCCACCGTAAGTGTTAGAGAATCCGTAGCAAACCACTCTGCCTGCACATATGTGCCCAGTAAGTCATAACTGCTGTCGTCCCCTACAGGCCCTTGAATGCGGATCTCTTCTAGCTCTCCATTCGCTCCGTATTCTCGTCGCCCAGTATCAACAATGTCTCGATAAAGGTCAGCGCCGTAAGTCCAATACACTTGGTCAAGCTCGGTACTCACGCGCAAATCGATACCCGTCATTCGAGAATCAAAATATTCTTCAATTAAGTCACCGCTGCTTTTAACTCGCCTGCCCTTCTCGCCCCAAGTTTGCCGCGACAGTGTCAATTGAAAATCATCAGCCAGGCCAGTTAAACCTTGGCCGTTTAATCTCAAGTAGTTAAGACTGCGCTGTTGATCTTTGCTGCGATGTAAATCACTGCCAAGCGATGTGCCGGCGTATGAGCGTGAATAAATACTTGAATGGGTACGCCAGACATCGTCTTGCATTAAAGACTGATGCATTAAACTAAATACCCAGTATTCGTTTATTCGACGATCAAATCGCAGCTCACTAACGCTTTCCTCGTAACCCGTTGTGGGTAATACCCCCAAATCAGCAGCGTCTACATCGCCAAAATTCTTATCACTGTAAGAAAGATTCAATCCCCAGTGCTGAGCTTCACCCAAATGGATTTCACTGCGTACAATTTGGCTGTGTTCAGCGCTTGCATAGCGAAAAGACTGTGACCCAGCTAAATACTGGGTCCCCTCTTCTCGGCGAGAATCCAATGGTGATTGCGTGCGAATATTTAGGGTACCGCCAACGGCGTCGCTGCCATACAAAGTGGAGGCCGGCCCCCGCAACAGCTCTATACCCGCCAAGCTAGCGCTGTCGATCAAGGAAAAATACTCATTGGGGCCGTCTCGATACACAGAGTTGTTGTAGCGAATACCATCAATCATCGCCAGGGTTCGATAACCCGAAAAACCGCGAATAAATGGGGAACCCTGGCCATTAGCGGTTTTCTGTAGAACCACTCCCGGCACTGTATCCAGCACTTCAAGCATATTCCGCGGTTGCAGCCTTTGTATTGACTCCCGACTAATTTCACTGGCGCTATAAGGCAAGTCTTCGACACTGAGGGCGCTCTGTGCCGCCGTGATAATCACCTCCTCTAAGTCTTCGATCGCAAAGCTCTCCCAGCCACCGAATATAAGGCACAGGCCAATTAGACATTGATAAGTTTGCTTGTGGTGGGTGGCCAACATCAGGGAAAGCTCAAAACAGTAAGATCGGCACAGTATAGAATGCCCAGTGCAAATAAGAAAGGTATTGATAATGATTCTCTTTTAGATATAATCCGCAGCCTTGGCATTTGAACCACACCCCAAAACAACCACGGGGTACACAGGAGAGCACATGAGTACAAGATTATTGACCGGAGCCATTCTCGCGTTGGCGGCCCAGTCCAGTTTCGCTGGGGAAAACCTATGGGTTTACGCCAAAGGCACCGATACCCGCCCTGAAGGCAGCTTCGAGTTCAAACTTAGCGATGTTATTCGCGAAGACAAAAACTCCGGTCGTTACACTTTTCACGATATTCGCCCTGAAGTTGAATACGGCATAAGCGACAAGCTGACCATTGGTGCCAGTCTTCTGATTTTTGATCACAACTACAGCCTTGACGACGAAAACCTGCAACCCATGTTCGACAACCAAGGCGGCGAAGGCGGTACCTTCAATGACACCCAGTTTGCTGGTTATGAAATTGCCTTGAAATACAACGTACTGAGCCCCTATAAAGACTTCATGGGCCTGTCTTTTGGTTTAGCTTATGAGAGACGCGATAAGTATCGCCTTGACGGAGCGGATATTGATCAGGACTCTTTTGTTGGCAAAATCTTTATGCAAAAAGATTTTCTCGACGACACCTTAATCACAGTTCTAAACATAAAGACGGAATTTGAGCGTCGTAAATCGCCTGGCGTTCTTGAAGAAGAAATTGCTCTAGATGTTGCCGCCGGTATCTCCTACCGCGTCGCGCCTAAGTGGTTTGTGGGTCTTGAGTTTAGACATCAGTCAGACTACCTAAATCCTCAAGAATTTGAAGAGGCCGGTAATTCACCGGAGTATGACGCACAAGGTTTTAATACCGCTCTGGATCGCTCCAATTTTGACCTCGGTGATTTTAAAATTGGTTCGCAACACCAAAACGGCAACTACTTTGGCCCCACAGTTCACTACGCAGAGCAGCGCTGGTGGGTTACGGCTGGCATTTTATGGCAAGTTGACGGCGGCGGTTCTGAGTTCTCTTACAGCACCAAAGGTCGCAACTGGGACGAGCACGAAAAAAGGCATATTGGCCTATTTTATGGCTATGAATTTTAAGTAACTCTAGAAAGTAAGCAAGCCTAGAAAAGTAAGCAATCCTAGAAAAGAGAGACGGTAACGATGGACAGACGCACATTCACTCAAGGTTTTGGTTTGTTGACCGCAGGTGTTTTATTGCCCGTGGGGAATGTCTATGCAAAAACCTACCTTACCGTCGAACAAGCCAAAAATATTTTGTGGGGCGAAATGAGCATGAGCCCAAGGCTTGTGGAGTTGAGCAAAGCGCAAATGAAGTCCATCCGCGCCAGCTCAAAAGTACGAGTGAGAAATCCTCGCCCGCAAGTCTGGAAAACCGCGAACGGCGGTTGGTTTATCGTTGATCAAGTGATCGGCAAACACGAAAATATTGACATGGCCTATGCACTGGAAGCCAACGGTTCAGTGAGAGGCTTGGAAATTTTAAGCTACCGAGAATCGTATGGGGACGAGGTCATGAATCCCAAATGGCGTGCGCAATTCTCTGGCAAAGACCACCGTCAACGCCTAAAACTCGACCATCAAATCAAGAATATCTCCGGGGCAACACTCTCGAGCCGCCATATCACTGAAGGCATCAACCGCTTGACCCAAACATGGGAACAAGTTTTGCGGCATTTGTAATATGAGCGGCAATTCAATTACACGCTGCAAGCCCCTATTGGGCACATTTGTTGAGATCAGTCTTGAAGGCAATGTGTCTGAAAAAGCTCTTATTGCGGAGAGCAGCAAAGCGTTCTCGGCCATCGAAAAGATAGACCTTGCAATGAGTTTCCATCGCCCCGAGAGCGAGATAAGTCAGCTGAATAACAGCGCCTTCCTACAGGCGCACACACTATCGGAAGAAATGTATTTTGTACTAACTCAAGCTCTGTATTTGAGTAAAATCAGCGAGGGAGACTTTGACATTAGTGTTGCTGGTCGCTTAGTCGCCAAAGGGCAACTCCCTCAAAAAGAACAGCTTGTAGACCTTTCCGCAAACTGGCAGGACATCGAAATCACCGACCGTCGCATACGTTTCCATAAACCCTTGCTGATTGACTTAGGGGGTATTGCCAAGGGGTTTGCCGTAGATCGGGCCATTGAATCTATCGATTCAGAAATTAAAGCCACCGTAAATGCCGGTGGCGATTTACGTATGACAGACTGGCGCGATAATCTCATTAACGTGCAATCCCCCGCAAATCCAGCTGCAGTTATCGAATTACCGATGTTGGCATCCGCCGTAGCTACCAGTGCTTGCTATAACCTGGATGAAGGTAGAAGTGTTATCTACCCCAAAGACAGCGCAGAGGCACAACAGTCCGCCAAAAGTTATTCAGTATTCGCCCAAAACTGCTTATTAGCTGATGCTTTAACAAAAATTGCGTTTTTAAATACGTCTTCTGCAAGTGACGTACTTCAACATTTTGGTGCCCACGCAAGAGTGATAGGCAGCGTGCACACCGTAAGAGAACAATAGCAACACACCATGAGAAAAATTACCGTCATTTTCCCAAAACTCTACCGCGATGGTCTATTTACTGTTCTAGCGGCCAGTTGGATTACGGGTGTTATCTTCTTCATTCTTAGTCGTTACATTACGGTTCCGGGGGACTTTGGAGCAGAAAAGCATCCCTGGCAATACCCTGTTTTGCAAATACACGGAGCCGCGGCATTTTTTATGATGATGGCCTTTGGCTCAATTATTGCCACGCATATTCCCATGACTTGGAAATTGCAGCGCCTGCGAAAACTGGGCTTAACTATGGCAGCGGCCATCGGCCTGCAAATTATCAGCGCCTATTTTCTTTATTACTTAGCGAATGAAGATTGGCGAGCTTGGGTGGCGAATAGCCACGCTGCGCTGGGCGTTTCACTACCGCTGTTGCTGGCCAGCCATATCGTGCTTGGGCGACGATCGCGACGCACTAAATCTACAAAGTAACAATATCCCAGAGTAGAGCCATAACAAAAACCACGGTAAACATAATGGTATAAAGCAGCATATTAAAAAAATACTGAGCAATACCACCCTTCCAACTCTGCTTATAAATTCGTTTCTGCATGAGAAAAAGATGAACCATCATCCATACAAAACCCACACTAACTACTGCGGACCACAGCTCTGACAATAACAAAGACGATGATATGAAGGTAAAGTATTCACCCGCTGCTTCGAAAATGCTCAATAAACACATCACAATAAACACATAGCTTTGTGCGTAAAGTGCCACAACAAAATGTTCCGAATACAACCTACCCTTAAAGATATTGGTAATTTTCAATATCAAAGCAAGCAATGGCAACATAAAGAACATGATACCTGGCAGGTTATCCTTAATAATTTTTGCATAATCGTCACCTTCCAGTTTTTTCATTGATTGAAGGCGTTCTTTAAAAAATGCGTTTTGCTCCTCGCTAAGAAAGTCTATATGTACATCTGACTCGGAGGAGCTATCGTTAAGATTAATTGAAATACCAGAATTAACGCCGTCAGCAAGGCCCTTCAGGTCTTCATCTTCTTGTAGTGCTTGTTTAAATTCATCATGAATCGATTCAGATTCCGATGCGTCAATGTTTATATCGCCGAGTAGAGGCATCAAAAGGAAAAAGATCACACTGCAAAATAAATACAGCTTCATGGGCGCAATAAAGCGCGCCCGATGCCCGTGCAGATATTCATTGCACACAGCCCCTGGTTTTGCGATCAGGGGAATAAGTGTTCGGTTAACCTTAGAGTCATAACTTAAAAGACCGCCAAGAAGCGTCAACACAAACTCATTAAACGCCAACAAATTAGTCTTTCGCGCCTGTCCGCACTTATGACAAAAATCACCCTGCAAGACAGCGTGGCAATTTTCGCACTCCGAAGTACTCATGTTTGTATTGTCAGTCATAGGGTAAGAATCCTATCAATCAATTATTATTTTTTCGCGCCTTTTGGAATCCAGGACGCTTTTTCGGTAAAACAGCCCCAAGCCCATCCTGCCCAACGAATGAGCTGAGTCGACAACCACAGCGACCACAACAGCATCACCGCGCGGTAAGCCATTATGGGCACACTCACAACCGTCACGCTTGGAAAACCCCCAGGGGTCCCAACGATATCCTGATAGTAATTGTAAAAATGGCTGCCACTGCCATTGCCCACAACCTTCATTTCAGGGTTCGACAACAAACCCATTGGAATGGCTGCCACCATGCAAAGCACAGCAAGCCCAACCCAGCCGACAATAATGCATTGCATCAGGTTGAAGCGAAGTCGCGTCATGTTTTCTGGGTTTACCCACTGACTCCTGGCGGCGAGCACAAAAAACATCACGGCGATGACCAGTACTCCATAAGCGTTGACAGTGGACAAGCCAAGGCCCAGTAATAACCAGCCAGCCATTGCAATTGGCATATTAAGGTCCAATGCTTTTGCCAAACGAGGAAGCGCTAGAGCGCCCAACACAATGACACACAGCACGCCCCAGTATAGCATTGCCGGACCAATGGGCGGGCCGCTTAAATAGAGCGGCCAGCGGTCTCGCGGCAAAGTGTACTGAACCCGAACATTGGTGGCTCCGTCCGGCAGTAGCACTTCAGGGCTATGGCTCAGCATTCCCATAGCTTTTAGGGTCTGGAATTCAATTACAATGGATTGCGAGCCGGGTTGAAGGGGAACTGTAAGCTCTCGCCCCGAGGGCGTATTCATCGCCCTTCCATCTACACTAAACCGTAGTACCTCGGCTTCCTCAGGCAGAGTTACGGTGTAATTACTGCCAAGGCTCGATCGAACTTCTAGGCTCAGCGTAGAGCGTTGGATCTTGCTGCCTGTATTTACTTCCAGCAAAGCGTTCTCGACGGTGTGTGTGGCACCGGGAACGCCCTCTGGTTTTCTAAGTTCCACTAACAATACTTCACCTGGCCAAGGTTTAAAGACGGGTTCAAAGGCGTTAGCTCGCTCATCCGCTTTAATCGATGGAATACCTTCGTAATTCAACCGCCATAGGGAAGAAGGCGTGAATACCCATTCTTCTATGTAGGAGTTATTGCTGGTGGCCTGGAGTTGCAACTGAGCGCTAGATTCCACCGAAGACACCCACTGAGTACCATTCTGTCGATGACCTAGCTGAACAACTATCTCCCCATTACTAACTGCGCCCATATCTTTCAATAGCTTCTCATTGGGAACGAGTTTGATCGGCAAAGAAATAGCACCTTCACGTGGAGAAATACGCTGCACACTGGTTTTTACACGCCACTTTTTTCCGAAGATAAAATGGCGCTTTACCCGTACAAAAGCAGGCGCGAGATCAGCTTTCAGCGTGTCCACTTTTTGCGTCGCGTTTTTATCCATGGCCCGCAGGGTCAAGGTGTTGTTACGTACACGACCATCGATCAAACCTTCCACCACCCAATCGGGCGCGTGAACGGAAATATTGTGCATCGCCACTGGCAGACTGATGGTAGCCTGATCGGCAATGATGGTTCCTTTCACTTCGATGCGGTGCTGTCCTTTCGACAAGCGAACGTAGACGCCGTCTGGTCCTTTGCGCAGAGGCAGCACTTGCCCTTGTTCACTCACTTGTTCCAAGGCCCAAGTGCCATGTCCATTGGGCAGCGGAAGTGCAAGATCAACATCCGCATAGACCTTAAAATTAATCGCCACGCGGCGGTCCGTCACAGCAATGTGCCCCTCGTTCAGGCTCACGCACATAGGCAAGCAGCTTGGTGCCTTAGTCAGTCTTTTTTCCAGTGTTTCAAGTAGGTGCTGGGGCGGGAAATCTTCAGCCACACTGTCAGGGCTGCTAAGCGTTCCCAGCAATGCGAACACACTTAGGCTTAATACGCTTGCCGCCCCGCTCCCTAGTTTGGACTCAGGGAGCTTTAAAAAACTCAAACGAGCTAATCGCAGAAGAACAATACCGGCGTACAAGGCAACTAGGAAAACCGACACAACTCGCCACATAGACGTGACTAAAGGCGAACTGTAATAAATGGCCAATGTCTGACTCGCAGGCACTGGGCCAGTCGATCTAAAGCCAACAGAATTCCAAGTCCAAGTGGGCAAGCCGGGGCCTGTTTGCACACGATCGTTCTCGCTGATTTGATAAAGGGTTTCTGCCACCTTGTTGGCTGATAGCCTATTGCCCCCCACAGCTTTTCCGTCTGATCTAGATAACTTGCGCGGCTCACTTTCCGACACGGCCGTATCGTACTGTGTTTGCAGTGTCGGTGCCGATACGCCTTTGAACGCAGCGGTTTCATAACGATTTTTGTAAGTGCCTATAACAGTGCGTTCCAGCGAAGGGTAAATCGCCAAACGGAAGGTACTCACAGCAAAGGCGATCACCAATAATGCTAACGTCACCCCCAGCATTCCGCCAATACTGCGCAGCACAGAGTGTATTTTTCCGGATACGAGCGGCAACAAGGCAATTACAATCAACAAAATAGGAATGATGAGCAGTGGCGTACCCGGCTCATGTAAGGCAATTAAAAATGCTCCACCTGCAAGCATCGCCACTGAATTACTAATGAGTTTACGAGTAGCCGAGATAATGATTAACACTAGGAATACGTCCCATAAGTCCCACTGACTCAACCAAGTGCCCCACACCCTATCTACACCGGAAGCGTGTAGAACACGCCAACCCGGCGGCAAGTGTAAGGTGGCAGAATATTGATCGGCTCTGGCGTTCCAGCCCGAAGCCGAGAAATTCGATGTGCTTTCGGTTCGGGTGACCGCTTCCAATTCTATAGCGGGGCTTCTCACTTCAATACCTTCAAAATTATTGTCTTGGGTAATGAGAACAGGGGCACCGTCAACTGTGGCCCGGCCGATGTTTGTGCCCTCTGCCGCGTTCAAGCGCCAGTCTTTTTTCATTTCTCCACTGATACGATCAAGCGCCGTTATACCTTCGCCATTAAAGTCTAACCACAAATCTCGCTTCACATTAAATTCGTTGGCGCCCGGGGAATGATCGCCACGAAATTCAGTTTCTATATTGAGCGCTTCTCCGTCTCCCATTCGGTAAGTGGGGTAGTCCCGCCACCCTCCTGGAATCGATATTTGGCTGGTGTCTATACTGACGGGGCCTGACAGCTTTGCCTGCCGTATTGCGCTGGCCGATTTAAAACTGATGTATTCAGCTCCAGGCCATTCTTTGCTGAGTTTTTGAGTTGTGATACTGCTGGGGGACCCTACAAACCTAGAGACAACTTGTATCGTATGCTGACCAGGAGTGACTTGTGCTCTCATCAAACCGTCCGCTTCTAAGCGTGCGGGAATGGGTGAACGAATACTTAACAGCTCCGTACCCGCCAACAGCACTCGGCCAAAATTGACTTCTCGAGCCTTGCCACTCACCGACAGAGTAATATGCGTAACCATCGTCAGCGGCACGCCGTCACTCAACAAGCGAAAGGCTTCAATACTCAGGCTATCATTGGTCTTTTTTATTGTAAGGTCTGATTGACTTGAAAATATGAGCTGCCCGTTGCGCCGGTCAACAATACTGTTTTTACCGTCTATCTGTAGCGAAACAATGGCAACAGTTTGAGGGATAGCGAGCTGCCCCGGCCGCTTCTGCCAAGAAAACTGACCTGACACTTTGTGCTGGCCAGAAGAAACCGCGATATAAGGAAGCTCATTCCGCTCGACAAGAGACGCAGGTTTACCATCCACAAGAACGTTCTTTGGCCAATAAGCCGAGTTGCCTGGCAAGGCGACAAAAGCATTCTGCTCATAGGCATCTAGAGTGTAAGTGAAGGTAGCGCCATTATTCCCTACATTAAGTCTAAGCTTGCCTGGCCAAATACAGGCTTTCGCTTCACTTTTACCTAGAACCCACGGGCAGTTGTATTGTTTGTGGTCTTTCAGTACCCAAGACTCCCAATTGTCCATTGGGTTTGCCTTAGCAAAACTGATGTTCATCAACAGGCCTGCACACAGTATTATTGTTGTTAATGTCCGCTGTTTGAGTCGCACTACATTCTCCATGAGCCCCTGGCTCTATCAGTTTGGTCGCTTAGCTCTGCTTCGCCTTATTTGAGCACCACTCACCTTAGGAAAATGACCGAAAGAAAACAATAGGCAAAATGACTCACATAGGGTTAAGAGGCGAGTAAACTCGCTTTCATAGTCACAGGTTTTTTGTAAACCACCCCGAATAGCGCAGACACAAGGGGGATACGTTTAATCAGCTCATAGCCTAGCCAACAGAAACCGAATGTAAACGTAATCACCGATAAGGGCTCCAGCACCGGCCCAATTTCGAGCGGCACAAGATAATAGGCAAATGCTACGATAATGGTTTGATGTAAGATGTAAAAGCAATAGACTCCACCGTTCAAATACTTGAGTAAAGGGTTACCTGTGGTCAAGCTGTGCTGCGCCCAGGCGATAATGGCAACCAGCCAAAGCCATCTATTGGCGCCCCACAAAAAGGTTTCGAGATGATTCCAGAATGCACCTTCACCCAAGCTACCACCATTGAAAGAAAACAGAATGTAAGCGTAACTTACAATGGCAGCCAGCAAGGTGGGCCAACGCAAGTCCGCAAAACTGGTCCACAAACGCGGTGCTCGTACTAGGGCAAAGCCAAGAATGAAACAGGTAAACGACTTAGCGTGGTTATACCAATCGTCCACCAGCGCATGTGTCGTTGGGTAAGACTCCCACAGGAATACGCCGATAATATAAAACGCGATAATTGGGCCCACTAATAAACACCAGATCGGTGTACTCTCCCCCATATGGCGCCACAGTGGCCGGATGAACTTGGCGTTCAACAAAGGAAAGAGAAGCCATAAAATCAGAGAATAGCTGAAAATATACATCAGAAACCAAAGATGATTCCAAGTGATATGCAGATTTCCTGAGGTTTTGGCATTTTCAAACAGCAGGCTATTTTGGTCCAAATAAGCTAGCCAGAATTCACCGTAGGCAATACCATCCAACAGCCCTTTAGCACTCATTTCAACATACACCTGTGGCACAACCACTACGGTCATGCCAAACACCAAGGGTAGGAACAACTTGGAATGACGCGTAAAGTAGAAGCGCCAATACCCCATATTGTGTAGTAGATAAGACACCGCTACACCACTGATCAAAAACAACAGTGACATACGCCACTGATTTGACCAAAGCATGATATTGCGGAGAAATTCGCTGGAATAAGAGCTTTTGTAATGCCAGCCCCAATCATAGGCGTATAGCATGCCCACATGGTAAAAAATCAGTAAGCCAAAGGCGATAACACGCAGCCAATCCAGTTCTATACGTCGTACTTTGTGCCATGGTTGTGCTGCTGTCTGCGCTGTTGAATTCATGATAATGTTTCCCTTTAAGCCTCGATTTACCAAGAATTCTGACCATGAACTATTTATCTAACCAGCGCTAAGTGACTAATTTACAAAGAATTGTGATGAACGGAAGTATACTGTGACGAATAATAACAGCCCTTTGACAAACAGCCCTTCCAACAGTAGCGAAGAGACCTTAACACCTCTCATTCAGCACTTTCTAGCCCATCAGCGCATATGGGCAGGAAGCTTATTAATGCTGTGGATGAGCGCCAACGTGCTCATTCTCTCCACGACCGAGATCATGGAATACGGCCGCAGTGGTCAAACCCTCGAGTTTTGGCAGCCCCTCTGTTGGGAAATCACCAGCGTAGTCATGGTACTTCTACAGGTTCCTGTAATTATCTTATGCATCGACAAGTTTATTAGTTCCTTTGGTATTAAAGGGCGTATAGCGGCGCACCTTCTCCTCACCCTGCCTTTCTCGATAATCCACGTTAGCGGCATGGTCACCTTGCGTAAAGCTTGGTATTGGCTGATGGATATGCAGTATCAGTTTGGAGACGTGTCCTATGAACTGCTGTACGAATACAGAAAAGACATACAAACCTATTTCGCCATAGTCGTCGTGATCCACAGCTACCGTTTCATTCTTAGGCGCCTACAGGGCGAAGCCAGTATTGTTGCCGAAGCCGAGAACGGCATTGAGCCAAAAAGCCAAGGTGATGAAGTGTACCCAGAGCGCCTACTGGTAAAGAAGCTGGGCAAAGAATTCCTGATTCAAGTCCAAGACATTGAATGGGTTGAAGCGGCAGGCAATTACGCCAATCTCCATATTAAGCAAAGCGTTTACCCCATGCGTATCACCATGGCGAAGCTCGAGAAGTCTTTGCCGATGCAAAAATTTGCCCGTATTCACCGCTCCAGTATCGTCAACCTAAATCAGGTGGACGTGTTAATCCCTTTGGACACTGGGGATTATGAATTGACCTTGCGCAATGGCGAAAAACTGAGCTTGTCTCGGCGATATCGTGAGCGCTTTAAGGGTTTGCTGAATTTGAACGATTCAAACTGAACCCGCCCATGAGCGCTTGAACGCTCAGCCCGCCACTTGAAACACAGAAAGTACCTCTCTTTAAGCTCAGATTCTAACTAGGCCTATACGCCTGACGATATCCTCGCGCCCCCCTTGCAGGGTCACTTCCCCAGCCAATAAATCATCATAATTGATGATTTCTCCCTCTTGTTCGGCCCTTTATAGTTTTATCAACAATTAAATTGGGTATTGATCAATGACGACAAAATCTCTGTGGATAATTTGGGTGATAGGTTTCATGAGCTTTGCAAACACAAGTACAAGTCAGACAATTATTGAATTGCAGCAGCAAATTAAGTCTGGGCAGCTGAGCAGCGAAACGCTAATTCAGCAAGGCCGAGCTGCAATGAAAGAGCACCGTTCATTGAATGCCATTATCTCAGTCAATAACTTAGCTGGAGAGCAGAGCAGCGCAATCCCCGACACCGACAATCGCGGTCTTCTGGCAGGCATTACCATTGTGGTCAAAGACAATATCCATGTCGCTGGCCTCGCCAATTCAGCTGGCACTCCGGCACTTAAACATTTCGTTCCAAGCAAGAGTGCTGGCGTCATTGAGCGTTTACAAAACGCTGGCGCCGTTATCGTCGCAAAGACCAACCTACATGAACTGGCGTACGGAATTACCAGTAACAACCCAGCGTTTGGCCCCGTTGGAAATGCCTATAGAGCGGATTACATTGCCGGTGGCAGCAGTGGTGGTACCGCGGTGGCGGTGGCAACAGGAATGGCGGTAGCGGGTTTAGGTACGGATACCGGTGGGTCCAGCAGAATACCGGCGGCGCTCAATGGCATAGTCGGCTTTCGTCCAAGCACTGGGCGCTACCCTGCCGATGGCATTACCAGCATCAGTAAAACACGAGACACAGTGGGGCCAATGGCCCGCTCAGTAAGTGATGCCGCACTCTTAGACCGCGTATTGTCCAAGACCACGGCCACCGATGCTCCTGTCGAACTAAAAGGCTTGCGAATCGGGGTGCCTAGGCAGTATTTCTATGAAAACCTAGAACCACTTGTGGCGGCCAAAATGGAAACGCTCTTAGGGCATTTGGAGGCCGCGGGAGTGCATCTAGTGAACAGCGATATCGAGCAAATAGCAGAGCTCAATCAGCGCGTAGGTTTTCCCATCGTACTCTTTGAAACCGGTGAGCAGATACCTGAATATCTGCAACGCTTCGTCCCCGATGTGAGCATAGAAGAACTTGTAGAGCAGATCGCCAGCCCAGATGTTCGCGACGTCATGGGCATGGTTATGGCAAAACAAATATCTGCAGAGGACTACCGTCAAGCACTTGAATTTGACCGCCCAAAACTACAAGCAGCGCTTGCAAAACACTTCCAACAATATCGTTTAGACGCCATTATCTTTCCCACCACCCCACTAAGCGCCAGGCCCATTTCTGATAGCCTCGAGACGGTGGAACTCAACGGCGAAAGACAGCCTACTTTCGCCACGTACATTCGCAATACCGACCCCGCCAGCAACGCCGGCTTACCAGCTTTGAGCATTCCTCTGCCTATTGAAAAATCGCAAATGCCCGTAGGTGTGGAAATCAACGGCGCAGTAAACACTGATCGACGCTTACTGCAAATCGGTAGAGCCATCGAGGCATTAATTCACCAACACCATAATAAATAACATCAAGGAGAATATCTCATGCCAGCAAGAACCTACTTATCTAGAGCTATTACCGCTACGCTTGCCTTCGGTGCCCTGCCGATCATTCCGAGCCTTGTTATGCCCGCAATGTCTGCAGACCTTGAGGAAATTACCGTGGTCGCGCAACGCCGAGAAGAAAATCTACAGGAAGTTCCTATTGCCATATCGGCCATGAACAGCAGCACCATAGAGAAAGCTGATATTCACGACCTAACGGATATTGCGACCCGAGTGCCCGGGCTGACCTTTTCACCCTTTTCGCCAGGACAAAACATTCTCGCCCTTCGAGGCGCCTCGTCGAATGATGATGGTGCAGGCACCGACAATTCTATCGCTGTATTTGTTGACGACGTTTACCTGGGGCGCGCCTCAAACATCAACCCTGAAATGTTCGACATTGAACGAATAGAAGTATTGCGCGGACCACAAGGCACCCTCTACGGTAAAAACACCATTGGCGGCGCCATCAATATTGTTTCAACTAAACCCGATACCGATGAAATGTCGGGCAAGATTCGAGGCAGTATCGGCAATTTTTCTCGGGTAGATTTGGCAGGATTAATCAATGGTCCCTTGAGCGATTCCCTGGCCGCGAAATTTTCCTTCAGCACTCGTAAGCGCGATGGTTGGGTGGACAATGTGCAACTGAATAAAAAACAAAAAGATGACGACACCCAGGCCTTTCGCGGACAGCTGCTCTATAGCGGCAACGAATTTGAGGCTCTGTTCAGCGCAGACTACAATAAACTGGATGTCCAGGACATGGCCCGCGTGCCCATTAACACTGGCCATCCGGGCGACCCAGCCTTTTGGGCAGCCAATGTGCCGGGTAGCTACTCAGAACTGTGCGCTGGCAAAGGACCCGATTGCGCGGCGGGCCCTGTTGATGGTTTCACAAAAAAGGACGCTTGGGGTGTCAGTGCCAAGCTGAGTTGGAATTTCGACGTAGGAGAGCTCATTTCTATTACCGCCTATCGCGAAAGTGAAGCTGACTGGAACATGGATTCAACAGGAACACCAGCATCGCCGCTGCCCGGTTCTGTGTTTGGCCTAGTGAACGACGATATCTTTGATACCACCGAGCAATTGTCTCAGGAATTTCGATGGGTGTCTGAACTCGGCGATGATTTCAATTATATTGCCGGTCTGTGGCTGCTGAATGAAGAGACAGATCGCACTGAGTGTTTCGACAACGACAGCAGCGATAGTGACTGTACGCCCGATGCCGACGGCGGCACTACTGACTGGTATAAACAGGTTAACGAAACCAACAGCTACGCCGTATTTGGTCAATTCGATTGGTCACTGTCAGACTTCTTAACACTCACTGCAGGCGGCCGTTACAGCTACGATAAAAAAGAAATTGACAATCAGGCTATAGCCGGCGACTTTGTGGTCATCAACCAAACCTTTGCGAATACGGTCAGCGAAAACTGGAGTTCCTTTACGCCAAAGCTGTCCTTGGCCTATCGAAAATCACAACATACCAATTTTTATGCCACCATTTCAAAAGGATTCAAAAGCGGCGGATTTGCCGCAGCACCCCAGGGTATTGAATTCACCGCGCCCTTGGGCCAAGAAGAGGCACTCAACTACGAAATTGGCATAAAATCAGACCTCGCCGACAACTTCCGTTTGAACGTGGCCTTGTTTTTTACCGAGTATACCGACTTGCAAATTCAAACATTTGGCCCCCTAAGCGCTGGCGCTGCGTTCGGTACATTTCAAACATTTAATGCCGGTGATGCAGAGATTGCAGGCATTGAGTTAGAGGCCACATGGGCACTGAGTGAGCACCTAACACTCAGCGGTTTCTATGGTTATCAAGACAGTGAGTTTAGAGAAACCAACATTCCTGGAACGGCCTTCCCTGACCAGTCTGGGCAAAATCTCATTCGCACACCAGAGAATAAGTACAACCTAAACGCAGACTATACCCTGCCCTTAGACAGTGGCGCGACGATTTCAGCCAGCCTGAGCTATCGCTACACCGACGATCAACGAGGGGAGCTTGAACCCTGGGCCATTCAGCCTGAGTTTAATCTACTGGACGCTCGAGTGTCATGGACCAGCGCCGATGAAAATCTGGAACTGGCCCTGTGGGGGAAAAACTTGGGCGATGAGGAATACATCACTCATTTATACACTATTGCATCGAGTGTAGTAGCGGTTTATGGTGATCCTGCAATGTACGGCATTACCGCAAACTATAACTTTTGATGAGTGATTTCTAACTCTCATTCGATAACTTTTAACTGCATAAGCCAATGAATCTGACACAAAAGGAATGGCAACAGGTCTTATCCGTTATTCAGCATCTGAATGACAGTCTTGACGACTGCCTGATTAGAAAGCAGGCGGGTACGGCCTTGTTAGATTTGTTGGCGGCAGACCACTTTGCCTCCTACATCTGGGACGATGGAGAACAAACTTTCAAGAAGCCTGTTTTTTTGAATATGGCCGAGAGTAACTTGGCGCTTTACGAAAATTATTATCAGTTTCACGACCCAATTACCCATCAATTACAAAAATATCAACGAGCTGTTTCTGTCAACGAAGTAATGGCTCAGAGCGAGCTCGTAAATACCGAATTTTTTAACGACTTCCTCACTCTTGATGGCCTCTATCACGGCATCAACATCTATGTATACGACAACGGTAACAAAAACATCGGCGACTTTCGAGTATGGAGAACCAAAGGGCGGGCTAATTTTGAACAGCGCGAACTCGACATTCTTGACATGATAGCGCCCCACTTTCGCAACGCCATGCGCAATATATTCTTCGCAAAACACCGGTCTCCTTCAGTTGACAAAGAAACTATCATCCGAACTTTGTCGAACGAAACTGAATTAACAAAAAGGGAAATTGGCGTCACTATTGCACTGCTGGAAGGGAATTCAGACAAAGTCATTAGCGACGAACTGAATATCTCTATGCCGACCTTAAGAACACATGTCCAACATATTTTTTCAAAATTAAAAGTAAGAAGTCGTGCGGAATTGTGCAGTAAAATCTTGTTCTCACAATAAGCGTCATCCGGATAAATCTAAAAGGATTTTCTTACCAACTGGACCAATGTGGATACAAGCGCGGCCAGCCAGAACTGTGCTGGCCGCGCTTGCAATAGGCTTAGGGGATCACGCCCGATCTAAGCGCAAGACATTATCAGAAGTGATAACTAACTCGAGCACCATAAGTGCGTGGCTCGAGATATTTAGGTGTACGATAACGACCAACCAAGGAGTTATCCACTCCCAAACCGGTAATGGACGCGTCATCCGTTACGTTTTTCACATAGCCTTCAATTTCCCAAGTATCGCCAAAATCTCTAACCGTTACGCTCATATCAGTTTGCTTCCAAGCTCCTTGCTTATCGGTGGCAATGTTGTAGAGTCGACTGAAGTATTCGTCCTGCCAATAGGCTTGAGCTCGATACGTAATTTCCCAGTCCTTACTTAAGTCATGCGTGTATTGCACTCCAAACTGCAGTGACCTTTCAGGCGAAAACATCAACTTTTTGCCTTTCAAGTTAACAGGACCAGAACCCGATGGTGATGAAATATCAGGAGAGGTTAGGAAATCTTCGCTGATTTCGGTATCCAAAAAGGACACGTTCAAATTCATGCGCAGCCCTTCAATAGGCATTGCCAAGAATTCAAACTCTGCACCTTTTACATCGGCATCTACGTTGGTGTTAAACGTAGTGCCATCACCTAGAATACCACCCACCTGCAGGCCGTCATATTGATAGACAAATACTGTAGCGTTAGCCTGAATAGTGCGATTTGCAAAAGTATTCTTGGTGCCTATCTCTAGAGCGTTAATGAATTCTGGCTCAAATGTTGGGAATGACGAATCGCTGGCACCTGGGTTAATACCACCGCCCTTGTAGCCACGAGACAAGCTACCAAAAAACAGGGTTTCATCCGTCGCGGCCAAATCAGGAGTATGACTTAAACCAATCTTACCCGTCACTTCGCCCCAAGACCCTTCTCCTGTTCGCCAGGTGCTTTCCAGGTCGAAGTCGCTGGTCAAGTAGGAACCGGGCGCAAAGGGGTAAATATCTAACGGGGAGATTGTACGGGTTAATACCTCTTTTTCTTCCTTAGAGTACCTCAGCCCCAGCGTCAGTTTGGTGTCTTCATTGAAGTCATAATAGCCTTCACTGAACACCGCCCAAGAGTCTGTAAGAACCTCTGGCGATTGGAAACTGAAAGGTGCCAATTCGTCGGGCAACGCTTTGAAATTTGTCACAGCGGTCAACTCGGGCAAATAGAAATTCACCAGAGACTCCAACTCATAGCTCATGAAAAAAGCACCCGCTGTGAAATTGAAGTTGCCATCCATGTAGGAGGCAATGCGAAATTCTTGGCTAAATTGTTCGCTTTCTCCCTGATCGGTACGCACAGAGCTCCAGCGGGTGCTCGCGTCTTCTCGACCATTTGGCATTACCAACGACTGCGGGGAAAAAAAAGCATCACCGCCATCGGAATTATCAAAGTCGTTGCGAGCATCGTAACTACGCTCGTGGTAGGCCGTTACTGAGGTAAAGATTAGCTCTTCAGTTAGGTCATAATTAAATTCAAAAGAAACCAGTGTATCGTCACTTTTCAACGAGGGCTGAAAATCCACTCGTACCTTTCTTGGGTCACTGGGATTGGTACGAATAGAACCGTCTAAGTTTGTGTTATAGAAATCTGAACGGGTACCAAAACCCAGCGCGCCTAACAGACCGGCCAAACCACCGTTGGCCAGAGAGCCGTCGGTAAAATCGGTATTTGGGAATTGGCTAGAAAGCGTATCGTTGTTGCAGCCTAGAACCGGGTCGGCGGTGCACAATACACCTACAGCGAGAGCGCGATCACTGTTCTCTTTAGAGTGCTGAGCAAACAGAACACCATGGGCCTTATCGCTAAAATCAAAACTGGTAGTGCTTCGCAGCGACCACTGCTCGCGTCCATCTAGGGTACTGAAACCTGCCCCTTCAGATACATTTTCAGTGTAACCATCGCGATCTAATGTGCTGAACGCAAAGCGTTGGCCGACACTATCGCTCACAGGAATATTAATGTAACCGTGCGTTCTCAAGCTGTTGTAATTGCCAATATCGGTTGTGATACGGCCTTCAAACTCGTCCGTAGGTTTGTTGGTAATGGAGTTGAGAACACCTGCCGTAGTATTGCGGCCAAATAACGTGCCTTGAGGACCTCGCAGTACTTCTATCGTCTCTAGATCGTAGTAGTCAATGTTGATCACACTACCGGTGAGATAGACACCATTGACGTGCACTCCCATGCCAGGATCCGCAGTTGCTGAAACGGCGTTATTACCAACACCACGAACACTGTAGCCGCTATTGGCAGAAACCATAGCATTAGGCACCGCAAATTGGAGATCGCCAGCGTTTTCAATGTCCTGATCTTCCAGCATTGAGCCGCTGAACGCGCTAATGGCAATGGGTGTTTCCTGCAAGTTGGACTCGCGCTTTTGCGCGGTAACCACAATCTCTTCTAAGCCTTCAAAACTGAACCCTGAATCTTCTGACGCGTTATTGACTCCTTGAGCCATTACAGAAAGGCTAAAAGGTAAAACCGCTGCCATAGGCAGTAGGTGCTTATAACTGTTTTTTAAATTCATCTCTCTAGCTCCCGACATTATTATACTAAGCGTCAACAAGGTATCCATACGGCGACCAAAAGTCAATACAATTGGACAAATAGTCAATAAAGTTTTTTTACATTCGCGAGCAGAAAAGAAATGAAACAAAAGTAGGATAAAGCCGCGATGCTTGCAGACTACTTATCGCTCTAGCAATTTACGCCGTGGGCCGTGTTGAACAGCAAGCCGCAGAGGCGCGGAAAATTGGCTGCCAGATACATTAGTCCGCTGATTCGAGAGTGCGACCAAGGTTAAGTTCGCCAGTCCCGCCGGATTAGTGAGTGCTCACTGAAGGCTCGTAGACCACCACAGTAAAGCCAAGCTCAATAATTGATGTAGGTTTATCCGCTAAAATGGTCGCAGAGCGATCAAACTATCTGCTCATTATCATTAGCTATTTAATATTCAATGTAGACGGCTTCACTTTAAAAGATAACAAGACATTGCCGGCGGCCAATCCCCATTTGTCGTAGCCAGAATTGATCAAAAGGCGATCTCCCACAATAATCGGTCCATCGGAGTCTATTGAGCCACCCTTTGCTTCAATGCCATTAACAAGTCCGTAGTCTATTCGCGTATCAACTTCCCACAAAACCGCTCCACTGCTAACATCAAACGCGCGCAGCATTCCGTCGAGGCCACCCCCAAAAACGACACCCGGCACTACCGTAACCGCCGCCGAAATACCGGCGGAACATTTCCATTTTTCACCGTCGCAATTCGCTTCAGTCAATTCAGACCATAAGGTTTTACCAGTATAGATATCTAAGGCATGCATACCGGACTTTGCAGGTTTATGTGCATCTCGCTGATAAACGGAGGTATCTGATATTCCGACATACACACGTTCTCGGTCTGATGCCATACCCCAGTGTACACCGCCCATGATTCCTCCACGGCCAACTTGGTTTTGCCACAAAAGCTTCCCGCCATCATCTGGATCAAAAGCATAAACTCGCCCAGATTTTTGCCCTGCTAAAATAATGTCCTTGCCGCTTGGCCCCACTGTTAGAATTGGAGGCGCACCAAAATCGAAATCGGGGCCAAAATTTTCTGGGCAATTAACCTTAGTCAACCCACAAGCTCCATTCCATGCGTCATTAGGCGTTACCTGATTAACCCACGCAACAGCACCGCTGGTCATAGATAAAGCTATGATTGCATCACTCGTATCACTTGTTGGGTGCGTATAGTTTTCCCCAGTACCAAAGTAGATACGACCTCGTTTAACATCAACCGTTGGCGTCGACCAAATTGGTGCACCTGAGGGACCATATCGAATTACTCCGGCTGAGTTCTTACCCTGTGGCACAGGCTTTGAGCCTGTATACGTTTGCCAAATGGTCTCGCCCGTCATTTTGTTTAAGCTCAATATAGAGCCCCTAAAGGTGCAGCATTCGTATTTAGGATTAATGGCTGAGATAATTTCCAGAGACGAGATTGGGACAAAGAGTGTGTTCTTGTGTAAGGTTAATGACCCAGTTAAAGTTGCGTTCAAATGAGAGTCCGCTTTCTTTTTCCACAATAGTTTTTTTGTTTTTATGTCATACCCGTAGACATTCGCCTTAAAGTCTCCAAAATATAATCGTGAGGCTTTGCCCTCCTCATCCACATCAACAGAAATCGCGCTTCGAATCTCGGCTTCTACTTGATAGTCCCATAGTAAACAACCACTTGTGAGATCGATGGCGTATAACTTACCATCTTGACCACCCACAAAAAGCGTGTCCCCAGCAACCGTCGGCTGAGACCGGGCACGACCAGAATTAGGAAAAGCAAAAACCCATTCAAGAGATAAACGTTCAACGTTTTTGCCTGTGATTAAGCTTTCTTTGATGGCACGTTCATTGTGAATACCGGCGCCCCAATTACCCACATGCAAAGGGCTCATCGATACGGTAGATGCCGCCCTTGCCTTACACTCACGACTAACGGAGACAAGGTCCGCTTTTTCTGAGCCTAGATAGGAAGCTATAGACAAGCGTTCGCTGGGCAACAAATGGCCAGCTTGTGAGGCCATCACACCAAAATTCAACACATTGTAGATATGAGCGGAAGTGAGCTTTTTCAGCGCGGGAATGAGTGGCGCTTCACCGTGACCGTGCTCGTGACAAAGGGCACAATTAGTCTGGAATAGCTCGCGACCTGCAGCATTATCAGCGGCTTCTGCACTCTCTACGAGCTTCACCTCTCCCTGGGCGCCGCTTGCAGGGTTGCTCGCGATTACAGTGCCGCTGCAGATCAACAATGCAGATGAAATGGGCATAATTAAATACTGACAGACCAGCTTGCCTAAGTTCTCAAATATCATATTTTAGAAATTTTCCAGTGATCTCACAATTTACAAGCCAACATTAGATGCGTTATTGTAACTTTAGTCAATAATAAATTTTACATACCCCTCCGTCCTGAACGACTCTTGAAACAAGTAAGACCGCTTATGAGGCATTGTCCCGCAAGAACTCAATTAGCACCGGGACGAGTAGCTCGGGGATTTCTTGAGTTATTCCGTGGCCAGCGTCAAAGGCTAATTCTTTATACGATGCAGGCATCAGTTTGCGAGCACGCGCAACGGAACTCTCCGCGACCACGCCATCTTTTATGCCCCATATAAAGAGCGTTGGAACCGTCACGGGCTTCTGGAGACTGGCGTTTTCTGACACCCTTTCAATGTCTATCGCACGATACCAATTCAAAGCACTGGTTAATGCCATAGGTTCCGAGAGAATAGATAAATATTCATTGCGAACCAATTCAGGCAGGTGCGAGTACATACTTTTCACTGCCTTTTGCCTGTTGATGGTCATCACAAATTCAGAGTAAATAGGCGTTTTCAGAAACTTAAAATATCCGCTGCGCTTGCTTTGCTCAGGGTCATCATTGGCGCTGTTCAGAAAACTTCCAAAATGAGGGATTGAAAAAGCCGCCCATGACAATAAGCGATCTGGCTCGTTCATGGCGGTATACCACCCTACCCCGGCTCCCCAATCGTGGCCTGCAAGGTGGAATTTCTCTATACCCAATGCATCTGCGATATCGAATATGTCTCTAGACAATTTGTTGATCTTGTAAGCATCTTTCCCAAAAGGACGTGCTCCAGGGCTGTAACCCCGCTGATCGTAGGCAATAACTCGGTAGCCCGCCTTCGCTAAAGACGGTATCAACGGTACCCATGATGCCGACGAAGCGGGGAAACCATGCAAGAGGATTAGGGCTGGACCTCTATTATCCATACCGGCCATTCTTGCTCTAAATTCAAAATTGTTGGCTTTAATTCGATAAATACCGTCGACAGCCCCCAGCTTGTACAAGGGCAAGTTATTGGTTTCACTAGTGTGCTTATATCGCCAGTCCAAGGAGGCTAGGTAATAGACCGTGGGCGCCACTATGATGAGAAAAAGAAACCCAGACACAATGTATTTCCATTTGCTTTTCATTTGTTTCGATTTCTCAATTTGGAAGGCGCAAAAACGCGGTGAACCTGCGCAGGCGGGACACGATAATGGCACACTATTGACTAACTGTGCAATATGATTTTGAAAGCAGCCACGGGATCAAGCTCAGGTGTAAACCTTGCGCCGAGCAATATTCCTAAAGGACATCTGCGGCCGACACGACGGAAGAGCACTCAATTTAGTAGCTCGCATGAATGATGGCTGATCGAAGCGCGCGTGAGAGCATTTGCAATGGGAGCGAGGCGAAATTGGAGATCTTAGTCCCTGCTTAGCACGCCTTACTTTATTGAGGGCGTCATCAATTCTGCAAGCGAAACCAAGGTAGGCTATTTAAGTCATGACGCCTGGGCGGTATGGTTTTTGCGCGTGATTGGCCTGCTGGGAGCGCTTTTGATTCGTAAGCTTAACCTTCTTGGCGATTAGGCCTCGTTTATCTGAGTGGCACTCGAATTCAACCGTAACACCCACTTTTAAAAACTGACAATTAACGAGATCAGCTTTGCGGACCATGATGTCAGCGCCCCCCCCGTTATCCAGAAATCCAGATTCTTTATCTTTGAACCACTTCTTAACTACTGTTTGCAACACTCCACCCCTAAATTAGCCTTCATTGCTATTGCGTATATAAGGACTGAATAACCGAACCAAAGGTCCGGTTATATCATCGTACATCGATGTAACTTCGTCTAAGTCTTACTCAGGGCGGACATTGTTTGCGCAAGGGCCTTTTTGACCTTGGCCAACTTCAAACTCTACCGCCTGACCATCATTCAGCGTGGCATATCCGCCACCCGCTTGTATTTCGGAGTGATGGACAAAGAGGTCTTTACCTCCATCCTCTGGAGTAATAAAACCGAAACCCTTATCTGCATTAAACCACTTAACTATACCTTTACTCATGCTGTACCCTATATTTTTGTGAAAGATTATAGACTTTCGACCCCGCTTGGCCACCTCAAAGTCGAAGGGGCTATATTGTCATGTTCGTGTGCTAGATACCATTAACAATGGCGGTACCGATTAGTAAATGTGGCTCTAGTTTGGCCATTTGTCCAGCACAGATAAGCCACTGCCATAAATCACACGCGAGTCTGCGAAGGTTCTTGCATAACACCAGCAGGCTCTGAATGACTAAGTAAATGACTGTACTGGATAAGCTAAACAGGACTGTGATACCGTCCACTGATAAGCCCCCTTTGCGGCATTACAGCGAGTAGCAGTCATCACAAGTCAAGAAAGAGACCTAAGTTGAAACGAATTATTATCCCCCTACCCTCTTATGGATTTGACCCGACTGAGGTCGCTATCCCTTGGAAACTCATAGTGAAAGCAGGTCATCTACCGGTGTTTGCGACCCCGCGCGGTGAAACCGCTGAAGCTGACCGACTGATGTTAACTGGAGACCGGCTTGGCATTCTAAAACCACTATTACGGGCACGATTCGATGCAGTGGCCGCCTATGCCGAGCTATTGGAAGACTCAGCCTTTCAAAGCCCTATCCCCTACTCTGCGATTCAAAGCTCCGACTACGATGGGATATTACTTGCCGGAGGCCATGATAAAGGAGTCGTGGAATATCTAGAGTCGGCAGAGCTACAACGTATTGTCAGCCAGTTCTTTGTGGACCAAAAGCCGGTGGGAGCAATATGCCATGGAGTTGTGCTCGCCGCTCGAAGCCTCAATGCCGATACTGGCGCCTCGGTACTTCGTGGCTATAAAACGACCGCTTTGCTCAAACAACAAGAATTGCTTGCCTACAACCTAACTCGACTTTGGCTTAAAGACTATTATCTCACTTACCCTGGGCTTGCCGTACAAGATGAAGTGAGTGCTACTTTGGCTTGTAAGGAGGATTTTATGGAGGGGCCTGCACCACTACTGCGAGATGATATGGCCCATCTACAACGTGGTTATGCCCTTCGCGATAGACACTATGTTTCCGCTCGTTGGCCCGGTGATGCTTACAGTTTTTCACTGGCATTTATGAAAATGTTAGCAGAGCACGTGAATTGAAGACACCAGAACCTGGCTCAGCACTTTATTTTTTTATTGAAGCTAAAGTAAAGCCGACTGAACCGGCCAAAGTGAAACTTAAAGCGCTACACTAGCTTCTCCAAGCCCCGGAAATTCAACACGCACCAGATCTCCGGCTTGGGCGCGGGGATAACCACTCCAAGTTCCAGTAGTGACCCAGGTACCAGCCGCTATCGTATAGCCCCGTTGGCAAGCTTGATTGACAAAGCCTGTCAGCAGAGACGTGGGATCAAGCTGTGGGTGGCTGCCACAATCCGCAAGCACAAGTTCATCATTAATGAACACATTAACGGCCTGAGAGCTACTTTCTATGCTTCGCCAATTTTCAATTTCCGCGCCTATCACCAAGGCACCATTCATTTGATTGTCGGCAAGGTGAAGAAATTCGTCGGCAACCTGCCAGTTGGCCAAACGACTATCGAGCACCTCAATCGCGACCGCAACACGGTCAAGGGCGGCAAAAACTTCGTCTTCCTGGTAAGTCTTTCCAAGCTCAAACGCGGTATTAAACCGGTAAGCCAATTCAGCTTCAACGTGAAGCGCATTAAACGAATGTGAGCTGAAATTCGCCGGACTGGCCTGGTGATTACAGGCCGCTATCGGCGCACAAAATGTTGAGTTGTTGCTCAGCAAGCCTGTTTTCCAAAACAAAGGACTGGCATCAAGGTTCCGATTTGTCAGCATTTGAATAGCGTAGGCGTCGGACTCGGAGACGACACAATTGAGTTCAACAGGCTTTCCCGATTCTCGGGCTTCGATCAAACTCTGACTGATAGTTTCATTATCTATTTTGGTACTCAACGGACCCAACTCCTTCGGTGACCTCGCACGCCATATCGGTGTGAGTAGCAGCGAGCATATTAGTTAGAGACAATAAGCTCTAGTAGAAGGGTCGCATTATGGAATAGAAAATACAGCTGTCAATACATAGGCCCACATTTCAATTCAGAATGTTCATATATAGGCGCCGACACGCAGCTCCCACGCTTAGGGCATTTAAACGGATAAGCCTTTCCCTCTTCAGGCTTCGCTACCAATTCAGGCACCATTATCTGCAAGGGCAGCAGAGTCCCCAAAGAGACATCGGGGTTGTTTTCTGGCGCTGCCTAGCCAGCTTTAGCACTTCCATTCCATGGAGTTCAGGAAGCCCCAAATCAAGCAATACCAAGTCGTAATTTTGGCGAGCCATGGCCTTCAAACCTGAGTCTCCGTCGGCAAGCCAATCCACTACTAAGCCTCGCTGGCTCAGGCCTATTTCGACCGCCTGCCCCAGCATGAATTGAGGGGAATGAGTCGCTCTACCCGCTTCAATCTCTAGCGCCGGTGTTTACCTGCGGGTCGAAGCTTAGTTTCACAGATCGACCACAAGACTACTTCACCAGACTTAAGAGTCACTTAAGAAAGGAGAAATACTGCTATGCGGCCTATCAGGGATTGGTTTGGAAATTTATTGGAACGGGGGGCGAGCGGAAGAAGTTTAGGTTTGAACCAGCCTCCAATAAGACTTCATCGCGCCATACTACTCCATCAGTTTCAATGCAAAATACGGCACAATATTAAAAATTAGTATCGCCAATTTATAATTGCCAAGAAAAGTGAAATAGCTGGCGTCTAGGTTTTCCGGCTCAAGTCCAAATAATGCTCTATGCATCCTCTTAACCGGCTCCCGGAATAAAGTGAGCATGAGCGTTGAGTACGCCAATAAACCAATGTTTATCAGGGCGCACCAACCCAGAAAAGTAGCCAGTGCAGGTATATCTTCCATTATTAATACCTCTATTTCAGCTCCATGTGACTGGGTGTCGTTCTCAATAGAACACTCTGCTATCGTAGAGCTTTTTTAATCTTCCTGTAACCCTCACTCAACTCATCGCCCAACATAGCTAAGGAACAATGAACATCCTCCATTGTGGGCTCCAGCGCTGTTTTCAGCTCGCGAACTCTGTCGCTGTAATGAGCCCACTTATGCTCAAGCTTGTCCCACTCATCTCTGAGTTCCATGCTTGCCAAGTGCATTTGCACATTCAACTCATCTCGTTGCGTTCGCAAAACGTCTATGCGATCTTCAATTTTTTCATCGAGCTCTTCTTCAAGATAATCTTTAATACCCATCATTTCAACTCCAAATAGCTAAGCTTCCCTGTATCTTATGCTCATCTCGGACAGGAACAATGATGCAAATCAAATTTCAATTATTCGAAAATAATTTGAGCGAAGCGTCGTTCATTGATCCGGAACAAGTTATTTCCCCACAGTAGTCGTAAGCTGTTTGCACACCCTGCTTCTTTTTTTAACTCAATAAAATTAGGTGGCTTCCATGATCTGTTTATATCGACTTCTACTCGCTATCAGCTTCGGGCTTCTTTTGGGCTGCGACTCAGACTCTCAAGCCGCACGCGGTTTTAGCCTTCCAAAAGGCAACCCTGGAGCTGGCAAACTGGTTTACACTCAACTTCAATGCAACAACTGTCATAGCTTACCCAGCGTGCCGCAAGACACAGAGCGCGTCGCGGGCACCCCCTCAGTCACGCTTGGCGGCGAGGTTTCAAGTGTGCAAACCTATGGCCAGCTGGTGAGTTCAATCATCAACCCCTCTCACCGTATTGCCAAAGGCTACCCCTTGGCCGAAGTTGCTGACAATGGTCAGTCTCGCATGCGCAATTACAACGAAGTAATGACTGTCAAAGAGCTCATTGATCTGGTGAGCTATCTACAGCCTCAATACCAGTTACGCGCCTACGAACACAGTCGCTACCGGATGTATTACCCCTAAGTTAAGGCTGTTTTCTCAGCGCCCAGAATTGTACAATGCTCATTCGATAAGGAATGGGCACGGGTATTAAATGAAGGTATTGGGCGGGCTTCCACGAAACACTGACGACGAACCTGATCGCAAATTTATTGAAGCGCTCGCCAGAGGTCTAGACCTTCTGAGAGCCTTCCAGCCCGGCGATGGGTATTTGGGTAATCTAGAGCTCTCACAGCGAACAGGCTTACCTAAATCAAGCATTTCTCGCCTAACCTACACGCTGACAAAACTCGGTTACCTAAGTTATGACGAGCGCCTGGAAAAATACCAACTGGGCAGTGGTGTATTAGCACTGGGTTATGCCTTTGTCTCCAATTTGGCGGTTCGCCAAATAGCCAAACCGCTCATGCAAGCGCTTGCCAATGCCACTGGCACCGCCGTGGGCTTGTCAGACCGAGACCGTCTCGACATGATTTACGTCGAATACTGCGCTCCCATCGAAGTCACTACCTTTCGCCACGAGGCTGGCGACAGGGTGCCCATGGCCCAAAATTCGGCCGGCCGCGCCTATCTGGCCGCACTGCCTGACGAAGAGCGTAACTATTTTTTCAGCTACATTGAACGCAAAGCGAGCGATGATTTGCCCAAGATTAAAGCGGGAATTGAAGAGGCTGTTAAGAATTACCGCAGTAAAGGCTACTGTTATTCCTTTGGCGACTGGGACGAAGACGTGAACGGTGTTGCCGTGCCACTGCACCTTGGGAAAAGTAATATATTTGCATTCAATGCAGGCGGACCCGCCTATCGGCTAACGCCAGAATTTCTAGAAAATGAAGTGGCACCCCAATTGAAAAACATGGTGCGCGATATTGAGGCGATGTTAATTCGTGATTAGTCCACGCTAAGAACCCGTTAAATGGGCCTTAGCGCGGCTGCTCGATGCTTTACAGCGACGCGAAGCGCTGAGTATGGAAGTCAGTGCTGCCATACAAATATTGTACGCTGGTCAAACGCTTAAAGTAGTGACCAATATCCAACTCATCGGTAACGCCAATTCCGCCGTGCAATTGCACCGCTTCCTGACCCACTTTTCGAGCGGCCTTACCAACACGGCTTTTTGCGGCTGATATCGCTTTAGGTGCAAGCCCCTCACCGGCATCTAGCTGCATTGCCGCCATCATCAAAATTGAACGCGCCTGTTCATATTCAATAAACATGTCAACCATACGGTGCTGCAGCGCCTGAAAGCTGGCGAGAGAAACGCCAAATTGCTTACGGGTCTGTGTGTACTCTACGGTTTTTTTATAAACCACTTCCATAGAACCCACCGCTTCGGCACACACGGCGAGTGTGGCGCGGTCAATTATTTTTTCTATGCTTGGCAGTGCTTGACCTGCTGCGCCCAAAAGCTGCTCTGCAGACACTTTTACATTGTCAAAACTTACTTCAGCCGCACGCTGACCATCAATAGTCGCGTAAGCCTGACGGGAAATTCCCGCCGTGTCAGCGTCAAGAAGTAACAAGCTAATGCCGTCGCGATCGCGCTGAGCACCTGCGGTACGTACAGAAACAATCAACTTATCAGCCGACTCACCGTTTAAAACCACAGCTTTCTTGCCATTAATGACGTAGTGTTCGCCCTGAAGCTCAGCGCGAGTATCAACATCAGCTAGATTGTAGCGACTCTGCGCTTCAGTAAACGCAAAGGCCAACTGCAGTTGCCCTTCCATCACTGAAGGTAACAGGTCTTGCTTCTGAACGTCGCTGCCCGCGTCGGCAATTAAGCCACCGCCAATCACTGCGGTGTTGAGAAAGGGTTCTACAACCATGCCCTTGCCAAACTCTTCCATAACCAACATAAGGTCAACTGCGGAACCACCTAAACCACCGTCGTCTTCAGAGAAGGGCACCATCAACCAACCCAACTCGGCAAATAAGGCCCAATGTTCTTTGCTGTAACCGGTTTCACTGTCCACAATTTTACGACGTGAATCAAAATCGTAATCTTGATGAACAAACTTAGAAACACTGTCGCGCAGCATTTGCTGCTCGTCGTTGTATGAAAAATCCATGCTCTAATTCCTCTTCAATGCTGTTTCTAAAGGCCGAGCACGGCTTTAGAGATAATGTTTTTTTGAATTTCGTTACTGCCGCCGTAAATAGACGCTTTACGATTGTTGAAATAATGTGGGGCGCTGTTAGCCGCTTCCTCTGGCCCAACAGGGTCACCTTCAAAACCAACCATGAACTGTTCTTTGACAAATGGCATGGAGTAATAACCAGCCACTTCTACATACATTTCGTCAATGGCCTGGCCCACTTCAGTACCCGTGATTTTCAAAATTGACGACTCAGGTCCTGGTGCTTTACCGGTGCTCACGGCCGATAGCGCGCGTAAATCGGTATATTCCAAAGCCAACAGTTCAATCTCTACTTCAGCCAGTTTTTGTGCAAACGCGGGGTTGTCTAACAAAGCTTCACCGCCATTGCTGGTGGATTGAGCCAGCACCTTCAGTGCCGCCAACTTCTGTTTAGAAGCCGCTACACGTGCAATGCCTGTACGCTCATGTGTTAACAAGACTTTTGCGTAGGTCCAGCCCTTGCCCTCTTCACCAATGCGGTTGGCCGCAGGTACTCGTACATTGTCGAAGTGAATTTCATTCACTTCACGCAAGCCGTCCAACATATAAATGGGCGAAACAGTGATCGCGGGGTCGTTCATATCAATCAGTAAAAAAGTGATGGCTTCTTGATTCTTGGTATTACTGTCGCCAGTTCTAACCAGACAAAAAATCCAATCCGCGTACTGACCTAAAGTAGTCCAGGTTTTTGTACCGTTAACTAAATAGTCGTCGCCGTCTCTCACCGCGGTGGTTCTCAATGATGCCAAATCAGAGCCTGCATTGGGTTCTGAATAACCCTGACACCACCACACATTACTGGCGAGAATATCCGGTAAAAAGCGCTTCTTTTGCTCTTCGTTGCCATAGCTGTAAATAACCGGAGCAACCATTTTCAAACCAAAGGGCACAACGTCGGGAGCACCTGCATTCGCACACTCGGTAGACCATATGTACTTCTGTGTTGGGGTCCAGCCGGTACCTCCATGCTCAACCGGCCAGTTAACACCCGCCCAACCTTGCGCGTGTAATATTTGCTGCCAGCGCACATGCGCTTCCTTACCCAAATGCAGGCCTTTTAAGGTACCTTCGCTAATATCAGCGGGAAGTTTTGTGCTTAAAAACTGGCGAACTTCGTCTTGAAAAGCCAGTTCCTCAGCGGAAAAATCAATATTCATAATGTGTACCCACCGTTAAAAATGTCAATGCTAATCACCCTTCGAGCGGGCATTATTAATTACAGTCGTGTTTATACGCAATTCTTAGAGGGCCAACAATATATCATCTAATTCCGCAGGGTGGAACACGAAAGCTAAAAGTGCTAAAGTTTTGCTTTTTTGCAAACGGCAAACTCGAGGAATACCCATGGCACTACCCGACATTCTCAAGACCCTAAGACTGCCCGTTGTGGGCTCACCGCTGTTTATCGTCTCTGGTCCAGAAATGGTGATTGCCCAGTGCCAAGCCGGCATCGTTGGTTCTTTCCCTTCTCTGAATGCTCGCCCTCAGGCCCTGTTGGGCGAATGGTTGACGCGAATCAATCGTGAACTAGACGAATATCGTACAGAGCACCCTGCCGAAGTAGTGGCGCCCTATGCGGTCAACCTAATTGTACACCACTCCAATGACCGTATTGAGCAGGACATAGACACCTGCATTGAGTTTAAAGTACCCATTATCATCACCAGCCTAAGAGCATTAGACCCTAAAGTTGTGGAGCGCATACACGCTTATGGCGGTTTGGTTTTCCACGATGTAATCAACGTGCGTCACGCCAAAAAAGCCGCCGAGGCCGGAGTGGATGGCTTGATTCTGGTCTGCTCGGGCGCCGGTGGCCACGCGGGCACACTGAGCCCCTTTGCGCTTACCAGTGAAATAAAGCAGTGGTTTAAAGGCACCATTCTATTATCTGGAGCCATCGCTAATGGTCACTCTATTTTGTCTGCGCAAGCTCTAGGTGCCGACCTCGCCTACATGGGTACACGCTTCATCGCCAGCCAAGAGGCCAATGCTGAAGCCGACTACAAAGAAATGCTGGTAGAAAACAACGCCGTAGATATTATTTACAGCTCTCTCTTTACCGGCGTTCACGGCAACTATCTAAAACCGAGTATCAGTAAGGCTGGCCTAGACCCAGACGATCTGCCGGACGGCGATAAAAGCACCATGAAATTTGGCAGCGAAGGCGGTTCTAAATCTAAGGCATGGCGCGATATTTGGGGGGCGGGGCAAGGCTTGGGTTCAATAGAGGCAGTCACTTCTATTGCCGATATCGTTAATCAGCTCGAGCGGGAATATCGTCAGGCGAACGAGGAACTGCGCTCTAAGTTTTCTGGCTAAAGCGAAATACCCAGCAATAAATTAAAATAGGACCGAGAATTTGTCGGCCCTATTTTAATTGCTCAGCTATTTTTCCAAAATTGATACCCGTTCTAGAAGACAACTCCCCCACCCTCTTATTCAAGGTACCGGTATTCAATACCCGCTTTTCGCCTTTGAAAGCGTAAGCCATTAAATTGCCGCCGGCAAAGGTGACTCGAAAACAGCTCTGGCCACTAATGTGCTCTAATTCTTTTAAAATTTCCCGGCTGCTGGCAATGTTCTGACTTGGCAAATTTATCACCAAAACACCCTGCGGGCTCAAGCGCTTAAAACATCGCTTGTATAATTTGACGTTTTTCTGCTGTTCATGCATGCCGTCGGCGGTGTAAAGATCTAACATCATCACATCGAAACTGTCGCCACCCTTACCTCCTAGATAACTCTTTAGATCGGTTTCGTGTATGTCTAATTGCTTTGTGTAAGGTAAGTAAAAATATTCTCTCGCCAACTTAACCACTTGAGCGCGATACTCGAGCGCCGTGATATTCACCTCTGGATAATATTTCAGGAGAAAGTGTGCAAGGCTGCCGCCGCCCAATCCGCCAATGAAACATTTTTCTACTACCGGCGTAAACGCCAGAGCCAGGGCCATAGCTTTTGTGTATTCGTAAAGCAGCTCATGGGGGCGTGTCATGTGCACGCAACTTTGCTTCAATTTTGCATCGAAGGCCAAATAGCGCCTCAAGTCATCTTCATACACATATATTGGGCCCAACTTGTCTTTACAGCGATGTATTTCTTTACCAGGTATTGCCATGTTCAACTCAAGTCAGGTTTAAATAAATGTACGCTGCGCTCCGCTAAACCGGCCCCAGCATTGGCATAGAAATTAAACACTACGTCTATGCCCGCTGATTGCAGAGCTTTTTCTTCGTCTTCGTAATGGGCAATAGCGGTGATTTTTCCTTGATAATTGACCTGCTTCAACTGGTAGGTTGTTTCAATAATATCTTGGTATTTTGGTAGCGCCAACACCACCAGATCGAGTTGCTGCAAATCAATATGCGCCCAAAAGTCAGGATCTTCAGTATCCGCGACAATCACCTTCCGTCCAGCCTCATTTTGAGCGCTAACCAAGTTACGGTCTACATCGGCTCCGCACACATCTTTGCCTAGGTCATTACACAAGCTGTCGTAAGCGCCTGAACCTACGCGGCCCATACCCACCACCAATACCGTACCCGAGGGTTGAGAAAACTGATCTTCCGGTAAACGCTGTAAGCGCTCGACACGCTTTAGACGACTGCCCCAGCGTGTATAAAAGTGATGCGACTTAGTATTCACCACACTGGAAAAAATAAATGATAGTGATACCGCCAAAGCCATAATAACCAACCATTCTTTAGGCAGCAGCCCATGGCCCACACTCGCGGCACATACGATCAAACCAAACTCACTATAGTTAGTCAGCGCCAGAGACGACAAAAACGCCGTTCGACTGCGCAACTTCAAACTCGTTTGGAAGAGGAAGAAAAACAGCGATTTAACCGGTAGTGCGATAGCCATAATCAGCGCCACGCCCAACATATCAACGGTTGGCAAAGCCGTAAAACCAATAGTGAGAAAGAAACCGATGAGAAATAAGTCTTTGAAATTCAGTAGCGACTTAGACAGTTCACTCGCTTTGCTATGACCGCTAATCAACACACCAAACACCAAAGCACCTAACTCCGCCTTCAAACCTAGAGATTCAAATAGCTCACCCCCAAGCAGGGCCAGAAAGAAACCCGCGAGAGGGAGAACCTCACCGTGACCACTTCGTTCCAGTAAACCATTTAACAGAGGACGGATAAGAGGCAGTGCAAATAAACCCAAGGCCCACAGTGAGGGAGATTTGTCAGTCGCCAGCGTTACAAACACCACCGCCGCAATGTCTTGAATCACCAATATGCCAATGGCTGCCTGACCGTGACGCGCTTTGAGCTCGCCCTTCTCCTCAAGAATTTTTATGGCACACACAGTACTGCTAAAGCTTACCGCCAGCCCAATTAAGGCCGCCGCAGGCCAATCTAATCCGACAAAATACTGTAGCCCCAGATAGCCCAGAAACAAGCAGTTCACAGTGGTCAGCAAAATTATCAGCCCCATGTGCCCTGTGGCTGAGACCCAAATTTCCGGTTTAAATAAGCTACCTACATTCAACTTCAAACCAATGGTGAAGAGTAACAATACGACGCCGAGGTCCGCCAGAGTGTAGAGCGATTCTTCGGGTGTAACACCCATTGCATGCAAGCCAAAGCCCGCCGCTAGATAGCCGATTAGCGGCGGCAGGTTAATTTGCTTTACCAAAAAACCGGACAAAAATGCGATGGCCACCCAAAGATAATCCATTAGTCATCAAAACCTTATATAGAAAGAGGCCAACAGTATAGGGCATCATGACCGCTTATGATTCACCATCACAGGAATAAACATCCTTTTCGGGGTGGTCTTTGTTAGTCTGCTGCCATTAACTCAAGGAGTACCTTATGTTCGAAAACTTATTTTCTATGCAAGACAAAGTGTGCGTTGTGACTGGCGGCTCTCGCGGCCTAGGCGCTTTTATGGCCCGTGGCTTCCTGGAAGCGGGCGCTCGTCGTGTCTACATCACGGCCCGCAAAGCCGAAGCTTGCATGGAGACGGCCACAGAACTCAGCGAATTTGGCGAGTGTATCGCGCTACCTTGCGATTTGTCTTCAGCGGAAGGCATTGGTCACTTAGTACAAGAATTGAACAGTCGTGAAAGTCACATTGACGTCTTAGTAAACAATGCAGGCAACGCCTGGGGCGCTGACTTTGGCGCATTTCCAGAAAAAGGTTGGGACCGTGTAATGGACCTAAACGTTAAAAGCCCCTTTTTCCTAACTCAAGCTTTAACGCCTTTGCTAACGAAAAATGCTTCTGCTGAGAGTTATTCTAGCGTGATCAATATCGGTTCAATTGCGGGTATTGTGGGCAACGGTTTGGACAATTTCAGCTACGCGGTGTCGAAATCAGCCATTCATCAGCTCACTCGCGTTTTGGCTACAGAACTCGCGTCTAAGTTCATTCGTGTCAATGCGATTGCACCAGGTCGCTTCTACTCCAAGATGACAGAATTTATGAGTAGCGATAAGGAAGCCTTTGACGCGGAATGTGAAACTATTCCAATGCGCCGCTGGGGCGAGCCTGGAGATATTGCTGGTGTGGCGATTATGTTGGCCAGCCCTGCAGGCGCGTTCATGACAGGGCAGATTATTCCTATTGATGGCGGCACCACCCTAGTGAACTGATTGTTTACCAACAATGCCTTCACACAAATAATACCGATGAATATAAGGTTTGCTCAATGATTACTCTATACGGAACCGCCGGTTCTCCTTACGTCCGCAAAGTACAATTGGTACTGGCACTGAAAGGCCTGTCGTTCGAACAGGTTCAACAAATGCCTTTTACCAAGGACCCAGAATTTAAGAAAATAAGCCCCCTGGGAAAGATTCCCGCCCTGCAAGACGGCGAGCTTATCATCAATGATTCGGCCGTAATTTGTGAATATTTGGAAGACGCTTACCCTGAACACCCGGTTTTTCCCTCGGATCATGTCAACAAAGCTAAAGCTCGGTGGTTTGAAAATTTAGGGGGCCATCGAGTCTCTGAACTCGCCTCAGGAATTTTCTTTCAACGCTTCATGCGCCCAATGGTAATGAAGCAAGAGAGTGACGAAGTATTGGTGGGAAAAATTATCAATGAGCAACTGCCTCCTTTACTCGACTACCTTGAATCACAAGTTCCCAGCGAAGGGTTTTTGTTTGGCGCTCTCGGCGTGGCCGATATTAGTTTGGTAAGTTCGTTCATCAACGCCAGCTATGCCAGTTACACCGTCGACGCTAGTCGTTGGCCACTATTTTCGGCGTTTATCCAGCGTGTAACTTCACACGCGGTGGTCAAACCAGTGATGGAGGCTGAAGCCGCCATGTTTGGTCTGAACAAGGGCTAGCAAGCCCGGTTCGTATCGCTATCGTCACTTGCAATGAGTGCCAACAAGCTTTTTACTGCCCCGTCAATGAGCGCCAAGGTTCAGGGACTTAGCCATCATTACGGGGTAATCAATGATGCAGTCATCAGCTTACAAGCGACAATAGCTTGGGCTAGGCCAGCTTCTTCACGCAATTCAGAATAGCCTCCTCTCAATACAATTATTGCCATAGACACTGGTAGATTATTCAGCAGCTTAAGCCCACTCGGCTTGCGATACCCTAGTGGTTTTGGGTTCAAGCCAGAGCATCCCCGCTTCATTAAACACAGACCGCCAAGTCACAAACCTTGCCAATCTAAGGGAAAGGGTTCAGAATATGCGCGCTATTCCGCAGAGCGGAACCTTATTTCGTCGATTCACCAACTCAGGAGAACAGCATGTCAGACGCCTATATCTATGACGGAGGCCGAAGCGCATTCGGACGCCATGGCGGGGCACTCTCTAGTGTGCGCCCAGACGATCTGTTGGGGCATGTCATAAAAACCTTGGTGCAACGTAACGACTTTGACCCCGCCCTCTATGAGGACGTGATTGCCGGGGCCACCAATCAGGCGGGAGAAGACTGCCGCAACGTAGCCCGCTTTGCAGGCTTACTGGCAGGTTTGCCTATCAGCTCAGGCGGTCAAACCGTAAACCGACTCTGCGGCTCAGGTATGGCAGCCGCTCTTGACGCCACGCGCTGCGTGAAAGTGGGCGAAGGCGACTTGATTGTTGCCGGTGGCGTGGAATCTATGAGCCGCGCACCACTGGTTGTTTCAAAAGCGACTTCCGCTTTTGATCGCTCCCAGGAAATTGCCGACAGTACATTAGGTGCGCGATTCACTAACCCTAAAATAGCGGAGCAATTTGGTGCTGACACCATGCCGCAAACCGCCGATAATATTGCTGCCGACTTAAACATCAGCCGTGAGGAGTGCGACCGCTTTGCCGCCGCGTCTCAGGCTAAATATGAAATTGCGCGGGCCGACGGCTTCTTTACTGACGAAATTATTCCGGTAGACGTAGCACAAGGCCGGAAGAAAACCGCGCTCATCGTCAAAGCCGATGAGCACCCTCGCCCCTCGAGCAATGAGCTTGCCCTGCAGAAGCTCCGTCCACTGTCGCCAGGCGGTGTGGTTACCGCCGGCAATGCCTCAGGTATCAATGACGGCGCCGCCGCGCTAATTATTGGCAACGCCGCGGTTGGAGAACAAAGTGGCATTCGCCCACGAGGGCAAATTTTAGCGGGCGCTATCGCTGGTGTTGAACCCAGAGTAATGGGTTTAGGCCCAGTGCCCGCCACACAGAAAGCGCTGGCTCGCGCCGGTTTAACGCTGGCAGATATCGACGTAATGGAATTTAACGAAGCATTCGCGGCGCAAGCCCTAGGTTGCTTAAAACAACTTGGCATCGCCTACGACGACCCTCGAGTAAATATCAATGGTGGCGCCATTGCCATAGGTCACCCTCTCGGCGCGTCTGGAGCTCGCATCATACTCACTGCTCTGCGCCAACTGGAGCGCAGCGGCGGACGTTACGCTTTGGCCACCATGTGTATTGGTATTGGCCAAGGCATCGCCGTTGTCATCAAACGCATTTAAACACTGACATTTAGGAAGTATTCATATGACCGTTGTTACTTATAGAATTGAAAATAACTTGGGCATAATCTCGCTCAACAACCCCCCCGTAAATGCCCTTTCTCACGTGCTGCGCGAAGGCATCGTAAACGCCGTTCAAGCCGCACAAAGCGATGACACTCAAGCTCTAATTTTAGTCTGTGAAGGGCGAACCTTTATTGCCGGCGCCGACATTACTGAGTTTAACAAAACACCACAGGCACCCAGCCTGCCGGATGTTATTGAAACCATCGAAAACTCTCAAAAGCCTGTTATCGCCGCCATTCATGGCACGGCCCTAGGTGGCGGTTTAGAGACGGCTCTGGCGTGTCACTACCGCTGTGCCCTGGCCTCTGCAAAAGTAGGCTTGCCTGAGGTGAAATTAGGCTTGCTACCCGGCGCAGGGGGCACGCAACGGGCTCCTCGCTTAACGGGCGCCGAAGCGGCCCTCGATCTCATTACAAGTGGCGCCCCTATTTCAGCGGACAAGGCTCTTAAACTCAATCTAATTGATCAAATTGTTGAAGGCGAGCTGCTGAGTGGTGCCATAGCTTATGCAGAGCAACTGCTGGCGGACAAGGCTCCTCTAAAACGTGTCCGTGACATAGCTATCGACCCCGCAAGCGTCCCAGCGGATTTGTTTGAACAGTACAGAAAAAAACTCAGCAAGCGCGCTCGCGGTCAAATTGCACCACAAAAAATTGTCGACTGTGTTGAGGCCGCCGTTCTGCATCCTATTGAAGAGGGGCTTTTGATTGAGCGCGGCGCCTTTATGGAATGTAAAGAGTCAAGCCAGTCAAGCGCCATGCGCCACATGTTTTTTGCCGAGCGCGAAGCCGCCAAGGTTAAAGGTATTGGCAAGGAAACGGCCACTCGCCCAATTAAGTCTGTGGGCATTATCGGTGGCGGCACCATGGGTGGCGGCATTGCCATGAACTTTGTCAATGTAGGCATACCGGTGACCTTACTGGAAGTCAGTGAAGAGGGATTACAGCGCGGCCTAAACTTGGTGGAAAAAAACTACTCGATCAGCGTGAAAAAAGGCAAGCTCACTGAAGCACAAAAAAGCGATTGCTTAGCTCTGATTAAAGGCAGCACCAACTACGATGATTTGGCCGATGTAGACATGGTGATTGAAGCCGTATTCGAAAATCTCGATGTTAAAAGAAGCGTGTTCGAGCAGCTGGACAAAGTCTGTAAACCCGGTGCTATTTTAGCCACGAACACCTCTTATCAAGACGTTAATTTAATTGCCGAAGCCACCCAGCGCCCACAAGACGTGATTGGCTTGCACTTTTTTAGCCCCGCCAATGTCATGAAATTATTGGAAATAGTGCGAGGCGCAAAAACCGCCGATGATGTGATTGCCACCTCTATGGCACTGGCTAAGAAAATTAAGAAGGTTCCCGTACTGGCCAATGTCTGTTACGGCTTTATCGGCAATCGCATGCTGCGCCCCTACGGTCGTGAAGCGCAATTGTGTTTATTAGAAGGTGGAACGCCTGAACAGATTGACCGCGTGATGCAGAATTGGGGCATGGCCATGGGCCCCTTGGCGGTGGGTGATTTGGCAGGCTTAGACATCGGCTACAAAGCGCGCGAAGGACAAACCGAGGAACAAAAAGGCGCACCTAAAACCTATTGCGTTGCAGATGCCTTGGTTGAAATGGATCGCCTCGGACAAAAAAGCGGCGCGGGCTATTACCTTTATGATCCTGAAACACGGGCTAGAATCAATGACCCGAAGGTGCTTACCTTAGTTGAAGAACATGCGAAGGCTCAGGGTGTTGAGCGCAGATACATAAGCGATGAAGAAATTCTCAAGCGTCTCACCTATGCCTGGATTAACGAAGGTGCCAAAATTCTTGAAGAAGGCATCGCGCAACGTTCGAGCGACATTGATGTGGTGTATGTATTTGGCTACGGCTTCCCAGCCTATCGCGGCGGCCCAATGCATTACGCTGACACCATTGGCCTGCAAGAAGTTTACCGCAGCATTAGTGAACTCCACGAACAAACCGGTGAAAGTTACTGGAAACCTGCAGCACTGCTGGAAACGCTGGCGAAAGAAAACACCAACTTCCAAGAGTGGTCTGCACGCTCTTAATGTAGCTTCAGGCGCGGGCGAATAAAATGATTAATTTTACTCGCCAGCGCCACCAACAGAGTGCGATACCATCCGTGTATCGCCAGTTGGTGCATCCGGTATAAAGACACGTAGGCCAAGCGCGCCAAACGACCCTCAACATTCATACTCCCCATCGCCAAACCACCCATCAGCTTACCAAACGCCGTGTAGTGACTGAGTGAAACCAGTGAACCATAGTCCTGATATTTGAAAGCCTTCAATGGCTTATTTTCCAGTAAGTTCATAATATTCATGCCCACCGTGCTTGCCATTTGATGAGCCGACTGAGCTCTAGGTGGCACCCAGCGATCTTCACCCTGCTCATTCTTGATGGCACAAGCTGCACAATCTCCCAATGCAAAAATATTGCGGTCTTTGCTCAGTTGGAGGAATTCATTTACCCGTAATTGATCAATACGATTTTTTTCCAAACCCTCAAACTTTCTCAGCACCTCAGGAGCTTTTACACCCGCCGCCCAAACTATTTGGTCTGCCTCAATACGTTCCCCGGCTGAGGTAATAATCGTATTGCCGGTAACATTGGCGACACTTGTCGATAAGCATACATTAACTCCTAAGTTCAGTAATTCAGCAGCAACCGCTTGTGAAATACGCTCACTTAGGGCTGGCACAAGGCTCGGGCCCGCTTCGATGATAGAAACTTTCAGATGCTGTTTACCGATGTGGTTCAAACCATAACTTGCGAACCATTCTCGCGCCTTAAACAACTCGGCGGACAGCTCAACGCCCGTAGCACCACCGCCAATAATGGCAATATGCAGAGTGCGCTCGCTGGACGTTCGAGCAATTTCACTATTTAGGCCAATAAATTGATTCACCAATCGACGATGAAACAGTAGGGCTTGATCGGGCCTGTCGAGGAAAATACAATTATCGGCAACACCCGGCACAGAAAAATCATTACTCACGCTGCCGATAGCCAGCACTAAATAGTCATAGCACTCTGTGCGAGCGGGCATAATTTCATTGCCATCTTCGTCGCACATGGGCGCCAGATCGATGTATTTCTCATCGCGATTTAGGCCTGTCAATGAACCCAGTTTAAAACTAAATGCAGATTTATGGGCGTGCGCACGATAGTTTACAGAGTCCATGTCCGCATCGAGAGACCCAGAGGCAACTTCGTGTAATAAGGGTTTCCACACATGGGTGTGATTGCGATCTACCAGCACAATTTCGGCGCGTTTTTTTCGACCTAATTTTTTGCCTAATGTTGTCGCCAGCTCTAAACCACCGGCCCCTCCTCCTACAATAACAATTTTCATGGGTTTACCCTGCTTCAAGAAATATTCTACGGACGACTGTTGACGACAATCGCTTGTAGAATAGGTCCTGATTCAGCACCGCATAAGCGATGCTCCGGGTTCATAGCAAAATAGTAGCCGCAGTATAGAAAGGTCAGTATCATTAGGTAACTTAATATTACTTATTATTATATAAGCCCTACTTATTGGAGGTGCTATGAGACTTGAAAATAGTGAGTTGCGGACATTTCAGGCTGTGGTGGAAGCGAATGGTTTTAATCGCGCGGCCGAGCGCTTGCACATCAGTCAATCAGCCGTAAGCCAAGCCATTGCGAACCTAGAAGCCAAGCTGGACACCCCCCTATTGTTTCGAGGCAAACAGTTAGGCCTCAGCGAGGCTGGCAGGCGTTTATTGGAGCATGCTAACGAAACTCTGCGTGAAGAGCAGCTAGTGCTGGAAGACATTGGGAGAATTAAACGCGGGGGCCAACAGACCCTAAACATAGCCATCAACAGTTCCATCACCCGATTTTACGCCCCCCAGCTGATCAGCGAGTTTAGCCTAGCCCAGCAGGACACTCACATCAAAGTGGCCCAGTTACCCAGCCGTCGTTTAATATATGAAGTTTTATCGGGACGCGCAGAACTGGCCATCGGCCCATTCCAAAAGCATATGGACGCATTCGCCACCATACCTCTGTTTAACGAGACACGACATTTGGTGGTCAATAGTAAACACGCCAACTTTCAACAATTACTCAAAGGCGAGCATAAAAGTCTCAAGCAAAGCCCGCTGATCACCTCTTTTCTTGATAACCCAGAGATGCGCCCCGCCATTCAACGAATTCGCGATCGATTTAAATCGGTATGGGAAATCTCTAGCCTCAGCTTACGTATTCATTTAGTTGAACAGGGTTTGGGAGTCGCTTTCATCAACCACAAGCTTTTAGCGGAAGACCCCGTCTGCCAACAATTTACAGCGCTTAAAGACCTTCCATTTGGCCGCATAGACCGGCAGGCTGGGATCTACTACAAGGCTGGAACAACCTTGAGTCCGGCCGCCCAAGAGTTTGTTGCTCTATGTCGTGAATTTTGGTGAAAAGTCAAAGCCAGAGAAAATCAGTTTAATGGCGGGGTTTCAATTTGCAGATATTTGAGTTCAACTAAGCGTTAGTCAATTTGGGTCACATTAGAATGCCAAGTCAAGAATCGTTTAGCGTAGAAGTCAAAGACATTATGGGCTTGATGAAAAATTCCATTGACCAAGGTATGTCCACAGCCAAAATACTAGAAGATCTAAATTTACCGCTTGAGCTACTCGACAAACCCAGCACTTTGATCGACATGGACGATTGCTGGCGAATCATCATCGCCAATCAAAATAGCATTCATGAAGAGTCTCACTTAATGTCGAGCCGGCCCCTGAAACGGGGCACAACCCGATTAATTTTTTCAAACTTATATCACTGCAGTAATTTGCTGGAGGGGCTGCAAACACTGGCAGACACTTACAACATAGTGCACGGAGGAAACTACAATTTTGTGCACAAACGCGGCAATACTTTAAGTTACGTTGTCGACGACAGCGATTTTCACTACTTCGAAAAACCCAATATTTTCGCCATTGAATTCGCCCTAATAAAAATCCACTGCGCGCTCTGTTTTATCACCGGACAGGCCTTAAAGCTGGTGAGAATGAGTACAAAACGAGAATTTGAACCCAAGCACAACCACCATTTAAATCTGCTTAACACCAAGATCCTGTACAAGCAGGCACAGTACGAGCTTGTCTACGAGAGCGATCAAACTGAACTCCCTTTTAACACTACAAACAACATAGATATTGCGGGGAATATTTACGCGCACTACCTTTCCATAGTGCAACACCGCCAAACGGACCAGTACAACCATGCCTTTATCCAGAAGGTGATACATAAGATCAAACAGGGCTCTGTGGTTCAGGGAACCCGCAATCAGGAAGCCGTCGCCAGCGCCATTGGCATGAGCGTGGCAACACTAAGACGGCACCTGTCGGAACAAAATACCAGCTTCAGGCAACTATTGGATAAAGTAAACTGTGAACTGGCAGTGAACGATTTGCACGAGCAGATTTTACCCGCCGACGTAGCAGAGCGACTAGGATACAGCGACGTAAGGAGTTTCAAACGCGCCTTTAAGCGCTGGTATGGTGTGTCTCCCGCCGCTTACGTAAAAAGTCATCAACTGCTGACTTAAACTTTACTTGATGAGCGAAATTGAACCCTTAAGAACGAGCCATTTTGACATTATGCCCGGGCCCTACATCCTCTATAGTTGAGCCACTACGAAGACAATAAAAACAACAATAGCTGGTGTAAGCACCTCAGCTATTGGCGACGAGGGCTCAATCATGCGATATCAAAACTCTGTAAAACTTGCCATTTCAAAACGGAATATTTTAGCCCGAAGCATAGGCGCGGTGAGCTCTGTTGCCGCACTGGCCCTAGGCGTAACGCCGAGCGTGTGGGCTGGGCCCGCTGTCTTAGAAGAGGTGACTGTCACGGCCGAGCGACGTGAAGCCAGCTTACAAGATGTGCCGGTAGCCGTGAGTGCATTTTCCCCTAGCGAATTGAGCGCGCAACAAGTATCAACCATCGGCGATTTACAAGCTTTGGTGCCAAACCTCAGTATTCATGTGGGCGATGCCAACAATGCCGTAGTGTATATCCGCGGGATTGGCCAAATTGACTCCATTGCCTTTTTTGAACCTGGGGTGGGAATTTATCTCGATGATGTTTACCTCGGTCGAGCCCAAGGCGCATTTTTGGACGTGGTTGATGTGGAGCGTATTGAGGTACTTCGAGGACCTCAGGGCAGTTTATATGGTCGAAATACTGTGGGCGGTGCCATTAAATATGTTTCGGCCGCCCCCACCCAAGGGCTCACCGGCAGCCTGAGTACAGTGCTGGGCAGTCGCGGTCGAACAGAAATAAAAGGTGTCATCAGCGGCCCATTAAGTGATGAGTTTAGCGCTCGAGTAACTGTGGCAAAGATGACTCACGACGGCTACACCCGCAACCAATTCGACGGTAAAAACGACGGCGATCGCGATGTGAGTTTCGCCCGCTCCGTGCTTCAATACACCCCCAGCGATGATATCTCTGTACAATTTTCTGTGGATTATTCGGAGGGAAGTCCCAAACGCTCGCGAACACCGGCTAAAGAAACGGATATTAATATTGTCGTTGTAGACCCCTACACCTTTGGCACCAGCGTGCAAAGCTTTGGCGCTGACAGCGACCCCTTTACAGTCAATGCCGACTTCAATCGAACCGAATTCACAGAGACTCTGGGTTACAGCTTGAACGCCAGCTGGGACATCAATGACACACTAGAGGTTAAATCCATCACCTCTCACCGCGAAATGGACTACGGAACAGAAATTGATCTGGACGGCACACCGATCAATGCCTTTGGTATTTTCTACTTCAATGACCAAACCCAAACCAGCCAAGAGTTTCAACTTTCCTATCAAGGAGAAAAGCTCTCGGCGGTATCAGGAATTTATTATTACCAAGAAGAGGGAGGCACCTTTGACGGCGGTGTGTTCAGTAATTTCTTAATTGCGTCTTCGGGTGAATCTTCGTTTAGCACCGACAGCGTTGCGGTATTCAGTCAGTTTGACTACCAGATAAACGATAGCTTAAGTGCAATTTTTGGCTTTCGCTACACCGAAGAAGAGAAAGACTACGAGCGCCAGACAGAAGACTTTGATTTAACCGCGCTAGCCGGTATTTATTTCGACCCTTCTTTTGCGGTTAACTATGCCCACCCCGAATTGTTGAATCCAAGTAGTCACGACCTTCGCTTAGGCGGAGGAATTGGTGTCCCCAGGCCCTTTGCAGACCCTGACAGTGCAAACTTTGAAAACTTCTCCCCTAAACTAGGGCTGAAATACCAACTCGATGACCACAGTAATGTTTACGCCACTCTATCCAGCAGCTTCAAAAGCGGTGGATTTAACGGCCGTTTGGCCGATGGGCAACTTGAACCTTACGATGAAGAAACACTCACGAGTTTTGAACTCGGTTTAAAAACCCAGTTATTTAACGACAGTGTTCGAGTCAACGCTGCACTGTTTTACAATCAGTATGACGATCTGCAAGTCAGTAGTTTTGAAGCCACCGCTGACGGCAGCGCTCTATTGCCGATTTTTTCCAACGCTGGCGAAGCCGCCATGCAAGGCATTGAAATAGAGGCTACGTTTATCATCAGCGATAATTTTCGACTCAATGCCAACCTTGGTTATCTGGACGCTGAATATAAGGAATTTTTCGCCGGCGCCGATGCCGCCAACAACACCGCGATTGATGTGAGCGACGAACGCGAAATGGTGAATGCACCCAAGTGGGATACCTTTTTAGGCTTAAGTTATGATTTAACCCTAAAAGATATTGGCGTACTAACCCTAGTAGCCGACATGAGTTACCGAAGCAAAACTTATCTGGAGGTTAACAGCAGTGAAGCGCTCGCCCAGGACGCTTATACCCTTTTCAATGCGGGCCTGATGCTAGAACCCTTCGAAGGTAATTGGCAGCTCATGCTTGGCGGCAAAAATTTATCGAATAAAGAGTACCGAACACACGCGTTTGATCTTTCGGCATTTCCCGGCGTTGAGTTGGGTTACTATAACGCGCCTCGCACCTACAGCCTCAGTGCAAGCTACCAGTTTTAAATAGAGGCTCAATTGTGGAAACTACATTTCTCTCCGAGAAGCCGCAGGTGCGGGACATACAAACCCCTCGCCTGCGCATGCGCGTGCGAAGCTGTGGCGATGAAAGTGCTAAGCCCATCATACTTATCCATGGCAATTTTTCATCGTCCTTCTACTTCGAAAATTTAATGTTAGCGCTACCGCCACACATGTACACCATAGCGGTAGACTTACGCGGCTACGGCGATACCGAAGACAAAATCATCGATGCCACTCGCGGTGCACGAGACTGGGCGGATGATTTAGCCGCGCTGTGTAAAACCTTAAATATTAAGTCGGCGCACTGGCTGGGTTGGTCTGCTGGCGCCGGCGCCATTTTGCAACTCTTAATAGATAGCCCAGCGCTAATGGACTCACTCACCCTCATTGCCCCAGTGAGTCCTTATGGCTTTGGCGGCACCCGAGACCTGATGGGCACGCCCTGCCACGAAGACTACGCTGGGTCTGGCGGCGGTACCGTACCGACGGAATTTATTGAAAAAATTGCCCAGCAAGACCGTGGGACAAAAAGCCCACTGTCTCCTCGCAATGTCATTCAGCAGTCGTTTTTTTACCAAGCGCCTGCAGAACCTTTAGTCGACGAGTTTTTAACTGCCTCACTGTCTCAGCACTTGGGGCCTGATCGTTACCCTGGCGACAGCCGCAACTCTCCCCACTGGCCACACACAAGCCCTGGTCAGTATGGGCCGCTGAACGCTATCAGTGCGCAATATTTTAATGTGGAGGCCATTGCAGAACTGCCCAACAAACCACCGATATTGTGGGTGCGCGGCGATCAGGACATTATCATTTCGAATCAATCCTTGTCAGACTTTGGCGTCTTGGGGCAGATGGGCTTAGTCGATGGTTGGCCTGGTACCGAGTCCTACCCCGCGCAACCTATGGTGGATCAAACCCGGCAGGTGTTGCAGAAATACAGTGAGCAGCAAGGCTCGGTTCAAGAGGAAGTAATGAAGGACACCGGACACAGTCCATTCATTGAAGATCAGGCGGCCTTTCTAAAGATATTTATGCCCTTTATTGAAGACTTCGAATGATAGAACTCGATAGATAAGGAGTTCTATCATTCAATTTAATATCGGTTCTATCCATAGGCCTTAAATAACAGGCCCCTTTTGATGGATCTCATTTAATAGGCCCGCTCATTTTATTCGACTAAAAGAACAGCTTTTGCCTTAATACCTAGATGGCGAACCCACCATCAACAACAATAATTTGCGCGGTTAAAAGATCACTCCCAGAGACCACCGAAAGAATGCTATCGGCGATATCTTCGGGCGTAGACACTTTGCCCAAAGCCGAGTTCTGTTTTACAAAGTTTTCAACGGCCTGCCAATTGTCGCCGCGGCCTTCGCGGCTCCATTTGCCATCAATTAAGCCTGGGCAAATCGCATTCACGCGCACGTTGTGCTTCCCCATAGCCTTAGCTAAGGTTTTGGTTAAACTATTCAGCCCGGCTTTTGAGGCGCAATAGGCGATGGAACTGCCGTTTGCATTCAAACCCGCCGTGCTCGAGGTCATTACTATATCGCCGCCGCCCTGTTTAATCAGTTCGGGAAGTGCGGCACGACTCATATAAAATGGCCCAAGAAGATTCGTATTCAAGGTGCGCTGCCAAATGTCGTCGCTGAGTAAATCCAGTTCGCTGTGATCGACGAAGGTGGTGGTGCCGGCATTATTAATGAGAATATTGAGTTGCCCAAAACGCGCCACGGCCTGCTCGACTAAATTGACACACTGAGCATTGTCACTCACGTCAGCTTGTACACTTATTGCCTCACCTCCCAGTTCCACAATGCGCGCCACGGTAGCATCGGCGCCAGCTTTTGAAGTGGCGTAGTTAACCACCACCTTGACTCCTCGTTGGGCAAGTTTCACGGCCGTTTCCGCGCCAACGCCTGAGCTGGCACCAGTGACAATTGCTACGGTATTTTCTACGTCCAATTTAAAACTCCCATTAATTTAGAACCCGCGAGGGGGATTTTGTATTTGAGGCATGAGGGCCCCAGATATTCACTTCGCGTGAATTGCCAAACGGCGCGATTGCTCCAAGGCACAAGAGGGCAAGGCCGCGCAACAAACTGACACGTAAACCATGACTGGTCAACGTATGCATACAGTTGATACGAAATGGTTTTCATCTCGATATCCTTGTAAAAAACTAAGTCAATCCTGCGGGACCAGCCTAAGTGATAACTTACTTACACAAAATAGACAGATCTATCTAATAAATGTAACATTCGGTTCATTATCAAACCAGCGGATGGACACCCTGCACATGCTTCTAAGTCAAAATGCGAAGACAAAATCGAATAATGCGCCCGCTCCCAAAACCCGTGAACGCCTGATAGTGGCCGCTATCCAACTTTTCCAGCAGCGCGGTTATCACGGTGCTGGCACCACGGATATTCTCGACCTTGCGCGCTCGCCTCGCGGTTCGATGTACCACCACTTTCCCGGCGGCAAGGAAGACTTGGGCGCAAGGTGTGCCGAGTGGCTGGCTGGAGAAGTGCTTATCTCTATTCAGACGCTCCGACTCAAAGGACTACAGCCGGAAAACGTCATTGCTATCTACATTGACAACATGATGACTTGGCTACAAACGACACATTTCTCTGAAGGGCCACTACTCGCGGCGCTGACAAATGGTGTAGAGAACAAAGCGGACAATATCTTGGCGCGCGCTCTTACACAGGCCTATAACGACATCCAGAGCGAATTCACACAGATGCTCACCGTGGCAGGTCACAGCCTGAAAAATGCGGAAGAAATATCCCGCGCCGTCATTATGAATGTTGAAGGCGGCACAATCTTAGCGCGAGCAACACGAGACACTGAAGTTTTAGAAGAAGCTAAGCAGCGCCTTGTCGCACTAATCAAACTCACAGGAGAACAGTAGATGACGATTGCCCCTGATTTCGAACCTCACTTTCGGAAAAGCCCGCTTACAGAACCTTGGGAACCGCTCTTCTCAAAACGCACAGACTCGGGGTTCAACCTAGGTTTAACAGCCGATACCCAACACTGCAACTCCAGAGGATTTGTCCACGGCGGCTTAATATCGGCCCTTGCCGACAATGCGATGGGCCTGTCTTGCGCCAGCTATCACGAGAACTTAAATGGACTTGTCACCATTAGCTTACATGTAGACTTCGTGAGCGCCGCACGAATAGGAGACTGGCTTGAATTTGAAACCCAATTTGTCAAACCAGGCAGCTCTGTTGATACCGCTCAGGGGCGGGTGCTCGCCAATGGAAAAGTTTGTGCCTTAATCGGTGCGACTTTTAAAGTGAGTTAAGTATCTTAAACATGTGATTTTAACTAAGCTCAGGGGTGATTTCAGAAAAACCTCGGCGTGGTACAATCCTTTCCTTTTTTATTGATGGAAATTTAGTGACGTTTTCTACCTACACCCCGATTATTGTTTTAGCGGCTGTATTACTAGACCTAGCGTTTGGCGAAGTACGCCGCTGGCACCCCCTAGTGGGCTTTGGTCGCTGGGCGGAAATCTGCGAGCGCTTCTGTCGGAAATTTAATGTTCAGGCTCCAGCAACGATCGCAATGGGTGCTGCCTCTGTTTGCTTGGCCGTAATACCTATTCTGGTGGTAACGGTATTTCTCGATCATTATTTACAGAGCCGCTCTGCCCTACTGTCTGCGTTATTTTCCTGTCTGGTTTTATATTTAGCACTGGGCGCCAGGAGCTTGAAAGAGCACGGGCTAGCCGTTAGCACTCCCCTATTCGCCGGCGACCTTGATTTGGCGCGTCAAAAACTGAGCTGGATAGTGAGCCGAGACACCTCTGGCCTCGATGAACCCGCGGTGAATCGGGCCACCATAGAATCCATGCTGGAAAACGGCAGCGATGCTATCTTTGCGGCAATTTTTTGGTTTGTGGTCGCAGGAGTTCCCGGTGTAGTGCTATACCGCTTGGCGAATACACTGGATGCTCTATGGGGTTATCGCAATGAAAAATATTTGTATTTTGGGCGTTTCGCGGCGCGTTTTGATGACTTACTGAATTTGCTCCCAGCCCGCTTAACAGCCCTGTCGTACTGCTTAGTGGGCGCATGGAAACCAGGCATTGAATGTTGGCGCAAGCAGGCGCCACTGTGGGACAGCCCAAATGCAGGCCCAGTGATGGCCGCCGGTGCTGGTGCACTGGAAGTTCGCCTAGGAGGGCACGCGACCTATCATGGAGAGTTGCATCAGCGACCAGAACTAGGCTGCGGTAAGCAAGCACAGAAACAGGACATCGTCGCGGCCATAGCGCTGATTAATCGCAGCCTCGTTTTATGGTTGTTGACGCTCGTGGTTTTGGCAAATCTATGAACCCTCGCGCGCTTCTAAAACACGGCGGTAGTGTCGAGCTTGCCGCACAGACCTACGGCATTGCACTTGAGAACTGGCTAGACCTGTCAACGGGCATCAACCCTGTTGGCTGGCCAGTACCTTCGATTCCCAAATCATTTTTTCACTCCCTGCCCGATTATTCTCAATCTCTATTAAACAGCGCAAGAACTTACTACGGATGCGAGTCGATCATCGCTGGAGCCGGTAGCCAAGCATTTATTCAAGCTCTACCCCGTTTACGTGAGGCCTCTGTTGTGGCTGTGCCTGCCCTCGGGTATACCGAACATGAAGCAAACTGGACCGCATGCGGCCACGAAATTCTTCGCTACCAATCCACCGCAGAATTGCAGCAATGGCTTGATGATGAACGCTGCGATGTGGTCTTGGTGATAAACCCGAACAACCCCAGCACCCAGCAAGTGGCCAAAACACAATTGCTGCAATGGCGAGAAAAGCTCGAGAAGAGACAGGGCTGGCTGATTGTTGATGAAGCCTTTATGGATATGCAGCCTGAGAATTCACTTGCGGGCGTCAGCCAATTGAAGGGGCTTATTGTTCTGCGCTCCCTGGGAAAATTCTTTGGCCTGGCGGGCATTCGCGTGGGCTTCGCTTTGGCCGAAACGGCTGTGCTGAGACAAATAGCAGGGGAACTCGGCCCGTGGCATGTCAGCGGACCAAGCCAGTGGGTGGCGCAACAAGCTTTGGCCGATCGGGTCTGGCAACAAAGCACACGCTTAAGGCTCGCCGCTTGGATGAGTGCATATCAAAAGTTGTTGGATGATACTTTAGGGCCTATCGTTGGCTGCAACGGCGAGCACGCACACTTATTTATAAGCTATCGAGCGGAGCGATCACTGGGCGAGCACCTGTATCAGGCACTGGCAAAACAAGGCGTGCTCATTCGTCTGATTGACGTGGATGAGCGAGAAATTTTACTCCGGTTTGGCTTGCTTGATACCCGGGAGAGCGAGAGTTTAAAAAAATTGCGGAACAGTATTCTGAATGCATCTGAGACTTGCCTTTAGCGGGGCGGTATCATTCGTAGGCGTGCCGTCATTCAGAGGAGTGCAGCCACTGGAATAAAACCAGCGAGGCTGTATTGAAGTTCAAAAACTAGTGTGGTTTCAGCCCGTAATCTAGAAGCAGATTTTCAAAGGTATTATCTTTTTCTAAAGTTTCAATTTTTTCGTCGAGCAAGGCAATAAGTGTCTGGCGTGTTTCTTGTGCCGCCTCATTGGGCGTAAACGCCAAATAAACCGCCTGCCTCTGCACACACCCCGCATTTCTTATTCTATCAGTCAAACCAACCGAATTGAGGTAGTACTGCGTTGAGTACACAGTGAAAAGCAGCGTGTCTGCACGCTGCTTCAAGATCATTTTAACGCCCCTACGAACAAAACTTTTACTGTATGGCATTGGATAAAGTATCGCGAATTTCTGTGCGCCCTCCAGGGAAGCCGGATAAGCACCATAACCGTAAACGATACGACGACCTTTCAGCGACTCCAAACCCTCGTACTTCCAGGAGTCTTCACTGCGTGTGAACAGGCACATGACCTGATACCCCAAGGGCCGAGACGGAAAAACCAAGCCTGGAGCTTCCTCTTTTGCCGGCGCTAATAAGGCTTGATATCGCCCTGCCTGAGTTTCCTGAATAGCTCGAGCCCAAGGCATGGGTGTAAAAATTAAGGTGTGAGAGGTTCCCGCAAATATCTTTTTTACATATTCTGTCAGCACCCCGGGCTTGTCTTCTCCCACACAGATATAAGGGCACCAATCGATCGATGCGATGGTGATTTTATTGACGGAGCTACTCGTCGAGCTCAAACTGGAGTCTAAGGCACTTTCTGTATAGCTCAACGGGCTTATTGCTAACAAAACCAAAGCCAAAATCGCACTGTTGGTTAGAGTCATTCAATAAGTCCCTCGTAGTGAATGGTGGTTCAGCATTAGTAATTCCGTGCGCCCAAGCTAAACTCTGGAGGCGCTAGCCCAAACCATTGCTTGAATACACTGTAAAAGTGGGCTGGATGTTTATAGGATAGAAGATAACAAATTCCCTGTAAATGAGGGATATTATTCAGGGTACCCACGCAGCAGCCTCACCGACCCCAGGATTTATTCAAACCTGATTGCTTCGCTTTGGGTATAAAAACCGCAAGTCCAGAAGACTAGCGGTTTTTTAGACGATACCGGACATTATCGAAGCTCTATTGGATGAAAATAGAGAATCGCAAGTCCACTTATAAGTCATTGATATATATCATATTACCAAGAATTCCACCTGTAAACTCACCCCGCAATGCGCAGCTCTGTTAAACCTGCCAAACTATCAGTCAAAGTTTTGGGATAGCCATCATCAAAACTTGCTGCAAAGAAAATACTGAGGCAGCCATAAATAAGGCTACACGCTATGGACGATTTGGAGAACCTGACATTTCGAGAACTGGCGCAGCCCATAACTTTGCCAATATCGTGATCGATGTTCTATGACGAAAAGCAGGGTTTAAATTTATCCCGTATTCAAATATTTTCGTTTAAGGCCCGTTTCAGTTAAAGTGTTTCAAAATTACAATCCTTACTACCTTCGGAGTTTTTCATGTCAGTTGTAGAAGCCCTCAATAATCGCCGCTCAATTCGTGCATTCAAGGATACGCCTATCCCCGATCAAGAACTGAAGGAAATATTCAAACAAGCTCAGCAATCTCCTTCAAATTGCAACGTTCAACCTTGGCAAACTTACATAGTGTCAGGCGCAAAAAAAGACGCTTTAAAAGATGCCCTTATTGGCGAACTAATGAGCGGCCAAGGCCCTAAGCCCGATTTCAACTGGTCAGCTAAATACAGTGGCGTACACCGTGAACGCCAGTTCGGATCAGCAGACAAGCTTTATTCAGCACTGGACATTGCTCGTGAAGATAAGAGCGCGAGACAGATGGCCATGGTAAAAAACTGGGAGTTTTTCGGTGCCCCACATGTAGCGTTTTTTACAATGGATAAATATCTCGATATCATGGGCGCTGTCGACATTGGAATCTATACTCAGTCACTTGCGCTATTGCTGCAAGAGCGTGGAATCTCTTCATGCTTCCAAGGCGCACTTAGCCAATTCCCGCAACCTGCTCGAGAGTTATTTAACCTAAGCGAAGATCAAGGCATTTTATTTGGTATGTCTTTTGGGTATGCCGATGATGAAGCCATGGTAAATACGACAATAACTGAAAGAGCAGACCTTTCAGATGCGGTCACTTTTATTGCATAGTCATCGTTTAAGGCTTGTCTCAACACCATGAATTTAGGCAGTAAATAGGTGCTGATACTAGGCAGGTTTGATTTCTATATAAAACGCTTAGGTAAGCATGTCACTAGGGCCTCTCAGGCTTAGCCAAAAGCTTGATAGTCCCTACTTGTGAGATTATGCTACTCTTCTAATCAATAAGTCGTCTATTTGCGCTACAACACGTTCCATTCGAGAGCTTGCACTAATAATGTTAAACAAATCGGCATTGTCTTTAATGCTCTCTTTGATGCTATTGCCTTTATCTCTACCGGCAGCACAAGCCGAGACATTAAAAATTGGGATATTAAATCTACCTCCCGCCTACATCTGTAAGGAAGGTAAGCCGGCGGGGTATTACACGAAGCTACTGGAGCAGGTTGCTGCTCGCGCAGGCTTCAAATATAGCACTCAGTGCCTTCCTACTAAAAGACTGTATATGAGTCTGGCCAACGGTGAAATTGACTTGTTTATGGGGCTGAATGAAAACCAAAAGTACAATGACCGAATAGTCGCGAGCGAATACCCCATCAGAGAAATCCACCTAGGCCTCTATGCTTTATCGCAGTCAATATTACCAAGCTCCCAAGCGGAGTGGTCAGGAAAGCGATTTGTCGTTATAAATGGCTATGAATACAGCGGACTTATTGTCGAACTAGAAAAGCTGGAACTTCAAGGAAAGATCACAATCCACAGGGCCAACAACCACAAAAACGCGATGAAGATGCTTTACAGCAATCGCGCAGATTTGTTATTAGACTACGAGCTAGCGGTCAAAGGCACCTTAGATGCTTCCGACTCGCCTGAACTATTCCGCCAAAAAATAAGTGCATTAGGCCTGCATTTTTTGGTCAGTAAAAAAACGCCTCACGCAGAAAACGTTCTTGAACGTCTGATTCGCGCGCAGCAAGAATTACAATAACTTGGAGTAATGCTTGTGTTGATAATATTTACAACCAGTGGCACATCACCAGAAAAAGTTTCTACGTAAGCATCAGTTTTTTCGCTCCTTAGCTATTATTCCGCAAATAACAGAGAACCGCCTGACGATCCCTTTCCTTACGCAAGCCCCCAAAGGCCATCATCGTGCCTGGAACAACCTTCATTGGGTCTTGTAGAAATTTATCTAATTCTTTTTCCGTCCATTTTTTTTGATACGCCATCATCGCAGGTGAGTACGGAAAACCTTCAAGCGCCCCTGAATATCGATTTATGATTCCGTGTAAGTTTGGCCCCAACAAGGTTGCACCGCCCTCATTGATCGAATGACAGGCGGCACACTTTGCAAAAGCTTTTTTAGAACTTTTAGCGTCACAGCTATCCTTAGCCGCAAATGCGGTATTTGCTGAAAACACTAAGTTCATTGCTAGCAGGGAAAAGAATTTTCGGTTCACTGAACGAGCCTCCATTGGGAACTTGAGTTATTAGATTTTGACAGGCTTACTAATACGCCCCTTGCCTTCATCCGTACCGAGAAAAATAGTCTCAGAGGGCGCAGGAAGGTAGGTAAAACTTGTATCTATCTGGCCTTTCGCGCCAGCCCATTTACCTGTGCCCCCCAGCACCGTGTAGCGGTTGCGCTCACCATGGGTCGAAACACTGACAAATAAGTGATGATTGTCGACGTCCTTCCAAGTACAGCGCCCAACACCCTGCGTACCTGTTCCACCTCCCATTTCGTCAAAACCTAGGCATTCGATGGAAACCTGCCACTGGTTTCCTTTGTTATCACTCAAGGTGACGGCACCCAATACACTGTAGACAAACGCACTTTTGTCGCTGCCTAAACTAATGCTTCGCTCGCTGCTCGCGTAAAACCCTCCTATCAGCGAAACATCCATTTTCGTATCGGCATTTGCCCCTAGGGCGGCGCTACAAAGTAAAATACTGCATTGTAATTTTTTGATGATATTCATTCTCTAACTACCTCGTTTCAATTTATTCAACTCTTTAATGTGTTTTCAAGCATCTGAGCGGCCCGCGCACCACTTTCAATTGCCCCGTCAATAAACCCCCGCCAACCGCTTGCGATATCACCACCGGCGAAATACACATTGCCTTCCGGCCGCTGCAGTTCAGCCAGCGAGCTACTCAACATTCCGGGCGGATACATGCACCAAGTACCTTTAGAGTAGGGGTCAAGGTTCCAGTCGTAGCTGAAAGACTCCAGCAGTTCTGCGCCGGGAATGTATTGATTTAGAACAGCCTGCACAGCGTCGTCGTCATAGACGTCCAACAGCTCTGGATCTTTGCCGAAGCCAACGAGTACCTGATTCTCATCGTCGTATTCTGTCCAAAGGTAATTGAGCGGCATATCCTGGTGCCCATTGCCAAACATAATCGGATGGCGACCTTTGATGCGCATATAGATTTTTATACCCGAACCCGTCATGCCCTGCTTGGCGGCTTGCCGTTTCACGGCCGATAAACGGGGCTGGAAATCGATACTGGAAATCACATTCAATGGCAGCGCCATTACCACCGTGCGTGCCTTGAATGTTTCCTTGCGATTAGTCGTGACAAAAACGAGGTCGCCTTTCTGCTCTACCTTGACTACCGCCGACCCTAACTTGATTTCCGCTTGGCTATCGGCCTGCATATGTTCCAGCAGATCTTTGGTGCCGTTCTTGAAACGAAACTGACCAATATTGCCCCACATAAAATCTTTATTAAAACCTGACAGGGAAAGCCAACGAAGCTGATCCAGATAACTGCTTTCTGAGGAATCTGCGTGGCCGTTGATCGCGGTAAAACTGTGCACCAACTGTTTTTGCAGCGACGTAATATCCAGTGCATCAATGGCTTCCGCCGCACTCAAATTGTCTAAACGGCGGAATTCCTTGCCGTCTTTGTATAGAGGATCGTAAGGGCGTGGTAGATGCTCAAACGCTGGTGCATAAAACTTGTCTAGCGCTTCGTATAAGGGCGGCCAATAATCTTCTGCCCCTCCCTCTTTGCGCTCACCATTTTCAAACCAGACAAAACTGGACGCTTTGACTGAGGCGCTTTCGGTGATGGGCAGGTCATAGCGCATTTTTTCAGCCCAAATACTGGGCTGGCCCCACCCCAACCAAGTACCGCCCATATCAGTGTCATGA
>CAJWBQ010000017.1 GCA_913020115.1 uncultured Cellvibrionales bacterium
AAGGTCGTGCGCTGTTAAAAGCGTTCAACTTCCCGTTCAAAGGGTAGGATCATGGCTAAGAAATCTATGATAGCGCGCGAAGATAAGCGCACTCGCACAGTGGCAAAATTCGCGGTAAAACGCGCTGCTTTAAAGGCAATCATTGCCAACCAAGAATCTTCTGCGGAAGAAGTTTGGGAAGCTCAGATCAAGCTGCAGAAAATGCCTCGCGACGCTAGTACTGCTCGCCAACGTAACCGTTGTCGTCTTACTGGTCGCCCACACGGCGTTTACCGCAAGTTCGGCTTATGCCGCAACATGGTACGTGAAGCCGCAATGCGCGGTGATCTACCGGGCTTGGTTAAGGCCAGCTGGTAAGCCTTAGGGCTGACTTTATTAGGAGCAGAATCTTATGAGTATGCAAGATCCCTTGGCAGATATGCTAACTCGTATACGTAACGCCCAGATGGTAGGCAAGGTTGACGTAGTCATGCCTGCTTCCAAGCTGAAGGCAAGCGTAGCACGAGTTTTGGCAGAAGAAGGCTACATTAGCGCTTACGCAGTAAGTGACGAATTGAAAGCTGAATTGACTGTTGAATTGAAGTATTTCGAAGGCAAGCCAGTAATTGCCGAGATTGACCGTGTAAGCCGTCCAGGTTTGCGCAATTACGCTGGTAAAGGCGACCTGCCAACCGTTCGCGGTGGTTTAGGCGTTGCGATTGTATCGACCAGTAAAGGTGTTATGACCGACCGCGCTGCCCGCACTGCAGGCGTTGGCGGTGAGGTTCTTTGCACCGTTTTTTAACGACACATGCCTCACGGCAGAAACTAAGTAATGGGAATTCGGTATGTCACGAGTTGCAAACAGTCCGGTTGAAGTACCAGCTGGTGTTGATGTAGACCTAAAGGGTCAAGACATCACAATTAAAGGCAGCAAGGGTACGTTGGCGCTTGTTATCCACGGCAGTGTTGAAGTTAAGCAGGACGCAAGCGTTCTGACCTTCGCGGCTAAAGATGGCGCCAAGCAGTCTCGAGCGTTGGCGGGCACCACACGTGCCTTGGTCAACAACATGGTTATCGGCGTTAGTGCTGGCTTCGAAAGAAAGCTGATACTAAATGGCGTTGGTTATCGTGCTAAAGCTGAGAAGAAATCTGTAAACCTGACTTTGGGTTTTTCACATCCGGTAGATTATACGCTGCCTGAAGGCGTTACCGCTGAAACTCCAAGTCAGACTGAGATCGTACTAAAGGGCGCTGATAAGCAGCAGCTCGGTCAAGCGGCCGCGGAAATCCGCGCGTTCAGACCACCTGAGCCTTATAAGGGCAAGGGTGTTCGCTACGCTGACGAAGTAGTACGTCGTAAAGAAGCTAAGAAGAAGTAGGGCTAAATTATGAGCGATAAAAGAACATCTCGTTTACGTCGTGCTCGTCGTGCTCGTGCAAAGATCAGTGAGTTAGGTGCTACTCGTTTGAGTATCCACCGCACACCACGTCATATCTATGCACAGGTAATCGCAGCGGATGGCGCAAGTGTATTGGCAAGTGCTTCTACACTTGATAAAGACTTGCGCGCTGGTAAAACTGGCAACGCTGACGCCGCTAAAGCTGTGGGCTCTCTGATTGCAGAGCGCGCACAGGCAGCGGGCGTAACTCAGGTGGCATTTGACCGTAGCGGTTTCAAATATCACGGTCGTGTAAAAGCGTTGGCTGAAGCTGCGCGTGAAGCTGGTCTCCAGTTTTAAGAGCTAAAAGGCGAAAGGTTGAGTTATGGCATTTAACAAAAAAGAAGACAACAACCCAGAAGGCTTTCAAGAAAAGCTGGTTCAGGTTAACCGTGTTGCTAAGACCGTTAAGGGTGGCCGTATTTTTGGTTTCACTGCGCTAACTGTTGTAGGTGACGGAAACGGAAAAGTTGGCTTTGGTCGCGGTAAAGCGCGCGAAGTACCGGTTGCTATCCAAAAAGCAATGGAAGCAGCACGTCGCAACATGATTCAAGTAGAATTGAATGGCGATACAATTCAGTACGCAACCAAGGGTCGCCACGGCGCCTCAAAGGTTTACATGCAGCCCGCTTCACAGGGTACTGGCGTAATTGCTGGTGGTGCCATGCGCGCCGTGCTTGAGATCGCGGGTGTACAGAACGTATTGGCAAAATGTTACGGCTCCACAAACCCAGTAAACGTTGTTCGTGCGACCTTCGAAGGTCTTAAAGCGATGGCATCTCCTGATGCGATTGCAGCTAAGCGCGGCAAGAGCGTTGAAGACATCCTGAACTAATTGGTGGATCAAATGGCTAAAAAGACTATCAAGGTGACTCAGGTTAAAAGCACAAACGGACGCCTGCCGAACCACAGAGCATGCGTTGCCGGTTTAGGCCTGCGTCGTATTGGACACACAGTTGAAGTAGAAGATACTCCTTCTGTACGTGGCATGATTAACAAAGCAATCTATTTGCTTAAGGTTGAGGGTGAGTAACATGCGTTTAAACACTCTAGCGCCAGCCCCCGGAAGCACCCACAGCAAAAAGCGCGTGGGTCGCGGTATCGGTAGTGGCACAGGTAAAACTGCAGGTCGCGGTCACAAAGGTTTGAAATCTCGTTCCGGTGGTTCTGTAAGACCCGGTTTCGAAGGTGGTCAAATGCCCTTGGCTAAGCGTCTGCCTAAGTTTGGTTTCACTTCGCGTATTGGTCGTGTTACCGCTGAAGTTCGTTTGCACGAATTGAACCTGGTAGAAGGCGAGACTGTAGATTTGGAAGCGCTTAAGCAAGCCGATGTTATCGGTAACAGCATGAAGCGCGCTCGGATTGTATTGTCTGGCGAAATTAAGAAAGCAGTAACTGTGAGTAGTGCAATTACTGTGACTAAGGGTGCTAAAGCTGCGATTGAAGCAGCTGGCGGCAAAGTCGAAGACTAAAACCAATAGAGGTGCCAATGGCAACTCCCGGCAAAATGCCAGTAGGTAATCAAAAGGGATTAGGCGAGCTTTGGGCTCGCCTTCGTTTTCTGTTCCTTGCAATTATCGTCTATCGCTTAGGAACGCATATTCCTGTTCCTGGTATTGATCCAGAGCGGGTAGCGAGTTTGTTTGACCAAAACCAAGGCACGATTCTGGGTTTGTTCAACATGTTCTCGGGTGGTGCTCTTGAGCGTATGAGTATTTTGGCGCTGGGCATTATGCCGTATATCTCTGCCTCTATTATTATGCAGTTGATGACGGCGGTAACGCCCTCGCTGGAACAACTTAAAAAAGAAGGCGATGCAGGTCGTCGCAAGATCAACCAATACACGCGCTACGGCACAGTGTTGCTGGCGACCGTTCAAGCTACCGGCATGTCCGTTGGTTTGGCTGGTCAGGGTCTTGCCTACGGTGGTGATCCAACGTTGATGTTTTACTTCGTCAGCATTGTATCTCTGGTTACTGGCGCAGTATTTATGATGTGGTTAGGTGAGCAAGTAACTGAGCGCGGTATAGGCAATGGCATATCTATGCTAATTTTTGCCGGTATCGTCGCCGGCTTGCCCAGCGCACTAGGCCAGTCACTTGAAAGCACGCGTCAAGGTGACCTGCATATATTGGTATTGCTCGGCATGGGTTTCTTGGCTATTGCTGTAGTGTGGTTGGTGGTGCGCATCGAGCGCGGCCAGCGACGTATTACAGTGAACTACGCCAAGCAACAGCAAGGGCGTCAGTCCTTCGGTGCGAAGAGCAGTCACTTGCCCCTGAAGGTAAATATGGCCGGTGTTATTCCAGCTATTTTTGCCAGCAGTATCCTGTTGTTCCCTGCGTCAATCGCGCAATGGTTCGGTCAGGGTGGGGAAGGTGTTGGTGCTGAATTCTTACAAGAATTCGCTCTAGCAATTGGTCCGGGGCAGCCTTTAAATTTTCTGCTGTTTACTGGATTGATTATATTCTTCTGCTTTTTCTATACGGCGTTGATGTTTAACCCGAAAGAAGTAGCCGATAACCTAAAGAAGTCGGGTGCTTACATTCCGGGTATACGTCCGGGTGAGCAGTCAGCTAAATATATTGATAGTGTCCTGACACGATTGACAGTGGTAGGTGCTATTTATATCGCGGGTGTTTGTTTGTTGCCTCAGTTCTTGGTAGTGGCTACTAACGTACCATTTTACCTAGGTGGCACCTCACTGCTGATTGTGGTGGTGGTGGTTATGGACTTTATGTCCCAGGTACAAGCACATTTGATGTCTCATCAGTACGATTCGCTGATGAAGAAATCCAACTTAAAGGGTTATGGCAGCGGCGTTACTCGCTAAACCAGCTCAGACTGTGAAGTAGGATAGGAAAGAAAATGAAAGTTCGAACTTCTGTTAAAAAGATTTGCCGCAACTGTAAAATTGTACGTCGTAAAGGTGTTGTTAGAGTGATTTGTAACACCGAACCACGTCACAAGCAGCGTCAAGGCTAAACAGCGAAAGCTGAAAAAATTGGCGGCCCATGAGGGTCGTTACTAGGGGGCGTTGACTGTCGCTCATGGGGAAACTCATGGGCTATTGCTTTTTAGTGGTATTACAGCTATTCTTGCGCGCCTTTTTGGTGTTAAGAGTGGCTTTTTGCTGCTGTCAACGCTGCAATATGAATGTTGCACAGGTGTTTTTGATTATAAAACAGCCTATGTGCGGCAAGTAAGTGGAGTAAATTGAATGGCCCGTATCGCTGGTGTCAATATACCAGACCACAAACACGCGGTTATTTCCCTGACATACGTCTATGGGATCGGCCGGACTACAGCTAAACAAATTTTGGCAGCAACCGGCATTGCCGAAGAAACCAAGATTAGTGAGCTGTCCGATGCGCAAATGGACGTCGTCCGTGCTGAGGTTACCAAGTTAAACGTTGAAGGTGACTTGCGTCGTGAAGTGTCTATGAATATCAAACGTTTGATGGATTTGGGCTGCTTCCGCGGCATCCGCCATCGCCGCGGTCTACCACTTCGTGGTCAGCGGACTAAAACGAATGCTCGTACCCGTAAGGGTCCGCGCAAGCCGATCAAACGATAGACGCAGGAAGAGATTGCTATGGCTAAGCCAGGTAATAAAGCACCTAAGAAGAAAATTAAGAAGACGGTTGTTGATGGCATCGCCCATATTCACGCTTCTTTCAACAACACCATTGTGACCATTACTGACCGTCAGGGTAACACTCTGAGTTGGGCTACCGCTGGTGGTTCAGGTTTCCGTGGTTCACGTAAGTCCACCCCGTTCGCCGCTCAAGTAGCTGCAGAACGCGCCGGACAAGCCGCTCAGGAATATGGCCTGAAAAATCTTGACGTTGAAGTGAAGGGCCCAGGCCCAGGCCGCGAATCTGCGGTTAGAGCACTTAACAATGTTGGCTACAAGATTGCCAACATCACAGACGTCACGCCGATTCCTCACAACGGTTGTCGTCCGCCGAAGAAACGTCGCGTTTAAGGGGGCAGTACCATGGCACGTTATATTGGACCAACATGTAAACTCGCTCGCCGTGAAGGAACAGATCTGTTCCTGAAAAGCGGTGTGCGCGCACTGGACTCGAAGTGTAAAGCAGAAACAGCACCTGGCCAGCACGGTCAGCGTCGCGGTCGTCTGTCAGACTACGGTGTACAGTTGCGTGAAAAACAAAAAGTTCGTCGTGTATACGGCGTACTGGAAAAGCAATTCCGCGGCTACTACAAAGAAGCTGCACGCCGTAAGGGCGCAACAGGTGAAAACTTGTTGAAGTTGCTTGAAACCCGTCTGGACAATGTTGTTTACCGTATGGGCTTTGGCTCTACTCGCGCAGAATCGCGCCAGTTGGTATCACACAAATCTATTACGGTTAACGGCACCACTGTGAACATTGCGTCTTACCAAGTTAAAGAAGGTGACGTAGTAGCTGTTCGTGAGAAAGCCAAAAATCAGTTGCGTATTCAAAGTGCTCTGACCTTGGCCGCTCAGCGCGGTGAAGTAGAGTGGGTTGAGGTAAATGCGGAGAAGAAGGAAGGCAATTTCAAGCGCGTTCCAGACCGTAGCGACTTACCAGCTGAAATCAACGAAAACCTCATTGTTGAGCTTTACTCGAAGTAATACTTCGAGTTTAGTTTTCATGAGAAGGGATTAACCGCTAACAGGTGTGGCTATGCAGACTGCTGTAAACGAGTTTTTGACCCCGCGTCATATTGATGTATCTGAAACGGGCCCAACCCGCGCTAAAGTGGTTCTTGAACCTCTTGAACGTGGCTTCGGTCATACATTAGGCAATGCGCTACGTCGCATTTTGCTTTCATCAATGCCCGGGTGTGCGATTGTCGAAGTTGAAATCGACGGCGTATTGCATGAGTACAGCGCTATTGAAGGTGTGCAGGAAGACGTAATTGAAATCCTGCTTAACCTCAAAGGCGTTGCTATCGTCATGCACGGCAAAGACCAGGCTGTATTGACCTTGCGCAAAACTGGCGCAGGTGCGGTAACAGCTGGCGATATCCAGGTTGATCATGAAGTTGAGATCGCAAACCCAGATCACGTTATTGCCAATATTACTGGCGATAATACAGAGCTAAACATCACGCTAACCGTGGCCCGTGGCCGCGGTTATCAGGCCGCTGATGCCCGTCGCAGTGAAGAAGACGAAAGTCGTGCGATTGGCCGTTTGCAGCTGGATGCATCTTTCAGCCCCGTTAAACGCTTAGCGTATAACGTTGAAAGCGCACGTGTTGAGCAGCGTACCGATCTGGATAAGCTGGTTCTCGATTTGGAAACCAATGGCACTATTGATCCCGAAGAAGCTATTCGTCGCGCCGCAACTATACTGCAACAGCAGTTGGCTGTGTTCGTTGACTTAGAAGGTGAAAAGGAATCTGAGCCTGAGCAGAAAGAAGAGGAGATCGATCCTGTTCTTCTGCGCCCGGTTGATGATCTGGAACTGACTGTTCGCTCTGCGAACTGTCTGAAAGCAGAAAATATTTACTACATTGGTGACCTGATACAGCGTACCGAAGTAGAGCTGCTGAAGACTCCGAATTTGGGCAAAAAGTCGCTTACTGAAATTAAAGACATTCTCGCGTCACGCGGATTGTCTCTCGGTATGCGCTTGGAAAACTGGCCACCCGCCAGCTTGAAAAGCGACGACAAATTGAACCCGTAACTTACGCATCGGGCGCCTATTTTGGGTGTCCAGTGATTAACATAGATTGCAGTATTGCAATCGGTTTTTAAGGATTTAGCGTCATGCGTCATCGTCAAAGTGGCCGTCAACTGAATCGTAACAGCTCTCACCGGAAGGCCATGTTTCGCAACATGACTGCGTCTCTGGTAGAACATGAGCTGATTAGGACAACCCTGCCTAAGGCAAAAGAGCTTCGCCGTGTGGCTGAGCCTCTGATTACCCTGGCCAAAGAAGACAGTGTGGCTAATCGCCGCCTTGCTTTCAGCCGCCTACGTAGCCCAGAAGCTGTTGGCAAGTTGTTCAACGAGTTAGGCAAGCGTTACACAGAGCGTCCTGGTGGATATATTCGTATCCTCAAGTGTGGTCTGCGTACCGGCGATAAAGCTCCAATGGCTTACGTTGAGCTTGTTGATCGCCCAGTAGATGCGGAAGTTGTTGAAGAAGGCTAAGCCTTGGTTTAACGCATTTCAAAGCATCGAACAGTGAAAAAAACCCGCCTCTAGCGGGTTTTTTTTCGCCTATAGATTCAGCATGCTCTTCAAAAAGTGTCCTGTGTAAGATTTCTTAACTTTGGAGACTTGTTCCGGTGTACCTTTAGCGATAATTTGACCTCCTCCACTGCCGCCTTCTGGGCCGAGGTCCACAACCCAATCGGCTGTTTTAACGACATCTAAGTTGTGTTCAATTACCACGATGGTATTACCGTGATCGCGCAATCTATGCAGTACCGTTAGAAGTTGCTGAATGTCATGAAAGTGTAATCCAGTTGTGGGCTCGTCGAGTATGTAGAGCGTTTTACCTGTGTCACGTTTCGACAGTTCTTTGGAGAGTTTAACTCTCTGTGCCTCACCGCCAGAGAGTGTGGTGGCGGCCTGTCCGAGGCGAATATAAGAAAGGCCTACATCCATAAGCGTTTGTAATTTTCTCGACACCGCAGGAATGGCATCGAAAAATTCTCGCGCGTCTTCCACGGTCATATCTAAGACTTCGTGGATGCTGCGGCCTTTATATTTAATTTCCAGAGTTTCGCGGTTGTAGCGACGACTTTTACAGACATCACAGGGAACATATACGTCGGGCAAAAAGTGCATTTCTACTTTTGTTACACCGTCACCTTGGCAAGCTTCGCAGCGGCCTCCTTTAACATTAAAGCTAAAGCGGCCAGGTTTGTAGCCTCTCGAGCGAGCTTCCTGGGTGCCGCTAAAGATTTCTCGAATAGGAGTGAATATACCAGTATAAGTTGCTGGGTTTGAGCGTGGGGTTCGACCAATAGGGCTTTGATCTATATCAACACACTTATCAAAGTTGTCCATACCATGAACGGCCGTGTGAGCTGCTGGCGTTAAGGTGCTTGCGCCGTTTAGTTCCGTGGCTGCGAGGGGGTAAAGTGTTGCGTTAATTAGCGTAGATTTTCCTGAGCCAGAGACGCCGGTGACGCAGGTCATTAGGCCTACTGGTATTTCTAAGTTCACATTGCGAAGATTGTTTCCGCTAGCACCTTCAAGTCGTAGCACTTCATCTTTATTATAGGGTGTGCGCTTTTCTGGAATGGCTATAGACACCTTGCCCGATAGATATTGGCCGGTAAGTGAATCTTTTGAGCGCAATATGTCTTTAAGAGTTCCCTGGGCAACGACTTCTCCTCCATGTACGCCCGCACCTGGACCAATGTCAATAATGTGATCTGCATGGCGGATTGCATCTTCATCGTGTTCAACGACAATTACGGTATTGCCGATGTCGCGCAGATGCACCAGTGTGCGCAATAGTCTTTCGTTGTCACGTTGGTGTAAGCCAATCGAAGGTTCGTCTAGAACATACATTACACCTACAAGGCCGGCACCAATTTGACTGGCTAAACGAATGCGCTGCGCTTCTCCTCCAGATAAAGTTTCAGCGCTGCGGTTTAGAGTCAAATAATTGAGTCCAACATCCACTAAAAACTGAAAGCGGTCGCGCAGTTCTTTGAGAATTTTATCGGCAATTTTACCCCTGCGGCCTTTAAACTTGAGTTTTTTGAAATAACTAAAAGCGTCGCCAACCGGCAGTGTTGTGATTTCTGGTAAGGTGCGTTCATCTACAAATACGTTGCGAGCGTCACGGCAAAGACGGGTGCCGTCGCATTCCGGGCAGTGTTGAGATGAGAGGAATTTAGCGAGTTCTTCGCGGACGCTTTGAGATTCAGTATCTCTATAGCGCCGCTCCATGTTTGGCACCACGCCCTCAAAAGTGTGACGACGTTGATATAAGTCGCCGCGGTCGTTGACGTAACTGAAGTTGATTTCTTCTGATCCTGATCCATATAAAACGGCTTTTTGCTGCTTTTTCTTGAGTTTCTTCCAGGGTGTGTCAACGTCGAAACCGTAATGTTCGGCCAGTGAAGTGAGCATGTGGAAATAATAAACATTACGTCTATCCCAGCCGCGAATCGAGCCTTCAGCCAGTGTGGCTTCGTCGTGCTGTACTACCTTGCTTTCATCAAAAAACTGCTTCATACCTAACCCGTCGCAACCGGGGCAGGCTCCGGCAGGGTTATTAAACGAAAACAATCTCGGTTCAAGTTCACTTAGGCTGTACTCGCAAACTGGGCAGGCGTGCTTGGCCGAGAACATTCGGTCATCGCCGTCGCCATCCATAAAGCTGATGCCAACTAAGCCGTCTGTTAAGCTTAGTGCTGTTTCAAACGACTCCGCGAGTCGTATTTTTAAATCGTCGCGAACTTTAAATCGGTCAACTACAACTTCAACTGTGTGTTTCTTTTTCTTGTCGAGCTTTGGGGCATCGTCTAAGTCAACCACAAGACCGTCGATACGAGCGCGAATAAACCCGTCGCGTTTTAGCTGTTCAAATGTATGAAGGTGCTCACCCTTGCGATCGCGGACTATCGGTGCGAGCAGCATGATTTTGGTGCCTGTCGGTAACGCGAGAACCTGGTCAACCATTTCACTAATGGTTTGCGCTACTAGCGGCTGGCCATGATCGGGGCAGCGAGGCTCTCCTACTCGGGCGTACAAAAGGCGCAGGTAGTCATAAATCTCAGTTATGGTGCCAACTGTTGAGCGCGGGTTGTGGGAGGTAGATTTCTGTTCGATAGAAATGGCCGGGCTCAAGCCCTCCACATGATCAACATCCGGCTTTTCCATCATTGACAAAAACTGACGCGCATACGTGGACAGAGATTCTACGTAGCGTCGCTGTCCTTCGGCGTAAAGAGTATCGAAGGCAAGTGATGATTTACCGGAACCAGACAGGCCGGTTATTACAATAAGTTTGTCTCGTGGAATATCGAGATCAATGTTTTTTAGATTGTGCGTGCGTGCACCCTGTACAACAATTGTATCCACAGCTTAAGAACCCGTATTGAACAAACCCCTGAGTATACGAGCTTTTGATGTGTATGCCTAAACCAAAACCACTCTAAATATTATCCAGTGCCCAGCGCCTCACATCGGCTCGGTTTTTTGCGCCAATTTTTTTAAATATCCTGTAGAGATGGCTCTTTACGGTGAATTCGCTGATAAATAATGTATTCGCTATTGTCTTGTTTGCTTTCCCTTTACTCAGCTCGTCAACAACATGGAGTTCTCGCCGAGAGAGGAGTGCAGCCCTAACATTCATTGAGGGAGCTTGACGGTAGGTTTCGAGTAGCCTGTCGCATACTCTTTTTGGAAACCAGTGGCTGTTATTTAACAGTTGTTGCAGGCCCTTAAGCAATGTGGTCGTGGACCCATCTAGATAGAATAGGCCTTTAATTATGGGCCACTCTACGAGTAATTCTTGGGTGCTGTAGGCTTGAACGTTGAATAGAGCCGCTCGTAAATTAGGGTGTTGTTCTTGCAGCTTGGCCATGGCTTCTGGGGAGCTTGCGTTTGCATAGGAGGCGTCAATAAGTATGAAGCTATTTGCATGGCCGGGCTGGTCTTGGCGGCCTAATCGAGAAATTCTTTCGCACCTGATGTTAAGTGAGCTTTGAATAAGTTCACAAAGCGCTTGGGTATTGACGTCATCGCAGCTGATGATTTTGATCTTTTGTCTTGTTGCTGTGTTCATATTCCCCGCGACCCTGCTCTATGAAAGATTGGGGTAGCATAGTTCTGGGTTTAATGACAAAGCAAAGACTATAGAGTTGCAGGCAAAAAAAAGCCCAGAGCTGATGCCTGGGCTTTTTGATACTTTTGCTTAGAGCTTACTGACCTGCAGCAGTAGCTTCCGCTGCGCTCAGGCCGCCTATGATTGCGCTGGCAACCATTGCCTCGCCGAGGCCGGATTCGAGGGCCATGGCTTGCACTGTTGATGCTAGCACTGGGCGTTCGGACACTGTAGCCAGGATTAATTGATCGGCGTTTTGAGTTTGCGTGTCGGCTAGCAGACCACTGAGCTCCGATAGCATTGTTTCATCGCTGACGCCGCTTAAAGTTTGGTTGCCATTTGCCAAAGCAATAGACATTTCGGCGCTAGCAATAGACGCTGTAAGCATGTTCATTGCTTCGTGACGCTCTCCCAGAGCAATTGCGTCGTAAGCGTTAGCAAGGCTGATTGAAACCTCTGCGTTGGCTACGCTGGCGCTTAGCTGGTTAACGGCATCTTGGCCTCTAACGTCGCTGATTGCGTCATTGGCATTCGCCAAGGCAATAGACAATTCAGCCGAGGCAACGCTGGCATTTAGGCTGTTCAAGGCGTTTTGAGCGTTTAGGTTTTGCCCTGCTTGCGCGGCGCTTAGGGGGAGGCTTAGGCCCAGTGCAACAGTTAAGAGTATCTTTTTCATCGTCTATTCTTCTCTTTCGAATTTGTTTTTTGTTGGAAATGTGAACAGAGTCTAGTCCTCGCTATTGACTCTTGCAATAAGCAGTGGGGTTTATATTCGTTAATAATCTATGAATGTCAAAATCGATAACATTTGGGATTATTGTTTACTGGAGCGCTAACTTTGCTAAAATCGGCAACCTTTTGATTTTGGACTTGCGCCGTTAATGATGTACTTCTCATGACTGATACAGCCCCTTTTGAGCGCCGTGCGGTATTGTCTCTGGCGAGCCTGTATGCCTTTCGCATGCTTGGACTGTTTATGGTGCTGCCAGTGTTCATGCTTTATGGGCAAGACTATGAGGGCAGCACGCCCCTGTTACTGGGGTTGGCACTGGGTATTTATGGTTTTAGTCAGGCGGCCTTGCAAATCCCGTTCGGGATGCTGTCTGACCGAATTGGTCGCAAGCCAGTTATTGCGTTTGGTTTAGTGTTATTTGCAGTGGGCAGCGTAGTGGCCGCTACAGCAGATTCAGTTGCTGGGTTAATCATCGGTCGTTTTCTTCAGGGGAGTGGCGCGATTGCTAGTGCAATTATGGCGCTGGTGACTGATTTGACTGCGGACGAAAATAGAACCAAGGCTATGGCCGTCATTGGTATGTCTATAGGTATGTCATTCTCGCTAGCTTTAGTGCTCGGACCTTTGGTGACTGGGGTTGCGGGACTGTCGGGAATATTTTGGCTTACGGCGCTGCTGGCGATTATTGGGCTGTTGATTTTAATGCGCGTAGTGCCAACACCTCGAGTGATGCCTAAGACTCATCGAGACGCCGGCACAGTGCCCGCTATATTGAAGGAAACTCTGAAAAATCCTGAGTTGCGGCGACTTAATTTTGGTATTTTTGTCTTGCATTTAGTGCTTATGGCCAGCTTTATCGCTTTGCCGTCTCTACTTGAAAATCAATTGAATATCGATCGTGAACAGCATTGGCGAGTCTATTTGCCTCTTCTAGTCTTGGCCTTTGTAGCTATGGTGCCGTTCATTATCATTGCGGAATCGAAGCGCAAAATGAAGCCAGTCTTCGTGGGGGCCATATGTCTTTTAGGTTTTACTGAATTGGCTCTAGCCTACGGACAGCACTCAAGCACTTTTGCTTTTGTTGCGCTGTTTTTATTTTTTATGGCATTTAATCTACTGGAGGCTTGTTTGCCTTCATTGGTGAGTAAAGTTGCACCGGCGGGAAGCAAGGGAACGGCCTCGGGAATTTACTCTAGCTGCCAATTTTTCGGGGCTTTTTGTGGTGGTTTGCTGGGAGGGTGGTTGCTGGAGGGCGGCGAGCTTTCGCGAGTATTTATCGCCTGCGCGATGTTAATTGCCGTCTGGGCGCTGGTGGCGTCGGTTATGCACACGCCGAAACATGTTACCAGTGTTTTACTGTCGCTTAGTCCTGAGCAAATCATCAGCTTAGGGGAGGGCTTAAGAGCGCTTCCAGGAGTTTATGAGCTGGTATTTATTGAGGAGGATGAGGCTGCTTATCTCAAGGTGGACAAGCAATTATTTGACATGGCAAATGTGCGCGCACTGGGTTTGTAAATATATTTATCCTGTAGTCCGAGCTTCACTGGTAACTCATAATCAGTGTGTGTAAGCTGCGAGAGAATCGTAGAGCAATCGTTTAATTTTAGGAGAAAAATATGGCACGGGGCGTCAATAAAGTTATTTTGGTCGGCAATATGGGGCAAGACCCCGAGACCAAATTTATGCCATCGGGCGGCGCTGTCACCAATGTGAGCATTGCTACTTCGGAATCTTGGAAAGACAAGACCACGGGCCAGCCTCAAGAGCGAACTGAGTGGCATCGTGTGGTGTTTTTTAATCGTCTGGCCGAAATCGCCGGCGAATACCTGAGGAAAGGTAGTAAGGTTTATGTTGAGGGCTCTCTGCGCACGCGAAAATGGCAAGACCAGGGCGGTCAAGATCGCTACACTACTGAGATCGTAGCCAGTGAAATGCAGATGTTAGACAGTCGTGGCGATGGCGCGGGTATGGCAGGTGGGCAGGGTTCGGGTTATGGCGCGCCGCAGCAAGGTATGCAGTCCCAGCCGATGCAGCAGGCTGCTCCGCAGCAAGGTATGCAGCAACCTGCTCGTCAGCAGCAACAGCATCAGCATCAGCAACAGCAACAACAGCCCCCTCAGCAGCAGGGTGGTTATCAGCAAGCGCCTCAACAAGCTCCTCAACAGGCACCTCAGCCCGCTCAGGGTTTCGATAACTTTGACGATGACATCCCCTTCTAATGAAGTTGTTGGTCACTGATGGCAGTAGTGGCCTGGGTCAGATGTTGTCACGGGCGTTTGAAGCTGAATCCTTCTCTCTGTACTCGGTTCAGAACGAGTTAGATTGGTCAAGCAGTGAGGCTTTTATGGCCTTGCTTGATTCTGTGCAGCCTGATTTTGTTATCAGTACGGCTGGTTGGGCCGCGGTGCCTAGCGAGGCGCAGCAGCAAACCTTGGTGCGATCTGCAAGCGTGGTGTCCAAGGTGTGTGCCGCTAAAGGTATTGTACCCATTCATCTCTCGAGCTACCGCGTGTTTGGCGGTGATCATAAAGCGAGTTATTCCGAGTTAGATCCCCCTGTGCCTGTTACGGCCGCTGGCTGTGCGTTTCGGGACGCGGAACAGTGTTTCATCGATAACTCTGAGCAGTGGTTGTGCCTGCGTTTGGGTTGGGTTCTGGGTAGCTGGTCTGGTAATACCCTAAGTAATCTGCTCAGTGCTTTGGTTGGCACGGAAGAGTTGGGTGGGCAGAGCTTAACGATGAACACCGGATACCCTGGTGCACCAACAACGGATCATGATATCGCTCGCGTATTGGCGTCAGTGATACGCCAGGTGTCCTGTGGTGCGGAGAACTGGGGTTTGTTTAATTACTGTTCCGGAGATACATCTAGTCAGGGTGAGTTTGCAAGTGCTGTGGCATCAATTCTGGAGCAGGACAACGTCTTGCGTGGCTCTTTACAGGTAGAAGATCGTGAGCCCGCTCAAGGTGAAGCCGGTAGTGCGGTGCTTTCTTGTCGGCGGATTGCAGATAACTTTGGGGTTCAGCCTAGGAGTTGGCGACAGGGTTTGCACACGATGATTAAGCTTTGGCTTAGAGAGAGTGGGCACGGCTGATTGTTGTAATTGGGTGCTCAGGTAAGTCGCTGGTTAGCTTACCTGAGCGCCCTGGTCATGAATTTAAGCTTGTAGTTTTTCCATTACCAGGCTTGCGTTAGTGCCGCCAAAGCCAAAGCTATTCGACATAATGCGGTTTAAGCCTGCGTTGTCTTTACGCTCGGTGATAATTGGCATGCCCGCTGCTTCATCATCCAGAGTGTCAACGTTCGCCGACGCGCAGATGAAATCATGCTTCAGCATAAGAAGGCTGTAAATCGCTTCCTGTACGCCCGTGGCGCCCAGCGAGTGGCCGGTTAAAGACTTAGTTGAACTGATGTCTGGGATCTGATCGCCAAAGGCGGCTTTAATTGCCTTCAATTCTGCTAGATCACCAACTGGGGTGCTTGTGCCGTGTGAGTTGATGTAGTCAACAGGTCCGTTAACGTTGTTGAGGGCCTGTTTCATACAGCGTGCCGCGCCTTCGCCAGAGGGGGCCACCATGTCATAACCGTCAGACGTAGCGCCATAACCTGTAACTTCGGCATAAATAGTCGCGCCACGCGCTTTTGCGTGCTCAAGCTCTTCTAATACCAGGCAGCCGCCGCCGCCTGCGATAACAAAACCATCTCTGTCCGCATCGTAGGCCCGCGAGGCCTTTTCTGGGGTATCATTGTATTGCGTAGAGAGTGCGCCCATTGCGTCAAATAAGGCCGACATGGTCCAGTGCTCTTCTTCGCCGCCGCCCGCAAACACGACATCTTGCTTACCCAGCTGAATTAACTCCATGGCGTTGCCAATGCAGTGTGCGCTAGTGGCGCACGCTGAGGATATTGAGTAGTTAACACCCTTGATCTTAAAGGGCGTAGCCAAGCAGGCGGAAGTGGTGCTGCCCATGGTTTGGGTTACACGATAAGGGCCTACACGACGAAGACCTTTGTCGCGTAGGATGTCGGCAGATTCCACTAGGTTGTGCGATGAGGCGCCGCCAGAGCCCATGATAATACCTGTGCGCTCATTTGATACTTGCTCGTCGCTCAGACCTGAGTCAGCTACAGCTTGCTTCATTGAAATATAAGCATAGGCCGCAGCATCGCCCATAAAGCGTAGGGCTTTACGGTCGATGTGCTCTTTGAAGTCTATTTCGACGCTGCCCGCAACGTGACTGCGAAAACCGCGTTCCTTGTATTCTTCTACAAATTTGATGCCTGAGCGGCCGGTTTGAAGTGCATCAAGTACGGTGTCTATATCATTGCCTAAGCAGGAAACAATACCCATTCCAGTAACGACTACGCGTTTCATTGGGGGTTCTCCTTAAAAAGAGTCAGTATTTTTGAATAGGCCTACACGCAGATCTTTGGCGTGATAGATGTCTTTACCGTCAACCGATACGCGGCCGTCAGCAATTCCCATCACCAGCTTGCGCTCTATCACGCGCTTCAGGTTGATGTGATAGGTCACTTGGCGTGCAGTGGGCAAGATTTGCCCGGTGAATTTCACTTCTCCACAGCCCAGTGCGCGGCCGCGGCCTTCGTTGCCTTTCCAAGCAAGGAAAAAACCTACCAGCTGCCACATGGCGTCTAGGCCCAAGCAGCCTGGCATTACGGGGTCGCCGGGGAAGTGGCAGTCAAAAAACCAGAGGTCTTTGGTGATGTCCAGTTCAGCAATGATCTCGCCCTTGTCGCTCTCGCCGCCCGTGTCACTGATGTGTGCAATGCGGTCGAGCATGAGCATGTTTGGGGTGGGAAGTTGGGCATTGCCGGGGCCAAACATATTGCCGTTGCCGCACTCGAGTAACTCGTCGCGGTTGTAGCTATTTTTCTTGTCGAAAGACACCATAAGATTGCTCTATATTGCTTTGTTTTGGTCTAGGGCAGTAAAGCTACCGCCAGGGGGGGCCATTCTACCCACTGGAGTGACTATGTCTAGCCCGAAGGCATGGCAGTGGCTATTTACTGAGCGAATGGAGTGCTTAGTAAGCGCGCTCTATGGCGAAATGAGCTAAATCGGCCATGGCCTGCCGATATTTACTGTCTTCGAGGCAGTCTAGCGCCGCGATCGCACTGCTAACCTGTTGGCGTGCCTGGCTTGCGGTGTAGTCTAGTGCGCCGCTGTCTTTGACGATAGTCACAATGGCATCGAGCTGATCAACGTCTCCATTTTCAATGGCTTTGGCGATTAGCTGGCTTTGTTCGGCGCGGCTGTTTTCCATTGCGTAGATGAGTGGCAGGGTGGGTTTGCCTTCCGCTAAGTCGTCGCCTACATTTTTGCCTAAAGTCTCTGCGTCGCCTTCATAATCAAGAGCGTCGTCCACCAATTGGAAGGCCATGCCGACATGATAGCCGTATTGTTTTAAAGCTTGTCGCTGTTCATTGTTTGCGCCCGATAGCACAGCGGCTGTTTCGCAAGCGGCTTCAAATAGAGCTGCGGTTTTTTTGTGGATCACTGATAAATAGTTATCTTCTTTAACAGTTGGGTCTTTGGCATTAACCAGTTGCTGAACTTCGCCCTCAGAAATTACATTGGTGGTATCGGAAAGGATGGCCATGATGTCCATATTGCCAATGGCCACCATCATTTGAAATGCGCGGGAATAAAGGAAGTCTCCTACAAGCACGCTTGGGGCGTTTCCCCATTTCGCGTTGGCCGTCAGGCGCCCGCGGCGCATCTCTGAAATATCAACAACATCGTCGTGCAGAAGAGTGGCGGTGTGAATGAACTCGATAATAGCGGCTAGTTCTAAGCGTTGCTTGTTGTTTGGGCTCAGGGCATTGCTGACGAGCAATACCAATAAAGGGCGTAAGCGTTTGCCCCCTGCTTCCACAAGATATTGGCCTATATTTTCAACCAAGCCTACGTTTGAGTGAAGTTGATCAATAATAAGTTGATTAATCTCGGCAAAGTCGTCTTTAACTACCTGGTGAAAGGGCAACATGGGGTCAGCTGATACTCGTGTCTGAAGAAGATAATGAGGGTCAAACCCCCGCGTCGGTCTGGCATGCTAGGGAGGGCTGAAGGTGCTGTCAAGAGAGGGGATTCACGGGCTTGCAGTTTGTTGCGCTTTGCCGTAGAATCCGCGGTCCTTAAATCTGTGTATACGACTCAAGTCATTAAAATGCCGGGGGGAACAGCCCGCCGCTACTTCGTGTCGTCCGATAGTCAATTGGAGCAAGGTATGTACGCTGTATTTGTTAGCGGTGGTAAGCAACACCGTGTAGTCGAGGGTGAGACCCTCAAGTTAGAAAAAATTGAAGTAGCTACTGGTGAAGCCATCGATTTTGATGAAGTTTTGATGGTAGCTGACGGCGACGATATTAAAATCGGCGCACCCACCGTAGCTGGTGCTAAGGTGACTGCAGAAGTTGTGAGCCACGGCCGTGGGGATAAGGTGACTATCATCAAATTCCGTCGTCGTAAGCACTCAATGAAGCGTCAGGGTCATCGTCAGTGGTTCACTGAAGTGAAAATCACTGGTATCAAGGCTTAATAAGAGAGGATTGAACAATGGCTCACAAAAAAGCAGGTGGTAGTACTAATAACGGTCGCGATTCCGAGAGTAAACGCTTAGGCGTTAAGCGGTTCGGCGACCAAGTTGTGTTGGCGGGTAACATTCTTGTTCGTCAGCGCGGCACCAAGTTTCACGCTGGCGTAAATGTTGGTATTGGCAAGGATCACACCTTGTTTGCCAAAGCTGACGGCAAAGTGAAGTTTGAAGTGAAAGGCCCTAAAAACCGCAAATTTGTAAGCATTGTCGCTGCGTAAGCAGTTACTTTAAGTGCTTACTTTAAAGCGGTAGGCTTGGTGGGCAAATGCCAAGCCTGACTTGAAAGCCCTGGCGTAAACGTCGGGGCTTTTTTGTATGTGGCCACACACCCACAACATCCTCTACAATCCCTATTACCCATACCGAACCGAATCAGCGGGAGCTTACAGTGAAATTTGTTGATGAAGCATCAATATCAGTCTTAGCGGGCCGTGGCGGTGCGGGCTGCTTGAGCTTTCGCCGAGAGAAATACATTGCAAAAGGTGGCCCCGATGGCGGCGACGGCGGTGATGGCGGGAGTATCTATTTAGAGGGCGATGAAACATTGAATACATTGGTTGATTTTCGCTATCAGCCAAAGTGTCGAGCCGAATCGGGCACTTCTGGCGCGGGGAAAAACTGTACCGGTAAAAAGGGTGAGGACTTAGTTGTTCGCGTACCGGTTGGTACGTCTATTTTCGATATTGATACAGATGAAGTGCTGGGCGACATCACGGCGCCGGGCCAGCAAATTAAAGTGGCACGCGGTGGCTTCCATGGTTTGGGCAACACTCGCTTTAAGTCCAGTGTTAACCGCGCGCCTCGCCAGACCTCACCGGGCAGTGAAGGTGAGTTTCGAAATTTGAAGTTAGAGCTTAAAGTATTGGCCGATGTGGGTTTATTAGGTTTGCCGAACGCGGGCAAGTCTACCTTTATTCGTTCAGTGAGCTCGGCTAAGCCTAAAGTGGCCGATTATCCTTTCACCACCTTAGTACCCAACTTAGGTGTGGTGAAGGTGCAGGAGCACCGCAGTTTTGTGGTTGCAGATATTCCAGGTTTGATTGAAGGCGCTTCCGAAGGTGCTGGCCTTGGTATTCGCTTTTTGAAGCACTTAACCCGCTGTCGGGTGCTTTTACATTTGGTGGACATGTCTCCGTTTGACGGTTCTGATCCTGCAGAAAATGCTGCTGCAATTATTCGTGAGCTTGAGCTTTTCAGCCCAACATTGGCTGGACGCGAGCGTTGGTTGTTGTTGAACAAAACAGACATGCTGCCAGAAGATGAAGTTGATGCTCGTTGTCAGGCGGTATTAGATGCATTGAATTGGCAGGGTCCAAGCTACAAGATTGCTGCGATTAACGGCAATGGCACACAGGTATTGTGCAGCGATGTTTTAGATGCGCTGGAGTCTCATTGGGAGGCAGAAAAAGAAGATCCTGAGCTTATTGAGCAAGAGCTTGAGGCGCAGCAGCAAATGCAGTATGAAGCACGTGAGCGTATTGACGAGCTTCGCGGGCGCTTCCGTGCCGAAAGTCGAGCGGCGAAAGAAGCCAGTGACGACGATGATTGGGACGATGACGACGATCATGATGTTGAGATCGAGTACGCGCCTTAATTATTCATTGATAGGAGAATGTGTGTGACTGGCAGTGCGAGAGATAATTTTAAGCATGCGCGCCGCTGGGTAATCAAGATTGGCAGTGCTTTACTTACTGATGATGGTCGCGGCTTAGATCATGCAGCTATCGCTGGTTGGGTAAAGCAAATGGCTGAATTGCGTCAGCGGGGTATTGAGCTGTCGCTGGTGTCGTCCGGGGCAGTGGCCGCAGGTATGACTCGCTTGGGCTGGCAGGAACGCCCAGGCAGTATTCATGAACTGCAAGCCGCGGCGGCGGTTGGCCAAATGGGTTTGGCACAGGCCTGGGAGCAAGAATTCCAAAAGTACGATATGCAAACCGCACAGGTTTTGCTGGTCCACGATGATCTTTCTAATCGTCAGCGCTACCTCAATGCGCGCTCCACTTTGCGTACACTTACCGAGCTTAATGTGGTTCCCGTTGTGAATGAAAATGACACGGTGGTCACAGATGAATTCCGTTTTGGTGACAACGATACCCTGGGTGCCTTAGTGGCCAATTTAGTGGAAGCTGATTTGCTGGTTCTGATGACAGATCAGGATGGTATGTATGACAGTGATCCGCGCAACAATCCCGATGCAAAACTCATAGATGATATGGCCGCGGACGATCTGCGGCTGGACGCCATGGCTGGTGATGGTGGCAGTCTAGGGCGCGGTGGAATGGTCACGAAAGTTCGTGCGGCTCGTTTAGCGGCTCGCTCTGGAGCGGACACCGTAATTGTCGGTGGCAGGATCGATAGCGCGCTCATACGCCTGGCCGAGCAAGAGCCCTTGGGTACCTTACTTCGGGCTCAGCAGGCCCCTCAGGCAGCGCGTAAGCGCTGGTTAGCCGGCCACTTGCAAACTCGTGGTGTGCTGACCTTAGATGATGGGGCTGTGAGGGTGCTGTTAGGCAGTGGTCGTAGTTTGTTGCCCGTGGGGGTGACTCGTGTTGAGGGCGCCTTCACGCGCGGTGAAATGGTGGTGTGCCAAAATAATCAGGGGCACGAAGTGGCGCGAGGCTTGGTAAATTACAATATTGAAGAAGCCCAAAAAATCTTAGGGCAGGCCAGTGAGAACATCGAATCCTTGTTGGGCTATAAGGATGATGATGAATTAATTCACCGCGACAATTTGGTGTTGGTTTAGCGGATGACGAACAAGCTCTCTTCAAATGGTGTTCTTTTAAGGCGGGCCTACCAGGGTATCAGCCAGCTAGGCATTGATGCAGACGACGTATTTCGTCGCTGTGGTTTTGCCGAGCCCTTCGAAAGTACAATTTACGTTTCGAGAGAGGATCAACTGGAGCGTCACGGTATATTTTGGCCGGTGCTCGCAGACGTGTCCGGAGACCCCTGCATAGGTTTGCATTTGGGGGAGAAGGTGCCGGTGATGAGCGGCGAAATCACTGAATACCTGTTTATGAGTAGTCCTAACTTTCAAGAGGGCTTGTTGCGCAGCGCTAAATACACCCGCCTCATCTCCGACTTGTTTCACATGCAAGTCGAGTTTGATGGTGACCCCTGTGTCATCAGCTACAATATCCCCGGTATTGAATTGGCTACCCTCGACCAGGTTTATCCCTGTGTCATGGTCTCGAATATGCGATTTTTTTCCCAGCTCACTCTGGGTGAATTTAAGCCGACGCTGGTGCGCCTAACCAACACCGACTCCAGCAATGCCTTAGAGTATGAGCGCGTCTTTCAATGCCCCGTCGAATTTTCGGCGCCGGTTAACTGCATGTGCTTCGCTCAGGAGACGCTTCAGGTGAGTTCGTTGCACGCTGACTCCAATATGTTTGTAATGCATGAAAAAATGGCGGACGAGCAAATCTTGCGATTGGAAAAGCAGGAGTTGTTGGCGCGAGCGCGGCGTGTAATAGGGGGGTCGCTCGAGACTGGAGAGGTCAGTCTAGAATCGCTCGCGGCACGTTTGGGTATGAAAAGTAGCCGTCTGCGGGCACATTTTACGGAGCTGGACACCAGTTTCAATCAGGTGCTGTCTGATTACCGCTTTGAGTTGGCGAGAAAGCTGCTTACGCAAACTGATGAATCTATCGATCAAATTGTTTATCTCACTGGCTTTTCTGAGCCTAGTACCTTCTATCGCGCGTTCAAGCGCTGGACAGGTACAACGCCCATTGTCTATCGAGAGCAGGCAAAAGCAGGCGCTTAAGTTGGCTCATCTTTAAACAAAGAATTTTCCTGAGGTCAATGTATTGTAGCTTTAGCTGGCTAGACTTAAGCTATTACGAAAATAATAACTTAAGTCGATACAATAGGAGAGATCATGGAAGCCAGTTTTTGGGACGGTAAGCGTGCGCCCGGTATCAACGATACCCTCGAATTAGGTCGTTTTGACAGTGTGGCTGAAGTATTCGCCTTTAGCGTAAAAAAGTACGCCACAAAGACCGCTTTTACTAACATGGGGGTCTCCCTCACATACCAAGAATTGGATCAGCTCAGCACGCAATTTATGGCGTGGATCCAGCACAATACCGATTTAAAGCCGGGCGATCGCATCGCGGTCCAAATGCCAAATACACTGCAATATCCGGTGGCTGTGTTGGGTATCGCCAAGGCCGGTTTGGTCTTGGTGAATACCAACCCCTTGTACACGGCGCGAGAAATGGTTCACCAGTTCAATGACTCGGGCGCAAAAGCGCTGTTGTTTATGGACACCTTTGGTCAATTGGTGGAGGAAGTGCTGCCACAAACCAAGGTTGAAACCGTAATAGTGTCAAGCTTGGGTGATTTGTTGCCTTTCACCAAGCGGCTTTTGATTAACACCGTTACCCGTCATATCAAAAAAATCATCCCTAGTTTTGATCGCTCGAAAATGACGTCGTTCCGCGATGCTTTGGCGCTTGGGCGTCAGCATAAAAACGTCCAGCCCACCACGCTTTCTAGCCCTGACGATGTTGTAGCCTTGCAGTACACCGGCGGTACTACGGGTGTAGCAAAAGGCGCAGAGCTAACCAATCGCAATCTTGTGTCTAATATGTTGCAAATTGATGCTCTTGCTCAGCAGACCGATGAACAAGGTCGGCCCATGCGAGGCGAGAATGAAGTGGCTGTGGCGCCACTGCCGCTCTACCATATTTACGCATTCACGGTAAATTTAATGTATGGAATGTTTGGTGGCGGGGAGACTATCTTGATTACCAACCCGCGTGATGCGGATATGTTTTTACGTGCATTAAAGGGGCGTCGCTTTACATCTTTCGCAGGTCTAAATACTTTATTTGTATCTTTGATGAATCATCCAGAATTTAAAAGCCTGGATTTTTCGGGCCTGAAGCAAACAGGTTCTGGCGGTACGGCTTTAAGTCCCGATACGGCTAAGCGCTGGCATGAGATTACGGGTGCGCGTATCGGGGAGGGTTTTGGTCTGACTGAATGCTCACCTGTGGTGTGCTCGAGTCCGGCCGGCAGTTTTATCCAGGACGGTACTGTGGGTACTCCTGCGCCAGGCACTACTTTGAAAGTTATCGACGATGAAGGTAATGAGCTGCCAATCGGTGAACGTGGAGAACTGTGCGTTCAAGGGCCTCAAGTTATGAAGGGCTATTGGGGGCGTCCTGAAGCTACCGAAGAATGTCTTAGCAAAGATGGCTGGTTTAAAACAGGTGACGTTGCGGTGATTCAGGAGGACGGTTTTGTCCGCATTGTTGATCGCGTGAAGGATTTAGTTTTGGTGTCTGGCTTTAATGTCTACCCTAATGAAATCGAAGATGTGGTCACTAGTCACCCTCATGTTGAATTCAGTGCGGTAGTGGGAATTCCTGATGAAAAAACGGGTGAGGCCGTTAAGCTTTATGTGGTGGCCAACGATTCGAGTCTCACCAAGGAGGTTTTGGATGCGCACTGCCGTAAGAACCTCACCGCGTACAAAATCCCGCGCCAAATTGAGTTTCGCGATGAGCTTCCTATGTCTGCGGTAGGAAAAATATTGCGGAAAGAATTGCGCGCAGAAGCACTTTCACAGCATAGTAAAAACGCTTAGAGGTAATTCTATCACCACACCGAAAGTTGAATTACTTAGACTTTTCTGTGTGGTGATAGATGTTTGTCTTTCTTTCAGGTATAAAGTGCCCGTCTATAACATCTGCTTATAAACAATCAATGTTGCTATGCAATTCGCAAGACTTCCTCTCCTTCACTAAAAGGATATTTACTGTGATTAAATCGAAACTATCGTCCAAGTATTTTATGTTGGGCTGTACAGCTTTAGGTGGCGCTTTGACTCTGCCTACATACTCTATGGCCGCGTCTGACGATTTGGAAGAGGTTGTAGTTGTTGGTTCTCGGGCTGCTCCACGAAGTGCCGAAGACAGCCCTGTACCTGTTGACGTTTTTAACGCTCAGGACCTAATGCAGTCCGGCTCTCTAAGTGGAGAGATTAGCCAGCTTTTACACAACCTAGTACCTTCATTTAATTTTCCTCGGCAGTCCAACTCCGATACAGCTGATCTTGTGCGCCCGGCTCAATTGCGCGGTTTGAGCCCCGACCACACATTGGTGCTGGTGAACGGTAAGCGTCGACATACAACGGCGATTCTTAATACTGGAGGTAAAGCGGGTCGTGGTGCGGCTCCAGTGGACTTGAATACCATTCCAATGGCCGCCATCAAGCGAATTGAAGTATTGCGTGATGGCGCTGCAGCGCAATACGGTTCAGACGCTATCGCCGGTGTCATTAATATTGTTTTGAAAGACGCGAGTGAAGGCGGTCAGGTGTCAATGACCTACGGCCAGCATAAAACAGATTTCGACCCTACGGATGAGAATATTTCTGACGGTGAAACGGTTTTGGTCAGTGGCAATACCGGAATGAGTTTGGCAGATGGCTTTGTAAATCTTAGCGCTCAATATCGAACGCGTAATGCGACCAATCGCGCAGGTTTTGACCAGGTTCCTTTTTGGGAGAATGATGCGGGTAACCCCAGTATTGTTGGCAATAAAAATTATCGTGTCGGCGATCCCGAAGAAGACGGCTACAGTTTGTTTGCAAACTGGGCAATGGGTTTAGAGGGCGATATGCGACTTTATGGCCACGCGAGCAGCAGTGAGCGTGAGGCAATAGGGTCAAATTTTTATCGTTACCCTAGCGACAGCTACGCCAATGTCGCTGAAGTTTATCCAAACGGCTACCTGCCTGAAAATGTTGGCACCGCATCAGACCATTCTCTAGTGCTCGGTGTAAAAGGCGGTAGTGATTGGCAGTGGGACTTGAGTGTGAACTACGGTTCTAGTGCATTTGAGTTGGGCGTTGAAAATTCAATAAACGCTTCTATCGGCGCAGGCAGTCCGCAGAGTTTTCACATTGGCGATTTTGACTATGATCAATTGATTTTGAACGCAGATGCAGTCAAAACCTTCGATCTGAACGGCGTGTCTACGGCGCTGGTGGTTGGTGCCGAATATCGACGAGAGAATTATGAAACCAGTGCTGGCTCAGAAGCCTCTTACGCCTTGGGGGCTAACTCCTTTGCCGCACCGGGCTCTCAGGGTATACAGGGCTTGCGTCCTGAAGATGCCGTTGATCAAAGTCGTCATAACGTTAGTGTTTTTGCCGACGCAGAGTTTCAATTGAGCGAAAGATTTTTGTTGGGTACGGCCGTACGCTATGAGGACTACAGTGATTTTGGCGATACCTTTAATGGCAAAATTACCGCGCGTTTTGAGCTGTCTGATGCTATTGCACTTCGCGGTGCAGCCAGTACAGGTTTCCGGGCGCCCTCATTGATTCAGAATGCCTACCAAGCCACGTCTACCGATTTTGGTGAAGGTGGAGCGCTGGCTACTTTTGCGCTATTGCCTGCAACATCACCTCTGGCACAGGTGCTGGGTGCGGTGGCGTTAGACGCTGAAGAGTCGCGCAATGTGAGTGTGGGGCTTGTGGGCAGCTGGGACAGCGGCATCAGTCTGACACTTGATGTGTATAGAATTGAGATCGATGATCGCATTACTTTATCGGAAGGTATTTTCACTGCCGCTGATGGCACTTCGGTAGCAGATTTGGCCGAGGCGGCAGCACATCCGGGCATTGGTGGTGCACAGTTCTTTACCAATGCAGTGGACACTCGTACCACTGGCTTTGATTTGGTGGCTCTTTACGATTGGAACAATTTCAATTTCAGTCTGGCGTACAATAAAAATGAAACCGACTTAACCAATGGCGGAGTAGGAAGCGTAGAAGAAATCAATACGCTGGAGACAGCGGCGCCCGATAATAAGTTGATTTTGTCAGCCAATTGGGCAGAAGGCAATTGGTCGGCAATGGCACGGGCCACACAATACGGAGAAACTATGCGAGTTTTTGACTTTGGTGGCGGTTATGAGCCAGAGCAAACTTACGGTCGTGACTTGTCGATTGATGTCGATGTCGAGTATGCGTTTAGCAACGGTGTGACGGTGGCATTTGGTGCTAACAATTTGTTGGACGAATATCCCGACCCGTCGAGCGATGATATTGCCTACTTTGGCAACTTGCCCTACGACGTCATTCCTCCGATTGGTATGAATGGTCGTTACGTTTACGCACGTACTACGTACAACTTTTAAAATTGTAAAGTTTTCGTCTTGCGGAAAATTATTTAATATTTGGAGTGTTCATGAAAACAGTAAAATTAATGAGTCTATTGCTGGGCTTTGCGTTTAGTTTGGTATTTTCTCAGGTTCAGGCGGGCGACAAAACTGCTTTAGTTTTTCAGTCTGATTTTGGTTTGAAAGACGGTGCAGTGTCCGCAATGAAGGGTGTAGCAGTTGGCGTTGATCGCAGCTTGCCAATTTACGATTTAACTCATGAGGTGCCTACTTACAATGTTTGGGAAGCCTCTTACCGTTTGTATCAATCCAGCACTTACTGGCCTGAGGGTTCGGTTTTTGTCAGCGTTGTGGATCCAGGTGTTGGAACTACGCGCAAATCTGTTGTGTTGAAAACCAAGGCTGGGTTTTATTTTGTGACGCCGGACAATGGTACTTTGACAATGGTTGCTGAGCATCAGGGCATTGCAGAGGTTCGTGAAATTGATGAAAACGTTAACCGCCTAGCGGGATCAGCGGATTCTTATACATTTCATGGTCGCGATGTTTATGCTTATACCGGCGCGCGTTTAGCGGCGGGTGCTATCAGCTTTGAAGAGGTTGGGCCGCTACTACCTGCTAAGGTAATCAGTATTGATTATCAGCACGCCACTGTTGAGAGTGGTCTTATCCACGGTAATATTCCAATTCTCGATCCACAATTTGGTAATGTCTGGACTAATATCCATCAAGACCTTCTTGCTGAGGCGGGCATTAAGCTGGGCGATACGCTGTGTGTAATGGTAGATATGGATGGCAAGCGTGTACTCGATACTAAGTTGCCTTATCTAGCGTCTTTTGGTGCGGTAGCTGAGGGCGAACCTTTGGTGTATGTAAACAGTTTGTTGAATGTTTCTCTGGCATTAAATCAGGCGAATTTTGCAGCTAAGTACAATATTGCTTCGGGTGCCGCGTGGCAGGTTCAGTTCAAGGCTTGTAACTAAAATATTGCAGCTTGGCTGCTGATAGCCTTAACGCCTAGAAAAGCGTTAAGGCTAGAAATTTAGCACAATGATACTCTGTGTTTTCACCGTATTCAGATGTATTTTCCGTCTGAACTCTAAGGTTCTACCACATCAAATCATCAGGAATTTGGTAGTCAGCATAGGGGTCTTCTTCGTCCGTTTCAATGGGCGCACTCAATACTTGGGTGATTACATAGCTTTCATCCCGCTGCTGTATTTTCTCAGCTACTGGTGTCGGTACAAGTTCGTATTTGTCCCCCAGTTTCACAATGGTCAGGCGACCACGTAAGACTTCTTTTTGTATATCCGCGGAGAGCAGCATCTTTTTAATTTGCTTGCCGTCGGTGAAATTGTGGTCGATTAAGTCGCGACCTGCTCCTTTGGCTTGCTTGTTTACCTGAATGAGCTGAATTATTTGGGCGGTAATGGCCTTGCGCTCGGCGTCCGCTTTTAATGCTTCGTTCAAGGCGCGGTCGCGATCAGTTTTATCCGCGCGGGTTTGGGCGGCCGCCACTTTTGCGTCGTCTACCAAGACTTCTTTACTTTTATGTTGTACCTTTTTAGCTTTGCGCTTGTCTTTGTCAGCCTTTTTAGCGGTCTTTTTATCAACTAATCCAGCTTTCAATAGCTGATCTTGTAGCGAACTCATGGGGTGCTCCGGCCAGTTGTGTGGTTGGCAAAACGCTATGATACCGCAGGACGTTAGATCCGCCCACTTTCTATCGATAAGTGAATGCGATTTGTGTGGCGGGCTTATATACTCCTGCCAAGATTACAATAATAAGGATGCCTGATGGGTAAGAAAATTCTAGTTAGTGTTGTGTCGCTGGCCTTAGTGGGCTTTGCTTTTGTGCAAATAGCGCCGCCTTTGATTGAAAAGTCGTTAAATCAAGTGGAGCCAAGTGTAGAGCCGTCGGTGTCTCCTGCGACACTCGATTTTCATAACAGTCTACTTGTGGGGGATCTTCATGCAGATTCTTTGCTATGGAATCGCGATTTGCTCCAGCGCAGTGATCGTGGGCATGTAGACTTCCCGCGCCTACGGGAGGGTAACGTGGCGCTGCAAATGCTCACTACGGTGACTAAGTCTCCAAAAGGACAAAACATTCACGCTAATGAGGCGGAGGCTTCGGACAATATAACCTCTCTGGTGATCAGCCAAGCTTGGCCAGGCGGCACTTGGCAAGATCTCAGTGAGCGGGCACTTTACCAAGCCCAGAAACTTCACGAGTTTGTGGCTCGCGCCCCCGACGAAGTGGCGCTGGTTCAATCTCAGGGTGATTTAGAAGTTTTGTTGGCAGAGCGTGCAGCGGGTAAATCTGTTGTGGGAGCGTTATTGGGCACGGAGGGGTCGCACGCCTTGTCCGGCGAGCTGGCGAACATCGATCGCTTGTTTGATGCGGGTTTTCGGATGATGAGTTTGCAGCACTTCTTTGATAATAAGCTTGGCGGGTCTTTGCACGGGAAAAGTAAGCTGGGTTTAACGTCATTTGGTCGTGACGCGGTGAATCAGATGCTAAAACTGGGCATCATGATCGATGTGGCGCATTCCTCAGAGGCCGTTGTGCGCGATGTGCTAACTTTGTCAGGTGGTCCCGTTATTGTGAGCCATACCGGCTTTCGCGGGCACTGTGACAGCTCGCGGAATATCAGCGATGACTTGATGAAGGCGATCGCGGCTCAAGGTGGCTTAATTGGGGTGGGCTATTGGAAGCAGGCTATCTGTGATATTAGCGCCGCCGGTGTAGCGGAAGCGATCGTTTACGGTGTGAATCTTGTGGGTGAAGACGCGGTGGCTTTAGGTTCTGATTATGACGGCAGCGTGATCACGAGTTTTGATACTTCCAAGTTGCACTTAATCACCGCCGCCCTGCTGGAGCAGGGCTTGAGTGAGGAGCAAGTTCGCAAAGTTATGGGTGGTAATATGGTGCGTTATTTAGCCGATAACTTGCCTGAGGTGTAAACCCGTATTAGCGGGTAGCCTCACGCATGGTGACAAATTCTTCGGCGGCGGTTGGGTGGATGCCAATCGTGCCGTCAAAAACGGCTTTGGTTGCCCCTGCCTTGATGGCAATTGCTATACCTTGAATAATTTCACCTGCATCAGGGCCTACCATGTGAACACCTATTACGCGGTCACTGGCTTTATCTACAATCATTTTCATCATGGTGCGTTCTTCACTGCCACTGATAGTGTTTTTTAGTGCGCGAAAGCTGGAGCTGAAAACAGAAATTTCACCATATTTTTCTTTGGCCTGTTCTTCTGATAGGCCAACCGTGCCGATGTTAGGCTGGCAAAAGACGGCTGTGGGAATGCTCTCATAGTCCATGTTACAGGGTGCATTTTTGTGCTCTGGGCTGTAAAGGTGGCGCGCTAGAGCCATGCCTTCAGCTAGGGCTACGGGAGTCAATTCGGCGCCACCTATTACGTCGCCAACGGCGTAGATGTTGGCCTGGCTGGTTTGAAAGTTTTCATCAACTTCAATGGTGCCTTTTGCGCTGAGCTTCACATTAATATTTTCAAGGCCTAAGTCGAGTAGATTGGGCTTTCGGCCTGTGGCGTAGAGAATCATATCGGCTTCGGTTTGGGTGCCGTCAGTGAGTGTGGCCAGCAGCGAGCCGTCGGCCTGCTTTTCGATGTTTTCGATATTGGAATTGAAGGCTAGGTTGACGCCTTTGCGGGCAATTTCCGTGGCTACAAATTCACGCACTTCTTGGTCAAAGCTGCGGAGAAAGAGTTCGCCCCTATACAGTAGGGTGGTGTCAGCGCCTAGGCCTTGAAAAATGCCTGCAAATTCAACGGCGATGTAACCGCCGCCCACCACTAAAACCCGCTTTGGGAATTCGGCAAGATCAAATACTTCGTTCGAGCTTATGGCGTGTTCGCTGCCGGGGAAGTTGGGGATGAAGGGCCAGCCGCCTGTGGCGATCAGAATGCGTTCGGCGCTAAGCTCTTTGTCGCCCACCAGTACCGTATTGGGGCCGGTAATTTTGGCGCGAGCGTTAAATATTTCGGCGCCAGAGTTTTCTAGCAAGTTAACGTAAATACCGTTGAGGCGAGATATTTCCTCTACTTTGTTGTCCCGCAACACATTCCAGTTGAACGTTGGCGCAGCTTCGCCCCAGCCAAAGCCGGTCGCATCGCGGTAGGCGTCGCTGAACTGAGAGGCATAAACGTAGAGTTTCTTTGGCACGCAGCCTACGTTTACGCAGGTGCCGCCCATATAGCGGTCTTCGGCAACGGCCACTCGTGCACCAAAACCTGCGGCCATACGTGCAGCCCTAACGCCGCCGGAACCGGCGCCGATAACAAATAAATCGTAGTCGAACTTGCTCATTGGGTGAAACTCCATTGGAAAATGTGTTGATTGTTGACCGCACAAATCACGCGGCTTTTTTTGCGTCTTCTCTAGACCCTATTCTGAATGAAAAGTGCAGTGAGGGCTTATATTAAGGCGATTGTAGCTTATATCGCTTTGTTAGTTCAGTGGCTTGGGTGAGGTTTTGCGGTGTCTCGAGGCTAGCATTGACTCTGCCGGCGGCCGTTGGCAAGCTCTGGGTCAATGAGTTCTAAGTAATATTCGGGTTTATTATCAGGGTCAGTCATCATTTTGAGGAGTGTGTGGGCGTGGAATTTGATTACATTATTGTGGGTGCTGGTTCAGCGGGGTGTGTTTTAGCAAATCGTTTGTCTGCGAATCCGGAGCATCGGGTTTGTCTTCTCGAGGCGGGCCCAAAAGACAAGAGCTTCAAAGTTCAAACCCCCTCAGGCATTGTCTCTTTAATGAAAAACGCCAAATTTAATTGGATGTTTAATTCCGCTCCTGAACCCAGTCAAAATGATCGTGAGATTTTTTGCCCTCGCGGTAAAACCTTGGGTGGCAGCAGCTCAATTAATGCGATGTTATACATTCGTGGGCAGGCGGAAGACTACGATCACTGGGAGTCTTTGGGCAACAAAGGTTGGGGGTGGGATGGTCTGTTGCCCTATTTTAAAAAATCTCAGCACCAAGAGCGTGGAGGTGATGAGTTTCATGGTGTTGATGGCCCGCTCAATGTAATGGACGTGGCATCGCCACACCCTTTCAATCATCGATTTATTGACGCCGCTAAAGAGCTGGGCTACCCCTTGAATGATGATTTTAATGGTGCCGAACAAGAAGGTGTTGGTTTTTATCAAGTAACTCAGAAGGCTGGGCAGCGCTGGAGTGCGGCCGACGCCTATCTCCACCCAGTAACGGACCGTGACAACTTAACGGTGATTACAGGCGCGCGCGTGAGCCATATTGATGTCGACGGTAAGCTTGCTCGAGGGGTTTCCTATCGAGATAAGCGAAATAAGGCACATACGCTTGTGGCTACGCAAGAGGTGATTCTGGCGGGCGGCGCATTTAACTCACCACAAGTATTGATGTTATCGGGTATCGGTCCAGAAGCTGAATTACAGGCTCAGGGAATTGAAGTGAAACACCATCTCCCGGGAGTGGGGCAAAATTTACAAGAGCATGTCGACGCAGTTGTGGTGAACTACAGTGGTAAGCGTGGCCCTATCGCACATCACCCTTATGAAATTCCTAACAATATTAAACACCTTTGGAAGTACCTGACGCGAAAAGAGGGGATGCTTGCCAGCTCGAATGTTGAAGCAGGAGGTTTTCTCCGCTCTTCTCCTGAGGTTAAAACGCCAGATTTACAGTGGGTTTTTGTGCCGGCGTTCATGGAGGATCATGGTCGAGATGTGAAGGCTGCTATGCGCTACGCCTATTCGGCTCATGTGTGTTTGTTGCGTCCGCAAAGCCGAGGCTCTGTGGGCTTGCAGGATGCGCAGCCGGGCAGTGACCCTAAGATACATCTCAACATGCTAAGTCATGCTGACGACATGGCGATTATGGTTGAGGCGGTTAAAAAAACACGCGCATACCTAAGAGCCAAAGTATTTGATGAATACCGCACGGAAGAGGTAAGGCCGGGAGATGGTTGTGACAGTGATGCCGATATTGAAGCTTTTCTAAAAGAGCGGGCCAACCACATTTACCACCCCGTGGGCACTTGCAAAATGGGTTCTGATAGCTTGGCCGTTGTAGATGATAACTTGCGGGTGCATGGCATTGATCGCCTGCGAGTTGTGGATGCCTCCATTATGCCAACCTTGATCAGTGGCAATACTAATGCGCCGGTTATGGCCATAGCAGAAAAGGCGGCTGACCTTATCTTGCAGGTTTAAAGTGGGAGCTTAGGGCCTAAATGAGAGGCACAAAAAAACCGGCTAATGCCGGTTTTTTGCCCATTGTACTAAGTGGTTTTCAATACAAGTATTGTTCACCACCTAACACAATGCGAGAACGTATCTTATGCAGCTGTAGCTAAAGCTTTAACTTGGCTGTTAAGACGGCTCTTATGACGTGCAGCTTTATTCTTGTGAATAATGCCTTTGTCAGCCATGCGGTCGATAACAGGTACAGCTACGGCGTAAGCCGCTTTAGCTGCTTCTGCATCGCCTGAATCAATGGCGGCAATTACTTTTTTAAGGTAAGTGCGCACCATGGAGCGCAGGCTGGCGTTGTGCAGTCGAGCTTTCTCGTTCTGACGTGCGCGTTTTTTTGCTTGAGGTGAATTAGCCACCGTGTTGCTCCTATAAATAAGGGTCGAAATCAAGGACGCGGTATTATCCCGTTTTTCATGAAATTGTCAACCATCCTTGGGCCGAAAAATTGGATTCGCCCAAAGCCCGTTTATTGGGAGGTTTACTGTGAACCTCACGCCACTTTGATCCGAGAGATTTTCAGCTAAGGCTACACCGCCGTGGAACTGGGCTACTAGGCGTACAATATGCAGCCCCAGGCCCATATGCGTGCCCTCTGTGGCGTGCCCGCCCCTAAGTGATACCAATGAGTCGAATAGCTGCTCTTGCATGGCCTGAGGCAGTAAGGGGCCAGTATTGGACACCTGCAGTTGCAGTGAGCGTTCGTACTTTCGCAATTGAATAATAATTGGCTCGTCAGCAGGACTGAAGTCGGCTGCGTTGTCCATTAATTTGTCGAGTAATTGGGCAATGAGATCGGGAGCGCCAAAGAGCTTGAAATCGCTTTTATCTTCACCTTCTACTAGGCATCGAATGGTGTGTGTCGGATAAATATCTGAATAAGCACTCGCCATTTCTTTCACTAGTTGCTGGAGCGAAAACGACTCGCACTCAGCGCCCTGAATACTACTCTCCACTCGGCTGGCCTCACTAATTGCCGTGAGCAACTTACTGAGACGTTCAGCGCCCTGGCTGGCTCGGGCACGATAAACTCCGGCTTGATCGCCGATGGCTTCCTGTTCAAGATTATCTAAGGACGAGCGCACCACCGCTAGCGGGGTTCGAAGTTCGTGCGAGAGCTTATTGGCGAGAGTTTTTAAATAATCGGTATAAGCTTGCAGGCGTATCAAAAGGCCTCGGTAGTGATTGGACAGTTCATCCAGCTCGTCATTGGCAAGGGCTTGAGGCCAGTAACGGTCTGGATCATGTATCTGGCCGTCAGCCGATACAGCCTGCTGAGCGGCCACGCTCAAGCGACGAATGCGCCAAGACAGCCAGGTGGCGTAACCTAGCAGGCCAAGCCCCGCGAGCAATGCTGCCCCCATGCTAAGCAGCAAAAGGCGATTAAATGCATTGTTGGTCAGCGACAATAACACCTTGTTACTGCGTTCCACGACCACCACTCCAATTACTTCATAGCCGTTGTTGTGGTAAAAAATGGGCGCTGCCGCGCTCCCCAATTGCTGCTGATTGCCTTCGTACCAGCGGCGGTCATTGGAGCCCTGAAGGGCCTGCATTATTTCTTCGCCGCCTAAGCGACCTGTGGCGCTCGTTGGTCTTGTTGGCAGCGTCACGCCTTTGAGCGCGGCAGCATAGAGTGAGGGGAGTATCCAGTGGGCCTGTGGTCGCGTTGCTTGGTCCGGATTTTGACCGGTATCGGCAAGTTCCCAAGCGGAATGATTGAGCACCCGTAGGCGAAGCCCAGGGAGTCGGAATATATCGATAGCGTCTTTCAGGGCCGTTATCGGACGGATAAGCCCTCCGGCTAAGCCATCTTGTTCATGTGTGCTGTGGTCAAAAGGTGTGAAATATTCGAGACGTTCGGGTTTCAGTGATTGGTTAACAACGCTGAGAGAGAAGCGCTTATCGCCCATCGCCAGAGGCATTTGCAACTCAATTTGATAGCCCTCTTGGCTTTCAACCCATACACCTCTAATGCCGTGCCCTTGCTTGAGAGCATTGGTATCTTTCGGGGAGGATTTTACCACTAGCTGCCCTGGCGCACTGTTGCGCAAATAGTAGTAATTCGATTCTGTTTCTATTCGAACATGGTCACCGTTGGCGATGTTGCTTTTCCCTGGGTGGTGATAGCGGATGTCACGGTCTTTAACCGCAATGAATAAATAGAGCTGGTCACGGTAAAACCCGCTGCGCACGGTAGCTGAAAAGCGCTCCTTGGCGGAGCCGGGTGGTGTGGCGAAGGCTCTTGCTTGAATGGGAAGGTGACGCCAGTCGTCAGCGTAGCCGTCGACAATGGCAGGGTTGGGTAGCTCCGCTGCGTAGAGTTGTAGGCGAGGATCGTCATAGCGGTGCTGCTCAGTATGTAAGAGCTCGGGTTCGTCACCTAGGCGAGCGGCAATAGCCTGAGCGCTGGCGAGTAATGCGTTGGTTTGCCCTTGTCGCAGTGCCCCCTCCATTTCCTGAATGTATTGACAGCCGGCCCAAGGCAGACACAAAGTCATTAAACTGACCAGCATGAGCTGGCGACGCAGTTTCATGTGAGCGAGTCGTCCTGCCAGCGGTAACCCAAACCATAGGCGGTTTGAATACAATCAAAGCTTCCGGTATTAACTTGTGCGGAAAATTTTTTACGAATGCGTTTAACGTGAGATGTAATAGTGTTGTCGTCTAGCACAACGTTGGCTGCATCCATGAGTTGCTGGCGATTCTTAACGTGTCCTGGATGCTGTGCCAGTGCATGCACAATCCAAAATTCCGTGACGGTTAAATCGATTGCCTGTTGTTGCCAGTGCACTGACATTCGCGCGAGGTTAATGGCAAGTTCACCTCGCTGAATCAGCTCCTCAACAACTACGGGTTTTCGTAGAGCGTCTACACGCCGAAACAGAGCAACAATGCGGGCCATAATATGAGCCAAGCTAATGTCTTTCGTGAGGTAGTCGTCGGCACCCAGCCGCAGGCCTGAGATAGCGTCCAGTTCGCTGTCCCGAGCGGTTAAAAACACAATTGGTAGTTCGGGCGCTAAGCTGCGCAACTCCCGGCACAGCTCGAAACCGCCTTCTACATCTTCTCCCAGGCCCACATCAATAATCGCCAAGTCGGGCAAGGCCAGCTGGCAGGCGCTGAGTGCTGAGGCGCGATCTAAATAATGTGAAACCCGGTAGCCCTGTCGTTGCAATGCGTCGCGGTAGTTGTCGGCAATGGCTTGCTCGTCTTCGATGATGGCGATATGTCGGGCCATTGGGCTCGTTGTCCTTTAGTTCTGTGGGCTTGCAGGCAAACTTTATCGGCTGCGGTGCCATTTGTCAGCCACAAGTGCTCTTTTGCCACAATTCATCACTTTTGATCGCCGGACTGCCTTCTTTATGCCCTAAGAAAGCCTCCAGAGCTTGATTCAATAGCGTAACAAATCCCAAGTTTCTGGAGAGTGTCTGTGTTTAAAACTAAAAAGATCCCGCCTTACCGCATCATTGATGATCACGCGAAAGCATTTACTCAGCAAGGTTCCAAAGGCTTGCGCTGGTGGTTTCGCTGGTTTCTATTGACGGCGGTTACATTGTCGATATTAGTGTTTGCCGCACATCGACAGGCTTATGCCGAAGGCCTTCGCTCTCTCAGTTATGAGCAGCTGCCAGATGATGTGGTGGCAGGCGAAGTGTTTTTGCGCGAGGAAAATAATGCGGCGGCACAGTACAGGCCTGCACTTCATCTTTCCAGTGACCTGAAGGCCGACATCAGTGGAATGATTGCATCTGTGACATTAACTCAAAAATTTAAGAACACCAGTAATGAATGGGTTGAGGCGACGTATGTATTGCCCTTGCCCGAAACTGCAGCTGTGGATGCAATGCAATTTCAAGTGGGTGACAGAATTATTCGGGGCAACATTAAAGAACGTCGAGAGGCGAAAAAAATTTATAAGAAAGCAAAGGCCGCCGGTAAAAAGGCGGCGTTGGTAGTACAGCAGCGGCCCAATTTATTCACTCAAAAAGTGGCGAACATCGCGCCCGGTGAAAGTTTAAAGGTTCGCCTGCACTTTTTGCAAAAAGTGGATTATCAGCAAGGTGATTTTGTGTGGCGATTGCCTACCACACTTACTCCTCGATTTATCCCGGGGCGAGTAAATACTGAACTTGTTAGCGAGGGAAACGGTTGGGCAATGCCGACACATGAGGTACCAGATGCCGATCACATTACACCTCCAATGGTTCCAGCGGCGAAGTCCCGCAAGGAGTTGAACAACCCAATAAGCATTTCAGTGAAGCTTGACGCGGGCTTACCTTTGGCGTCGGTTGATAGTGCTTATCATAAAATTGTTTTGCGAAAAGAGGGAGAACATCATCAGATCGGTTTGGCGGCCGGCACCACGGCTATGGATCGAGATTTTGAGTTGCGCTGGACACCCAGTAAGAATAACGAACCCGCGGGTGCAATTTTCACCGAAGAGAAAGATGGCGAGCATTATGCATTGGTAATGTTGGTACCTCCTCAATACGCGGCGTTAAACGAGAGTAAAAAGACGCTGCCTCGGGAGCTTATCTTCATTATCGATACATCCGGGTCAATGGGGGGCGGTTCCATCGTTCAGGCAAAACGCAGTTTAATATTGGCCTTGGAGCGTTTAAAACCCAAAGATCGTTTTAACGTCATCGAGTTCAATTCAACCCACACTCGCTTGTTTCCGCAAGTGATGCCAGCCAATGCACAGCTTGTGGCACGGGCGATTAATTTTGTGGGTAGTCTACACGCCAGTGGAGGTACGCATATGGCGCCGGCACTGAATGATGCCTTGGTGCAATTTCAGCTTAGTACGTCAGAGAAGCACTTGCAGCAATTGGTTTTTATAACGGATGGTAGTGTTGGTAATGAAAGTGCTTTGTTTCAATTGATTGAAAAGCAGCTGGGCCGGGCGCGATTATTTACAGTGGGCATCGGGTCGGCGCCCAATAGTTTCTTTATGCGAAAGGCCGCGCAGTTTGGCCGAGGAACATTTAGCTACATCAGTGACCTGAGCGAAGTGAGTAGTAAAATGGGCGCTCTTTTTACTCAGCTAGAATCACCCGTGATGACCCAGTTAAATTTAACATGGCCAAAAGGTCGCTCAGCTGAAACATGGCCAGCTCGTCTGCCTGACCTATACGCAAATGAACCTCTTATCATTGCTGCGAAACTTGATTCCTCGCCTGACTCAGGTGAGGTGCTGAGTCTGCAAGGTTTTGGTGCCAGTGCTCCATGGATTCGGGATTTGAAATTGTCTCGCCCAAAAAACAGCCCAGGAGTTGCTAGCTTATGGGCCAGAGACAAGATTGCCGCGCTCATGGACCAAAAGCACCTTGGGGGCAATCCTGCGGTGATCCGTGAAGAGGTATTAGCCTTGGCCTTACAGCATAAGTTGATGAGCCCATATACCAGCTTTGTTGCTGTGGAAGAAAAAGTCTCACGTCCAAAAACAGTAAGCCTCAAGTCAAATTCTTTACCAAACTTAGTCGCTAAAGGGCAAAACCTTATGCCAGTAGCTTTGCCAAAAACGGCCAGCTCGGCGCCTTTGTCTTTGTTGTTGAGTGTTTTGTTCTTGGTGCTGGCGGCGCTTTGCAAATTTATACTTCGTTCGGTAGCGATAAAATGAAGAATTTTTCCGTACGTTCATTTCTACCAGCATCCCTGCTATTGATAGCGCTTTGGCAAGGAGGCAGTGCTGCCTATATCTACATAAAGGCGGGGCTGGCCCAGGTGCTTATTGAAGACGCATGGGAGCGTTCATTGCAACTGAATAGCCTAGGACAAAAACCGTGGCCGTGGGCTGATACATGGCCTGTTGGGCGTCTACAAGTGAGTCATGACTCAGAACTACTACATGATTACTATGTGCTTGCCGGCAGCGGTGGGAACAGCCTGGCCTTTGGCCCCGCCCATGTAACCTCAACCGCACAGCCGGGTCATGTGGGCAGTGTCATGATTGGTGGGCATAGAGATACGCATTTTCGCAAGTTAAAAAACCTAGCTTCAGGTGATGGGATTCGTTTGCAGTCGGTTAGTGGCGTTTGGCGCGACTATTCTTTTGTGCGCGGTGAGGTGGTGGATACGGCGCTCGATCAGTTTCTCATTGATGTACAATCAGATCAGCTGTTGTTAGTGACCTGCTACCCCTTTGATAGTATACAAACCAATGGTTCGCAGCGATGGGTGGGCGTGGCACGGTGAATGCCGAATAGCGTCAATCACTCCTTTGCATAAGCCGCTTCATTTGCTATGGTTTTCCGCTTGCTTTACAGGCGCAATGCCTCCACCAAATTTGTGTGACGATTATGTATCCTCTAAATTATATTGAACCGGTTTTCCGCCCGCCGAGCGAAGGTAGGTCTCTCATTCTGCAGGTAACCAATGGTTGCTCCCATAACAAGTGTACATTCTGTGAAATGTACACCGCAGACGACAAGCGGTTCAGGCCTAAGGCCATCGAAGAGATCAGGGCTGAGCTGAAGCTTCTGGCCGAGGCTGGCTATCCTGTGCGGAAAGTGTTCTTGGCGGATGGTGATGCCATGACACTCTCCACCCGCCGGCTCAAAGATATTCTGGTCGCAATCAAACAATACTATCCTGACGTCCAGCGGGTATCGTCTTATTGTTTGCCTCGAAATCTGAAAAAGAAAAGTGTTGAGGAGCTCAGAGAGTTACGGGAAATGGGTCTTAGCCTCATGTATGTTGGTTGTGAAAGTGGGGATGATGAACTGCTAGAGCTCGTTGGAAAAGGCGAGACTTATGAAACTTCCTTGTCCGCGCTGCTTAAAATAAAACAGGCCGGAATGAAAAGCTCGGTAATGATCCTGAACGGCCTGGGCGGCCCAGAACTTAGCGAGCGACATGCCGAAAATTCGGCTCGCTTGATGAATGCCGCGCAACCCGATTTTTTATCGACTTTAGTGGTTGAATTCCCCACCGGCAGTGAGCGTTTTGAGAAGAATTTCAACGGCCGCTGGCGAAAATTGGTCAAAATGGAATTGTTTCGCGAAATGGAAGTATTGTTGGATTCACTGTCGCTGGAGAAAACAATCTTTCGTAGCGACCATGCGTCAAATTATTTAGTGTTAAAAGGTACCTTGGGGAAGGACAAAGACAAGCTTTTATCTATGGTGCGCACAGCCATTCATGACCCTAATGTAATACCGCTTCGCGAAGAGTGGCAGCGGGGTTTATAAGCCCGCTGCCTTAAACTTTAATACTGACAAACTTGCGACCGGCCACAACATGAAGCACCCTGGCGGCCCGGCTGATTGGCACCATTTACTAATAAATGAACTCCAAAACTTGAGTTAATATCTAGGCATTAGGTCGATATTTTAGCTGCATCCCGTGTAAAAAATTGCGCATAACTTGATCTTTACATACTCGATAATGCTTGTGGTCTGGCTTTCGAAAAAATGCGCTCAGTTCATGTTTGCTTAGGCGGAAGTCGGCTAAAGCCAAAAGTTCCAGAACTTCTTCGGCCTTAAGGCTTAAAGCAATTTTCAATTTAGTGAAGATAATATTGTTGTTCAGCACAGTTTCTGGGGCGGGTGTAGCGCCATCCTTTTTACCGCGTTTTTCGTTTATGAAGCCATTCAGAAATAAAGCGCAGTATTCATCGCTGCACGATTGGTAATCACTGTCATCGTCTTTTTTTAGCCAGCTGCTAATTTGCGCACGACTGATTTCTGTATCAGTCGAAGCGAAAATTGCCATCATTTTAGAATCGCTAAGATCGAAGGTGAAGCGCAGGCGTCGAAGTACGTCGTTGTTAGTCATCAGGTTTTTGCTCCGGCGGCTTTGGCTTGAAGCATGGCCCCCATGTGTTGGTGGAGGATGTTGACGGCCTTCAGTGGTCGAATCATGACTTTAAATTCAGTGATCTTCCCCTCTTCGTTCCACCTAATCATGTCGACACCATTCACGCTGATACCATCAATTTCCACCTGGAATTCCAAGATGGCATTGTCCTCGTCTTGAAGCTCTCTTACATATTTAAATGTACCGTTGAACAGTACCTCAAACGCTGCAGTTAAGTAGTGTTGGGTTATAGCTTTGCCCTTTTGGGGAGTGTGTACAACAGGGGAGTGGAAGACGACGTTGTCGTCGAGCAGAGAATCCAGTCCTGCGGCATCGCGATTGTGCACCAGTTGGTGCCATGTTTTGATTGTCATTTGGAGGGCCTTTGTTAATTATGGTCAATTTTGCAGGAGTTTAGACCGAAGTGCCAGTGCCTTCTGGCTTATCCTAGAAAACTCGAATTTTGATGAGGGGCCTATTATAGGCGGCTTACCGCTAGTCTAGCTAGAGGACAAAGCTGGGGTAAGTGGCGCTATCGCTGGGAAAATAAAAAGGCCCGGCGTAAACCGGGCAAATGGGCTCATGGCTTGGAGTAAGTTGCAATCTTAGTGCAGGGCTACGTCTTGCTGAATACTAGGGTCAATAATTTCAATATTCACTCGGCGCTCCATAGCATAGGCTTCTAGGTCGCCTTTGGGCGCAACTGAAGCTTGGGCGCCGTGCGCTTGACGTTCTATCCTGTTGACTTCGATGCCGGCTGCCACGAGATCACTTTCAACATTTTGGGCTCGGAAATCGGATAGCACGTTGTTGTATTTGTCTGTGCCTCTTGGGTCGGCGTGGCCATTGAGGCGCACGAGCAAGTCTGGGCTTTGCTTTAGGAAGTCTGCTAATGCTTGCACTTTGTTTTTCCCACGGGCACTTAGTTCGTCTTGACCGGTTTTAAACAGTACCTGAAACTTCAAGTTATCAACGGCGAGTTGCTGCATATTTGTCACATCGTTTTCAGCGGCGAGTAGTTCTCGTTCTAAGCGGGCGATTGTTTCCTGTGATTTGGACAATGCCATTTCAGCACCATCTAGAAGACTTTTTTGATCCTCTAGGGCATCGGCTTTTTTTATTTGCTCGCCCATATAAGCGCCGCCGATTGCGCCAAGCATAAAACCTACGGGCCCTCCGGCCACGGCGCCGAGAATGGTTGAAGTAAAAAAAGAGGCGCCTTGTTTCGCTTCCGTCTCCATGGCTTGTGAAAGAGGGGCGATGGTACTGGCGACGACTAGGCTGCTAATTGCGATGATTTTCTTTGATGATTTCATGTTTAATTTCCTGTAAGGCTTGGGTTTGGGTAAGTCACAGGCTTAGTAAAACAGCTGGGCGTGGCTGTTTTATGTTGGTAATCTGACAATGTGGCGATGAATTGTGATGAAATGTGTCAATAAATCGGCCCGTCAGGGTGCTTTACTTTGTGGTCGGTCGCAGGTTTGTCCGTATTCCTGGCTGCTCCGAAATTTGAGTTAATAGGATGGAAATGAATTCAGTAAATCCCAAGCTGTTAGTTTTGTTGCTGGCCGTTGTTGCTTTTGCAATCTACATCAAGCTTAGCAATCCCGATAAGAAATACAGTACTGAGGAATTTTGGGTCTCAGCTACGCTGGATGATGTTTATAGCGTGCCCGATAGGGCGCTTTTGCCGGGGAACAAAAATGGCAGTGTGTTGATGTGGGCGGCAATGGCCACCAAGGACCCCATGATAATCTCAACATTGGTTCGTCGCGGAGCCGACGTCAACGAGGCCGATGTGATTTTCAGCGGAACCCCCCTAAGTGCGGCGGCGGCCTCTAGCTTGACGCCTTTAATAATCGATGAACTTATTACGCTGGGTGCTGATATAAATAAGGTGGTGGGCAGTAAAAATAAAACACCTCTAATTATTGCCGCTGAGTTAAACCCTGAACGAGAAATACTTTTGCGTTTAATCTTTCATGGTGCAGACATTGAATACAGGGACTTAACGGGTAAAACGGCGTTGGAACAGGCTAAAAAGTTTAAAAATGGCAATGCTGTTGAAGTGCTTGAGGGAATAAAAAAGGAAGCGGAAGTCATTTCTTCAGGCCGTTAATAAAAAGGCCGTTGTACACCGGGAAGGAGTGGTGGAGCAACGGCGAAGGTTCGGCTCCTTTGACTGGAATTATCTAACGCTCATAGATATGGCTATAACTATGGCTGGCAGCGATAAGCCCAAGGAGCCTGCACGAACAAAGGAAGGTATTAGGCGCTGGCGTTTAGGGGCGTGACATTGTCGGTGCTGCTGTTGTCTACGGCTTCTTCCATTAACGCTTCGGGTTTACCTTTGCAGGCTTTGGCTAAAGATTCACGACGGCGGGCCAGCAACAGGCCAATTTCTTCACTGTGAGTTTCACTTAAGCCGGTAATGTGTTCTTCGAGTAGGCTGCTAATGTTGGCGGCCAGCTCGAGCATTTTGTCGTGTTCTTCGGCGTCTTTTTTGTTGCTAAACATGGCCCCGTCCCGGTCGCATTTCCATACAGCGATAACTCCCATAGCGATCTCTCCTGATAATTGCGCCAACGGTTGTTGGCGTCTCTAAGCAAATACTGTTTGGATATACAGTATTTGTTTGGGGGGTATTAGTCAAGTAGATTTTGTTTTACAGGTCTATGAGGCTGGCACTTAGCCATTGAACCGTGGCCAGTAGAGGCTGCGGGAATACACCAAACACTAAGATATTGATAATGAGTACCGTGAGTATGCTGGAGGAGCTCGCATAAAGTCGACCTGGCTGCCACTGCGCGTCTTTTGATGCGCCGGTTTTAAAGAGCGCGGTAATAACGCGCAAATAATAGAACAAACCGATTGCGCTACCCACTATTAGGGTTCCCACTAGCCACCATTGCTGTGATTCTGCGCCGGCTGATAGTAAATAAAATTTTCCAATAAATCCTAAGGTTAAGGGTATTCCAGCTAGAGATAAAAGCGAGATGGATAATCCTGCGGCAATCATTGGGTGTCGCCAAAACAGGCCGTGATAAAGTTTTATGTCGCTAATTTCTTTTGTTTCTGGACCATTGCCGCTACTCAATAATGTGATTATGCCAAAGGCGACTAAGCTGGTAACGATGTAGGTAAGGATGTATACGGAGCTGGCTTCTACAGCAAATTGGGTGCTCTGGGTTTGCAGGGCTAGAAAGGCGATCATCAGGTAGCCGAGGTGGGCGATTGAGGAGTAGGCAAGCAAGCGTTTGAGATCATTTTGTAAAAGTGCAAGCCAGTTTCCTGCCAACATAGAGATTGCCGCAACGAAGGCCACGGCTGAAAAAATCGCGGGGTTGGCGAGGGTTTCACTGGTGACAAAATATCGCAGGGCTACAGCAAAGATGGCACCTTTAGATAGGGTTGCTACGAAGGTGGTGACGGGCGCAGGAGCACCTTCATAAACGTCTGGAGTCCAGAGGTGAAATGGTACGAGTGATAACTTAAAGGCAATCCCCGCAAGTAGCAGCGCACTGCCTGCGTAGAAGACTAGAGTGGTTGAGCCATTGCTGGATATCGGCGCGGGGGCGAAGTCCATGTGCCCGGTTTCTAAATAAATAAGTGCCATACCAAACAAAAGAACAGCAGAGGCGAGTGCTGATAGCACTAGGTATTTAAAACCGGCCTCGAGAGATTGATCGGCTTGAATTCGGTTGTGCTCAAGGGTTTCCTGTTGGCGTAAGCGTGTACTGTAGGCAGCCATTGCAAATAGGGAGACGCCGAGAGTTTCAAGGCCAAGTAATAGTGACACCATGTGGCGCGACATGACCAAGACTACGGCGCCTAAGGTGCCAATTAGTAAAAGAATATAAAACTCTTCGCGTGCGATGTTGCGAACTTCCCAGTAGGGGTATGCCATAAGGCAGATCGCAAAGCTGGCGGCGACTAATACGCTGCTAAATAGTAAGCCAAAGCCATCGACGATGAGCAGAGGAGTTACGCCGCGAGGTATGTCTCCGGCAACTAAGGCGATGCAGCCAAGGGTGATGAGCAAAGTTATTGCACTCATACGAGAGACCGCAGCGTGGCTGCGAGCAAAGGCGGCAATTAACATGACCACAACAGTGCCGGCTGCAAGTGCTATAAGAGGGAGGAGAGCAAACAGTTCGTCTGTATTCATAGCACGATACCTGTGTGTTGTGCTGTGGTTAGCATTAGCGGTTCAAGTAGATCTAAAACGCCTTGAGGGAAAAAGCCCAGGTAGATCGTTAGCGCAATGAGTAAACCTAGCATGCTCGATTCTCGAAGGTTTAATTCCTTAAGGGTCAAACCCGGTTTTGGCGCGCCGTGAAAAATTTTCTGCATGGCCATCAGGGCATAAATGGGTGCAGCAATCATGCCTAAGGCGGCTATGGAAACTAAGGTCGGATTGACACTAAAGCTGCCAATTAAAACGAGAAATTCGCCGACAAAGTTTGCTAGCCCCGGCAGGCCTAGTGCGGCTAAACAGAAGAACATCATACACGCCCCAAAGCGCGGTGCAGACTCCCATAAACCACCCATGTCGGCAAAATTGCGCGTGTGTAAGCGATGCTGAATGGCGCCTGCCATAGCAAACAGTGCGGCTGAACTTAAACCGTGGGCGAGCATTGTCATCACCGCACCCTGTAACGCTACGGTGGTGGCGGCAAAGATAGCCAGAGTAATAAAGCCCATGTGGCTAATGCTGGAATAGGCGATCAGGCGCTTGATGTCCTGCTGACCAAATGCCATGGAAGCGCCGTAGAGAATACTAATAACCCCCAGAGTCATGGCGATAGGCGCAAACTCTGCGCTGGCTTCTGGGAACAGCGGTAGAACGAAGCGAAGCAAGCCATAAGCTCCGGTTTTCAAAAGCACTCCGGCCAAGATAACACTGCCCGCCGTGGGCGCTTGTGTGTGCGCATCTGGCAGCCAAGTGTGGAACGGAAATGAGGGTAGCTTTACGGCGAAGGCAACGAAAAAGCCCAGCATTAAGAATCCACTGACCGTAGGGCTGAGTATTCCTGCCGCGCTGTTTTGTAGCCAATCAAAATAATTGAATGAGAGTGTGCCGGTGTGCCGTGCTTGCAAAATAGCCATAACGATAATGGCGAGGAGCATCAACAGCCCACTGGCTTGCGTGAATATAAAGAACTTGATCGCGGCGTAGCTGCGATTTTCGTGACCCCATATAGCGATGATAAAAAACATGGGGATTAGCATTACTTCCCAGAAAAAGAAAAACAGAAACATGTCCATGGCGGTGAAAATACCTACCACACCAGCGAGTACCCACATTAAATTGAAGTAAAAAAAGCCGCTGCGTTGTTTGATTTCACTCCACGCCGAGCCTACCGCTACGAGGCCCAGAACGGCGGTAAGCAGTAACATTAGATAAGTGAGTGAGTCGGCAGCAAAGATAAACTGAATGCCAAAGCGCGGAATCCACGGTGCAATCAGCAAAAGGTCCCAGGTTTGTGTGGTTTGAGCTTCTAAGACATTCGTGGAAAATAGTGGGCCAAGTTGCCCTAGCATCACGAGCGCCACACCTACGCTCAACAGGGCTATCCAGCGAGGTAGTTTCGGATTAATGGACTCCGCCAGCCACGCCACAACGCCGCCGGTAAATAAGAGCAAAATGAGAAAGACTAATATCATTGCATTTTTTCACTCTGTTAGTGTTGTGTTAATGGTTTTAAACTAAGTCCACAGCCCAAAACCTAGCAGTAAAACGGTGCCAATCGCCAAGCTGCTGGTATACCAGCGCAACTTGCCATTTTGGGTTTTGCTTAATAGTTCGTGTATTAATTGATTTATCAGCGCGATCACACTGTAGAAGTGGTCAACGATATCGCTGTGGTTAATTCGAGCGATTAATATCCAGGGTTTAACCAGTAAATTACTATACAGTTGGTCCATGCCCCAGCCGCTGCGCCAAAAACTATGTAGATTTTTAGCCATAGGCAGGGCCATTAGTTTTTCTACGCTTAGCTTGCGGGAACCAAAATAAAGGTAGGCGATTGCGATGCCTAGAAGAGGAACCGCATTGGTGAGGCCATTGACTAAGCCGGGAACATGGGGGTGTTCACCAGCCGGCAATACACTGCCTAAATGTAGGGCCCAGTAACCCCCGGAAAGTGCCAGCACACATAAAACTAAGAGAGGCAGTGCCATGCTGATACTCCTGACCTCTGTGGCGTCGGCGTGATGCTTAGACACTGGGCCAAAGAACACCACAAACACGAGTCGAAATGTGTAGATGGCCGTCAAGAGTGCGCCTAATAATGCGACGGCCCAAAGCCCGGGGCCAGCGTCGGGTAATGCCCAAGCGTAGAGCATTATGTCATGCTTACTGTAATAGCCAGAGGTAAGCGGTAAGGCTACCAGTGCGGCACTACCCACAATGAAGCAGAGAAATGCGAGGGGTAATTTTTTGCGCATTCCGCCCATTTTGAATATGTCGTGTTCGTGATGCAGGCTCATAATAATGGTGCCCGCGCCGAGAAAGAGCAGAGCTTTAAAAAAGGCGTGGGTCATTAAATGGAAAATAGCACCGCTCCAGGCGCCAACGCCCAGCGCCAAAAACATATAGCCAATTTGGCTGACAGTGGAATAGGCGAGAATGCGTTTGATATCGGATTGAGTGAGTGCGGTAAAGCCCGCAACTAATAATGTCGCGGCTCCCACAATGGCCACGGCCATGAGTGCGTCAGGTGCAAGAATAAATAAGGGGTGAGTGCGAGCAATTAAATAAACGCCGGCGGTTACCATTGTGGCGGCATGAATCAAGGCGCTGATGGGTGTGGGCCCAGCCATGGCGTCGGGTAACCAAGTTTGCAAGGGCAGTTGCGCTGATTTACCAACCGCGCCACCCAGCAATAAAAAGGCAATTAAGGTAATGGTGCTATCGCCTGTCGACCACTGCTTACCAGAAACCGCCATTATTTCATTGATGTGCAGTGTGCCCACTTCTTGGAATAGTAAAAACAAACCTATGGCCATGGCCGTGTCACCTACTCGCGTAACGACAAAAGCTTTGCGTGCACAATAGCCGTTATGCGGGTCTGTGTACCAAAATCCTATGAGTAAATAACTGCACAAACCCACACCTTCCCAGCCGAGAAACAGTAGGGCCAAATTGTCAGCGAGTACCAGCATCACCATAGCCGCTACAAATAAGTTCATGTAACTCATAAACCTAGAAAAGCTTGGGTCGTCAAACATAAAACCGGTGGAGTACACGTGAATTAGAAATCCCACGCCGGTAATAACGCTCAACATGACAAGTGATAGAGAATCTAAATGCAGGCCGAAGCCAATTTTAAGTGAGCCGGTTTCAAACCATTGCCACAGCACTTGCTGAAAACTCTGCTCGCCGCTATTTAGGAAGTCGTGACCGACATAGAGGGTGCTTAATGCGGCTAAGCCAATGGAGCCGGCACCGATTAGGCCGCTTAATTTTCGTGGTAGATTGCCCACAGTGAGGGGCGCTAGGGTCAGCAGTAAAAAGCCGAGCAGTGGAAAGGTGGGTATCAGCCAGAGCTTGTCCATGGTTATCCTCCGAGTTTGCTCAGCTGGTCCATATCCAAAGATTGGAACCGTTTGTAAAATTGAATAATGAGTGACAGTCCAACAGCAACTTCAGCCGCCGCGAGCGTCAATATCATCAGGAACATAATTTGTCCATCAGCGTGCTGCCAGCGCGCTGATGCAACCACAAAGGCCAAGCCCGCTGCGTTTAGCATGATTTCCAAACTCATTAAAACGAAAATTATGTTGCGGCGTGTGAGTACGCCCACAAAGCCTAGAGAAAATAAAATTGCGGCCAATAAAATACCGTGTTCTATTGGAATGCCATTCATGATTTTGGCCGCTCCTCAACGTTATCTTCACGCCCTAGGTGATAGGCGCCAATTAATCCGGCGAGTAATAGCATAGATGCAAGTTCAACCGCGAGTAGATAAGGTCCATAAAGTAATATGCCTACTTCTTTGGCGCTCACGTGTGTGCTCACATGACCGCCAATGCCACCGGAGAGAAGCGTGAGCATTTCAGCCAGAAGGATCGCGCATAACAAAGCTGGGCCACGCCATGACGTGTTGGCCAGCCAGGCTCTTTCTTGGTCTTCCGTTGGCTTGCCCGCGTTTAGCATCATGATGACAAACACAAACAACACCATGATGGCGCCTGCGTATACAATCACTTCCAAGGCGCCCGCGAGTGGCGCTCCTATCATATAAAAAATAACGGCGATCGAGAGCAAAGATACCACTAAATAGAGTAGGGCGTGAGCGATGTTGGTCCGAGTAATGGTCAGCAGAGTTGCCACAATGGCAACGGCCGCCGCAACGTAAAATAACAAAACTGTCATGGCAATAGGCTCTTGATGTTGATGGGTTGTTCTTCGTTTCTGGCCTGACCTTTGTCTTTTCCGCTAATAGCCTTGCCAGCAATTCGATAGAAGTTGTAGTCGTGATATTTACCTGTGCCGCTGATTAGAAGATCTTCTTTTTCATACACCATATTTTGGCGATTGTATTCGCAATATTCGAAATCGGGTGTGAGCTGAATGGCGTGAGTTGGGCAGGCTTCTTCACATAATCCACAGACAACGCAACGCGAAAAATTAATTCGAAACCATTCGGGATACCAGCGGCCTTCGTCGTCTTCGGTTTTTTGCAAGGCGATACAATCAACTGGGCATGCGGCTGCGCAGAGATTGCAAGCCACGCAACGCTCTTCGCCATCGGGGTCGCGGGTAAGCACAATGCGAGCGCGGTACCTGGGCGGCAGATAGGGCATCACATCTGGATATTCTACGGTGTCTGCTTTGGTGAAGGTATGTTGCAATACTGTCCATAAAGTTCGGAGCTGCGATAACATTAGCTGGCCCTCGCGAGTGTGAGGGCGGCGGTAATAAGCAAATTTAGCAGTGATATGGGGAGCATTACTTTCCATCCGAACATCATGAGTTGGTCGTATCGCGGTCTCGGTACGGCCGCTCGTAGTAGTACGAAGAAGCAAATAAAAATAAAGGTTTTTAAGCAGAACCAAAATAGCGGGGGCATAAACTCTGGCCCGAGCCAACCGCCAAAAAATAAGGTGGTGATTACCGCCGAGATGAGCGCAACGCCCAGATATTCGCCAATGAAAAATAAGCCGAATTTCATGCCGGAATATTCAGTGTGAAAACCGGCAACAATTTCATGTTCTGCTTCAGGTAAGTCGAAAGGCAAGCGATGACTTTCCGCAATTCCGGCAACTAGAAAGACTATGAATCCTACAAATTGTGAAAATACAAACCAGCCATGCTCTTTCTGGGCCAGAACGATGTCGCTCATGTTGAATGAGCCAGTCAGTAGCACCACGCCCATTAGTGACAGCCCCATGAAAACTTCGTAGCTTACTGTCTGCGCTGCCGCTCTCAAGCTGCCGAGCAAGGCGTATTTGTTATTAGAGGCATAACCCCCGAGCATGACGCTATAAGCGGCAAGGGAACTCATGGCCAAAAAGAATAATAGTCCAATGTTTAGATTGCTGATGCTGGTGTCGGGCGCAAAGGGAACCACGGCAAAGGCCATCAACATGGCAATCACAACAATAGTGGGCGCAAGTATAAAAATACCCTTGTCCGCGAAAGGGGGGATCCAGTCTTCCTTAGTAAATATTTTGATCATGTCAGCTACCACCTGACCCAAACCCAAAAAGCCAACCCGATTGGGCCCCAGTCGGTCTTGCCAAATACCCAGCAGGCGTCGTTCAAGCCAAATTAGCAAAGCGGCCAATGACAGCAGGCAAATAAGTACAGTGGCGATTAAAATAGCGGTGTTCATGGTACAAGTCCTTCACTGAGGCCAATACTCTGATCTGTGGCTATGACATTTTGGTCTCGGCCGCTGGGAACGCGTTGCCAGGCGAGATTTTTTTCGAGAAGAGGTGAGTGCTCAAGTAAATGGCGTGTTAAGCCGCCTAAACCTATTGGCAGCCCAACAAGTCCGCGAATAAGTTCTGGTCTAATGACTACGGTCAATGAAAACACTTGCTGTAAATTCTCAAACCTTAAAGTGGCACCGTCTCCCTGTGTAAGGTCTAGTTGCGCAGCATCCAAAGGGTTAAGCGCCAGATAAGCTTGGGGGCTTCGCTCTGCGATAGGAGCGGCGAAGTTGCTTAACTCGTCACTACCAAAAATATGGTAGAAAGGTATCGCACTAAAATCTGCGTTGCTTGTTTGTTCAGACGGAACGCCAAATTCAAGTTCGTTAGATTCTGCGGAGCCGAAGAGGCAAAGCCCGCTAGAGCCGCCTGTTAGGGGGCCGCCTACTTCATCCTGAAATTTGTGGATTGATTGGTTTGAATTCCAGCCTGGTGCCCACGCCGTATTGCGTAGTGGGCCGGGGGCGTTTACGTTGCTGCCCTCCATAGTGAACCCGAGCGCGGTCTGCGGGTCTGCGGGCTGTTTAACTTCGCTCACATTTATATTGGCGGAGAGGGCTGTTCTGCCGCTGTAACGATGGGACATACGTGGTACTTTAAGGCCGTGTTGACGATAATCAGCAGGGGGAGCTAGGTCGGCGATAGGTGCTAACAAATCGTTGCTTTCTGCGCAGGCATTCACAATCGCGTCGAAATTTTTCCAGCGATTATCGAGCGCTTGATTAACCCATTGCCAGCTATCATTGGCTGAACTATTGTCTGCGTTTACTGGGAATGTGGCGAAGAATCGCTGCGCGCGTCCTTCGCTGCTCACTACCGTGCCATCACCCTCGGCAAAGCTGGCGGCCGGTATAATTAAGTCTGCCTTTGCCATGCCATTGTGCCAGACATGATCGATGACGATGATTTCATCAAGCTTTTCCAGCGCGGCATCAAGTTTTTCAGGATTCACTCGCTGATACAGATCGTTTTCCAGTACTACTAGGCGTTTTGCTGCGCCAGATTCAATCTGTTTTAGTGCTTCGCTCAAGCTTCTTTCGGCGCTTGATTGAGTAAGCATTGCGAGACCAATGGAGTTCACTTCCGGCACGACCAAATGCGCCTGAATCACCTCCTCTCTATTAATGTGGAGAGATTTAATCACGTCCAGAGCACTGTTGAGGACATCTTCATTGAGCAGCGATGCTCCCGCAATAATTAAAGGGCGCTTAGCCTGACTCAAGGCATTAACAATGGTGGAGCACATTTCTTTTTCTTCGGGCGTTAATGAGGCGCTCAGGGCTCCGCTTTTATCACGCAGTTGCTCTGCTATAGCAAAGCCTAGGCGGGCAATTTTTTGAGGCGAGTTGAAATAAGTATTTTCAGCGATATCGTCCAAATCGCCTTTGTGGGTGTTGATGATAAACAGCGGGCTTTTTTCTTGTTGCGCGAGTTCTCTTACGGCCGCGTCCTGCCAAAAGGGAATGCGAGCTTCGTCTGCTAGCTCGCGCGCTCTTTGTCGTACAGTTTGACGCAAACTCAATGCCGTTCTCGGTGAAGTGTGCGTAAGGTCTTCGCCCAAAATTAAAACGGCATCACAGCTTTCTATTGTCCTCTGGGATGCGCTATTGACGCAGCTGGACTGTTGAAATTTGAGCAGCGTATTTATCGTTGTGTCTTCACTGGGCGCAATGCCTCGATAAAAACGACTTTCGCCGACGGCCGATTGCAGCGCGAAATTGCTTTCTAGTGACGCGCGAGGTGAACCAATCGCAATAGTAGCTGGGTCTTTTAGCGCTTGAGTGAGGCGAGTAAGACTGTTCTCAGTGGAGCATTGAATTGCAGTGTCGCTGTTTGTATTGTCGGCGTGATTGATCGTTTCGCGCGCTAAGGGCTGCGTAACCCTATCGTCGCTGTTGACAAAACCATAGCCGAAGCGACCTCTATCACACAGGAAGTAACCATTGACGTCTGCATTGTACCGATTGGTTATGCGCTTTAGTGTGCCGTATCGCTCGCCTGGAGTTATGTTGCAACCCGCTGCGCAATGCTGACAAACCGAGGGGGAAGTTTGTAGGTCCCATTTGCGTGAGTAATGTGCACTAAAGGTTTTATCGGTAAATACGCCAGTGGGGCACACTTCTACCAAGTTGCCAGCAAAGGGGCTTTCCAAGACTCCGTCTGTATGGCGGCCGAAATACACGTGGTGGTGAGCGCCCATAGCGTCTAAGTCACGCCCGCCTGCGTAATCTTTATAGTAGCGAACACAGCGATAGCAGCTGATGCATCGATTCATTTCGTGGTTGATGAGCGGACCTAGATATTGATTGTTGTGCGTGCGTTTTTGCTCATCGTAAGTGCGCGTGGTGTGGCCGCTCATTTCGGTCATATCTTGTAGGTGGCATTCCCCACCTTCTTCACACACAGGGCAATCGTGGGGGTGGTTGGTCATCAGTAATTCTATGACCCCGGCACGGAAATCTTTCGCTTGCTTGTCGTTTATACTAATGCGTGCCCCGTCACTGGCGGGCGTCATGCAGGCCATTACCACGCGCCCACGCTCGTCATTTTCGTCTGCATATTGTTTTACGGCACATTGTCGGCAGGCGCCCACTGAACCCATACAGGGGTGCCAGCAAAAGTAGGGTAGATCCAAGCCGATGGACAAGCAGGCGTGTAAAAGGTTGTTGCCATCGGCAACGTCATAGTCCTGATCATCTACTGTCAGTTTTGCCATTAGACCGTCTCACTGTGGTGGAGCTTAATGCGTGTTTCGAATTCAGCGCGGAAGTATTTTAGAGCACTTTCTAATGGGCCCATTGCCCCAGGGGCATGAGCACAAAAAGTGAAGCCCATATTCAAATTAACTGTGGCGCGATCTAGCCACTCAATATCTGCACTGGTGCCTTTGCCGCGAATTATTTTATCCAGAGTTTTTTCAACCCAAGGCAGGCCGTCACGGCAGGGAGTGCAAAACCCACAGGACTCTTGAGCGAAAAAGTGTTCGAGATTTTTCAGTGCGCCGAGAAAATCTACTTGATCATCTATCATGATCATTGTGCCGGTACCCATGCGGCTGCCTATTTTTCCAATGTGGGTGTAATCCATAGGTGTATCTAAATGCTCTGGTAGCAATAGAGGAGTAGACCCGCCGCCGGGTAAAAAGGTTTTGAGTTTGTAACCATCACGCATGCCACCTGCGTGAACTTCTAGCAGCTCTCTTGCCGTGGTGCCCATAGGCAATTCCCAGCACCCTGCTTTATTCACTCGGCCGCTGACGCCATAAAGTTTAGTGCCGGCGTCTTCCGTCAGAGATAGGCCTTTAAACCACTCGGCGCCATAGTTAATAATATTGGGAATGTTGGCTAGGGTTTCTACGTTGTTGACAATTGTTGGCTTTCCCCATAATCCGCTAACTTGTGGAAAGGGGGGTTTGGCTCTAGGCGTGGCTCTTTTTCCTTCCAGAGAATTAAGTAATGCTGTTTCTTCGCCGCATATGTAACGGCCAGCGCTGGTATGCACATGCAAATCGAAATCCCAGCCGCTGCCGAGAATATTTTTTCCTAGCCAACCTTTTTCTCGGCATTCCGAAATAGCCCTATTGAGCTTTTCAGCGGCTTCAATATATTCGCCACGGATAAAGATATAACCAGTTGTGGCCTGCAGTATGGCTGCGCCCACTATCATTCCTTCCACCAGTAGGTGGGGGCAACCTTCCATTATTACCCTGTCTTTAAAAGTGCCAGGCTCCATTTCATCGGCATTGGCGACGATGTATTTTTGCATGGGGTTTGCTAGGCGTTCGGCCTCGCTTTGCATGGGCACAAAAGACCATTTCATCCCGGTGGGAAAGCCTGCCCCGCCTCGGCCCCGCAAATCGGAAGCCTTTAACAATTCTAGGCCGGCAGATGGCGATAGTTCAGTGAGCATTTTGCGAACCGATTCGTAGCCTCCATGGGCTTCGTATTCTGCCAAGTTGTAGGCTTCTCGATTGTGGTCAACGTGCTGTGTCAGAGGGCGCTGAGTGGGCTCGGGCAAGCTCATTTCGAACCTCCAAGCCGGTTTTGCGATTCTAGTGTCGTTAACGCAAGCACTGATGATTCATTGAGCTCTGTGTGGAGTTTCATATTTTTTAAGGCGACCGGCGCGCGGTCACAGGCGCCCTGGCAGGTTACTGGAATAAGTGTGAACTGATTGTCCGGAGTGGTTTCGCCGTAGTCGATGCCTAGTTTTTCACTTAGGCAGTTTTTCAATTGCTCGCAACCATGCATCCAGCAAGTGATGCCATCGCAAAGCATAATCACATTATTGCCGACAGGACTGCGAAAAATTAGGCTGTAAAAAGTGGCCACACTGTCGAGTTCTTCTGCCGACATTTCAATGAGCTTGGCGATGGCCTGCAGAGATTCATCTGACACCCAACCCCGATAATGTTGAACGATCTTTAGAGCTTCTATAGATGCGGCTTGTGGATAGTCATAGTGGGATGCCAGTTTCAGTATTTCCTGGGTTTCCTGCTCGGTGAGTTGAGCCACAAGTTGAGTGTCGATTTCGGTCATTGTGTTCCTCTACCTGTCTACGTCGGCCATCACAAAGTCGATGCTGGCAATAATGGCAATTAAATCGGCAACAAAAAGTCCGTTGCTGATGAGCGGAATCATTTGTAAATGCGCAAAACTGGGTGCGCGAATACGCGTGCGATAGCTGCTGGTGTTGTTGTCGCTCACCAAGAAATAGCTGTTAATGCCTTTCGTCGCTTCAACGGCCATATAGCCCTCGCCGTGGGGAATCACTGGCCCCCAACTGACGTTGACGAAATGTTGTATCAAAGTCTCAATGTCTTTCAGGGTGCGGTCTTTTGGTGGCGGTGTTGTCAAAGGGTGTTGGGCTTTGTAAGGGCCTTTAGGCATATTATTTACGCACTGTTCGACGATGCGTAGGCTTTGACGAATTTCCTCGATACGAACCATTGCGCGATCATAAGCGTCACCGTTGCTGCCAACGGGGACATCAAAATCAAATTGTTCGTAGCCGGAATAGGGGCGTTCTTTTCGGTAGTCCCATTTGAAGCCAGTGGCACGTAAACCTGCCCCTGTTATGCCCCATGCAAAGGCTTCCTCGGTACTATAGTCGCCAATGTTAACGGTGCGACGCTTAACAATATCGTTGTCCATTACCATTTTTTGGTAGTGGTCGAGCCGTGAGGGAAGCCATTGTATAAATTCTCGAATAGCTATTTCCCAACCCTGTGGCAGGTCTTGCGCGACGCCGCCTACGCGAAACCAGCCGCTGTGCATGCGCCCGCCAGTGATGGAGGAAATTATATCGAATACTTTTTCCCTATCGATAAACATGTAGAACACGGGTGACAGTTGCCCAACGTCTTGCGCAAATGTTCCATAAAACACTAAATGGCTGGCGATTCGGTAGAGTTCCGCTAGCATGACTCGAATCATTTGCGCGCGGGCGGGTACTTCTATACCCGCAAGTTGTTCTACGGCCATGACATAGGGGAAGTTGTTCATTACACCGCCGAGGTAATCGACGCGATCAGTGTAGGGAATAAAGGTGTGCCAGCTTTGTCTCTCGGCCATTTTTTCTGCGCCGCGATGGTGATAACCAATATCGGGAACGCAGTCTACTAATTTCTCACCGTCGAGCTGCAAGGCAATGCGAAATACGCCATGAACGCTTGGGTGATTGGGTCCCAAGTTCAAGAACATAAAATCATTGGTATCTGTTTTACGTTTCATGCCCCAGGCTTCGGGCTCAAATTTCAATGCCTCTTGCTCGCGGGCCAAGATGTCGTCTGGAAGTGAATAAGGTTCCATTTCTGTTGCGCGAGCGGGGTGCTCCTTCCGCAGTGGATGGCCTTCCCAAGTGCTTGGCATTAGAATCCGCGAAAGATGAGGGTGGCCGCTAAAATTCACCCCAAACATGTCATACACTTCCCGCTCATACCAATTGGCGTTTGGGAATACATCCACCACAGACGGCAAGCTCAAATCGTCTTCAGAGAGTGCCACTTTGATGCGGACATCCTCATTTCGAGAAAATGAAATAAGGTGATAGAACACTGTGAAATCTGCGGCGGGCTGTCCTGGCCGATGCTGACGAAGACGCTCGTCAATAGCCGATAGATCAAGCAGCATGACATAGCCCAGTGTTTTCAAGAACCTCAAAACGAAGGCATTGTCTTCCCGAATTATCCAGCAGGTGGTTACACCGTCAGCACAGGCCTGAAAGTGCAAAGCAGGCAGGCCAAATTCGGCTTCCAGTTCCGCTTTAATGCTCATGCTTAAACCCCGTCTGGCGAGCGCAAGGTGGTTATTTTTTGGCGTTCCTCTCGCAGCTCGTCCCGGAAGTTTCGCTCGGGGCCTTTGTAAACATTTTGATCGCCCACCACCCAAGACAGTGGGCGTTGTTCTTTGCCTATGGACTCTTGAAGCAGTGTTAAACCCTGCAGTAAGGCTTCTGGCCGCGGCGGGCAGCCTGGAACATAAACGTCCACAGGTAGTATTTTGTCCACACCTTGAACCACAGAATAAATGTCGTACATGCCGCCGGAGTTGGAGCAAGAACCCATAGAAATAATCCAGCGTGGCTCTAGTAATTGGTCATAAAGACGCTTCACCACCGGGGCCATCTTGCGAAAGACGGTGCCTGAAATCACCATCATGTCCGCTTGGCGGGGGGTGGCTCTAATTACTTCAGCGCCAAAACGGGCAATATCGTGACGGCTGGTAAAGGCGGTTGCCATTTCAACGTAGCAGCAGGAGAGCCCGAAGTTAAAGGGCCATATAGAATTTTTTCGGCCCCAGTTCACCATGTCATCTAAGCGGGCAAACATGACATTGCGTTGTAGGGCATCCTCAAAGCTTTGATCTGACACCTTGCCTTGGGCATTGGGCTCATAACTACTGGCGCCGCCAGGCAGTTGCTGGGCGGGAATCAGATCGTCTGGCTTTGTGAGGCTCCAACGCATGGTGTTTACCTTTTTTATGGTTATAGGGTTTCGGGAGTATTTTCGTCTCTTGTCGGTGCGCTTGCGGCCTTTTCGGCGGCCAGCATAGCCACTCGTCCTAGGCGCCGCTTGGGGTTTTGCCCCCAGTCCAAGGCGCCAAGCTTCCAGAGGTAGGCGAGGCCGGCTAATAAAATAAGGATAAATACGAGCGCTTCGATGAAGCCCGGCATTCCGGACTCCTCAAAACCAATAACCCAGGCAAACAAGAAAACAACTTCTAGGTCGAATATGACAAAAAAGATGGCCACTAAAAAGAACGGTGCTGAAAAGCGCAGGCGAGCATCGCCCACGGATACCACGCCCGATTCGAAAGGCTCATTGAGCGCCGGATGATAGTCTTTGGCATCTTGACGGCGGTGGCCGAGAAAATGGGATATAAGAAGGATGAGCGCTACTAGGCCCAACACCACTAAAAAGTAGATGACTAATGCAGCAAGGTTCTCGCTGTCGCCCGTCATGGTCAAAGTCTCCGTTTGAAATCACGGAGGTCGGTGCCCTAATACTGCCCAATACTGCGAACTAATTTGGGTAAAGACGTCGGCCTTCGGTTGTTGAAGTTCCGGTTATTCTTATGTTTATTCAGTATAGCTAAATCTTTGCAAAGTACAGTTAGGAATTAAAAACTACTCTTCTCTGTTTTGAAGTGCAAGGGCCTTGAGGCAAATAGAGGCTTCGTATTTGGCTCTGTATTCAGTAAACTCGCGCTTTGCCTTTTACTCTTCACTGTCTTTTAAGGAAGCCCTTTTGGCCGATAAACCCGCTCCCAGCCTACTTCGTTCAAGTTCTACAGTTGCCTCGTTTACTATGGTGTCTCGTGTTCTTGGTCTAATTAGAGATATTGTGCTGGCACGCTTCATTGGCTCGGGTGACGGTGCGGATGCCTTTTTTGTCGCCTTTAAAATACCTAACTTCATGCGGCGCTTGTTTGCAGAAGGCGCGTTCGCTCAGGCTTTTGTACCTGTGTTGTCAGAATATCGCTCGCAGGGCTCCCATGAGGCGGTAAAGGCCTTGTTAGACCGAGTGGCCGGAGCGCTGGGGTCCATCCTGATCTGTGTGACCGTTTTGGCGGTAGTGGGGGCGCCATTGGTGGCGGCTATTTTTGCGCCCGGTTTTATGGGCGATAGTGTTAAGTTTGACTTAACGGCTGATTTAATTCGAATTACCTTCCCTTATCTTATGTTGGTGTCGCTCACTGGCTTTGCAGGAGCGATTCTCAATAGTTATGACCGCTTCGCCGTGCCTGCATTTACCCCGGTGTTGCTCAATGTGTCGCTCATCAGTGCGGCCATATTAGCTTCGTCCGAGATGGCCGAGCCTGTCTACGGTCTTGCTTATGGTGTGTTGGCGGCGGGTTTTATGCAGCTGGTATTTCAGCTGCCGTTTTTAATGCGTATCCATCTCTTGCCTAGCCCCAAGATCGATTGGCAAGACTCTGGCGTGCGACGTATTCTAGCGCTTATGGTGCCGGCTTTATTTGGGGTGTCGGTAAGCCAGATAAACTTACTGCTGGACACCGTGCTAGCTTCACTGTTGCCCAACGGTAGCGTGTCTTGGCTTTACTACTCTGATCGCTTGTCAGAGCTGCCACTCGGTGTGTTTGCGATTGCAATTTCCACGGTGATTTTACCCAACCTATCTAGACAGCATGCGAGTAGCGAAGAGCAGAAATTCAGTCACACTCTTAATTGGGCCTTGCGTTTAATCGTCTTGATCGGTGCTCCCGCCAGTTTAGCCTTGATGGTTTTGGCCGAACCTATCCTCACCACACTTTTTCAATACGGCAAAACTACGGCGCACGATGTTGCTATGTCTACTCTGAGTTTGCGGGCTTATGCTTCGGGCTTATTAGCTTTCATGTTAATCAAAGTGTTGGCTCCGGGTTATTACGCGCGACAAGATATGAAAACACCGGTGAAAATTGGTGTGATAGCAATGGTTGCAAATATGTTTTTGAATGCTCTATTTGTAGCCCCGCTTTATTTCTACTTTGATATTGGCCACGTAGGTTTGGCTTTGGCCACTGCGGTTGCCGCTTATATTAATGCCTATTTACTCTATCGGGGCCTGCGACAACGAGACATTTTTCACACTGAAGCGGGCTGGCCTAAATGGCTGGCAAAATGTGTGCTGGCGAATGGCGCGATGGTGGTAGTGTTGCTGGCCTTGCTCGATTTCTCCGAATCTTGGATGTCGGGTCAATGGTGGGAGCGCTCTACCTATCTGGGGGTTGTTTGCCTGTTGGGCTTGCTGGCTTATGTAGGAGCTCTTTTGCTGAGCGGCGTGCGCCCTAAAGATTTCAGTGTAAAATTAAATCCCTAGAATGGTGTGGGTTCCCACTTCAATGCACAGGTAATATTTCGGATCCTGTTTTACTATGCTTGCCAGGTCAATTCGATGGGAGTTGGCCCGCCAAGCCTTAACAATGATCTGCACTTGGTCGCCTGTCGAAAACGTTAAAATTATTCCCCTGCCCAAAAAAATATATCTTTTCTTTGTAGTGAAGAAATAATTCTTCTCTTGTTCGTCTGGGCTTCTTTTGAAAGTCTAACAGCAAGGGCCTGATCCTATTCAGGATAAGTTCAGATTCTAGAGGCTATTCTGCTTGTGAGTTTACCGCGTCAATCGCAGAGAAGGGAATAATTATGAAGTTATTATTATCGACATTAATGATTGCAAGCTTATCGTTTGGTTTGGGGGCTGCCGCCAATGCAGACTGGTCTGAAGGTCGTTCGCACAAACATGATCATGATTCTGCTGTGGAAAAACGTGATCATGAGCGTAAGCGAATTAAAGATCACCGTTCGGATCATCGGGGAAAGCGTTACTCCGACAGGCATCTAGATAAGCACTCAAATGGATATTATTCTGACCGAGATCATCGTGGTCACAAACATTATAAGAAACACAAACGTCGCCATGAGCGTTATTATAACTATCGTAACGATCACCGTGGGCATAAGCACAGCCGTCGTCATAATCGGCGGGATTATTATGGTCACGGCCATCGCTACTGTAATCATGGCAACTCCTATTATAATGCTTGGCGTGCATACAAACACGATTACGCATATAAACATCACTTGTAAGCACGATAGTGTGAGGCTAAGCTGCGCGCTAGTTTAGCCCCGCTAGTTTAGCCCCGCTGGTTGGGCCTGGTTTAAAGGCGTGAAGATTTATGAAATGTCGTTCTTCTTGTGGGATGTGCTGTATAGCTCCGTCTATTTCAGCCCCAATTCCGGGCATGCCTAATGGTAAGTTGGCAGGTGAGCGCTGTATTAATTTAGACCCTGAGAGCTTTTTATGCCTATTGTGGGGAGGCGAAGATTATCCAGATTTTTGCCGAGCTTTTCAGCCCGGGCTTGAATTTTGCGGCAATAGTCAGGCGGAGGCTGAACAAATTTTGACAATGTTAGAGGCCGAGACCAAGCCCTAAAAACTGAGACGTAAATATCGAGGCTTTTTCTTAATCAAGAATACATTCATGCCTGAGTATTAGAACAGACCTTCAACTTCCCCTCTTTCATTCAAGTGTATGGCATTTGCGGCCGGCTCTCGTGGCAGTCCTGGCATGGTCATTATGTCGCCACAAACAATCACTATGAACTCCGCTCCCTTGGCGAGGCGCACCTCTCGAATGGGGACGCTATGGCCGCTCGGCGCGCCGCGCAAATTTGGGTCGGTGGAAAAGCTGTATTGAGTCTTTGCCATACAAACCGGGAAATGACCGTAGTCTTTTTGCAAATCCTTGATTTGGCTCCGCACTTTCTGGTCGGCAATAATTTCACTGGCACCATAAAGCTTGGTGGCGACTCGCTCTATTTTTTTCCAGAGCGGCAATGAATTTTCATACAAAGGTTCGAATTCACTCTCACCTCTGTTTGCAAACTCAACAACATGTTTTGCCAGTTCTTCTGCGCCAATGCTTCCATCAGCCCAGTGTGTGCATTCAAATACCTGCACCCCTAGCGATTTGCAATGTTCGCGTATTAAGTCAATTTCTGCGGGTGTATCCAGTGAGAAGCGATTAATGGCGACTATAATGGGCACCTTAAATTGTGAGAGATTTTTAATGTGCCGATTTAGGTTCGCACAGCCTGCGGCGACGGCCTCAATGTTTTCCGCGGCTAGAGAGTTTTTATCTACGCCGCCATGCATTTTTAAAGCGCGAACTGTGGCGACAAGAACCGAAACGGAGGGGGCTAGTCCTGCCTTTCGGCATTTGATATCAAAGAATTTCTCCGCGCCTAAATCCGCGCCAAACCCGGCCTCTGTCACCACGTATTCGCCGAGCTTTAGCGCGGTTTGAGTGGCTATAACCGAATTGCAGCCATGAGCGATGTTGGCGAAAGGGCCTCCGTGAATGATGGCTGGGTTGTTCTCTAGGGTCTGCACCAGGTTGGGTTTAAACGCATCTTTTAGCAGTACCGCCATTGCGCCATGCGCATTTAGGTCTCGCGCGTGAACCACTTGTTTGTCAAAGGTTTCGCCCACCACAATATTGCCCAGCTTTTCCTGTAGATCTTCCAAGGTTTTTGCCAGACAAAAAATGGCCATGATTTCCGAGGCGACGGTAATGTCGAAGCCGCTCTCTCTTGGTACACCGTGGGCGGGGCCACCCAGGCCAATATTGATATTGCGCAATGCCCGCTCGTTCATGTCCATTACCCTCCGCCAGGTAATGCGACGAGGGTCTATGTTGAGTGTATTGCCCCAGTGTATGTGATTGTCTAGTAGTGCGGACAGCAGGTTGTGCGCCGCGCCAATAGCGTGGAAGTCACCGGTAAAATGCAGATTGATGTCTTCCATTGGCACCACTTGAGAGTAGCCTCCGCCAGCCGCGCCACCTTTCATGCCAAAGCAGGGGCCCAAGCTAGGCTCTCTGAGGCAGATTAGAGTTTTTTTGCCAATTCGATTGAGTGCATCTCCCAAGCCTATCGTTGTGGTGGTTTTGCCTTCTCCGGCAGGGGTGGGAGATATGGCCGTGACCAAAATGAGCTTGCCTTGTGCTTGCCCTTCAGTGGACGCAATGAAGTCGTAGTCAATTTTTGCTTTGTGGTGGCCGTAGTTCAGCAGAGAGTGGCGGGGTATATTGAGCCTGTCACCAATGGTGGTGATGTTCTCTAGGTTGGCGTGACGAGCGATGTCGATATCGGTAAGCGGCATTGTTATTCCCTTTTACTGAAGCTTTTTCATCTTTCGAATGCTTACAATAGAAGGCTTTGTCGCCGCTGTCACGGGTGAAACAATCTGTTCCCCCCGAGTATCAATGGACCAGAATTGATCTTGCTTAAAGCGCTAAGCGCTGTTTCCGTTCATTGTAGAATTCTACAATACCGTCAACTTGTGCCTGGTCAAATTCACGCAGGCCGCTAAGCACCATGCGCTTTTCACCGCGGCCAACAATCTCGCCCTGGTCCATAAAGTTGAAACCTAGTGACACGTCGCCACGCTTTCCCTGAGGGCTCAAGCTTACTTCTGCAATGGCGAGGCTTGGAGATTCAATATCAAGGGTGTCCAGCTCAATTGACATTGATTGATAGATCACAAGGGGGCGAGCGGGGTTGATCATTACATTATTTTTCTGCCAGAGGGGCACCAGTATATGTGGGAAGGTATGACCTGAGAATGCAACATATTCACGGGTTAAATTGGCGATGAGTGTGTCCTTGTTGGAGTGCTCACCTTCGCTTTCAATCTCCAGAAACAGCTTGCCGTTGTCGTCGCACACTTCGCTATGCGCAGCGCTTTTTTCCGGAAATGTGAGCTTAACACCTTCGGTAACCATATCGGCAAAGCGAACATGCATAGATTGGCTGAGGCCAATCTTGCTCAAGGCCACCGCGAATAACAAGTCTCCTGGGACGCAAAAGCGCTTGGCATCGATGTCGTGAATGGGGTTGAAGTCGTCGGCTATTTGCTTGGCAAAGTCGCTCGCTTGCTGTCGAGTAAAGTGAATGGCTTGGTCTTCTGTCGAGTAAAACTGGTCTATTTGCATAATTTCTCGGTGCCTGAGAGCGGAATTGAGCGCTGCATCGTTATAAAACGTAAATTGTAACTCAAAAGAAGTTATTTCACCGTGTAGATCTGCGCAAGGGCTGCCTATAATAGCGACTTTAATCTGTGAGTGGAGATATTGGCTTTGGAAGACTGGATTGCAACAAATTTGGAGACGGTTCTGTCTGAGGACTTTGACCTTACCGCTCGCCTTGAGGCAGTGACTTCATTGGGCGAATGTGGTGATGAGGGTGTGGCCAACAGCTTGAAAGAATTCGTACTCGCTCAAAATGCGCCAGTCGACTTGCTGGTGGAATGCAGTGCTGCACTAGCCTTGCTGTGGTGTGAGCTAGACAGTTTTGACCCTAAGTTTTTAATCGGTCTGGAGATTGAAGAATGTCTGCAGGCAATGGAGGAGGTGTTTATTCCCTATCGCCCTGAATGGGTCCGTTTGCTGCCTCACATGGGTGATGAATGGGAGTAATTGCGCAAACCAAGCAGTGGGTTAATACCGTTGTGATTGGCCATAATTTCTGCCCATTCGCTCGCCGAGAAGTTGAAGCTGGCCGGGTGGAGTATCAAGTGGCGACTGATTCTGGACGCAAGCAATGCCTACAGGCCTTGCGAAAGGCTTGCAAAGAGCTGCTTAGTAGTGAGGGAGAAGGCTACATTGAAACCAGCTTTTTGATTCTGCCGCGCGGTTTTGAAGGTTTTTACCCTTTCCTCGACTTTCTAGACGCCGCTAATGACTTGATCTGTGCTGACGGTTTTGAGGGAGTGATTCAGCTGGCTAGTTTTCACCCAGACTATTGTTTCGAGGGCGCGCCAGATGATGATGCCGCGAACTACACCAACCGCTCGCCTTACCCCATGCTGCATCTGATTCGCGAACAAAGCCTTGAAGAGGCGCTGGGGCAATTTGACCAGGCGGAACTTATTCCCGAGCGCAATATTGCCTTCGCGCGGGCGCTGGGAGCTCCGGCGCTAGCCACACAGCTTAAGGCGTGTTTGAGTTTGCATAATTCGGATTGAATGTGTCACGCTTGTAATATTGTGAACCTAAGCGATAACCCTACAGAGTCAAACGGTATGAATTACGAAAAAGCTTTGGCCAAACACGGGCTTGGCAATGATGAAATTGAACAATTGGTTGAGGCTTTGGTGCGGCGCGCTGAAGCGGAAGGTGCTAAGGCTCAGCCCAAGGCGATCTATCACAGTGCCGCTATCGACTTAATGTTAGGCGCTTGTGAAATGTGCGAAGAAGTACAAGCGGGTATGAAAGACAGCACCAGCGCGAAAACTTGGTTGTCGATACTCACGGGTGTGAGCTTCTAATATGTTTCGCTTGCCTGATTTGATTCTGTTATCCGCGGTAATTCTTGTGTGCCTGTATTGGCTGAACGCTCAGCGAGTGAAAGAACTCGTTTTGGGAGCTGCTAAAGCTCATTGTGAGAAGGTGGGGGTGCAGCTTTTGGACGAAGGGGTGGTGTTACGGCGCCTCTGGTTTAAGCGAGATACAAAGGGCAATATGCGGCTTTGGCGGCGTTTTCAGTTCGAATTTAGCTCGACAGGGGACGAGCGTTATAGCGGTCGAGTAGACGTCTTGGGTCAGCGCATCCAAAATTTTAGCTTAGATCCTCATCGAGTGCCTTGAATCTAGGGCACTTGCAGCAAGTTATGGTACACTGCTCGGCTTTTGAATCAGCCCTTTTTACGAGTAAATAACCATGTCAGAAGAATATACAACAGTTGAGCAGCGTGTAAGCTATGGAATTGGCCGCCAGATGGGTGACCAATTGGCCAGCAATCCCTTTGAAGGCGTAGACGCAAACGCCGTAGCCGCCGGAGTAGTTGATGCTCTTAATGGTGTGGCTAATACTATTGCCGATAGTGATATGGAAGCGGCATTCGCGGAAATTCGCGACCGTATGCAAGCCCTCGAAGCCGAGAAATCGAAAGAGCTTTCAGCTGAAGGCGGAGCATTCTTGGAAGCCAACGGTAAGCGTGAAGAAGTAACGGTTACCGCTTCTGGTTTGCAGTATGAGATTTTGACTGCAGGTGAAGGGGATATGCCGACAGCGGCCTCTACCGTTCGCGTACATTACCATGGCACATTGATCGACGGCTCTGTTTTTGACAGCTCTTACGATCGTGGCGAGCCGGCTGAATTCCCAGTGAATGGCGTAATTGCGGGCTGGACTGAAGCGTTACAAGTGATGCCAGTTGGTTCAAAGTGGCGCTTGGCGGTACCTTACAACCTAGCCTACGGCGAGCGTGGCGCGGGCGGTAAAATTGGACCCTACACCACACTGGTGTTTGACGTTGAATTGCTTGAAATTATTGGTTAATAAATTTGGAACTATTGCGGTGACTCAGGCATCAACATCGCTAATTCGTGGCCTTCACAACCTACTTCCAGAACATCGGGGTTGTGTAGCTACAATTGGCACCTTCGACGGCGTGCACCTTGGCCATCAGGCAATCATTCGTCAGGTGAGTGCCCAGGCAAATGTCTTGGGGGTGTTGTCTGTGGCTATTATTTTCGAGCCGCAACCGCATGAATATTTTGCCGGTGAGCAGGCCCCTGCAAGGCTGATGCACTTTCGCGAGAAAGTCTTGGCACTCTTGGCCGCTGGGATTGATCGAGTTCTGTGCCTTCCGTTTAACGGCCGGCTGCGTCATTTGAGCGGCGCTGAATTTATCGATCAGGTGTTAATCCAAGGCCTCGCCGTACGCTACTTAGTGGTGGGCGACGATTTTCGCTTTGGCTGTGACCGAAGTGGCGACTACGACCTGCTGCGTGCGGCAAGCAAAGACCACGATTTCGAAATCACTGATACGCATACCTACGAAATTGAGGGTAGACGAGTCAGCAGTACTCGGATACGAGCGGAATTAGAGGCGGGCCGCTTTGCCATGGCAGAGCAGCTATTGGGTAAGCCCTATACCATTAGTGGCCGAGTGGTTTACGGTCAGCAGTTGGGTCGTCAGTTGGGTGTGCCAACTGCGAACGTATTACTGCGCCGCTATCGTTCACCTCTTCGAGGGGTATTTGCCGTGTCGGCAACACTGGCCGACGGCCAGCGTGTGAACGGCGTTGCCAACGTGGGTGTAAGACCTACCGTTGACGGCGGTAATAAGCCGATTTTAGAAGTTCATCTGTTTGAATTTGATCAAAACCTTTACGGGCAAATGATCACCGTAGATTTCTCTCAGAAACTCAGAGAAGAACAAAAATTTGATTCACTTGAGCAATTAAAAACGCAAATTTATGCGGATATTGCTCAGGCCAAAAGTATCTTTAACTCACTCCTTTAACTTTTTAATGTAAATCATCTGATATGACTGACTATAAACCGACATTGAATTTGCCAAACACGGCTTTTGCTATGAAAGCAAACTTGGCTCAGCGCGAACCTGGCATGCTAAAAAAATGGCAAGCCGAGAAGCTGTATGAAAAGATTCGTCACGCACGGGCAGGCTGCGAGCAATTCATATTGCACGACGGCCCCCCATACGCGAATGGCGACATTCATATCGGTCATGCGGTCAATAAAATTCTTAAGGATATTATTGTTAAGTCAAAAACCCTGAGCGGCTTTGATGCGCCTTATGTTCCGGGTTGGGATTGCCACGGCTTGCCCATTGAGCACAATGTTGAAAAGAAGCATGGCAAGGCGGGCGTTAAGCTCGACGTGAAAAGCTTTCGGAAAAAATGTCGCGAGTATGCGGCACGTCAGGTTGAAGGGCAGAAAAAAGACTTTATCCGCTTAGGCGTGCTTGGCGAGTGGGACAACCCCTACCTGACGATGGATTTTGCCTTCGAGGCCGATATCATTCGCAGTCTAGGAAAAATCGTTAAGAATGGGCACCTACATAAAGGGTTTAAGCCTGTTTATTGGAGTGTGGTAGGTGGTTCTGCCTTAGCTGAAGCTGAAGTGGAGTACCAAGATAAAACGTCTTTCTCTATAGACGTTTGTTATCCCGTAATTGATGAGAGTGCTTTAGCTGCGTCTGTTGATGAGCTAAAGGGCAGTGGCCCCGTCAGTGTTGTCATTTGGACCACAACACCTTGGACTTTACCTTCTAGCCAAGCCGTGAGCGTAAATGCCGAACTAGACTATGTTGTGGTTCAGGCAGGTGAGCGCCGCTTGTTGATGGCAGAAGCGCTATATGAAGGTGTGATGAGTAAAATTGGCGTCGAAAACGCTGCCATCGTTGGACGTTGTAAAGGCCAAGCGATAGAGGGTTTGCAATTACAGCACCCATTCTATGATCGTAAAATTCCCGTTATTTTGGGTGATCATGTTACTACTGATGCCGGTACGGGCTGCGTCCACACGGCACCGGACCACGGTGCTGACGATTTCGTCGTCGGGCAGCGCTATGGCATTGGCACATTGAATTACATCACCGATAACGGTCTTTATCGCGACAGTGTTGAGCTATTCTCCGGTGAGCATGTCTATAAAGTTGATGCGAAAATTATTGCCGTGGTTAAAGAGCGCGGTGCTTTGTTGCATGAAGACAAAATTACACACAGCTACCCGCACTGCTGGCGTACCAAGACCCCCTTGATCTTCAGGGCGACGCCTCAGTGGTTTGTAAGTATGACCAAAAACAATCTTATGGGCGACTTGAAAGCTGCTGTAAAAGGTGTGAGCTGGGTTCCTGAATGGGGTGAAGCCCGTATTGAAGGAATGTTAGATTCCAGCCCAGATTGGTGTATATCTCGGCAGCGTACTTGGGGGGTTCCCATTGCTTTATTTGTTCATAAAGAAACCCAAGAGCTGCACCCAGATACAGAACGTTTGGTAGAGGCCGTGGCCGCCAAAGTTGAAGCGGAAGGTATGGACGCTTGGTTTGACCTCGACGCCGCTGAATTGCTGGGTGAAGACGCTGAGCAATATTCAAAAGTAACCGATACCCTAGACGTTTGGTTCGACTCTGGGGTTACACATGAGGCTGTGGTCAAACGCCGTGACTATTTACGTTTTCCTGCAGATTTATATCTAGAGGGCTCTGATCAGCATCGTGGCTGGTTTCAGTCTTCGCTCAAAACGTCTATGGCAATGAATGGTGTGCCGCCTTATAAACAGGTGTTAACCCATGGTTTTACAGTCGATGCCACTGGTCGCAAGATGTCCAAGTCTTTGGGCAATACAATGGCACCCCAGTCTGTTGCCAATGACCTAGGCGCCGACGTTTTGCGCCTGTGGGTTTCCGCCACAGACTTCAGTACAGAAATGAATGTATCGGACGAGATTCTGAAGCGCACGGCAGATTCTTATCGTCGTATTCGTAATACCGCTCGTTTCCTTTTGGCCAACCTTAATGGCTTTGATCCTCAAAAAGATCTGGTGGCGGCGGAAGATATGTTGGCCTTGGATCGCTGGGCGCTTGATCGCGCGGCGACTTTGCAGCGCGAAATCATAGCGGCCTATGACAGCTATAATATGCATCAGGTTTATCAAAAAGTGCATAATTTTTGTGTGCTGGATTTGGGCGGTTTCTATCTCGATATTATTAAAGATCGACAATACACCACTCAGTCGGATGGCTTGCCACGTCGCTCGGCACAAACCGCGCTCTATCATATTGTTGAAGCCTTTACCCGCTGGATTGCCCCCATCTTGAGCTTTACCGCAGATGAACTTTGGCCCTTAATTCCAGGTGATCGTTCAGAGCCCGTATTCACAGCACGCTGGTATCCATTGGAAGCTATGGAACAATCGGCCGCCAAGGGCGCTGATTACTGGGCGGCAATCGCGAGCGTGAAAAATGCTGTGAACCGTGTGCTTGAAGCGCATCGGGGTGCTGGTGATATTGGTGGCTCACTGGATGCTGAAGTGGTTCTCTATTGTGATGGTGAGCTGCGGGAACAGCTGAATGATTTACAAAATGAGTTGCGTTTTGTTCTGATTACTTCGTCGGCAAGTGTTGCCGGTAGCGCAGAGGCCGTTGATGCGGAAGATACAGACGTGGAAGGTTTGAGTGTTATTGTTCGGAAATCGGCTCACGATAAGTGTGGCCGTTGCTGGCATAAGCGCGAAGATGTTGGCGCAAATTCAGAACATCCCGAACTGTGCGGACGCTGTGTGGACAACGTCGCGGGCGTGGGTGAAGTGCGACACTTTGCCTAAGTAGTTGAGTTAGAGCGAGTTTATTTATGTTCACTAGAGAAAATAGTAAGTGGTATGGTCTAGCACTGCTCATCGCGGTGTTAGATCAAGCGACCAAGCAGTGGGCGAGCCTAAGTCTCGACTATAATACGCCCTTAGTTTTCACCTCATTTTTCAACTTTACGCTTTTGCACAACCCTGGTGCAGCGTTTAGTTTTTTGAGTGATGCTGGTGGGTGGCAACGTTGGCTATTTGGCATTATCGCGCTAGTGGTGAGCTTGGGTATTATTGCTTGGCTTTCACGTTTGGCCAGTGACAAGAAAATGGAAGCCTTAGCTTTGGCTCTGATTTTAGGTGGAGCTGTTGGGAACCTTTATGACCGAGTTGCCTTAGGTTATGTCGTGGACTTTATTGTCTTTCACTACGAGCATCATTACTGGCCGGCCTTTAATATCGCCGATTGCGGAATCAGTATCGGCGCAGCACTCCTTATCATTGATATGTTTTTGAATAAAGAAAAAGAATTATGACTGATCTAATTGTAGGCGAGAGCACTCGCGTAACACTGAATTTTTCTATCACCTTGGACAATGGCCAGTTGGTTGATTCCACTTTTGATAAATCGCCGGCTGAATTTGAAGTGGGTGACGGCAACTTATTGCCCGGTTTTGAAAAGGTGCTGCTGGGTTTAAAAGCGGGCGCTCGCGATACCTTTACAATCCAGCCTGAGCAGGGTTTTGGTCAGCCGAATCCCAGTAATATTCAGGAAATTCCAAGAAGCGAGTTTGCGGCTGATATGGAATTGGTCGAAGGCCTAATGATTGCTTTTGCTGATGCGCAAAATACAGAAACTCCAGGCGTGATTGCGGCATTTGATGACGTCACTGTGACGGTTGATTTCAATCACCCTCTGGCAGGGCGTGAATTGTTGTTTGAAGTAGAAATTATTGACGTGCAGCCAGCAAAGCTGCATTAGTAGCAGGGCTTAAGGGGTAGAACATGCAGATTAAATTGGCGAACCCACGAGGTTTTTGCGCCGGCGTTGATCGCGCTATCGACATTGTTAACCGTGCCCTAGATATATTTGGCGCGCCCATCTATGTGCGTCATGAAGTGGTCCACAACAAATTTGTAGTTGAAACCTTGCGAGGCCGGGGTGCAATTTTTGTCGAAGAGCTTGATGAAATACCTGAAGACGTTATCGTCATATTCAGCGCCCATGGCGTGTCGCAAGCAGTGCGGAACGAAGCGAAGTCCCGCTCATTAAAAATATTTGATGCGACCTGCCCCTTAGTAACGAAAGTTCATATGGAAGTGAGCAACTACAGTCGCGAAGGCCGTGAATGCATTTTGATTGGTCACGAAGGCCACCCTGAGGTTGAGGGTACAATGGGCCAGTATGACGCCTCCAAGGGTGGTGCAATATATCTGGTTGAAAATGAGCAGGACGTCGAAAAATTAAAAGTTGGCGATGAGCAAATGCTCGCCTATGTTACGCAAACCACCTTGTCTATGGATGACACGGCAAAAGTCATTGCCGCGTTGAGAGCAAAGTTTCCTGAGATCATAGGGCCTCGTAAAGACGATATTTGTTATGCCACCACCAATCGGCAAGACGCCGTAAAACAGTTGGCATTAGAGTGCGGTTTGGTGCTTGTGGTGGGTTCTCCCAGCAGCTCCAACTCAAATCGACTGAAGGAGCTGGCAGAGCGTTGCGGTGCAGAAGCCTATTTAATTGACGGCCCAGAGGATATAGAGGAGAGCTGGTTGGCAGGAAAAGCGGCTATTGGTATTACCGCAGGTGCTTCGGCGCCGGAAGTGCTCGTTCAGCAGGTAATTGAACGCTTACAAACACTGGGTGCCGAGCCCCCTCAGGAGCTGCCTGGGCGGGATGAAGATATTAGCTTCACACTGCCAAAAGAGCTGCGTCCTGTGGAATAAACCACCCCTAGCACTCTGGCAAGAGGTCAAAATGTGACCTCCTTGGCATTTATTTGTATACCTCCCTGTTATATTCATCTATAGCTAAAACAACCCTATGGATCGGCTAATTCCTAGATCGGATAGTTAGTATCCGCTATAGTGGCAGTTACCCTTTGCCACATGGACTATGCGGAGTCAATGAATGCGTGTTCGCCAAGATGGATTTACCTTAATTGAGCTGATGATAGCGCTCGCCATGGCGGCCATTCTACTTATGGTTGCTGTGCCAAATTTCCGTGAAACCGTAAAGCGCAATGCAATTGAGTCGATGGTGACACGGCTTAAATCAGCGCTTACACAGGCTAAAACCGAAGCTATTGCACGGGGTCATACTGTAGCTATATGTGGCTCCGCTAATGGTTCTGCTTGTAGTGGTAGCAGCGATTGGTCGTCGGGCTGGATTATTTTTGTAGACGACGGTAGTGGTGGAGGTACGGCTGGTGACGGCGCTCGTCACGCCGATGAAACTTTAGTTTCCTACCAAAACATTGACGATCAAAGTGACATCAAAGCCAAGGATACCGGGGGTACTATTACTTCGCTTAGCTTTAATGGACGAGGCTATCTCGGTAGTGACAATGCGAGCACTTTGGTTGTGTGCGGGCCGGATGCAGACGTGGCATATGCGCGTGGTATCGTTTTACTTATTTCAGGCCGGGCGGCTCACTCACGAGACAGCGCAGGCGATAGCGACACCACTCATGAAGATGTGTCTGGGAGTAATTTAACGTGCACTTAATCAACATTAAGCATCGTCAAAAAGGCTCTAGTCTAATAGAAGTGATGGTGGCGCTCACAATTTTGGCTGTTGGCTTGTTGGGCATGGCGCAGTTGCAAAATCGCTCATCCCAGGACAATCAAACGGCCTATTACTATTCTCAGGCCGTTTTCTTAGCCGAAGACTTAGCTGAGCGAATGCGCTCAAACCCTACAGCGCACAGTGATTATGAAATTGCTCTCGACGATACGCTGAGCACGGTTTCAACAACTCGGTGCGAAACAGGAAACTGCACGGCAAGCCAATTGGCCAGTTGGGATTTAAAACGTTGGAAGGATGATTTGGCTGAGTTGCTACCGCAGGGAGATGGTTCGGTGACTTCGGTAGGCGATGGCTACGCTTTTGTTGTTCAATTTGATGATTCCAGAGGCAAAGCAGATTCGGTCCCTGCCTCCTTTACTTTTAGAGTGCGGTTCTAATGAATAGAATTAAATTGCGTAGCATTGGGCTGGGTTATACGCTAATCGAATTGTTAATCTCTATGGCCATTGGTTTGTTCATTCTCGCAGGTGTTGTCACCGTGATGCTTGATGGCAAGCGTAATTTTAATCATCAAGACGAATTGTCTTATCTTCAAGAGAATGCCCGGTTCATAAAAGACACCCTTACCCGCGATATAAAAATGGCTGGCTATACGGGTTGTAGCACTCCTGATGTTTCAAATGTTAATACCTTGAAGTCGCCCGCTGGCGATGAATATGTTTTGGGTGAGGCCGTATGGGGTTCTGATTCAGTGAGTGGTGTCTGGACGCCTGCTTTAGGTGGAGCGTGGCCCTCAATCGCAGGGATTGATACCAATTCGGACATTTTGAGTTTGGGCGGAATTTTTGGTGGTGGCGCACGTCTCTCACGAGTAATGCCAGGAACTTCAGGAGTATTGAAGGTAACTCATCCTACTTTTGCAGAGGATGGAGACATCCTTTTTGTGACTGATTGTAAGCAGAGTGCGATATTTCAAACTCACAATATTACAACTACCGCCGGTAATACCGTCGATAGCTTAGTAAGAAACACGGGGGGTTCTGCGCCTGGGAATCATACTAAGGACCTAGGAAAGGCCTTTGGGACCGATGCAGCAGTCTATAAATTTGAAATGCGTCGTTATTACGTTGCCGATAGCAATATCTCCGATGCACCAGCGCTGTGGAGAACTGTAAATTTAAACTCGGCTGACGAAATGATCTCAGGTGTTGACAGTTTGCAGGTTGAATACGGAATTGATACTACAGTTGGAACGGGCCCAGATGATGTTGGTGACGGCACTGTGAATCGTTATGTCAGTGCAAGTAGTATTATTGAAGATGAAGCTAAGAATTCTGTTTTATGGATAGGCTGGGACAGAGTGTTAAGTGTTCGAATTAATTTGGTTTTGAGATCAGAGGGATTTGTTTATCACGACAATTTGGCCGTGACACTGGATGGAGTTAATTATAATGACCGGTATATGCGTCAGCGCGTCAGTTTTATCGCACGAATTCGCAACCGCGGATTAGACTCACTCTAATGGGGATTTTAAACGATGAATGAAATTTCTGTAGGGTTTTCTCGTCAGCGAGGAGCGGTGCTTTTAGTTAGTATGGTTTTGTTAGTAGTCATGACCTTGTTAGGCTTGTCAGCTATGGAAACCAGCGGTACTCAGATGAAAATGGTTTCGGTCAGTAAAGATAGACAAGAGGCTTTTGAGTATGCAGAGCAAACATTGGGTTTAGTTGAACAGCAGATTGAGGGTGGCCTTTACAACGAAGACAACTGGACAGATTGTGTCTCTGGGTCGGCTGCTTGTTTTGATGATACCTGTGCCGGTGGGCTGTGCTTTGACGGTGTTAATACCGCCGCAATGACAGATGTAGAGTGCGAACGTGACAGTACCACTGATAGTCCCGTGAGTGTCTGGGACGTCGATGCAAATTGGAGCTCGGCCACTAAGCATAAAACCGTGGCCATTGCAGGAGCGACATCGAACCCAAAATATATTTTGGAGTTCATCTGTTTTGTTAATCCGGGAGACGGGTCGAGTTACCCTGAACTTCCTTCAGATCCAGACGATGGGTCTCCTTATTTCAGAATTACTGCGCGAGCGATTAGCGATAATGGCAAAGCAGAGGTGATGTTGCAGTCTACTTATCGATGGAATGGTGCCTGATATGAAAAACCTTGTATTTCGATTTTGGCTAAGCAGCGCTTTAATTTTGTTTGGTTTTGGTGCTCAGCAGGTTTTGGCGGTTAGCTCAGCTGATTTTGCGGGAGTGCCGCCAACCTTGGGTGACTCGAGCGACCCCTTTGTGATGATTAATTTGTCGGTTGAGCTGACTCAGCAGGCCGAAGCTTATACTGATGGGGAGCAAACTTATGTGGGAGGAACATATTGCCCCGGTCACGTTAGTAGCAGAGGAGTTTGTTATTTTGAAACTGAAACATATCTAGGTTATTTCGATCCCTTGAAATGTTATGTCTACGATACTAGTGGAGCCGATGCTACCGCAACGCAACTCGCGACGGGAGCTCAAAACACCTTAACTCCCCACCATTTTAAGCCTAATAGCCTAGCGAATAACGATTTCACTTGTAGTGGTGGAACAGAGTTCAGTGGCAATTTTATGAATTGGGCTACTATGACGGCTCTGGACGAATTCAGAATGGTTATGACGGGTGGCGCTCGATTGGTGGACACTGCAGGTGCCAGTGCTAAAACGCTCATGACAAGAACTCATCGCTATGGTGACTGGGGTTTTCGAGAAAAACAAATTAGTTCAGCAACGAGCGGCGGCTACGACATCTCCAGAGACGGTGTTGACTTTGTTAATTCACCCTCAGAACTAACAGCCCACAACACAATCGGTTTGCGAATTAAAAATAACAATGGTAATAACGGTAATCGAGTCAGCTTCTACGATCAGGATGATAATTTTTTAGCCGAATACAATGTCATTGTCGAGGCCTGTGATACATCGGTGAGTCTAGATAGCAATTGCATCGCTTACACTGATGGAACCAATACATGGTACAAACCAGAAGGTCAGATGCAGCAGCATGCCTTGAATATGCGTTTCGCCTTAATGACTTATACAGGTCGAGATGGCAATGGTATTGATGGCGGCGTGTTACGCAGTAATGCAAAATATATCGGCACCTTGCGCCCGGCGGTAACCGGGGGGTTGGAAACTAACCCGAATGCTGAAGTTGACGATAGTGGTTTGTTTACTAACAACTCCGATGGGGCTACTTTGACTGCGGGCGTGAACAACAGCGGAGTGATGAATTATATTAACTCTTTTGGCTTGAGTGCTGGCCGTTACAAATCTAATGATCCGGTCAGTGAGCTGTATTACGAAGGTTTGCGCTACTTTATGAACCTCGGTAATACTCCTGCTTATTCAAATGGGTTATCTGACGTAGAGAAAGACAATTTTCCAGTCTTAACTACTTGGGATGACCCAATCGTTAGCGAGTGCCAGGCAAACTTTACGATCGCAGTCGGTGACCAGTTCTCGCATGCAGATAACAATGTTCCAGGTGTAACATTGGGGGGCGCATCACTGGCAGTTCATGATGGTATTGACGCAAAAACATCGACGGATGACGTGGGCCTTTTAGAGTCTGGCACGGGTGGTTTGGGTAACGTAAGCCGTGGCCGTACTAATAGCGGTTATTGGATCGCGGGGATGGCCTATTGGGCTCGCACGAACGATATTCGAAGTGAAGATGCTAATGGCGACACAGTTGAAGACTTGCCAGGCGACCAGACGATTAAAACATTTACAGTAGACACTCAAGAGTATAACGGCAACCCGCCGACAGGTGCGTCCAACCAATTCTGGTTGGCAGCAAAATACGGCGGATTTAACGATCAAAATGGCGATGACGATCCAGGTAATGGAACTGTCGGAGCAAACACAAGTGAATGGGACGAGGACGGTGACGGCACACCAGACAGTTATACATTGTCTAGCCAACCCGCCAATTTGCAAGAAGGTTTAAGCCGGGCATTTAATGAAATTGCGGAGCGGGTGAGCGCAGGTTCGGCCGCGGCTGTTGTTGCCAATGCTAACTCAGGCTCGGGTGCCGTTTACCAAGCTCTCTATAAGCCTAAGCAGTCGGACAGTAGTGGTCGTCAAGTTCAATGGGTGGGTTTGGTGCGGGCTCTGTTGATCGATGAGTACAGTAACTTTCGTGAAGATACTGATGGCGATGGCGTGATCACCAATGCTGATTACATCGTTACCTTGGCCTATGATCCTGTACAAGGCAAATCGGTGGTAGAGCGTTTTGTTACGGCCGATGGGGGGCAAACCGGTGTGCATAGCGGCCTAGCATCCACCGATGTTGATGACCTGAAAGCTCTTTGGGATGCAAGAGATGAACTCGCGGATGTGGCGGATGTTACAACGCAGCGCTCATATAGTTCGCTTGCGTCAACGGGCCGCTATATCGTTACTGGCATAGATGCAAATAATGATGATCGAGTTGTGGCTTCCGAAATGCTTGCATTTGACGACCAGGTTTTTGTGAATGCCTCGGCTGCTGCGGGTGCTACGGCGAATAATTTTCGTATGTTAGGTCTGGATAACGCCAGCGGCGACACAGCCGAAAACATAGTGAATTTTGTGCGAGGCGAAGACATCACCGGCTATCGATCAAGGCAGGTTGATTTCGATAGCGACGGGGTCGCAGAAACGTGGCGTTTGGGTGACATTATTCATTCATCCCCTGTGGCGGTAGGTAGGCCTGCGGAGCTTTATAACGTTCGCTACGACGATGATACCTATGCAAATTTTGTCAATCAGTACAGCGATCGACGTCAGGTTATTTACACCGGTGCTAACGATGGCATGCTGCATGCTTTTAATGGCGGTTTCTTTGATCAAACCACCAGCGAGTTCTCCGTTACGGGCAAAAATGGAGAGACAGAGCATCCTCTGGGTTCTGAGATGTGGGCCTATGTGCCATATAATTTGTTGCCTCATGTGCGGTGGCTAACGGAAGCGGGTTATCCGCACGTGTATTATGTTGATGGTATCCCGCAGAGTTTCGACGTTAACATTTTCACGGAAGACTCTGATCACCCTGACGGTTGGGGCACTATTCTAGTGGTCGGCATGCGTTTAGGCGGCGGTGAAATTACTATAGATCCGGATAGTGATATTGACGCGGATACTAGCGATGATATTACCACTCGCTCAGCTTTCCTCGTCTTCGATATAACAAACCCAGAGCGCGAGCCGAAGTTATTGGCTGAGTTTGAAACTGCTGGCATGGGCTACACAACGATGCGCCCTACAGTTATTAAAAATAGAGCGCCTGATGCATCCGGAAGCTTCAATAACGCATTTACCAATCAATGGTACTTGATGTTGGGGTCGGGACCTGCGGGTAGTGATGCCTTAAGTAAGTTAGCGGCACTAGAGTCAGGCCTGAGCGACCAGGCGGCCAATTTCTATGCTTTCAATCTCAACACCCTTGAATTTGTTATCCCAGATGCGGTGAATGCGCCCGGCGTCGCGGCAATACCGGTGCCAGAGAGTGCAACGGGTTTTGTAGGTGATTTTTCCCATGCCGATTGGGATGGCGACTTCACCGATGATGTAGTCTATTTTGGCACGATGGAAAATACCGTGGGTACACCAGAAGGCCTGTTGAAGCGTTTTCGCCCAGGGACAAATTTCAGTATTAGTACCGGAACGTTTAGCAATCTACTGACTCAAACAGGGGGATTAGATCAACCCGTGATGGCCGCACCTTTACCCTATACAGATATTACGGAAACCGATTGGCTGTATGTTGGCACGGGTCGATTCTGGGTAGGTGATGACAATCTGAGTTCTGAGCAGCAATCCTATTATGGAATTAAAGAACCAGTTGATAGTGACGGGGCATTTACTTGGGCAACAGTTGATCGCAGCGACTTGGTTCGGACCACAGGTTTGCGGGTGTATCAGGATGGCTCTTTGACTACCAGCGTTGGTGCGCAGCCAGTCCCACTGAACATCGGAGGCTCGGCCAGTTCTTTTACGGAATTGCAGGAGGTGATCAGGGGAGAGGCGGGTTGGTATTTTGACTTTGATGACCCCGCAGGGCGTCATTTAGGTTTGTCGTCAATTAGTAAAGTTAGTGTTGTCTTTACTGAATATACGCCTAGTGGTTCTGAGTGTGAGGCGGAAGGCCAGACCTTGCTTAACGCTGTTCATTTTTCGACTGGAACGGCGGCACCATTCTCAGCGTTAGAGCTAGGCACAGATACCTTCAATGTTGCCGATAATTTTGAGTCCCTACGTTCAATCGATTTTGGTCACGGATTAGTACGCGACGTTGTGATGGTAGGAAACCGTGTGGTTGGACAGGATTCAACCGGTGGCCTAACGATTAAAGAAATCTTTCCTCCTGGCAGCCCTAATGGCCGAGTGTCATGGAGAGAAATTCCTCTGGAGTAGTAATGAAAAATAAAATGCGTGGGTTTACATTAATTGAAATTATGATTGCGGTGGCCATTGTGGCCATTTTGGCCGCAATTGCAGTGCCGTCTTACAATTCGCAAATCCAGAAGTCTCGCCGCAGTGACGCTACCGCGGCGCTGACGGCGGCTGCGAGCGCTCAAGAGCGCTGGTATTTTCAGTTTAATGGTTATGCCAGCGATGTAAGCGATATTGGTGGCGCAACTTCACCTGAAGGGTTTTACACCGTATCTATCAACAATAATTCCGGTGTGGATGAATGTGTGGGTGGTGGCGCGGTTCGATTTAACTGTTTTATTCTAACTGCCACGCCTGTAGCTGGTCTTTCCCAAGCGGATGATACTAGCTGCCCAACCTTCACGCTTTCAAATTTAGGAGTGAAGGGCGCGACAGGCTCTGGCCCAGACTTTTGTTGGTAAATTGTACATCTATTCCGCGCAGGCAATGGGGTTCCCGTTGGCCTGCTCAATAACACCGTCCCCATCTCTATCTCGCGCGAGATAAACTCGACCCGATAAACTGATAACAACGCGTCTAGAATTTCCAGCCTCTTTAGTTTGGGAGCAATATATAAAGCTGCCACTTTGTCGCGCACGCCCATTGCCATCAAATTCGATATAGTTCCGGTTTAGTGCGGCTTTAAACTTAAGTTGCTGGCCCTTAAGGTCTAGGTCGATAGCTTGGATAACTAGATCGCTTTTGTCGAGCTGGTGATTATTATCTTCATCTTTGAAAACAAGAATTTTTAGGATTGATCTATTTGTGCAGTGTTTTCCGTCCTTGCTCCCGCAAAGCGTTACCTTGTATCCTCGATTCATTGCGGTGTTTCGAGCGAATTGAAGTTGCTGATAAATGGCTGTTGAAATACTGTTGGCCTTATGTCGAGCGATTAGCTGCATAAATATTGGCGTGCCACTTACGGCCAAAATGGCGACAATGGACATCGCTGAAACTAATTCAATGAGTGTTAGACCTGAGAATCGATTATCCATGCCTATGGCCCTCCTTGGCCGTAGTCATTTTCGATTCAAATTGTTATACGATGAGGAGAGAGAGGCAAGTGATATAGGGTGGAGATCAAGAAGGTCTAGACTTACTACTTATATCTGATCATGACTGCTTATAACTAGTCATCGTGATCAAGCCCCAATTTCTTTAAGCGATAGCGCAAAGACCGAAAGCTCACCCCAAGTTTCTTTGCCGCGGCGGTTCTGTTCCAACGGTTTTCTTCAAGGGTTTTGATAATAATGCCCCGTTCTATCTCTTCAAGATGACTGTCGAGCGACTCGCCGGCTAGGTCTTCATCAGAGTGGCTCTCTATTGCTGAGGGCGCCGCGACTTCCCGAATTTGCAGGTCTTCAACATCAATGGTGTCGTTCTCACACAAGGTGTACGCGCGCTCTAAAATGTTCTCTAGCTCTCTAACATTGCCAGGAAATTTATACTGGCTAAGGGCTTTGCTCGCCTCTTTTGTAAGCGTTGCGGCCTTGTCTTGGCTTTCCTTCGCGATATTCAATAAAAATCGATCCGCTAATGGCAGAATGTCTTCTTGTCGCTCGCGTAAAGGTGGCACTTTTAATTCAATAACATTTATACGGTAAAATAAATCTTGCCGAAACCTATTTTCATTCACTTCGGCCTCTAGGTCTTTGTGAGTCGCACTCAAGATACGTACGTCCACAGCGGTTTCTTTTTGATCGCCAACACTCCGAATTGCTTTTTCCTGTATGGCTCTTAAGAGTTTTACCTGCATGTCGAGTGGTAAGTCGGCTACTTCGTCTAAAAACAAAGTGCCGCCATTGGCTAACTCAAACAATCCCGCCTTGTCTTTATGGGCGCCGGTAAAACTGCCCTTTTTGTGGCCAAAGAATTCGCTTTCCATGAGCTCTCTTGGAATGGCGCCACAGTTCACTGCGACAAAGGGGGCGCTCGCCAAAGGCCCTTGCTCATGAATGGCGCGCGCCGCCAATTCTTTTCCGCTGCCAGATTCACCGCTGATATAAACAGGGGCTTGAGAACGGCTGAGCTTATTGATTTTTTTACGTAGGCTTTCTATGCACTCGGACTGCCCTATAATGTTGACGTGCCCATTGTTCTCAGTGTCGCTGCTTGATTTTAGTTTGAGTGCGGTGTTGACCAAGCTGCGTAAACGTTCAAGTTCTATGGGCTTAGAAACAAAATCAAAAGCTCCGGCTTTCATTGAAGCAATGGCGGTATCCATATTGCCGTGGGCGGTGAGGACTGCTACGGGCATGTCTGGAAAGCACCTTTGGATATGCGTCACTAATTCAATGCCGTTGCCGTCGGGGAGGTTCATGTCGGTCAGGCAAAGGCTGTAGGTGTTTTCGCTTAAGTATTTGCGAGCTTCGTCCAGATTCGCCGCGCAATCACAGCCAATGTTCATTCGATTGAGTGTGATGTCCAATAATTCGAGGATATCGGGTTCGTCGTCAACAATAAGGGCTTTGGTTTGCATAGTGGCTTCCACTTATCTAAATACGCGCTGGTGATGGGCTAGTGTAAGCCTAAAACAGCTGCGTTGATCTTCCGTGCGAGTATATCTAAGTTGTGCTTCATTGGCCTGGCAGAGCTCTTGGCTGATGTATAAGCCAAGGCCGGAGCCACTTGGGTCATTGGTATAGAAGGGCTCAAAAATTTGTGCAAGTTGATCTTCTTGAACACCTATCCCCTCATCAATCACTTCAATGTAAGGAAGTTCGCTGTGCTTTTCTATGCCAGCCCTAATTAGAATTGTTAACAGCCCGCACTGTTCGAGACCATAGCGTAAGCCATTGTCGCACAAGTTGGCTAGTATCTGGTGGAGCTGATAGGGGTCAACTTTTGTGCTTATATTGGTAGCCATAGCTTCAATCGTTAGATTCGGTTCGCCGGGGTGAGCTAGGCAATAGTCATCTTTAAAGTCTTCCAGCCACTGTAGCAGATCGAGAGTTTGTGCTTTGGTTTCCTTTCGGCTCGAGAGTTGAAGAACATTTTCAATAATGTGATTTACACGCACGGAGTGATTGGTAATGATTTCAGTGAGCCTTTTGTCGCCCTTGTCTATATTCGGTGATTCTTGCAGGAGCTGGGCCGCATGGCTAATAGCGCCCAGCGGGTTGCGCACTTCGTGAGCTATGCTGGCCGTAAGTCGTCCCAACGACGCCAGTTTTAGTTGTTGGGCTTGTTGTGATATTTGCCGATTATCTTCAACGAAGATGAGTATGTCTGAATCTCGGTGGTCTTCCATTCGCGCGAAATTAATACGAACTTCCGCACTATCGTCAGCCAAGGTGATAAACGGGGAGCGGCTGTGGGGGTACGCCTTCCAGATCGCGAGCTGGTCTTCAATTTCTGGAATATGAGAAAGCGAAATTTTACTGTCTTCCTCTTTTATTGCGAACAGTCGGCGTGCGGCGAGATTGGCCAGTAGAGTTTTATTGTTGGCATTGACAACAATGATACCCGTATTCATACGGCCAATAATTTGCTGCGCAAGCCTTTCTAAATGCGCGGCGTGCTCAGTCTGCAGGGCAGACTCTTTTTGACTGGCGATAAGTTTTTGAGTGAGGTAGCGAAACACCAACGCGGTAAGAAACAATAGCAGGCCTAGGGTGCCAGCCGAAAATAATTTTTTGCTAGAGACTGTCGTTTGCAACGCGCTATAGATACTTTCCGACATGACCAAAATACTGGCAATGGCCGCGAGTAAGATGGCTATTTGGCTGTTTAGCAGTATGCCAGCCGTTGCGACGCTTGCGAGCAGTAGAAACCCTAAGCCCGATTCGTCGCCACTGGCGTGCATCAATAGCACGATGGCGATGACATCAATAAAGAGCAGTAAAAATATTTGTTCTTGTCGTGGCGTAAAGTGGTTCCGCCAAAGAAAAATCAAGGTGAGAATATTTAAAGCGGTGTGAACGATGACGGTGTTGAGGAATAAGCGAGGGTGCTCTGTGCCTAAAATATTTGCCGCAATGTCAATGTTGAACATGAACAAGAACAGGCTGCTCAGCACTGTTCTATAATAGGCGTAGACCCTTAACAGGGCGTAGTGACTATTGCTCTCGCTCGAGGTTTTGTCCATTGACTAGTCGTAGATCGTTGGAATCGGCAAGCGCTTGTGTTGTGTCTTTTGAAAAATACTGACAATTTTATTGGCGGCTTCTTCGCTTACGCTTTTGCCTTCAAGAAAATCGTCTAGAGTGTTATAGCTTAGTCCTAAGGCCTGCTCGTCCGGTTTTTGCGGGGCGTCAGATTCTAGGTCGGCAGTAGGTACTTTTTCAATGATGGCCTGTGGCGCGCCAAGGTGGTGTGCGAGTGCTCGCACTTGTCGTTTGTTAAGGCCAAATAAGGGCGCGAGGTCACACGCACCATCGCCCCACTTGGTGAAAAAGCCGGTGATATTCTCGGCCGAATGATCTGTGCCTAATACTAATGCCCCTAGCAGGCCAGCAATGTGGTATTGCGCTACCATGCGCGCCCGAGCTTTTACGTTTCCTCTGGAGAAATCGACGGTGTGGCGGTCAGTTGGCGCAAGAGATTGAGAATTCAGCGCGTCCATAGTGGCTTCGTGAAGGCCGTCAGCGCCGGCCTTAATGTTGACCGCAACACTCTCGCTAGGCTCGATAAAGCGTATGGACAGTTGTGCATCCTCTTCATCAGCCTGTGTATCGTAAGGCAGCCGCACGGCAATGAATTGGTAGATCGCATCACTGGGCTCGGCGTTCAGATCATTGATGGCGAGCTGAGCGAGGCGGCCGCAAGTGGCTGAATCGATTCCGCCACTGATACCTAGCACCAAACGTTTGGCGCCAGATTGTCTCAGTGTGTTTTTAATGAACTCGATTCTTCTAAGGATTTCAAATGCTGGATCTATTGTCGGCAGCACTTTCATTTCAGCAATTATTGCAGCTCTATCCATAGGGGCGGACTCTACCTTTATTAGTCAATTATTCCAAAGGTTAACCAACTTAACCAGGAGCGTTTGCCCGCTTGTTCAGCGGCTTCGCTCAGTGATTCATTGTCGTTGCGGAACTCCGGGTTATAAACTCGGCGACTGTCGAATCCGGGTGGTTCTTCTTTATCGAATAAGCCGAAGGTTGCTTTGCTTACCCAAGAGTCATTTTCAACCACTGAATTGTATTGGTAGTTAAATTCACCATTGGCATCTAAGGCGGGATGTTCTGGGTAGTTCGCACGCATAACTTCCAGAGAAGTATTGGCAAGTTCTGGCATTTCTAGTAAGTAGTAGCTCTGTACCATTACCGCCAGAGCATCGGGTACCGCGGGGGTTTGTTGGAAATTCTCGACAACATATCGGCCGCGGTTAACCGCACCTAAGTAGGCGCCACGCTTGAGGTAGTAATTAGCAACGTGAATTTCTAAGCGCGCGAGTAAGTTGCGCAAATAAATCATTCGTTTCTTAGCGTCAGCTGCGTAAGGGCTGTTGGGGTAGCGAGCCAATAGCTGCGAAAAATGGGCAAAAGACTCACGTGCAGAGCCTGGGTCACGGCTTGTGAGGTCTGTGGGCATAAAACGCTCAAATAAGCCCCGGCCTTCAGTGAAAGATGCCAAGCCTTTCATGTAGAAGGCGTAATCTACATTGCGATGCTGAGGGTGGAGGCGAATAAACCGGTCGGCGGCGGCAGTAGCCGCCTCAGGTTCAAAATTGCGATAATACGCGTAAATCAACTCGAGCTGGGCTTGTTCGGCATAGGCGCCAAACGGGAAGTTTTCTTCCAAGGCCTGCAAGTTTTGAATACCAATGTCCCATTGGCTGGTATTAAGCTGCTTTTGTGCAGCCTCGTAGAAAGCTTGTTCAGTGCTCAGCTCTGGGGTCTTTTCTTCATTGCTGGCACAGGCGGTGAGCAGTATAAGGCTGCCCAGGAGGAGAAATGCGCGAACTTGCATGGATAATGACTCTTTTTATTCACTAAAGCGCTATTGGCTCTATGCTTATGATGGATTGTGGCTTATGAGAGAAGCGTTGTTTACACTAGCAAGCCTTTGGACCTGCTGGTGCGACAAAAGATCCATTTAACCACAGACACAAGCAAGACCAAAGCGTCGATCATGAAATTGAAGGGTTTATAGAGTCAAATGACAGAGAAAATAACGCTTGAGTGCCAAGTACCGCATACAATGAGTGGCTGGCGCTTAGATCAGGCCGCGGCAGAGCTTTTTAATGACTACAGTCGCTCCAGACTTCAAACCTGGATTAAAGACGGCTTTCTGTTGGTGAATGGTGAGGCACGAAAAACTCGAGATAAGTTGTATGGCGGTGAGAATTTAGTGCTGCTCGCTGAGCCGGAAGAGCAGGGTGACTGGCTGCCGGAAGAAATGGACCTTAATGTGGTCTATGAAGATGAGCACATATTGGTCATTAATAAACCCGCGGATCTAGTGGTTCATCCTGCCGCAGGGAATTACAGCGGTACCCTACTAAATGGCCTGCTGCACTACTGTCCTGAGCTGGTTAACATTCCGAGGGCAGGCATTGTTCATCGTTTAGACAAAGACACTACCGGCCTAATGGTCGTCGCCAAAACGCTTATTGCCCATACTGACCTAGTGGCGCAATTGCAAGAGCGCTCGGTGAGTCGAGAGTATGAAGCTGTGGTGCGAGGTATTATGACAGGTGGTGGCCGAGTTGAGGGCGCTATTGGCCGACATCCTACCCAGCGTAAAAAAATGGCTGTGGTCACTATTGGTGGCAAAGAAGCTATAACCCATTACCGGGTGTTGGGGCGGTTTTCGTCTCACACTCATGTGCGATTGAAGCTAGAAACAGGAAGAACCCATCAAATTCGTGTGCATATGGCTCACATTCAATACCCATTAGTAGGTGATGTGACCTATGGTGGCGGGTTCAAAATTCCTCGAGGTGCCAGCGAAGCATTATTAGATTGCCTGCGAAATTTCAATCGACAAGCGTTGCACGCTGCAACATTGGGCTTGATTCACCCTCATACAGGTGAATATATGGAGTGGGATTGCGCTCGACCTAGCGACCTAGAGGAATTGTTGGATCAGTTGGCGGTAGATCTTAAAGGTAAAAATCTGTGAGTTATTGGGTGCCTGAGTGGCCCGCACCCACCAATGTTAAGAGTATTATTACAGCCTGTGAAGGCGGTGTCAGCGAAGGAGCTTATGCGAGTAATAATATGGGACTACATGTGGGCGACAAGCTCGAACATGTGCAAAAGAATCGTGCCAGTTTACAGGACTCGCTTGGTTTAAATAAGCCGACTCAATGGCTTGAGCAGGTTCATGGCACGAAGGTGGTGCCAGCGCAGAGTGATGGTTTCGTGCGCACGGCAGACGGCAGCTATACTCAAGAGTCGGGGTTGGCGTGCAGTGTGATGACGGCCGATTGTTTGCCTGTGCTTTTCTGCGATCGCGAGGGAACACAGGTGGCGGCAGTGCACGCCGGCTGGCGAGGCTTGGCGGGAAATATTTTGCGCTCGGCGCGAAACAGTTTTAGTTGCTCTTCGAATAATATTCTGGTGTATCTTGGGCCAGCAATAAGTCAGGCTCATTTTGAAGTGGGTGTGGATGTACTTGAGGCCTTTTTTGAAAACGCCGAAAGTTCGACGGAGGCCGAAACAATCGCGGCCAGTTTTAAGCCCAGTTTAAACCCAATGCGTTTTTATGCCGACATCTATGCGCTTGCGCGGATTCAATTTGCTCGCATGGGGATAGAATCCGTTTATGGGGGGAGCGCTTGCACATTTGGGGATATGAAGGGCGATAAACCACAGTATTATTCTTATCGTCGCCAGGCCGACACTGGGCGCATGGCCAGCTTAATTTGGCTTGATTGACTTGCATGGCGCTATGGCATATTGAATTCATTGAAATTCACCCCATCTATATTACATCACCTAGACATTCCGACGAAAATTAAAAGTAGACACTAATTATGCGCATAGACCGTTTAACCAATCAGCTGCAAATAGCCTTGTCGGATGCTCAGTCCTTGGCGGTTGGTCGTGATCATAGTCAGTTGGAGCCCGTGCATGTATTGCTCGCGATGCTTGATCAAAAAAATGGCACGGTGCGGCCTCTGCTGACTCAAGCGGGTTTTGATGTGAATGGCCTGCGCAATGAGCTGGCCAAAGAATTGAACGGCCTTGCTCGCGTGCAAAGCCCAACGGGCGACGTGAACATGGCGGCCGAAATGGGCCGTTTACTTAATTTGGCTGATAAGCGTGCACAACAATATGGTGACAAGTTTATTTCCAGCGAGGCTGTCTTACTTGCCGCGATGGGTGATAGCAATAGTCAGCTGGGGAAAATGCTTTGCCAGTTTGGTCAGCAACAAAAGTTGGACGATACTGTTAAGCGGGTGCGAGCTGGTGAAACGGTGGATGATGCGGATGCAGAAGGCAACCGTCAGGCGCTGGATAAATATACCATCGATTTAACCGCTCGAGCGGAAGCGGGCAAGCTCGATCCCGTGATTGGTCGCGATGATGAAATTCGTCGTACCATTCAAGTTTTACAGCGGCGAACGAAAAATAATCCGGTGCTCATCGGTGAGCCAGGCGTGGGGAAAACCGCCATCATTGAGGGTTTGGCCCAGCGTATCATTAACGGCGAAGTGCCAGAAGGCTTGAAGAGTAAGCGCCTGCTGTCGCTGGACTTGGGTTCTTTACTGGCCGGCGCAAAATTTCGAGGTGAGTTTGAGGAGCGCTTAAAGAACTTGCTTAATGAACTCATCAAGGAGGAAGGTCGAGTTATTCTATTCGTCGACGAACTCCATACTATGGTGGGAGCAGGGAAAGGTGAGGGCGCGATGGATGCGGGGAATATGTTAAAACCTGCTCTAGCTCGTGGCGAATTACACTGTGTGGGGGCAACAACGCTCAATGAATATCGTCAGTACATAGAGAAAGATGCTGCCCTAGAGCGTCGCTTTCAAAAAGTGTTAGTAGAAGAACCCAATGAAGAAGATACCATTGCGATTCTACGTGGCCTGAAAGAAAAGTATGAAGTGCACCACGGTGTTGATATTACCGACTCGGCTATTATCGCCGCCGCCAAATTATCACAACGTTACATCACTGATCGACAATTGCCCGACAAAGCTATTGATTTGATCGATGAAGCGGCCAGCCGTATTCGCATGGAAATTGATTCCAAACCAGAGCCGATGGACCGTCTAGAGCGCCGTCTAATTCAATTGAAAATTGAACGAGAAGCGTTAAAGAAAGAGGACGATGAATCTAGCCGAAAACGTTTGCAGAAAATCAAGGAAGACATCGGTGACGCAGAGCGAGAGTTCGCCGATTTAGAAGAAGTTTGGCTCACTGAAAAAGCGGCACTGCACGGCACTCACGAAATTAAAAGTAGCTTAGAACAGGCTAGGCTTGATATGGAGTCGGCGCGTCGCGCCGGAGACCTTGCTCGTATGTCAGAGTTGCAATACGGGGTTATTCCCGAAATGGAAAAGCAACTCGATATGGCAAGCCAAGTTGAAATGATGGAAATGACACTGCTACGAAACAAGGTAAGTGACGAAGAAATTGCGGAGGTGGTGTCAAAGTGGACCGGCATTCCCGTGAGCAAAATGCTCGAGGGCGAGCGGGACAAATTATTGAATATGGAAAAAGCCCTACATAAAAATGTTATTGGTCAGCGAGAGGCGGTCGAGGCTGTTTCTAATGCTGTTAGGCGATCGAGGGCGGGGCTTTCTGATCCGAATCGTCCCAATGGTTCCTTCCTGTTTTTGGGACCAACAGGAGTGGGTAAAACCGAGCTGTGTAAAACGCTCGCGAACTTTCTATTTGATAGTCCCGACGCCATGGTGCGAATAGACATGTCTGAGTTTATGGAAAAACATTCCGTGGCTCGCTTGATTGGCGCTCCCCCGGGGTATGTGGGATACGAAGAGGGTGGCTATTTAACCGAAGCGGTGCGACGCAGACCCTATTCAGTATTATTACTTGATGAGGTTGAAAAAGCGCACCCTGATGTTTTTAATATATTGCTGCAAGTTTTAGAAGACGGTCGTTTGACTGATGGTCAGGGTCGCACAGTTGATTTTAGAAATACGGTGGTGGTTATGACCTCCAACCTCGGTGCAGATCGTATTCAGGACATTGCGCAAAGTGAACTCAATACTACTGAGCTTAGTGAGAATGAGCGTTATGACTTAATGAAAAACGCGGTTATGGAGGTTTTGCGCCAGCACTTTCGGCCAGAGTTCATAAATCGCGTAGATGACACTGTTGTCTTCCACCCTTTGAATCAGGATGAATTACGCCAGATTGCGACTATTCAGTTGGGTTTATTAAGTCGGCGCTTGGCTGACCGCGATCTTACTCTTTCGCTGGATCGCGCAGTAATCGATAAGTTGGCGGAAGTGGGCTTTGATCCGGTTTACGGTGCTAGGCCTCTGAAGCGGGCTCTGCAACATTTGCTGGAAAATCCGCTAGCTCAGGACGTGCTCGCCGGTAAATTTGTGGCGGGGGATGTCATTAGAGGCGAGCTAGTAGACGGAGGGATTCAATTCAGAGCTTGAGCATAATCGCCCAAGCGATATATTCTAGTGCGTTTAGCAAGCTTCGCCGACAATGCGAGTTGCGTTCTGCTTCCGCTGCTCAATTTCCTCTGGTGTAAGGTAGCGCGCTTCGCCGTTCTCATCAGTTGTTCTAACTCGGCTGTATTGTTGTAATGTTCTGAGGTTGGCTTGGGCTTTCGAGCAAAGTTCGGGGTCTTTCTTGCTAGCGGGTGTGGGCGCGGAATCAGTGCCTTTTTTGGCAACCGTTTTATCAGTCTGGGTGTTATATTTAACCGGTGTACTATGCCCTGTTTTGGTTGTGATTGATTTGGCCTCTCGGTTCTTTGGCGGGTGTGCTTGGTAGTGGGTCACCCCCTTGTCATCAACCCATTTGTAGACTTCTTCTGCGGCTAGGTTTGAACTGCTGAGCAGTATGATTGTTAAAGCAGTGACCATCATCAATAAACGCATGTCGACAAATCCTCGGTAATTGTTGGTCGTTCGTTCCCTAATATTCCGTACTATACCGCCAATTTCGCGCGAAATGCATGTACTTCAGCTCAAAATGAACTTTTTACCCGATAAAACAGCCCGTTCCCTTGACTTTGCTGGCAAGTTTGCCAGAATTGCGCTTTCGCAGGGTAGAGAATAGATTTAGCCGATAAGCTCGGCAAGACAAATCGATACACGGCAAGCCAACCGTTTGCTGCTTCCAGCCTGAGTGCGTAGGTCCGTCCACCGACGTTGCCTGGTCAGCCCCACAACACTAAAAATGTAGGGAGCCTGATGAAGATCCAGTTATTATTAACCGTGACACCTCAGGGTGCCTTAGCTTCATTCCTATGATGGATGTGGCGAGGCGATCTATGGGCGATAGTCGTATATTGAAAATTAGTAGTAGGCAGTAAAATGAGGAGTACAGAGGTGGAAATGCTTTCGGGCGGAGATATGGTTATAAGAGCCTTGCAAGATGAAGGTATCGAACACGTTTTTGGCTATCCAGGTGGTGCAGCCTTACATATTTACGATGCGATTTTTCGGCAAGACATTGTCAAACATATTCTAGTTCGGCACGAACAGGCCGCAGCGCATGCTGCAGATGGCTATTCGCGAGCGACTGATCGAGTGGGTACGGTATTGGTGACCTCCGGTCCTGGTGCCACCAATACTATTACAGGTATTGCGACGGCTTATACCGACTCCATTCCTATGGTTGTGATATCCGCACAGGTAGCCACAGACAAAATTGGTGAAGACGCTTTTCAAGAAACCGATATGGTGGGTGTTTCTCGCCCTGTTGTTAAGCACAGTTTTCTGATCAAGCACGCCAGTGAAATTCCCTTGGCAATCAAGCAGGCTTATTATATTGCGTCTACTGGGCGCCCCGGCCCCGTGGTGGTTGATATTCCAAAAGACTGCACTGATCCAGCGCATAAATTTGAATATGAATACCCCAAGAAGGTTAAGTTGCGTTCTTATGTGCCTGTTGATCGTGGTCATTCGGGACAAATTAAAAAAGCGGTGCAAATGCTGCTCGATGCTAAGCGCCCCGTGATTTATGCCGGTGGCGGTGTGATACAAGGCGGTTCTTCGGCGCTACTGGTCGCACTGGCAAAAGCCTTAAATTATCCGGTTACAAACACGCTTATGGGCTTGGGTTCTTTCCCCGCCAGCGACCGCCAGTTCATAGGTATGCTGGGTATGCATGGTACCTTTGAAGCCAATACCACAATGCATCACGCCGATGTTATTTTAGCGGTTGGTGCTCGATTTGATGACCGAGTAACTAATACACCGGGCAAATTTTGTCCTTCGGCCAAGTTTATCCACATCGATATTGACCCTGCCTCAATATCGAAAACGATTACCGCTGACGTGCCTATCGTTGGCGCAGTGGACAGTGTGTTGACTGAAATGTTGGCACTGCTGAAAGACACTAAAGAAAGCCCTGACGCCGAAGCGATTAATGATTGGTGGTCGCAAATAAATGAGTGGCGAGCGAGGCACGGCATTTACACGGAATCGCGTTACAACACCGACGGCAATATGATTATGCCGCAGGACGCAATCAAAGCGCTTCACGAGGCGACAGGTGGTGATGCCTACGTGACTTCTGACGTGGGTCAGCATCAAATGTTTGCTGCTCAATACTACTTGTTCGATAAACCCCGCCGCTGGATCAACTCTGGTGGTCTCGGCACGATGGGCTTCGGTATTCCGGCCGCTATGGGTGTTCAGATGGCTGAGCGCGATGCTGTAGTGGCGTGTGTCACGGGTGAAGGCAGCGTGCAGATGTGTATCCAAGAGCTGTCTACGCTTAAGCAATATAATTTACCCATAAAAATCATTTGCTTGAATAATCAGGCCTTAGGCATGGTTAAGCAGTGGCAAGACATGGTGTATGACGGGCGTTATTCTGAAATCCACTATGAGGAATCGCTACCGGACTTTGTTAAGTTGGCTGAAGCTTATGGTCATGTTGGCATTCGGGTTACTAAGAAAGAAGAGTTGAAAGCAAAAATGGAAGAGTGTTTTAGCCTTAAAGATCGTGTTGTTTTTATGGACATAATGGTTGACCCGTCTGAGCATGTATACCCAATGCTGGTGGCTCCCAATGGCTCTATGCGCGATATGTGGTTAAGTAAAACGGAGCGCACATAATCATGAGAAGAATTATTTCTGTTTTGATGGAAAATGCTCCAGGTGCCTTGTCGCGAGTAGTGGGATTGTTTTCTCAGCGAGGTTACAACATCGAGTCTTTGACTGTGGCGCCCACGGAAGACGACACCTTGTCGCGATTGACACTCACGACCATTGGTAATGATCATAAAATTGAACAAATCACCAAGAACTTAAATAAGCTAGTTGATGTGGTTAAGTTGGTTGATCTTACTGAAGGCGCGCATATTGAACGTGAGCTGATGCTGATTAAAGTTAAGGCGACAGGTAGCTTGCGTGCAGAGATCAAACGTAATGTTGATATTTTCCGCGGTCAAATTGTGGACGTAACTAGTACGGTTTATACAGTTCAAGTGACTGGCACTAGCGATAAGCTCGATGCTTTTGTACATGCTATCGGCGAGGCTGCAGTGTTGGAGGTCGTTCGCTCTGGTGTGTCGGGCATCGGCCGCGGCGAAAAAATATTGAGTTTGTAATCGTGTTTACTGAGCCGGCCAATTGTTTAGGCTGGCTCTATAAGCCATAAAAAACCCGCCAATTCAGCGGGTTTTTTTATGGCTGACCGCTTTTTGCAAAGACGGTCAGATGAGCTCTTGAATTAAACGATTTTTTGCATCGATGTCATATAAGAGCGCAATTCTTCACCTACGAATTCAACCGGGTGGGTGCGAATGATCTCGTTTACAGTGATGAGCTCTTTGTTGTCTACACCTAAATCCTTAAGCTCTAGGCCCTTACCAATTACGTCGGTTTCAATACCCTTCATGAAATCGGCTAGCAGTGGGCGGCAAGCGTGATCAAATAGGTAGCAGCCATATTCTGCAGTATCTGAAATCACAACGTTCATCTCATACAACTTCTTGCGAGCAATAGTGTTGGCAATGAGTGGGGTTTCGTGAAGTGATTCGTAATAAGCTGACTCATCAATAATGCCTGCGGCAACCATGTTGTCAAATGCCAACTCAACGCCAGCTTTAACCATGGCAACCATCAGGATACCTTTGTCATAGAATTCCTGTTCAGTGATTTCTGCATCGGTATTCGGGGTTTTTTCGAACGCAGTCTCAGCTGTGGCGGCACGCCATTTTAACAAATTAACGTCGTCGTTGGCCCAGTCAGCCATCATGGTGCTAGAGAATTCGCCTTCGATAATGTCATCCATGTGCTTGGAAAACAAAGGAGACATTATGCTTTTCAACTCTTCAGCCAATTTGAAAGCTTTGATTTTTGCCGGGTTGCTCAAGCGGTCCATCATGTTGGTGATGCCGCCGTATTTCAGGCCTTCGGTAATGGTTTCCCATCCGTATTGAATCAATTTCGAGGCATAAGCGGCGTCGATACCTTTTTCAACCATCTTGTCAAAGCACAGAATTGAACCCGTTTGCAGCATGCCGCAAAGAATGGTTTGCTCGCCCATTAAGTCTGATTTTACTTCAGCTATAAATGAAGATTCTAGACAGCCAGCTCGGTCACCGCCCGTAGCTGAAGCATAGGCTTTTGCAATTTCCCAGCCTTCGCCTTTCGGGTCATTCTCAGTGTGTACCGCAAGTAAAGTTGGTACACCAAAACCGCGCTTGTACTCTTCACGAACTTCAGTGCCAGGGCATTTGGGGGCAACCATAACAACGGTAAGGTCAGGGCGAATTTGCATGCCTTCCTCAACAATGTTGAAGCCGTGCGAATAAGATAGGCAGGCGCCTTCTTTCATAAGCGGCATAATGGCCGTCACTACAGGAGTGTGTTGCTTATCGGGTGTCAGGTTGAGTACGAGGTCGGCGCTGGGAATCAATTCTTCATAAGTGCCAACCGTGAAGCCGTTCTCAGTGGCCCACTGCCAAGACTGACGCTTCTCGTCGATGGCTGATTGACGAAGAGTGTAGCTGATGTCCAGGCCGCTATCGCGCATGTTCAAGCCTTGGTTTAGGCCCTGTGCACCACAGCCGACAATAACAATTTTTTTGCCTTTTAAGTATTCGCAGCCATTGCCGAATTCGCTTTGATCCATAAAACGACATCGACCGAGTTGCTCCAGTTTTACACGTAGGGGCAGGGTGTTGAAATAATTAGCCATTGAGATAACTCCGAAAAATTTATGAGGCCTGGGTTGGAGCGGCTGGCTCCAGTACAGAATGAACGTAAAATAACCGATTCTCTGTGTTGCGTAAAATGATATAATTGGTTTACTGTATTGCGAATTTCGACATAGTGATTTATGGGGCGCCCTCCAATTGGGTGGCGAGTTCACCAATTATAGAAAGGTTTTCAAATTATGGACGCTAGAGAGATGCGGGCCTTTTTGTCGTTAGCAAATCTGCTGCATTTTGGTCGCGCCAGCGAAGCAAGTCATATGAGCCCTTCTGCGCTAAGCAGGAGTATAAGAAGAACTGAAGGCGAATTAGGTGCCGAGCTCTTTCGACGCGATAAGCGCAGCGTTGCTCTGACTCGCGCTGGGCGGCTGTTCATCACTTATTGTGAAGAGTCGCTAGCTCGCCGGTCGGCACTGGAGCACAGCTTAAATAAAGAAACAGCTGAGCTTCAGGGAGAGTTGCGCCTGTATTGCTCGGTAACGGCTAGTTACAGTTATTTGCAGAAGATTTTGCCGGCGTTCCGCCTCCAGCACCCGGGGATTGAATTGAAATTGCGGACAGGTGACCAAGCTCGCTCCGTTGCGAGAGCTTTGGCGGGGGAAGACGATATCGTCATTGCCGCAGAGCCGCAGAAGCTCTCTCCTCGCCTAAAATTCCAAGAGCTCGGTCGTTCAACGCTCCGGTTTATTGCGCCGACCACCCCTTGTGCGGTCAAGGAGCGTCTAGAATCCCCGATAATTGACTGGGAGAGTCTGCCTTTTATAGTGGCCGAGACGGGCATCGCCCGAGAACGCTTGGATCATTGGTTTAAGTCTCAGGGGATTAAGCCTTATCGCTACGCACAAGTTTCCGGTCACGAAGCTATTGTGACTATGGTGGGGCTAGGATTTGGTGTTGCACTGGTGCCAGAGATTGTTATCAATAGCAGTCCCATGAAGTCGAGTGTGCATTTTTTGGATGTTGAACCTAGTTTTTCCCCTTTTGGAATTGGAGTTTGTGCGCTGGCATCTAGAATAGAGGACCCTTTAGTGAAGGCGTTTTGGGACGTCGCGACAAATTTAAGTGCCGGCGAATGAGTGGTGGTCACTGCTGATTCAGTGGATTATGATGTCGGCCATGTAAATGTATCCAACAAAAAGTAGAAGTATATGAGCTCCGATTCAAATAATTCGCAGGAAGATCAAGACAGGCCTGCCAGTACAAGTGGCGATATTGAAGGCATGATCCCTATTGATGAGCACGTTGAAGAAGTTCACGAAAATGGCATGACTGTTAGTAGGAAGGGTGTATACCTTCTCCCGAACTTGTTCACTACTGCGGCCCTTTTTAGTGGTTTTTACGCAATCATCTCTGGTATGAACGGCAAATTCGAAGATGCGGCCATCGCTATATTTGTCGCTATGGTAATGGATGGGCTTGATGGTCGGGTGGCTCGTTTAACGAATACTCAAAGTAAGTTTGGCGAGCAGTACGACAGCCTTTCTGACATGGTTTCATTTGGTGTTGCCCCCGCATTGGTGATGTTCGAGTGGGCGCTCGTAGATTTGGGGAAGTGGGGGTGGGCAGCGGCTTTCTGCTATACGGCCTGTGCAGCACTTAGGTTGGCTCGCTTTAATGCCCAAATAGATCAGGTAGATAAGGGTGTTTTCGTTGGGCTCAATAGCCCATCGGCGGCGGCCCTTATAGCGGGGGCTGTTTGGGCTGGCCACAGTGCAGGTGTTCCTTTTGAGTTGGCGGTGTTGCTGGCTTTACTCACGGCCTTAGTGGGCCTCTTGATGGTGTCTAACTTTAGTTATAACAGCTTCAAAGGTATTGATCTGAAGGGGCGGGTGCCGTTCTTTAAGATGTTGCTGGTTATCCTACTGTTTGCGGTGATTAGCGTTAACCCTCCGTTGGTATTGCTGCTCTTATTTACCCTGTATGGTTTTTCGGGCCCAGTCGCCTGGGTGTGGGCAAAGTTCAAACCCAAGCAATAAAGCCAAAACTAAGGCTTTAATCGCAGAGCCGGGCGCGCTGCGATTAAAAAATTGTACATCTCCATTATTGGTCTATAGTTTTTCTTACCTCCGTGAATCGCGCGGAATGCCCTGTTTATAAGCCTTCTCGGGCTTGTTTGATGCAGGCTAAAACAAGCAGTTTGAAAATAAATTAAACTTTTCCTTGCCTCTGAGAAGTGGCTGGGTATAATGCCCGTCCTCCCAGCTGAACGACGTTAGTTTTCACTGGAAGGTTCGAAGTTAGGCCATTGATTTTGTTAAGAAAATCACCCGCTTCGAAGCTTGAATCCGCGATACCAATTGCATCGATGCTGAAGTTAAAGTCAACAGAGCGCGTACCAACATCACGAGCTGTTGCGTAATCTAGATCTTCAAGGTTACCAACCGCGTTGCCGCTTGCATCTGTACCAGAACCCCCTGCATAAGCGTCAAAACCGCCGCCCGCTTCAAGTACGTCGTTAAAGCTAAAGTGTATAACTAGGTCACCGTCGCCGTATGTTTCTTTAGTGTCGATCGCGAGACCAGTCGTAAGGTCAATACCGGTTGCGGCTGCGCCTAAACCTGGATCAACTGTTGCACCGTTTGTTAGTTGCTCACCCACGACCAAACCAGCAAGGTCAGCGATTCGAGAAAAACCGTAGTTCATCACGTTGTCAGCACCGCCAAATGGGTTTGTTGCGTCTGCAGCACCAGAACCTGCGATATCAATGTAGATACGGATGTTATCTAAATAGCCGCCTGGGTTAACGTTTTCGTTACCGCCAAGTTCTAGACCAGTTAAGAACAAGCTACCAGCGTCCTTGTACATGAACTCGCCGATGGTGTATTTGGTTTCTAGATCGATTGTCAAACCAGCTTGACCAGTCAACTCGCCAAGAGCCGAATCATCTAGGGCTTTCAATTCAGCTTGTGCGCCAGCTGAGATAGCTGCTACTGCAGAAGCTAATGCAATTTTCTTCAGGCCTTTCATATAATTCTCCTAAGTACTAGGTAATGTCGCGAAGCGTCTCGTGGGCTTTCTGCCTCTCGATGACTTCAGCTAATAGTTATTTAGTCATTTCGTTTCCGACACGTTTTCCATGTCAGTGGAGCTATCGTATGTTTTACCGTTATCGACTTCCGTGACCATTCTCACAAAAAGTTACTTAGTGTTACATAATCGTGACTTGCGTCTACTTTTAACGCCATATAACGCAAAAAGAGCCTTGCGGCTCTTACTAATTTAACGGTGCACTACCTGAAGTAGACCAATTTCGTCGGTGATTCGACAGGCTGGCCCAACTTTACTTCGCCATCAACTACTTTATACGGATAAGCCCAATGCCGACCCCAGCCTGCAATATGCTCGGTCGTCACCATAATTTGTTTATAGTAACTGCCATCCGGCAGTTTTTTGCCCGTTACCCAGATCATGCCAACGCCCCACACTTGCCGAGACTTACCAAAAGCCTTCAAATTCCGAACGATCGCTTCTAGCGCGACCTCTTGCTTGAGTTCATCTTGTCTATCTACCCTGATTGGTCGAAACTCTCCATCTGGGCGTAAAATCATACCCATCGGTTTAAAGGAACCCTTCTCTACCAAATCCTTCTCAACACGCTCCCACCCTTTTACCATCATATATTTTAGTTGGTTGGTCGCCTGCTCTTCAGTTAGCTTTGTTCTTTTGGTTGATTTAAGCAGCGTTTGTGCTTCGTCCGATGGTTTCTCAACCATCTCCTCAATCTTCTGCTTTTTAGTTTCTTCAGCAATAGAAGATAAGGGGAAACAAACACTTGCTCCAAGTACGGCGAACGCGACAACACGTGAGAATCGCATGAGTTACTCCAATTTATGGCTATTATTCGAATTATAACGCGCGTAAAATTATATG
>CAJWBQ010000018.1 GCA_913020115.1 uncultured Cellvibrionales bacterium
AAACCTAAAAATAACATCCCTAGCGTTTCTAACATGACGCATTCCTTAGTGGCTGGACAAGAGTTTTTTAGCGTTACAGTTAGATACTATCAGTGCTTGAGCACTAGGTGAAGTACAAGGTCGAGGCGCCCACAGCGCCTATTTAAGAAGTTTCTGAAATTCAGCACTGCTGCTAATTAAACCCTCATTCATAAAGGCCTCGTGGTTGCTCTCCACTTCCTTTAGTTGATAGGCGTAATTCACTAAAATTCCGGCCGATTGACGAATACCATTAGCCGATGTATCTCCCTGCCAATTCAGTCGCGCTATCTGTGCACCATTGCCCAAGTGAAAACGCGCCACAGGGTCGAGGGGTTGAGCATTGCGCTTCTCATGCAGAAGATAATGCGCACACAACTTCATTAACACAGGCTGTAAAGCCTCGATGCACGCCGTGTCATTCACCCACGCGGCGGAATCTAACATGCCCAGCAAGCGTTCCCCGTCTTCACCGACAAATTCTGGAAGTGCATTCTCCCGTACTTTATTCAACCAGCGTCGAAAACCGGGAATGGGCGATAATGTGGCAAACTGCTTCAGTTGAGGAAACTCATTGCGCAACTCCATAACAACCTGTTTGATCAAAAAATTACCAAAAGAAATACCCTTCAAGCCTTCTTGGCAATTGCTTATCGAATAAAAAATGGCTGTATCAAAATCAGCCTTGGCGGCAACATCATCAGGGTTCTGCGCCTCAAGCAAGCATTGAACATTGCTCGAAATGCCCTTCTCTAAGGCAACCTCGACGAAAATCAGTGGCTCATCTTCAAGCGCCGGATGAAAAAAAGCAAAACAACGGCGATCGTCCGCCAACCGTCGCCTCAGGTCGTCCCAGCCTTCCATCTCATGTACGGCCTCATAGGCAATCAGTTTCTCGAGAATGTGCGCAGGTGTTTTCCAACTAATTTGCTCTAGAGTTAAAAAGCCTCGGTTAAACCATGAAATCATTAAATGCTTAAGATCAGTATCCACATCCCGCAGGCTGTCGTCGCTAGGCAACAGTGTCAACAAGTCTTTCCGCATTTGGATAAGCGTGGCAGTACCTTCGGGCGCCATATTGATGCGGCGAAAGAGATTTTGTCGAGGGGCCTCAATTGCGTGGCTCAGTGCGCGATATGTATTGCGCCCTGGATTGTGGCGATACTGCTCAGCGGATTCAATAATGTGCTTGGGGTTGGGGCCGTATTCGCTCAGTAATAATTCAAAGAATGCCTGCTTACCTTCCGCAGAAAGCGCCTGATAGGCCTTTACTACTTCGTGAGCAATAGCGGTGCCCATGGCCTCGCCCTTGCTTGTAGACAGTTCGCGACACAGCAAAGTGATGGCTTGGTCTTTCTCTGGCCGGCTGTCTACCCGCGACAATAACTCGCGACCGGCATCGGCGATGGAACTAACCCACTGATTAAACTTTGTCATCTGGCTCGTCATACTCCTGATTGCGCTAACAAGTAATAGTCTCTAATTGTATCCTGCGTCCATACCGAAGTCGCCGGGGATTTCCACTTAGTTTCTCGCTTTCAAGCGAGAAAGCCACTGCCCTCTAGCCAATTAACACAGTATAATCATTAGCAATCAGCCGGGCCTCTCCTAGATGCATCCGGCTACAAACACACTTTAAACTCCCAATATTAGTGACCTCTTTCCATGGCCAAGCTCTACTTCTACTACTCCGCAATGAATGCGGGAAAATCCACCACATTGTTACAATCCAGTTTCAATTATCAAGAGCGCGGCATGAATACCCTGCTACTCACCGCAGCCCTAGACGATCGCTACGAAACCGGTGCCATAAACAGCCGTTTGGGCATCGACTCCAACGCGGTCGCCTTCAATGACAATATGGATTTATTTTCCTATGTAGCCACGGCCATGAAAGACCGCCCCCTGCATTGTGTTTTGCTGGATGAAGCGCAATTTCTCAGTAAACAACAGGTGTTTCAACTCGCGGCCGTGGCCGACTCCCTAAAGATACCGGTGTTGTGTTACGGCCTCCGCACCGATTTCCAAGCCAATTTGTTTGAAGGTAGCCAATGGCTACTGGCCATTGCCGACGAACTGAATGAGCTGAAAACCATTTGCGCCTGTGGCAGTAAAGCGACCATGAATTTGCGTATTGACGCCGAAGGCAGGGCTGTCACACAAGGTGAATCCATAGAAATTGGCGGTAATGAGCGCTATGTAGCGATGTGCCGCAAGCACTTTGTTGAGAAAACAGGCTGGCAGGGCTAAGTAAAAAATGACAGCGCTGTAATTCTAAGTCTTGTACCTCAATGCAGAGTCCACTAATCTTGGGAATCTATCTCGACGCAACAAAAAGGATTCATTATGAGTGCTGGTAAAATTCGCTTAGGACTGATGGGCTTTGGCTTGATTGGTCGGCAACTCTACCAATTGGCCGCCAACAGCAACGACATTGAAATTGTTGCCATATGCGACATTGGCAAGCCTGAAATTCTTCACTACTTATTAGGTTCAGGCAACGAAGCCTTTGCCGACACCGTTTCTCTTGAGGGCAACTACCTCGTAAACCCCAAGTTTCGCACTAGAATGATGCAAGCTGACACCCCGGCCGAGATGCCTTGGGACTTGTTCGATGTGGATTGCGTTGTGGACGCCACGGGGAAATTTCAGTCTCAGAGTAATATGGCGGCACACCTTAGCAATGGCGCCAAGCGTGTTGTGTTATCCACTCTGCCAGAGGAACACATTGATCGTTTAATTATTCCGGGCATCAACGAAAGCGATGCACAGGTCTCTGATCAGATGATTTCAGCTGGTTCGGCTACCACGGCAGCCTTCGCATTGGTGCTGAAAGTTCTCAGTGAGAAATTTCAGATCGAATACGCCAGCATGACATCTGTCCACGCTTACACCAGCGACCAGCCCTTACAAGATTATGCCGGTAAAGATTTCCGTCGCAGTCGTTCGGCCGCAGAGAATATCATTCCCAACACCATTGATTCGGCTCGCTGGGTAGAAAAACTTTTACCTGAGTTCGCTGACAAACTCAGCGCTTACGCCTTGAATGTGCCCGTGCAGAAAGGTTCATTACTCGACTTGAACATTGTCTTCAAAGACAGCTCTGTCAGTGCTGAGGACGTAAACCAAGCCATGCTGGACGCGAGTAAATTGCTCCCCAATTTGATTGATATCACCAACGACCCTATCGTGTCGTCTGATGTCATTGGCAACCCACACTCTCTGCTATTTGACAGTAAAGGCACCTTGAAGGGTGGCAAACGAATGATTAAAACCCTGTCTTGGTATGAGAGCTTGGGCCATGCCGGCCGCATTCTCGACGTAGCGCGGCAATACAATACTCTGGATCAAGGAGCTGCAGCATGAGAGTAGCAATTAACGGTTTTGGCCGAATTGGACGTTCAGTATTTCGTATTTTGGACGGTATGAGCGACGTTGATGTCGTTGCCATTAACGACCTTGGCGATCATGCCGCCCTGCGGTACTTACTCGACTACGATACGGTGATGGGCCCCTTTGGCAAAGAACTTACACTGAAAGACGACCAACTGATCACCGCCAACTCTAAGGTAAAACTGCTGAAAGAAAGAAACCCTGCGCAATTGCCATGGCGTGAATTGGGCGTGGATGTAGTAGTGGAGTCTACCGGCGTATTCCGTGGGCGCGATGAAGTCGCTATGCACATCACGGCTGGCGCCAAACGCGCTATTTTAACGGTGCCTGCTAAAGACGCCATTGATTACACCGTTGTGCTCGGCGTAAACGAAGACGGTCTTCTGCCTGAGCATCAAATTATCTCTAACGCCAGTTGTACCACTAACTGTCTTGCCCCTATGGCCAAGGTGCTGAACGATTCTTTTGGCATTGTGGAAGGTTTAATCAACACAGTGCACGCTTATACCAATGACCAGCGTTTAGCCGATGTTCCGCACTCCGATTGGCGCCGGTCTCGAGCTGCTGCGGAAAATGTGATTCCTACTTCAACAGGCGCCGCAAAAGCTGTGGGCGAAGTGCTGCCTGAACTGAAAGGTAAACTCGATGGTATTGCCGCACGAGTACCCGTTCCAGATGGTTCAGTGGTCGACCTGTTTGTAGAGTTGGCCTGCGATGTAAGCGTGGCCGACATTGACGATGCGGTAAGGGCCGCGGCCGAGTCCAGCCGCTTCGAAAACATTCTCCAGTTCATGGACACCCCGGTTGTATCTTCAGACATCATTGGCAACCGCCACTCGTCTATTTACGACTCGGCGTTTACCACAGTGACCGGAAAGCGTTTTGTAAAAGCCTTCAACTGGTATGACAACGAGTGGGGATATTCCAACCGTGTCTGCGATTTGATTCGCCGACTAGGTCAACAGTAAACCCACCGTCGCAATAAGTTAATAGAAATAAAGCGCACCTGAGACACTCAAACCTTCGGGTGCGCTGGTTCTGCCGCAAAATTCTCCAGTAAAAAATCGATAAAACACCTTACCTTTTTCGCCAGATAGCGCCGATGAGGGTAGAGAGCATACATGCCAAACTCTAAGACCGTGTGGCCCGGTAATAGCTCCGTCAACAAGCCTTGATCCAGCGCATCTTGCGCTAGAAATTTGGGAATCATGCCGATACCAGCGCCGGCTATGGCCAGCTCTCTCACTGCTCGAGGACTGTTCACCGCAATATTAGAGTGAATATTCACAAATTCGGTAGTGCCGTCAGCCGCGCGCAGTGGCCACTGTCTTCCGACTCGAAAATTACTGTCAACAATGCAATTGTGCTCAAGTAAGCCCTGCGCTGATTGCGGCGCACGGTGCCGCAGTAGGTAAGCCGGTGAGGCGCACAACATCAAAGGAAAGGTGTTCAACTCACGAACCACCAAATTCGACTCATCAACGGAGCCAATGCGAATCACCACATCGATCCCCTCCTCTAACATGTCGATCATGTTATCAGTCAGCTGTAGGTCAATGCTGAGGCCTGGATTTTCGGCCAGAAATTTAGGAACCAAAGGTGTTAAGGACATCTCACCAAAGGCCACCGGCACACTGACCCTCAGCAAACCCTTAGCCGAACTCTGCTCACCAGTCATGTTGTCAGCCAGCGCCGCCAACTCATCCAACAAAGGTAGGGCTTGTTGATAATAAGCGCGTCCCGCCTCTGTTATCGCTAAACGGCGGGTGGAACGGTTAAATAGGCGAACCCCGAGGCTAGCCTCCACCGACGCTACATATTTGCTGACTAAGGCCTTCGACAGACCCAAGCGCGCGCTTGCCGCCGTAAATGAACCCGTTTCAAATACCGCCACTACTGTTTTCATGCCATCTATCGTATCCATAACTGTCAACATAACATTGACAATAATTCTATGGAAGAGGGGTTTATCAATATTAAGATAGAAGTAATACTGCCTACTTTTCCACTATGCCCTCAGAGGAGCACACAATGGCTGCCATCAAATTACACCGTCATGCACTGTCCGGTCACTCACACAGAGTTGAACTCTTTTTATCGATTTTGGGTTTAGACGCCGAAATTGTGGATGTAGATCTAGCAAGCGGAGCACACAAAAGCGCGGAGTTCTTAGCGAAAAACCCCTTGGGCCAAGTTCCCGTACTCGATGATGGAGCGCTTTCTCTAGCCGATTCAAATGCGATTTTGGTGTATCTGGCCAGCCAATACGACCAGAGCGGTCGCTGGCTGCCAAAAGCACCGGCGGACGCGGCTGAAGTACAGCGATTCTTATCTATAGCCGCAGGTAAAGTGGCCAGCGGACCTGCCGTAGCGCGAATCATCAATGTTTTTAATACCGGTATGGACCCAAAGGGATCCATTGCCGTAGCGCATACCATTCTTGCCCAAATCAACGATCATTTGGTGGCTCGCGAATGGCTGGCAACAAACAGCCCCACCATTGCTGACCTGGCCAACTACGCATATATTGCTCATGCACCCGAGGGCGATGTATCACTGGAAACCTACCCACACATTAAAAGCTGGTTACAGCGTATTGAAAACCTGCCAGGTTTTGTGCCTATGCAGGCCAGTGCGGTAGGTCTTAATGCCTAAACTGCACTAGACTTTTAACAGAGCGCTCACTTCTCCAATCGACAGCAGGTTTTGATATGAACAGTTCCACACCCTCCCCTTTTCATGCTGGTGAACAGTGGGTTCAGTCAAAGCTTGGTGTTAGAGAACAAATGGAACGTTTTGGACAACGAGTAATTCGCGATCACATGCCCGATCAGCACCGCGAATTTTATCAGAAAATGCCCTACATTTTTGTCGGCCACGCTGACACAGAAGGCTGGCCTTGGGCTTCAATTCTATTTGGCGAACCCGGTTTTATGGCAACGCCCAGCGACAAACAATTGCATATCAGCGCCCAAGTCACACCCGGCGATCCGCTCGGCAAAACCCTTGATGAAGTGCTAAACAGTCCTTCTTCGCCGCCGCAGACTGAGGACGCAGGTGTGCCATTAGGTTTACTAGGTGTGGAACTGAGTACCCGCCGCCGCAATCGTTTGGCTGGGCGCGCAACACAGATATCGAAAACCTGCATTGAAATAAACATAGATCAAAGTTTTGGTAACTGCCCGCAATACATTCAGTCGCGTTCGTGGAGCTTGCCCAGCCACAAAGATGCAACAGCAAATCAGCCTAACTCGACAACGCTAAACACCTTGGATGAAGACGCCATAAAACTGATTGCCGAAAGCGATACCTTTTTTGTCTCCAGTTTCGTTGCAAAACGTGAGGGTGCTATCGACAACAGCGGCGCGCCCAGCGAAGGCGTAGACATTTCACACCGGGGTGGGCTACCTGGTTTTGTACGTCATAAAATTACTGAAAGCGGCAAGAACTTACTAACGATCCCAGACTACTTAGGCAACTTTCATTTCAACACACTGGGCAATTTCGTTGAAAATCCCAAAGCCGGTTTGTTGTTTGTAGATTTTGAGCAGGGCCACTTGTTGATGCTTAGCGGTACTGTCGAAATACTCTGGGATTCAGAAGAGGCCCAGCACTTTGAGGGCGCAGAACGCCTGTGGACTTTTGAACTATCCAAGTGCATAAGAATTAAAAATGCCCTTCCTGCCACATGGGGAAAACCGGTATTCTCACCCAACACCCAGCTGACGGGAACTTGGCAAGAAGCCGAAGAAAAACACCTGGCCGCACTAAAGCACAACGCTTGGCAGTCGTTTGAAGTGGTCAAGTGTGTTGACGAGAGTGACAGCATTCGGTCTTTCTATCTTCATCCTCTAGACGGTGTAACCGCGGCCTTTAAGGCAGGTCAATTTTTGACCCTTCGATGCAAAATTAATGACCAAGAACTGGTGCGAACCTATACCGTCTCAAGCGCACCCAGCGACAATTTGTACAGAATAAGTGTCAAGCGAGACGGCGAATTTTCACAATACCTGCATCGCGAAATAGAACTCGGGGCAATCATCGAGGCCAAAGCACCCAGAGGACACTTTGCATTCGATGAGGGCAGTGATTACCCGACAATCTTAATGGCCGCAGGTGTGGGTATTACTCCCATGCTATCAATGATGCGTCACTCTTTGATTCAAATGGTACGCACACGCCAGCCGCGGACCATGGTTCTAGTGGTCGTGGCACGCAACCGCCGAGAGCAAGCTTTTCAAAAAGAACTCTCAGACCTAGCCACCAACAGCGGCGGCCACTTCCAAATCGTTTGGTGCCTGACCCAGCCCGAGACTGAGCTACGCCTTGGGCACGACTTCCATTTCCAAGGACGCCCTACGCTGCAGCAGCTAAAAGAAGTGTTACCCCATTCACCTTGTGACGTCTATCTTTGCGGTCCAGACAGTTTTATGCAATCCAGCTACAACAATCTTCTTGAGCTAGGCCACAGCGATACGCGAATTTTTGCGGAAGCTTTTGGTCCATCATCGCTCACTCGAGTGAACGCCAAGCCGGCACAATCTATAGATATTGCCGACGAAGCAATTGTCACTGTACTGGACGAAGACGGGCAGCAACTACTGGAACAGGCTTGGACTAAAAACGATGGTTCCTTACTGGACTTTGTAGAAGCCCACGGCTTAAATCCTAGCTATGGTTGCCGCAGCGGCCAATGCGGCTCTTGTATTGCAAGCTTGGAATCTGGCGAGGTGGGTTATGATCAGGACATCTCGGCGACACTAGCCGGTCAAGAGATACTCCTGTGCTGCGCCAAACCTTTGCCAGTCAAAGACGCGTCAATGGCCAAGGTCAAGTTGAAGTGGATTACTTAGTTAACAATTACCAGGATATTTTGTATTCAAAGCCTAAGGCGAGATTATTAGTATCGGTTCGTCGGTAATCGTTAATTCGATATTCAGCCACAAGAAAAAAATCTTCAAATATCTTATAAGCAAATTGGGCCTCACCGACAAGGGTATTGTTCGGAAAATTATCGGGTAGGTCCTGATTAAAGGTATGATCCACAAACCCAGACAGAGACAGGCGCTCAGACAGGTAGGGAAACTTAAGCATAAACGAATGCTCTAACTGCCAAACGTCTGTATCTTCATGGTCAAACTGAATCGCGTGCCAATTAAGTGCGTACTTTAGATGTAAAGCTGAAAAAATATTGGCAAGAGCCTCAGTGTCACTAAGCCGCCACCGGATGCCTAGTCGGTGCCGGTCGTTATTTTCTCCTGAGCGAAAATTTAATTGAACAGTGAGATCAAATGGCGACGCCTCTTGAACTTGCCAACGAATATTTTGCTCGGTGTAATAAACATCAAACTCACTGAGTTCACTTGCATTTTTCGCATTGCCAAAATTGACAAAACCGAAGTAAGAAAATCGTTTTGGCAAGGTAGATGCCACATTAATGGTCATGGTGTTGTCATTGCTAACATCTGAGAGATAGGGGTATAGGTTGACATCAACAAACCCTGAGGGCCGGTAAGCGGCCTCAGACTGAACGGTATTCGAGTAGAGTATAATTGCGAACAGTAAAATGGAAAAAACTCGCGATTCCATGATTACCTTCTTTAAGTAGCGTATTGGGCTTCTTTATTTATAGCTTAGCTTGGAGAAAATGCTAGAAATCTACTTGACGAGATAAGCCCTCCCCAATGATCGAGTAAAAAGCGAAGCAATTATCAAATACCAAGCGTCTGCCAGGCTTAGGCAAATTCCCGCGTTCTATTTCACTCGATACCAATACTCATACGCCAACTTATAACCCAAGCTCTCATACAATTTGAGCGCAGACTGGTTCTCCGCAACAACCTGAAGATAGCTTTGATCTGCGCCTTGCTCGCGAGCCCAACTTAACAAGTTCTTAACAAGCGCAGCACCATAGCCCTTATTTCTCCACTGCTGCCCCGTGACAACATCAAACACACCAAAGACATTGTCACTCAATACTCCCAAGCCGCAGGCCACGGGAGAGCCATCCCGCAGCAACACCATTGGACACACTGGATCAGAGATACGCTCTAGAATTTCAATATGCGCGCCCTGCTTATCTAGCGAATTGTTACTGAGCCTGTAGAAATGTTCTAGCCACTCGCGCACCTGTAAATGTTCCAAGGTGATATTGTCTGACACAGGCATTTCAACACCTTCAATCAATGTGCGAGTCAAGACGAATGAGCGGTCTACAAGGCGATAGGCCAAAGAATCTAAATATTCATCAAACCGAGAATGGTCGCAAAAGGCAGAAAGTCTAAATATACAAGGAAGTTTATTGTGCTCAAAATACTGCTCACATTCGCGAACCCGTGCAGAAAAATCTCCTTGCAGTGATTGAATCAAATTAGCTGAATTGGCGCGTTTGGTGTAACCCGCCGAGCGACGAAGTACCATGCCCCTATCGTTAATTTCTTCGGCGGCCGGCCAAGCTCGAAACCCTGCCAACTCAATGTCTATCATAGCAATACTCAAAATAAATCAGGGCCACCCCAAACGCTGGTGGCCCTGATTTCACACAAACAATTATTACTTCAGCTTGTCAGCCATTTTTTCTGCCATGCCTTCAGCTTTATCACTCATAGAGTCTGCCGCATCACCCATGGCATCACCGGCATCGTCTACAGCATCGGCCGCTGCGTCAACGGCGTCGTCCGCCATATCACTGGCCGCATCCATCGCGTCATCCGCCATATCACCCGCGCTGTCCATTACATCGGACGTTGATTCCGCCGCTGCATCCATCGCGCCGCTGGCCGCATCCTTGGCTTTGTCCATCATCGATGAAGCTTCAGGTGATGCAGAACCAGAAGATGCTTCATTAGAGGAATCGTTACTGCAAGCACCTAAAGACATGGATAACACGGTGACGAGAGCAAGGCTACCCAGTACATTTTGAGTCTTCATAATTCTATCTCCTAATATGTTTGTTGTTATTTTTACCATCTGAGGATAAGACCAATAGGCTTTCACCGTCAACTGAGCGTTTCAAGCCTATCACTTTGATGCTGACGTAATTTAGGTTCCAGCTTCCCAAATTACGTCACCGTCCAAGACTTTATGCAAATAACTGCCATAACGCTCTTCCAGTTTATTACGCTTTATTTTCAGCGTGGGCGTTAACAATTCATTCTCAATGGTCCAGAAATCGGTACACACCACCAAATGATCGAGACGCTGATGACTTTCCAACTCCGAATTAACTTCTTTCAGGGTGCGGATAAGACCTTGATGAACTTCATCATTAAATTCTTGGTTCTGTTCATTTAATACCGCAATGGCCAATGGTTGCTTGCGCCCTGAGCCCAGCACACAGACCTGTTCAATAATGGAGTTGCGCGCCAACATGCTTTCAATAGGCACTGGCGCCACATATTTGCCTTTTGAGGTTTTAAACTGCTCCTTTACTCGGCCCACAATGTTGTAACAGCCATTTTCGTCGATGGTGCCTCGATCACCCGTGTGGAACCAACCGTCCACAATCGCCTCAGCAGTCGCTTCAGGATTGTTGTAGTAATAAGTAAATACTGCATCACCGCCAATCAAAACTTCGCCTTCGTCAGACAATTTCATCTTAACGCAATCAATGGGCTTACCAATTGAACCCACAAAACGCGTATCAAAAGGAATGGTGCTGCACGAGAGGCCAGAGGTTTCCGTCATCCCCCAACCTTCAGAAATTTCAATGCCGATACGCTCATACCAGCGTAAAATTTCTGGAGAAATTGGGGCTGAACCCGAGCCGAAAGTTCGGCACTTGTCCAAACCTAAACCCTCGCGAATTTTTTTCGCCACCATTTTTCCAACAATCGGAATTTTCAGCAGTCGCTGCAGTTTTCGATCTGGCATCTTGGCGAGAATTTGAGACTGAAACTTTGTCCATAAACGCGGCACAGAAATAAACCCTGAAGGCCGTGCATATCGAACGTCGGCAATAAAGGTATCAAGAGACTCCACGAAGGCAATCTCAACACCGCCATAGACCGACATCCATTCAACCACACCACGTTCAGTAATATGCGCTAGCGGTAAGTAGGACATTAACCGGTCCCCAGGCTTTGAATCAAAGGCCTTAGCGGAACAAGAACTGGAGGACCCAATATTGCGATAAGTTAAGGCCACGCCCTTTGGCAATCCGGTACTGCCAGAGGTGTATGCAATGGTCATCAGGTCATCAGGAATGTGCTCTGCCACATCGGCGACGGGCATTACTTGATAGGTGCTCAGCCAGTCACTCCACTGAACGTCCGCGTTGCAGCTCGGGTAAGGGTAGGCTATTTTGAGAACGCCTTTGGGAATAGCTTCGTTCGCGGCGTCCAAACTGTCGAGCTTACCGACAAAAATGGCCTTGCTGCCGCTGTGTGACAATACATGGCTTATGGTTTTGACGCCCGCGGTAGAATAAATGGGCACGCTGACCATGCCCGCCATCATGATCGCAATGTCACTCACAAACCATTCCGCACAGTTTTTTGAGAGTAGGGCAATGCGATCGCCCGCTACAAAACCCTGCGCCTTTAGTCCAGCGGCAATTCGTCTAGCTTGAAGGTCAACCTCACGCCACGTGAGCGTATAAAATTCTTGATTGATGGGCTGATGTAGCCAAACTTGGTCGGGGTTAGCCTCCAGCTGTGCCTGAAACTGAGCCAAGGGTAAAAGGTATTGCATCGAGTGGATCCTTTATTATTTTCATGGAAACTCCCGCTAAAGTATCAAGCTCAAGATACCAATACCAGCCCTCAACAACTGAACTGCACCAATTCACTCTGATTTCGCTCTGGCAAATGCCTCTATTGCTCGATCAATGTCTGCATCGCTAAGCGCTGCCGACATTTGGGTTCGGATACGCGCCTTACCCTTTGGCACCACAGGAAAGGAAAAAGCCACGACATAAACCCCCAACGCTAGCAAGCGCTCGGCAAATTGGCTCGCTTTTAAAGCGTCGTGCATCATCACTGGCACGATGGGATGCTCTCCGGGCAGCAGGTCAAAACCCAAGCGATCTAAACCGTCACGAAAGCGTGCTGTATTGGCCGCGAGCTTGTCGCGCAAGGCTGTAGACTCACTCACCAGTTCCAAGGCCTTAAGCGCTCCGGCAACCACCGGTGGTGCTACCGTATTGGAGAATAAATAGGGCCTAGAACGCTGGCGCAAGAGTTCTACCACTTCCTTACGCGCCGAGGTATAGCCACCGCTGCCACCTCCTAGAGCCTTACCTAGGGTTCCGGTGATAATATCCACCCGATCCATGCAGCCTCTATATTCGTGCGTGCCTCGCCCCGACTGGCCAACAAAACCTGTTGCGTGACAATCATCAAAATGCACCAGGGCGTTATATTTGTCCGCTAGATCACAAATTTCATCGAGACGGGCAATGTATCCGTCCATTGAAAACACACCGTCTGTTGTTATCAGTTTAAAACGCGCGCCCGCTTTGGTGGCCGCCTGCAATTGGGACTCTAAATCGGCCATGTCATTATTGGCATAACGATAACGTTTAGCTTTACACAAGCGCACACCATCAATAATGCTCGCGTGATTTAGAGCATCGGAAATCACTACGTCCTCTGGACCGAGAAGAGTTTCAAACAAGCCGCCATTGGCATCAAAGCAGGAAGGATAAAGAATGGTGTCTTCCGTACCCAAAAATTCACTCAGCTTTGATTCCAACTGCTTATGGATACTTTGCGTGCCACAGATAAACCGCACGGAAGCCATGCCATACCCCCAATCGCTCAAGCCTTGGCGCGCGGCGTCATTCACGGCTGGGTGCTGCGCTAAGCCCAAGTAATTGTTCGCGCACAAGTTCAAAGCCCGATCGCGCCCATTGACCCCAACTTGGACCCCTTGTGGCGTGGTGATTTCGCGTTCATGCTTGTACAATCCCGCGGCCTCAATGCCGGCCAGCTCAAGGCTGACATGCTCTAAAAAATGGTCGTTCATTGTTTTGCCCTTATTTGTCCGCTTCGTCTAAGCCGTAGCCCAGTTCAGTATGACCTTACCGGCCCTACCACTTTTCATTGCATCAAAGCCCTGCTGAAAATCTTGATAGCCAAGCCTGTGTGTAATTACCGGGGCGATGTTTAAGCCGCTATCGACCATCACTGACATTTTGTACCAGGTTTCATACATCTCCCGACCATAAATGCCTTTGATGGTCAGCATATTGAATATCACTACATTCCAATCAATGGCCATGTCTTTACTGGGAATGCCCAACATAGATATTTTGCCGCCGTGACACATAGCCTCCAGCATTTGTGTAAACGCCTCAGGACTGCCCGACATTTCCAAGCCCACATCAAAACCTTCACTCATACCTAGCTGCGCCTGAACATCGGCCAGGCTTTCGTGTCGTACATCTACGGTATGAGTTGCACCTAATTCTTTTGCCAGTGCCAAGCGCTCCGGATTCAAGTCGCTAATGACGACATGGCGAGCGCCAGCATGGCGACACACAGCAGCGGCCATAGCACCAATAGGACCCGCGCCAGTAATCAGTACGTCCTCTCCCAGTAAATCGTATTGCAAGGCCGTGTGTACCGCATTGCCAAAGGGGTCAAAGAGCGCCGCCACGTCTAAATCTATGCCGGCTCGATGCTCCCACACGTTAGACATTGGCAGCACAACATATTCAGCAAATGCCCCTTGGCGGTTAACACCAATGCCGCTGGTGTCAGCACAGAGGTGGCGGCGGCCGGCCATGCAGTTGCGACAGCGGCCACACACTACATGCCCCTCCCCCGAGACAATTTGCCCAGATTTAAAATCAATGACATTAGAGCCAACGTCGACAATCTCTCCTACAAATTCGTGCCCTACTACCATAGGCACCGGAATGGTTTTTTGCGCCCAGGTGTCCCAGTTATAAATATGTAAATCTGTACCACAAATAGCGGTACGATCGACCTTAATAAGAACGTCGTTTATACCCATTTCCGGCATCGGCACATCTTCCAACCACAAACCTTCCTGTGCGTGCCTTTTCACTAGAGCTTTCATTTTTTGCCTCACTACTGAGTCTTGTTCATTAACGCCACTAGCGATACTATGCACATTCAAGATAGTGGAAATAATTACAAGATAATGGATTATGAGCAGACTAACGCCCATGATTCCTTTATGCAAGACTAATTTCTCTTATGCAGGAAAACCAATGACCCAGAAGAGCGATCAAACAGGTGACGTGTTATGTCAGCGCGTGGCCGAACTGCGCAAAAGTCATAAACTCACTTTAGACCAATTAGCGAGCAGTTCCGGGGTTAGCCGCTCGATGCTGAGCCAGATTGAGCGCGGGCAAGCAAATCCGACCTTGGCTGTGACCTTTCGTATAGCTCAAGCGTTTGGAATTACGATTGGGGAATTGGTAGACCAGCCCTGGACTTCCCCTAGTATTGAAGTGGTACACGGTGATGACGCTAACAACCTGTTTCGCTCAGACGATCGCTGTACTATCCGCACATTGTCGCCTCTACACTTAGAGCGGTCGGTGGAGTTTTATGAACTTGAGTTGGCCGCTGGCGAGTCGTTGCCTAGCTCGGCCCACTTTGAAGGCACTCGGGAACTGCTAACCGTTGCCAAAGGGCAAGCCGAAATTGAATCGGGCGAAACCCGGCGGGTATTGCAGGAAAACGATACCGCTAGCTATCGAGCCGACTTGAACCACCGCATTACTAATACAGGGACTGAGCGCCTAGTGGCATACCTTGTGGTGACGTCACGCTAAAGGCTTGTGTTTGCCGCAGGCCTGGTTGGCCGGTACCGCTATGTCCATAAGAGCGGGGTTTGGCAGATGCAAAGCCTCCATCAACTCAACGTAGTCTTGCTCTGACGCTACCTTTAACCTTGGGTTGTGTTGACGCTCTTCGCCGATGGTGGAAACACTTGCCCCCTTATAATCATGCCCAGGGTATACAAGGGTATGACCAGGTAAGGCGAGCAATATATCCACGAGGCTTCTATACTGTTGCGCGGCACTGCCATTTTGAAAATCAGTCCGGCCAGTTCCACGTATTAGCAAAGTGTCCCCACTGAAGAGTTTGGGCTCTGGACCGTCGAGCAGAAAGCTATAGGAATCGTCTGTATGACCAGGGGTATAAAGCACTTTAAGGCTGTGCTTACCCACCTTAATTAGATCCTTGTGCTGGAATTTTGCAGAGGCACAATCCGCTTTAGATTGTTTCCCCACGAGGCTTTGGCAGCCGGTGCGGTCCCTGAGTACGCTGGCAGCCGTTATATGGTCTGCATGGGTATGAGTATCTAAGGTCGCCGTAAGCGTCAGTCCTAATTCTCCCAATAAGAGCATGTAGTCCTCTACCTTTTCCTCCACCGAATCAATGATTAAGGCCTCTTTGGTCTGCTCATCAGCCAGTAGGTAACTATAGGTGTAACTGGTCTCGTCAAACAGCTGCCTAAATATCATTTGCCTGTGCCTTAAAGTGTGGGTTTCGTCTATGCCAAATGGCAACCTATTAACGATAGTGCGCTCACCCCCAAACTTGTAGGCGAACACGAGCAATTCATTATATAAAAATCATCAGCCCCGCAATTGACGCTAAACAAATTGCGAACACTTGCTGCAATTTTGGGCCTGATACCTTTTGCGCGATCATTTGCCCCAAGAGCATTCCGAAGATGCCTCCAGCAGCAATGATACAAAGCAATGAATAATTCAGCTCTGCAGCACTGAATAAGTAACTCGCAAAACCGGAGCTGCTGACCACCGCAATGATCACTAGAGACGTCGCGATGGCTTGCTGGAAGCTAACTTGGTTTAGATAGATGAGTAAGGGAACAATTAGAAACCCTCCCCCTACGCCAAACAAGCCGGTCAGCAGCCCCACCAACGAGCCGCTGAGCAGCAGGCCTCCCACACAACGCAGGCCCCACTGAAACTGTCCAGTTGGGCTCATTCTGCAAATTGGGGCGCTCTGGTTTTGTTGTCTGAGGTTTGAGCTGCGCGTTATCGCACTGGCTTCAGGGCTAACTTTCGCTTGCCAAAACATCCTCAGGGCTATGATAAAGGCTAAAACGCTAAACCCGACGAGCAGCAGCGATTCATGAAGTTGTGCACCTAGCAACCGGCCTGCAGGCGCGCAAATTACGCCGCTAATACCCAGTAAGGTGGCCTGCACCCACAGGATACTATTACCGCGAAAATTGCGAATACTTCCGTACAGGGCACTGACGGCTACCACGCCAAGAGAAACACCGATGGCGTCAACAATGGGCAATTTCAATATTAGAATTAGCAGGGGCACGGCGAACACAGAACCACCGGCCCCCGTAAGACCCAGAACGCTTCCGATGACTACGCCCAAGAGAAAAGTCATACTGAATAATGTAACCTCTTGAGGATTACTTGTTCCATGGCATCCGCGCGAGCGCCATACCCATAGCACAGGTGTCTGTGATTCCGGCGAAAGTAAGCCCCGCTCCCACAAAAGCGGCTAGGCCATAGAAAGCGGGATTTACCGTGTAACCCAATATTGTCCCACACAATACCAGTGAGCCAGCGGCTATGCGCACCTGTCGCTCTAATGACATAACTGGATTGGCTGAGCTCTGTAAGCTGAGATCGGTGGCTCGCAAACTGTTGATGCCACCCTCAATGATCACCAGAGGGTTAGAAATAAGTTGGCCCGCCTTTTCACTGGCCATTCTAGCCCGCTGGCCCGCCTGGCAAAGGAGATAGACTGTTTGCTCTGGCCCGCAATCAATGCGACTTAATACGCCGTCTAAAGCTTTCTGATCAATTTCTTGTAAAGGCAAATTGTGGCTGTTAGGGGCATTTTCAGCTGCCACTTCAGCCGGTGTTCGAACGTCTAAGGTCACTAAAGTAGGCTGAGATTTATGCAAAGCAGCATACTGTTGGGCGGAGATATGGGAGGCATTCATAAGCGAGGCTCTTATTCCTTAAGTGAATAGAGTCCATACTAATGGTTATATAGCAATTTGGAAAGCACTTGTATAAAAAAGGACCTTTCGGCCCTTTAGTATTGTTTCGTTTAGCGGGTTTCTGCTATTTCGGCTAAGGTAGCCCGTATGGGGTGCATTACATCTCGACCCAACTGCGCGCTGCGAGAAGGCGACCAACCTACATCCAAATTGGGCAGATCGGCATTATCTTTGAAGGGCATTTCAATAGTGAAAGACAATGTTTTGAAATGCTCGCCCAACCAATTTGCCGCAACGGTCATGTTAGCGCGGCCGGGAGGGCTAACGGGATAACCTACGGTATCTTGGAAATCTGGCGAGGCCCGCATATAAGCCTGCTTGAATACGGCTTCAAGGTTTGCGTGGCAATCGTTGTAACCTGGGTTGCCTTCGCAACCGGCCACAAAATTGTAGGGTAAAGCCTCGTCACCGTGAACATCGAGAAAAACATCGCCCCCCTCCTCCATCATGCGCTCTCGCACAAGATACACTTCGGGGCTGCGTTCCATCGAAGGAGCTTGCCACTCGCGATTGAGGTTTGCACCCGCAGCATTGCATCTTAAGTGGCCACGCACTGAACCGTCTGGGTTCATATTGGGCACAACGTAGAAAGCGGTGTCGCGCAGCAGTGCTACAGACAAAGGGTTGTCTTCATCAAGCAAGGCCTCCAGAAAACCCTCTACAAACCATTCTGCCATGGTTTCACCGGGATGCTGACGCGCCATAACCCACACCTTCTGACTTGGCGCTTCGCAGTTGGCAATAGTGAGCAAGGTCATATCTCGTCCGTCGAGGGTTTGCCCCAAAGTTTCACCCAGCACACGATCATCCTCTTGCGCCCAGGCCAATAGATCAAGATGGCGCTCGTAGCTGTAGGGGGCAAAGTATGAAAAGTAAACTGCACTCTGGTCCAGTTCAATTTCAAAACTAAGCACACCGTTTTGATAGTGTGTGGGAGTTCTAAACCAGTCCTGTCTATTCCATGAAGTACATACCTGATAGTCGGGCCAGCCATCCAAAAAAGCCGCGCTACCCGCGTTCATGATATGGATGCGCGCTGTTTGACCAGGTTCACCTTCTAAACGAAAATGAAACCATTGCAAAAAATCAGAGGCATTGTCGGCTTTGATTTCCAACTGAATATTCTCTGGGTCGCTGGCATCCAGCACCCGAATATTACCACTATCAAAGCTGTCTGAAATAAACATGAACTAAGTCCTTATGGTTTTTACTTCTGGTTTTTACTACTGATTTTTACTACTGGTTTTCACTCCAGGCTTGGCATTTGACCAACCCGGGTAATCATCTCCGTAATGATCTGCAAGTCGAGTAGAAATTGCTCTACGCGTTTGAATTCGTTGGCATTGTGACCCGTGTATTTCTTGCTAGGCATTGCCAGGCCGAACTGCACGCCGTTCGGTAAATTATGCACGGAGGTTGCGCCAGCCGAAGATCCAAACTCACGAGGCATAGACAAATTTTCGGTGGCAACGTCAAGTAAAGCATTTACCCAAGGCCCCTTGGGATTGCGATACATAGGCTCTCTAAGCGCGATGCTCATTTCGAGCGCTACAGAATTTTCACTCTGCCAAGTGCTCAATCGCTCCGTGAGGTGCTGTTTCAAGACTGCCGAATCACGCCCAACAGGAACGCGTAAATTCACCCCCACAGTAAAGGTTGAATCATTTTGGCTCACCAAAGTAACCGAACTGGTAAGCGGGCCCATAAAGTCGTGGGTAAAATCGATACCGATGGTTTTACCGTGAAAATCCAAGCCCCAATTCGCCGCAACATAGCTCGCCGCATCCGTTACATGATTGAATTTAAAGGTCGCTTTCTTTTGCTGTGCATATTCAATAAACATGAACATACGAGACACTGGATTCACACCGCCACTGGGTTCAGACGAATGTGCAGACACCCCTTTTACCGTTAAGTTAACATCGCTCTCACCAGCGTCGGCAACAATAGAGAAATTACCTCCATTCGCGCTTACAAACGCCTTAGCCATTTTATTCAGCCGAGCGGCTAATTTTTTAGGCTCTGACGTAGTCACTACTGCAACGCTTGCTCCGGGAATTTGGTTTATGGCTAGACCGCCCGTGACAGAAATGATTTCTGCTGTGGAATTTTTGTTTTTTTGTCCGCTCCGCTCTGGAAAATTAGCCAGTATTGAACCGGTACCCTTTTCAGCAATGACGACTGGGTAACCACCATCAAGGGCGAGATTATAATTAGGTGTGGGATTTTTTGAAAAGTAGTGTGGAATTGCGTCGGATGAAGTCTCTTCCGTGGTATCTACCAACAAATGAATATTGCGCATTAGCGGAATATTTTCTTCTTGGACCACTTTCATTGCGTACATCGATACTACGATGCCATTTTTATCGTCCTCAGTTCCGCGGCCATACATACGGTCGCCCAAGCGTGTCAGCTTAAAAGGATCGAGTTTAGTGCCGTCTTCCAACTGCCACAGCGAGGGGGTTACAGGCACAACATCGGCGTGAGCATGTATACCTACCACTTCTTTCGAACTGCCTTTGAGCGACACCTCATACACTCGATTATCAACGTTACGAAAAGCAAGATTGAAATCTTCAGCAATCGCCGCTAATGCGCGGCTAAACTTATGAAATTCAGGATTGTCATGTTGCTCAACACCGTCCACGCGAAAGGTGGGAATTGCAACGAGCTGCGCCAAGGTGTTCATCGCGTCATGACCGTGCTTCACCCGAGTATACAAGCCCAAAAGGCGCTGAAGAACGTGTAGCTCATCATCACTCAAGCTTTTACTGGCGCGATATTTTTCAACCGCGTCAACCAATGCGGGTTTGTCGGCAAAGAAATCCTGAGTGAGTGTTTGCGCTAAAAAACCGTCGAAACGGCTACTGGGCTCTATATTCGCAGCCGCAACAATTTGCTTCGACATCTCGGCTGACAAGTTTTCCACTGGACTTGCCAGCACCCAATTTGAGCTAAAACTGATGGCGAGCGCGAGGCTAGCCTTTACTAGAATATTCACAAGTAATGTTTTCCTTAGTTGGTTATTTATTTATTAAAATTCTATTCATGCATCTGACTACTTTAACTAGCCTTACAATTTTTCAAGCACTTAAGCCGAGCCTAAACCTTTCGATAAAAAGGCCAAACAATTGCTCTTCGCTTCGCTACCTGATTCCAAGCGCTCACAGCGCTCATCTCTATTGGCACGCAAAGCATCTATTACATCTCGGTGTTGACCTGCCTCACTCCACTTCAATAAAGCCTGTGACATTGACATCATTTTGCTAAAGTTGCGTTGATAATAATCATCTCCAGACTTAAGTTCAGACAATACTTTCAAAGTTTTTGTCTTAATCTCCGTGCTATCGCCTGGCGTCATTTCTACCAAGCCCATCACATACATCACGCCCCACTGCACTCGTGTAGCAGGACCTTCAGACTCACTATAGGCCCGAGCCAACCAGGCTATAGCCTCTTCGCTGCGCCCTGCCCGCTGAGCCACATCGGCAATATCCACCATAAAGTAATACGGTGATGAAGATTTCGCCATTGCCGCGGTTAACAATGCCTCGCCTTCCGCGTCCATACCCGCGTCGCTGAGAATACCCCAAGACATATTCACCACCGACTGACGCTCATAATCATTGTGAATCATGTTGTCGGCCCATGCTAGGCGCGTCTGTATTTTGTTCTTAAGTGCAGGCGATATTTCATTGTTCAGCAGCCTCTCTACACCCACTTCTACATTTAGTGGCCCCAGGCGCTCCATCAATGACAACTTTTCATTGTCTGCCTGGGCCTGCACAGCCGCCAACCAGCGCTTAGGTAAATCCTCGCTCTCCACATCGGCTAGAGCCGCGATAGTAGACTCCAGCTCATAAAACAGGAAGTCCAAATTACTCCTCACTAAACTGGGTTGCGCCAAGAGCACATCCAATTGCGCCAAAGCACTTTGCTGTACATCCATTGGCAGATGTTCATTCTCTTCCAAATCGGCAATGCGCATCTGCAGATAAATCAAATAAAGGCGAATTTTTACCTCCGCCATGTCGCCTGGACAAGCGCGATAGAGTTGTTCAAAGGCCTCACTGTTTTGGTGTTCAGACAGTACTCTTTGATTGTCCTGCCCCCAAGAATAATAAGCCAAGAGACGAAAGTCGTCAGCATTAACACTTTGGCCCGCCACCACGGCCTCAAAACTGGCCTTAACGGGGCGAACGTCTCTAAGCGTAAGATCGAGCACCTTGGCGTAGCGGTCGAGCTCTAGACCACCGGGAATACGGGTTAACTCAAGCCCGTCCGGCGACAGTACAATTAAGGTGGGGTAACCGCGCACGCCAAAGGTTTCCCCTTGAGCTTGCGCATTGGGCTCATCACCGTCTAGGTACACAGGCACAAACAGCCGGGTTTTGGCGATAAAGTCTTGCTGCTTGAATATGGTGGCCTTAAGTTGGGCGCAAGGAGGACACCACTCGGCCCCCCAGTACAGTAATACAGGTTTACTCTGGGCTTTAGCGTCTGCAAAGGCCGCTGCAACGCTCCCTTGGTACCATTGAATACCTTCGTCCTGAAGGGCATGCCCAGCTTCTGCAACCACTATCGTTTTAGAAGGTTTTTGTTCTTTAGCCTCGGTTTGAAGTTTTTCACTGCAGCCGGCCATGAACACAAAAACCACCGCTAGCAAGGCCAATGCCCGCAGTGTATTGATTTTAAGGGAAAGTGCAGACAACATAGCTCATCTCTTTAAACGGATTGGTGTCACAATAGAAGACGAAGGACGCCACAGTCCCATCAATAATCAGGCAGAAGAAATCTATCCATGCACTTATTCACCCCTTTTATCTGGCTGGCATGGGCTACGATCGGCCTCGCCCATGCTAGCTCGGCAGACAGCTCCCTCATTCGCGACATAGAGCAAGGGCAACTCAAAGGCGTCCAAGAGGGTCATAGCATCCATTTCCGAGCGATTCCTTACGCCCAGGCTCCTGTGGGCAATATGCGCTGGCAAGCGCCGGCGCCGCCCACTTCTTGGCAGGGCTTGCGCAGAGCTGATCGATTTGGCTACATCTGCCCACAGAAAAATCAGGCACAGGTGTCCCGCGAAGATTGCCTCACCCTCAACATATCCGTCCCCAGCCAACCCAACACTAATGAAAAACTTCCGGTCGTCGTCTGGTTTCACGGAGGCGGCTTTGTCAACGGCAGTGGTGCCTCTCCGGTTTTCAGCAGTGCAAAATGGAATGAAGAAAACGTTATTCTCGTCACATTGAACTACCGTCTGGGTGCTCTGGGTTTCTTTGCGCATCCGGCTCTCAAGCACCCCGAGGGTAGCAATTATGGCTTGATGGATATGATTGCTGCATTAAAGTGGCTGCAGACGAATATCGATGAATTTGGCGGCAACCCTGAACGCTTAACAATTATGGGCGGCTCAGCTGGAGGCATGGCTGTACAGCAGCTGATGGTGAGCCCACAAGCCGCTGGCTTATTCAGTGCTGCGATTACCCAAAGCGGTTATGGCACCTCACCCAAACCCCGAACCCGCGAGGCTCGCAGGCTAAAAAAAGCCTCTAGTGCAGAAGAGTTATCGATCGAACTTGCCGCCTTGGCAGCCCACTCACAAGACAGAAAGCTGTCCCCCGAGGAACTGTACAACATACCGGCACAGAATTTCGCTGAAACTTTTCCAGGGGCACAATTACCTTTTGTGGACGGCATTAGCTTACCCGAAGAATCGGCCGTTCTCTTTGCCCAAGGGAAGCAACATTCCGTACCGTTTATTGCCGGTGGAACCAGCTTTGACGGCAATTTTTTTACCCCTACACCGCGGAATAAGCACTATATATTCTCCCAGATACCAAACAAAATAAGCCGAGCGCGCCGCTTGTATAGAGATGATTTCGATAGCAGTGAAGCGCAAGGTTTAGGCCGACTGTATGGCGACATTCGCTATGTGCACAATGCGTTCTCTGTCACACAACACATGCCTTTAGTGAATCAACCAGGCTACCTCTATCTATTCGACTACCTGCCCCCAGAGCAAAGAAATTCTTTTCCTGGGGCGCCGCACTACTCAGAAGTACCCATGCTATTCAGCGGTAGCTCCAGCACGGCTAACACTCTGCGCGCCTACTGGCTGAATTTTATTCGTACCGGCAATCCAAATGGAGAAGGATTAGCGCTGTGGCCTAGCTCCGAGGGTGATAAAAGGCAGTGGATGGTGTTTGACGATGAGCCTGCGACAGAAAAAAATGTACTTCGCCGAAAAATGCAATTTTTGGAGCGATCATACCAGGAACGAATAAGCCCCTTGCTCCAAGCGGAAAAATAATCGTTACGGCAAAAATTCATTCAGGAAAAACGGGGCCGACATATGAAGGCCCAAAGATGCAAATTGATCTGCATGGAGGAGTGTGTGTACTACTGCTCTCATACTACGCCGCTATAAGCCTGAGTCTGTGACCCACTTAGCAATTTAGAAGAGATAACATCTATGCCTGCCACACCTCACATACTGGTTATCGCCTATGTTTGGCCTGAACCTCGCTCGTCCGCGGCGGGTTCGCACATGCTGTGCTTACTGGAAAGTTTTCAAAGTCGAGGCTGGAAAATCAGTTTCGCAAGCCCCGCCCAGCGAGGCGAACATATGGTAGACCTGGCTTCAATGGGCATTGATACACAAGATATTTTACTCAATGACGCCAGCTTCGATCATTACTTAAGTGAACTGCAACCCAACATTGTACTTTTTGATCGCTTCATGATGGAGGAGCAGTTTGCCTGGCGGGTTGAAAAACATTGCGCTGAGGCGATGCGCATTCTCGATACTGAAGATCTTTTTTGTCTTCGGCACGCTCGGCATGACTTGCATAAGTCTCGATTAAAAGCACAGACTGACGATTGGGACATCAGTACAGAAACATCACCAGAGATGTTGTTTACGGAATTAGCTCAGCGAGAAATCGCCGCTATCTACCGCTGTGATTTAAGCTTGATTATTTCCGAGGTGGAGCTGAGGCTGCTCACGGACACGTTTAATATTGATCCTGAGTTACTGGTTTATTACCCCCTGCAATTAACGGCTCCCAGTGAGGCTCAACGTGAGCAATTGCCAAGCTTTTCGGAGCGTTGTGATTTCATTTCCATCGGTAATTTCAGACACCCGCCAAACTGGGACGCGGTGTTGTGGCTTAAGGAAGTTTTGTGGCCGGAGATTCGGCGTGCACTGCCAAAGGCACGCTTGAAAATTTATGGGGCATATACGCCACCTAAGGCTACGGCTTTACGGAATGTGAAGCAGGGGTTCTTGGTTGAGGGTTGGGCTCCGGACGCTTTAACGGTGATGCAAGGCGCTAGGGTAAATTTGGCGCCGCTGCGCTTTGGCGCAGGCTTGAAGGGAAAGTTGGGGGATGCTATGTGCTGCGGCACGCCCAGTGCGGCAAGCCCTATTGCGGCTGAGGGGATCAATGCTGAGCTGCCGTTTCCGGGCAGCATTGGGTGTAATGCTGAAGCTTTGGTGGCGCAGGCGGTAAGGCTGTATGGCGATGAGGAGCGATGGCTGGAGGCTCAGGCTGAGGGCTTTGCTGTTGTTGAGCAACGCTTTGCGAAGCATTTACATCAGGAGGGGCTGTTGAACCGAGTTGAATGGGTTTTTGCGAATTTGGGTGAGCATCGTTTGAGGAATTTTATCGGGGCTATGATGCGACACCATAGCCATAAGAGTACTCAGTATATGGGGCAGTGGATTGAGGCGAAAAATAAGCTTGTTGATAGGTAGGGATTGCTGACTAGATGAGTGCCGGCGCCGGCTTAGCCGTGCCTTGAGCGCCACTCCGCCCGAACGCACGCCTACCCCCTCTGACCAAGCCGCTGCGGAACTCGCCCGTGCCGGACTCAAACAGTCCTCGCTAAATGACCTTGGTCAGAGGGGGTAGGCTAAAAGACGCGTTCTGAATGGGCGAAGTGGCGCTCAAGGCACGACTAAACCTATATCTGTTTGCTCTGCTGATTCGGTCTGTTCGGGTGACTGTATGGTTTGATTTTTTGGACGACGCGACGCAGGGGACTTATTTTACTTTCTCTAGAACGGGACAGGTTATTAGGCGCTGTAGGTCAGGTAGTTGCTCTAGCTGGCCCCTCACTTGGTTTAGTCGGTCCATTGATTGAGTCTCTATGTAGGCTATTAGGTCAATTTCTCCACTCAAGGCTTGGCAGTGCTTTATTTCGCTAATGGCTGCAATTGAAGGCTGTAGCCGCTCTAGTTTAAATGGCCTGAAGGTCATCTGGAAGTACGCGGAAACTACGGTGGGGGAAGAGGCTTCACCGAGTTTTATTGTGTAGGCTTCGATGAATTTGTTGTCTTCTAAACGCTGTACACGCTCTGCAACGGAGGTGCGGGATAAGCCTATTTCACGGCCTATTTGGGAGAGGGATAAACGCGCATTTTGGGTTAGTAAGTCAATAATGGCGCGGTCAAATTTGTCCACTCACAAGTCCTCGGTCTTGGGGTTTATTTAGGAATGAATAGTAGCAGTTTTCGAGACTTTGCGGATAGTTTTACAAGGCGATGATGAGGGTGGTTTAAATACGCAATCAAGGCTGGTTTTTCTTAGTTGAAGCAAGGAGCTGTTTTCATTGCTGAGGATCTTCTTTTGGCGGTAAACACTGAGGGACGAAAAAGGTGTATTATTCTGCGGCGCTGCGGGGTATTGCCTTAGCAATTAATCGAGATCGAATAAGCGCAATTCATTTTATTAATGCGTACTGGAGACACTTTGTGCAAGCAACCACTATTCATAGCGATGATTTCGATCGGTCGGAGTTGATCGAGGGGTTTCAAGATGAGATGCATTCACTAGGCTTCGGTCATTGGATATTCTCTGCGGCTTGTCATTTACATGAACTTGATGATCCTTCTGTTAGGCGAGTTAGCACTTATCCAAAAGGCTTTATTGAGGACTATAATAGGAATCAGTTTTATCAGGTAGATCCGTCGACCGCTTATTGGCTTTCACACGGCAAGGCTGCCAGTTATCGCAAGGTAAGACGTTCGGTTAGTTTGTCCGCTCGACAAAATAAACTCATGGATTTGAATAGAGATCTTGATGTTAACAGGGGTATCCTGATACCACTGCGGAATGTCTTGGGATTCAAATCTGTGGTGGCGCTGTCCTTTGATGGTTCGATAGAGGAGCTTAATAGTTACATTAAGGATGTGGAAAATAAGATACTTTCTCTGTCTTTGAAGTTTAATCGCAATGTTCTGTCTCGGCATAAGTCGACTTTTTTACAGCACTCAAAACCACTGTTAACGGCAAAGCAAACGAAGGTCATTAGACTTGTTGCTGAGGGTTTACAAACTAAACAGGTTGCGGATAGCTTAGCTATCTCTATAAATTCTGTCGATAAACATATTGCCAACATTAAGTCATCGCTGCGCGCCAAAACCACGGCTTCAGCTGTGGCGCTTTCACTGCAATGGGAGTTGATTTAGCTACAGTATTAATAGATTTAATCACTGTGAAAGTTGCTTTTACTACAGAAATCTTGACTTGTTGTACCTTTCTAATTTGCTAAAATTCTTTCAGCTAATCTTGGGCCAGACTACTATCTTCTGAAGTACTAGTAGGTTGAAGAAGAAAAGTTTAGGCGCTCAAATAGCTGACATTTTTTAAGAGCCTACTAATTTTTGAAAGGACTAATTATGGATGTATTCGCGATAGTCAATATTGAGGCAAAAGATGGCCGGAGTGCCGAGGCACTAGAGGTGATAAGAAGGAGTCAGGATCATTGTTTGTCTCTAGATAACTGCAGTGGCTTCAATGTCTATCAAAACCAAAAAGATATCCACCGCTTCCATTTCGTCGAACGATGGGCTTCGGTGGAAGAGCATAAAGAATTTCTATCAGGTTTAATGAGTGACCCCAGCTTTATTGCCAGTTTAGAGGCGTTTACGTCGCCTCCTGACATTGAATATTTTGACTTGAGGTAAGTGACAGAGGCCCTCAACGACAGAACACTAACTTCGGTCTGGGGTCGAGCATTGCTTCAATACAATCGTCAAAACTCAGCACTTCGTCAACAAACGCCAAGGGATCAATGGTACCTTGGCAGGCGTGATGCAGTGTCTCATGCAAGACGACTCGGCTGTGCACTCGGCCAACTTGATAGTTGATCCCCTTCATATAGGCACTGGCAAGTGGCAGCTCCATCATTCCAGATAAGCCTCCACTTACTCCGGTGCAAAAACCGCAGGGCGCAGTAGAAGCCATCGCATACATAAGCCCCTCTCGAGTCGCGGAGGCGTCCACCACGATGAGGAAGTCATCTTCATGACGGGTTTGTGTATGCATGTCGCTTAACTTAAGAATTTCTGCACCTGCGTGCTTCGCTATGCTAAGCCGGGCGTCGTCACTGTCTGCGTAAACAACACGGCGGCTTCCCAAGGCAAGGGCTGCGTGCATGGCGTATAAGCCGACGCTCTGTGCAAGCCCCCCTACGATCAATACGGGTTCACCGGGAAACTCTCTAAGGCCATTGGCAACGGTGCGATACCCATCGGCTACGTTGTCCGACAAGCCGGCACCTGCTGCAGGGGATATGGAATCTGGCAAGGTCACTAGCATGGCATCAGCATAGGGCACTAGCACTGTGTCGGAAAACGCACCGCCATAATCACTTGTCGGGTGTGTACCCAAACCGTAAGCCGCGTAGGGCGACACTGCGGTGCAAGCATTGGTCCATCCACGTCTGCAATTGTCACAAGTGCCACAGTGAATTTGAAAAGGCACTATCACTCGGTCTCCAGGCACAAAACCCTTAACACTGTCTCCCACCTCTTCAATCACTGCCGTCATTTCGTGACCAAAGGCAAAGGGACCCGGGGTTTTATAAGCGCCCATCGCAACGTATAAATCTAAATCGCAACGCGCTACCGCAATGGGACGAACTAGAGCGGCTTCATCTGAACATAATTTAGGTCTAGGCACTTCCTGCCACTCTAATTTTTGCGGTCCCAAATAAGTCAGTTGCTGCATTACTGTGCCCTCAAGCTAGTTTTGATGAATTTAGCTTGGCAGCTTTGCGCCAATCCTTATATAGTCATATACGTAACTTAGATTTACGAATATGCAACGAAAGAGAATGATCAAATGTGGGATAATATAAGGTGTTTCGTCTGCTCGGTTGAGACAGGCAGTTTCACTGACACGGCGAAACGGTTAAATTTATCGGTAGCGACGGTGAGTCGCAGACTGCAAAAACTGGAATCGGAATTGGGCTTGCGACTGCTCAACCGTCACGTTTCTGGTGTGGAGTTAACGGCAGAAGGGAAAATTGTTTATGAAAAAATGGCAGGCCCTGCCGATCAATTTTCTGAGCTAACGCGCATCGCAACGATGCTACGAGATGGTGTTAACCTGGAACCCGTTGTCATCTCTTCAACTGAGCCTATTATTTCTGACATTCTCGCGCCCAAACTCGCCGCATTTTTACGCACCAATACCGACCTTCGACTAACTTTAAGCGTGTCTACTAGCAATGTTAGCTTACCCAAACGTGAAGCTGACATTGCCATTCGCCTGAATCGACCACAGGACGACAATCTGATGACAAAGCGTCTACCATCGCTCAGGCTGGGTCTATACGCTTCCAGAGCCTATCTAAACGGTAGAGACCCTAGCGCTCTCGCACTTGAGAACGAGAGTTTGCTCGGTATGGACGACAGCTTTGGCGACATCCCAGAGGCCACTTGGTTTTCCAAGCATGGACTCGCGCATCGACTGGTATTGAAGTCCAGTAGTGTTCGCACGCTGTGTGCCGCCACCATTGAAGCTTGTGGTATTTCGTTGGTTCCAAGGTTTATCGCCGAACGTCAAGGCTTGATTGAAATTCCAAGTCCAGCCACGCCCCAGCGAACGCCCTACGTCGTTTTTCACCGGGATTTTCGCAAGGTAAAGCGTATCGTCTTGACGAAGAATTGGATTGTGGAAAGTTTTGAGGAAACCTTGGGAAAAAGTTAGCACGAAGAATCAATTCAAACTTATGACTCTTGCTTGGACAATCAGACCCAAAATTTCCTTTAGTCATCCTGCGATTCGTCGGTAAAACCGTCCATTTCACACCGAAAAGCACCGCTTTATAGGTACTTAAGCCTCGCCAGTGACACTAGACTGTAGATACAAATTTCTAGGAGTTCACCGATGCTAGACAAGACCTCACCATCTCTACCTCGCGGCATGCGCTATGAGAACCAGCTGGCGATGATTGAAGGCATGTCTTTAGCCGACATTGCACGAGAATACCCAACGCCATTTTATTGCTATTCGCAAAGTGCGATTGAGCAAAAAATGCAGGCCTGCCTAAAGGCTTTTGAACCCACGGGGGCAAAGGTTCATTTCGCGGTAAAAGCGAATAGCAATATCAATTTACTCCGGCTGATGGCAAAAGCCGGGCTCGGAGCGGATATTGTCAGCGGCGGGGAGTTAACTCGCGCTTGCACAGCAGGTATTGCTCCGGCCGATGTCATTTTTTCTGGAGTGGCAAAAACCGATAACGAGCTGGAATACGCCATGCATAAAGGCGTGGGACAATACAATGTGGAGTCTATTGAGGAGCTTCATAGAATCAACACCATTGCTCAGCGCTTAGGCGTGGTGATTGACGCAGTCTTGCGAGTTAACCCGGAGGTGGATGCAGGGACGCACCAGCATATTACAACTGCAAAAAAAGGCAGTAAGTTTGGTATTGCTTACTCGCAGTTAGATAGCGCTTTGCAAACCGCTGCCACACTCTCGAGCATAAATGTTCGTGGGTTGGCCATGCACATTGGTTCACAAATTACTTCGCTCGAACCTTACAGTCAATCAATACAAAGAATGCTGCACTGGCTTGAGCAATTGCAGGCCAAAGGTTTTGCCATTGATCGAATAGATTTAGGCGGCGGTTTAGGCGTGGACTATGGCAATGGGGAATATCTTGAATACAGTGACTATGCAGAGCTTATTCAAGCATCCTTTGCTAACTATCAGGTCGACATTCAACTGGAACTGGGTCGCTCGCTGATCGCTGAAGCCGGGATACTCGTCAGCTCGGTAGTGTCTACCAAGCAATCTAGCCCCAACAACTTTGTACTTTTGGATGCGGGCATGAACGACTTACTCCGCCCATCACTCTACCAAGCGCACCATCCTTTGCTGGCCGCCAGCTTAAGCACATCCGCAAGACCTGAAACCTTTGACGTTGTAGGCCCCATCTGCGAGAGCACTGATTGCTTCCACAAGAACTATCCAATGTTGCGCCCCAATACGGGCGACCTGATGTTCTTCACCGTCGTCGGCGCATACTGCTCTGTGCTTTCATCAAGCTACAACAGTCGGACCCTGATACCTGAGCTGCTAGTAAACGGAGAAAATGTCCGTGTTATTCGTAAGGCGTGGACGATAGATGAACAGTTGAAATTGGAAGAATAAGGCCGTGCCAATTCGGGGCCAACCGGGGCCCCGACTAGGAGTCGACTTTAATGAATATCATCCCCAACTCGAACGATTTTCAAAGTGTTCGTGCCGCCGTGAACATTGACATAATCGCCTTTCGAGATGAGCACCAAATCTCCCCGCTCAACTTCGCCGAGCTGCACCAACTGGTCCACCGCGCTTAGGTTAATTTTCTCAGGAGGTAATTCACCAATATCGAAAGGCACAGGATGAACGCCTCGACACAATACAACACGCGCCTGAGTATCCAAACGAGGAGTAAAGGCAAAGATGGGTAGGTTAGAGCTAATACGAGACATGAGACGCGGTGTAGTGCCAGACTCCGTCATGCAGATAATAGCCTTCACACCCTGCAAATGGTTTGCTGCATACATCACCGCATGGGCAATAGACTCATCAATTGATGCAAACTCACCCGCGGGTAAAGTATTTGTCGAGCGAGTGCCATAGTGACGCTCAGCACCCAAAATTACTCGGCACATAGCTTCAATAGTTTCCACTGGAAACTCACCCGCAGCCGTTTCGCCAGACAACATCACAGCGTCTGTTCCATCCAAAACAGCATTGGCCACATCGAACACTTCAGCTCGCGTGGGCAGAGGACTTGAAATCATTGATTCCATCATCTGTGTAGCCGTAATGACTGTTTTACCTTGCATCTTCGAACGAGAAATAATTTGCTTCTGCACACCAATTAGTTCAGCGTCACCAATCTCGACACCTAAATCGCCGCGAGCAACCATTAGCACATCACTGGCTTCAATAATCTCATCAAGAATAGTTAGGTCCTGAACGGTTTCTGCCCGTTCAATTTTTGCCACAATAGCCGCATGGCTGCCTGCTTCATTAATTAGTTTGCGTGCCACATTGATATCATCAGCACTGCGTGGAAAAGACACTGCCAGAAAATCTACGTTCAGCTCTGCGGCCAGCTTGATATCACGCATATCTTTTTCTGTGAGTGCAGGAGCCGATAAACCGCCACCTTGACGATTAATTCCCTTGTTATTAGACAAGGCTCCGCCCACCGTAACAACACAGTGGATACGCTTGCCCTCGATGCCCGTCACATCAAAAATAACCCGTCCATCATCCAATAACAAACGGTCGCCCACAGCACAATCTTCTGGCAACTCTTTGTAGTCAATGCCCACTTGCTGCTGATCGCCTGCATTGGTATCGAGCCCAGCATCCAAAGTAAACACATCTCCTACCGCTAGAGTGATACTTTTTGCCTTAAAGCGTGCAATACGAATCTTGGGTCCTTGCAAATCACCTAGAACAGCCACAGTACGCTGGTGCTTATCTGCCAACTCACGAACTTTTTCCGCTCGAGCTTTGTGATCTTCTGGCTGGCCGTGAGAGAAATTGAGACGCACTACGTCCACTCCGGCCACAATCATTTTTTCCAGAACTTCTGGGTCATCGCAGGCAGGTCCTAGGGTGGCAACAATTTTTGTACGTCTTAACATAATAAACTCTTTTAATAACAGATTAACGAATTACGCTACACACTGAGCAATGGGCTCAGCCTCTTCAGCAGCCGCCTGACTTACGGCCATCAACACCAATGTGTTATCCAACATACGGTTGGAGAAACCCCATTCGTTATCGTACCAAGCCATGACTTTCACTAGTCGTCCATTTACACGAGTTTGTGTAGAGTCAAAATTTGAGCTTGCAGCATTGTGATTAAAATCAACTGATACCAAAGGCTCATCGCTGTAACACAACACACCAGACAAACTTCCTTGGCTGGCATTGGCTAGCAGGCCATTGATTTCTTCAACACTTGTATTGCGACCAGCGATAAAGGTTAAGTCCACCAAGGACACATTAATTGTGGGCACTCGCACAGCCATGCCATCCAGCTTTCCAGCCAGCTCAGGCAATACCAAGCCAACCGCTTTTGCGGCTCCCGTTTGAGTAGGAATCATTGACTGAGTCGCTGAACGCGCGCGGTATAGATCGCTATGATATACGTCATTCAGGTTTTGGTCGTTGGTGTAAGCGTGTACAGTGGTCATCGAACCCTGCTCAATACCTACCGCATCGTTCAGTACTTTTGCGATCGGCGCCAGACAGTTAGTGGTACAAGACGCATTAGAAATAATATTGCAATCCGCTGTTAGCACCGAGTCGTTAACGCCATACACTATGGTTGCGTCTACATCGGCTCCAGGCGCAGAGATAATTACCTTTTTCGCGCCCGCGTTTAAATGAGCCGAGGCTTTTTCGCGACTGGTAAACAGGCCAGTGCATTCGTATACCACGTCAACATCTAACTTACCCCAAGGTAAATCGGCCGGATTGCGCTCGGCGAAAATTTCAATACGATCATCATTTACAAACAGACAGCCGTCTTCAACTTTCACACTTTCAGAGAACCGACCATGTACAGTATCGTATTTTGTCAAATGAGCATTAGTTTTGGCATCACCTAAATCATTAATTGCGACTACTTGAATGCGGTCACGATAATTTGATTCGTACAAGGCTCGTAAAGTATTTCTTCCAATTCGTCCGTAACCGTTAATGGCAACTCTAATGGTCATGTTAATAAATCCTAGTCAGTAATTAATTTATTTTAAGTTGATAGCGCAGTTAGCGCGCAAGAGAGGCGGCTTCGCGTGCCAGCTCTTCAATGGCAGCCCAGTCACCCGCTTCGACCAAGGGCTTTGGTATCATCCAAGTGCCGCCAATGCATACAACATTAGGCAGCGCCAAATATTCTGGTGCCTTTGCCAAGTTGATGCCGCCAGTCGGACAAAAACGCAGCTTCGCCAAAGGCCCACCAATTGATTTCAACATAGCCACACCACCCGCGGCTTCAGCCGGAAAAAATTTGAGAAAGCTAAAACCACGTGAACTAAGATGCATAGCCTCACTCGGTGTAGAAACACCCGGCAGCATAGGAATATTCGCCGCTTGCACAGCATCAATCATTACGTCGGTTGCACCAGGGCTTACCAGAAAATCGGCGCCCGCTTCAACGGCAGCCGTAACGTCCTCTGGTGAAACAATAGTTCCGGCCCCAACAATGGCCTCGGGCACGGCAGCCTTCATTAGCTTCATAGCCTCAAGGGCTACGGGTGTGCGCAGGGTTATTTCCAAGACTTTCAGACCGCCGTTGAAAAGGGCTTGCGCCAGTGGCGCGGCTTGGCTCAATTCGTCTACCACAATGACCGGAATAACTGGAGATGTATTTACAATTTGTTCTACGGTGTAGCTCATAGTATTTTCCTGTAGGGCTTAGGGCGCCCAATAGACCTCAATTGAAAGTTGATTCTGATTTAGAATGGCGCGTACGGGCATCTCAGCAATGTCATCACCCTTGAGCGCCGTTTTTAAAACGGCTAGCTTGTCTTTGCCCGTAACAACCAACACCACTTTCTTCGAATTTAATATTCCATGTCGGGTGAGCGTCATGCGTTCTATTTCTTCTCCAGTAACCTCTGATGACTGAGCTACAATGGAAGCAATCGTGTCGCGAGTATTTAAAGCATGCTCTAAGCCATTAGCGTGCGGGAACAATGATGCGGTGTGGCCGTCAGGGCCCATTCCTAATAAGGTAATATCAAAGGGGCGCGCAATTTCTTGATACTGCGCCTCACAAACCGCGACAGACTCAGCCGCTGTTTCAGTGGGATGATACAAGCCAGTAAACTGAGGCGTAGGCATCCCCCGCGATTCTAAAGTGTTGAGCAAGTGATTTTGTACCAATAAGGCATTGCTGCGTTCGTGGGTTCCGGGCACCCAACGTTCGTCAACTAAAGCCAAGGCGATTTTTTCCCAGGGTAAATTGGCCTCAACCATACGTTCAAACAAGGCAATGGGTGTACGGCCTCCCGAAACGACAAAACTCGCCTGATTTTTGGTTTTCAAAGCGTCTTGCAAACTCTCCTGACAAACGCTTGCCAGAGCATCAAACATGAGCGCCTGACTCTCAAAATGCTGTTCGTTTATCATGTATTTGCCTTATCAATTTCAGCCAAGTTAAACCACTGGTGACCCTGCTCGGCCAAAAGTTGATCGGAGCCTTCTGGACCCCAGGAGCCCGAGCGGTACAAGTGCGGTTGACGGGGGGAATTTTGCCAGGCATCAATGATTGGATCGCACCAATTCCAGGCCTGTTCCACTTCGTCGCGATGGATAAACAAACTTGGATTTCCGCCCACTACATCAAGCAGCAAACGCTTATATGCGTCGCTGCGGAATTCCTTGTGCTCATCTGCAAAATTCAAATTGAGAGTTACTGGCTGTAATTCAGTCTCAAGCTTTTGGAGATTTTTTGCCATCAAAACGAGCTGCATGCTTTCATCTGGCTGAAGGCGAATAACGAGCTTGTTTGCTTGCAGGGCGCCTGCCTCTCCGGGGTAAAGTCGGTGAGAAACGTCTTTAAACTGCACTACAATTTCAGCACTGCGCTTGTTCATACGTTTGCCGGTTCGCAAGTAGAACGGTACTTTTGACCAGCGCCAGTTATCAATGTGCGCTCGGATGGCAACAAAAGTTTCAGTGGTACTGGATGGTTTTCCAAGCTCTTCTAAATAACCTGACTTGAGCTCTCCCGCCACTTCGCCGGCAACATATTGCCCGCGCACGGTGTTGGCGAGCACATCCCCCCTTGACATGGGACGCAGTGACTCCAGCACTTTCAATTTTTCTTGGCGGATGCTGTTAGCGCTGAGTTTGTGTGGTGGTTCCATGGCAATTAGGCAGAGCAATTGCAACAAATGATTCTGCACCATATCGCGCATGGCGCCAGCACCGTCGTAAAAACTGGCTCGCTTTTCCAAACCAACCATCTCAGAGATACTAATTTGTACATGGTCTATAGATTTCGCATCCCACAACTGTTCAAACAACAAGTTGTTGAAACGCAGGGCCAATAGGTTTTGTACGGTCTCTTTTCCAAGGTAGTGGTCAATTCGATACAACTGCTCTTCACTGAAGAACTCAGCCATTTTATTGTTGATGGCAATTGCCGATTCGGTATCGTAGCCAATAGGTTTTTCAACAACTAAGCGCGTATTGGCGCTAATTAAACCTTCGGTTGATAGATTTTCACAACACGCACCGTAGATCGCAGGCGGGATAGCCATATAGAAAACACGAACGCGATCGGGGTTTCTATTGAGATGTTCCGCCAGCAAACTCCACTGTTCATTGTGCTCAGCGATGTTAAGAACGACGGCCTGAATCGATTGAGAAAACTGCTCCCATAGGGTTTGACTAAATTCTCCCGGAGCGAGATTCAGCTTTAGATGTTTTTCAATCTCAGGCATCAAGCCTGCGGCTTCTTCGTCATCACGACAGCTGAGCAATACGCTTGAACTGTCGGCGTTAAGACTGCCTTCGCTATAAATTCTATATATCGCTGGTAGTAATTTACGAAGCGATAGGTCTCCCGCGCCGCCGAATATTATTATGTCACTGGCTTGGTAATTCATACTTGGGCCTGTTTTTCCTAAATCTTAGTTTGTGGTGAAATTCCGGTTTGGCAGCGTTGAGTGATGTACGCCCGAACGCACGCTTTATCCCTTTGACCAACCCGCTGCGGAACTCGCAAGGAGACGCTCAGACAGTCCTCGCTCAAAAACGTTGGTCAAAGGGATAAAGCTAAAACACGTTCTGAATGGGCATACACCACTCAACACTGCCAAACCTACCTTCATTACTTCGATTGTGCTGTTACGAACCCCAGTTAAATATTGTTGCGCCGGTTTCGGCGGAACCCACTAATGATTTCATTGGGGTAAATAATTCCCGTCCCATTCCTTCGTCGTTTTCACGGAGGTCTGGTGCTAATGCTATGCGCTGCTTAAGTTCTGCCTCTTCAACTTTTAGTGACAAGGTACCCGCATCGGCGTGTAACTCGATGATGTCACCGTCACGTATTAGCCCAATTGGACCGCCGTCTAATGCTTCGGGCGTCAGGTGGATGGCCGCGGGAACTTTCCCGGAAGCCCCTGACATTCGGCCGTCGGTAACCAGCGCTACTTTGAAGCCTTTGTCTTGCAGCACACCAAGTGGTGGAGTGAGTTTGTGAAGCTCTGGCATGCCGTTGGCTTTAGGACCTTGAAATTTCAGTACGGCAATAAAATCTTGCTCTAATTCATTGCGATTGAATTTATTGAGAAACTCTTCCTGGGAGTTAAACACTAGAGCTGGTGCGGTAATATTGTGATGCTCTTCCTTTACCGCAGAGACTTTAATAACCGCGCGACCTATGTTGCCTTTTAGGAGGTTTAAACCGCCATGGGTATTGAATGGCGATTCAGTGGAGCGCAATATGTCTTGATCAAGACTCACACCAGGTCCTTTTTTCCACTGTACTTCAGCGCTTTCGCCACTTAAGAACGGTTCCTTAGTGAAGTCATTTAAGCCCCCACGACCCATGATGGTATTAACGTCATCGTGCAATAAGCCTGCGCTTAACAGCTCGCTCATTAAGAAGGTCATGCCCCCAGCCGCGTGGAAATGATTCACGTCCGCCACACCATTTGGATAGATGCGACACAGCAATGGGGTAAGCGCAGATATATCCGAAAGGTCTTGCCAATCAACAATAACCCCAGCCGCTCTGGCGATGGCCATAATGTGTATTGCGTGATTGGTGGAACCGCCGGTGGCCATGAGCCCCACCATTCCGTTCACTAAGGATTTTTCATCAACGATGTCGGCCAGGGCGAGCGGGCTTTCGCTTTGACTGAGTTCGGCGAGACTCTTAACGGCTGAATCTGTTAATGCACTGCGCAGTGCGGTGCCCGGATTAACAAAGGAACTACCAGGCAATTGCAGACCCATTATTTCCATAAGCATCTGATTGGTATTCGCGGTGCCGTAAAAGGTACATGTTCCTGCGCTGTGATATGAGGCGCTTTCAGCTTCGAGTAATTCTTCGCGCCCCACTTTGCCCTGCGCAAACAGTTGCCGCACCCGGGCTTTTTCATTATTTGGTAAGCCTGAAGTCATAGGGCCGGCCGGTACAAATACGCTGGGCAGGTGACCAAAAGACAGCGCGCCAATCATAAGTCCGGGAACAATTTTGTCGCACACGCCTAGATATAATGCGCCGTCAAACATATCGTGAGAAAGTGCGATGGCCGTAGCCATGGCGATAACGTCGCGACTGAACAGAGAGAGTTCCATTCCTGCCCTACCCTGAGTGACACCATCACACATGGCGGGTACTCCACCTGCAAACTGGGCACTTGCACCGTACTTTTGCGCGGCGGCTTGAATAAATTCGGGGTAGTCGTGATAAGGCTGATGCGCCGAGAGCATTTCGTTGTAAGCTGAAATAATGCCGAAGTTGGGCGCGTTGTCGGCCATCAAATCAGTTTTTTGCTCAGGTCCACAGGCGGCAATGCCATGAGCAAAGTTACCACACGAAAGGTGTTTACGAGCACGGCCTCCGTGTGCGCCTTTGGCTTTGTTAATTTTCTGCAAGTATTGTGCGCGAGTATCACGACTGCGCTCAACAATGCGGGCGGTGATGGCAGCTAATTCTGAATGCATGTCAATTTACCTGATGTTGGTTGCGACTAAAGCTTTGGCGACGTGTTTTTCGCACTCGCCTGTACGGCTTTGAAATGTTCAACTAAATTTCGAGTTGAACAGTCGTGATGCCCTGTCTCAGCATCCGGCGCCAACTCAGGCTCTATAGCCTTGGCTAAAACTTTCCCCAGCTCTACACCCCACTGGTCGAATGAACAGATTTGCCAAATAATGCCTTGAGCAAATATTTTATGTTCATACATTGCGACTAAAGCCCCGACGTTGTGTGGAGTTAAGCGATCCATTAACAAGGTGTTGGTAGGCCGATTTCCTTTGTGTACTTTATGGCTGACAAGGCGCTCTATGTCTTCTTCACTCGCTCCCGATGCCTTTAACTGCGCGCGTACACTCGCGGCGTCTACGCCTGTCATCATCGCTTGTGATTGCGCAAAGAAGTTGGCCATTAAATTTTCATGGTGGCCAGGCAGCGGATTGTTACTATTCACTGAACCAATAAAATCCGCAGGAACCACGGTTTTACCTTGGTGTAACAACTGATAGAAGGCGTGCTGACCGTTAATCCCGACTTCCCCCCAAATAATGGGGCCAGTGGTGTATGGCACAGGATCACCTGCCCAGTTTGTCGACTTTCCGTTACTCTCCATGTCAGCCTGTTGTAAGTAAGCCGGCAGACGATGTAAATTTTGATCGTAAGGCAAAATCGCTTGAGCATTCATACCCAAAAAATTGCTGTTCCAAACGCCAATTAGGGCGAGCATTACTGGCAGGTTTTGCCGGAGCGGCGTTTCAGCGAAATGGCAATCCATTTCGTGAGCCCCTTCCAGCAAAGCTTCAAAATGTTCGAAACCCAAGCTCAGAGCAATAGGTAAGCCAATGGCCGACCACAATGAGTAGCGGCCTCCAACCCAGTCCCACATCGAAAAAATATTGTCGGATTCAATGCCAAATGACTGAGCTTTTTCTATATTCGAGGATATGGCAACAAAGTGCTTGCCCGGCGCCGCTTCACCACTAGACTGGTCCATCAACCACCGTCGCGCCGTGGCTGCATTTGTCATGGTTTCAGCCGTAGTGAAAGTTTTCGAGGAGATCACAAATAGGGTTGTAGCAGGGTTGAGCTTAGCGAGAACCTGAGAAATTTGCGCCCCATCTACGTTAGAGACGTAGTGCATTTTCAGACTCTGATCGCAATAATCTTGCAAGGCTTCAGTCACCATCAAAGGGCCCAGGTTAGAGCCGCCAATACCAATGCTCACAACATCTGTCATCGCCTTGCCGGTATAGCCAAGCCACCTCCCCTCGCGCACACCTTCGGTAAAGGCCTTCATTTTTGCCAGCTCGTCGCTAATCAATGGCGCAATATTTTCGCCCTCGACTTCTATTGCAGTTTCGCTGCGATCACGCAGCGCCGTGTGCAACACCGCTCGCCCTTCTGTGGGGTTCACGATGGCACCGCTCATCATCTTGTCCCGCCAATGAGCCAGTTCAGTTTCTTCTGCTAGCTGCAGGAGATGTTCAACAACGGTTTCGTTAATTAGGTTCTTCGAATAATCTAGGAGAATTGCGCCGCACCGAGCAGAATATTGGCTAAAGCGTTGTTCATCACCGGCAAATAAGTCCTTCATATGTGTGGACTCAAGTGCTCTGGCATCGGCAACAAGTGCCTGCCAACTGGGTAATGTAGTGCGACAATTCATGATAATGCCTTAATCGTTTAAGTTAGGGGTAGCTATCATACCGCAAATCAGGATCTCCTATAAACTTTTGTAGCTAAGCTACATGAAAGAGGTCCAAAAAAAGCGAATATAGCCGAAATTGATCGTTTAGACCACACAAAAGCTAGTATTTTTACAAAAATAAGAGCAAAACAACTGCATTTCGAAATGACAACGTTGTCTCAACCAGCAAGAACTTTAATTTCATAAGACAACGTTGTCAATCCCTAGACTTGTGTTATCGTGGCCCATCGAACAGAGTATAGTGCGAAGCATTATTAAGTTGCTGACCCAAAGGAAAAAATAAGCAGAATGAAAGCCACTATAAAGGACGTAGCGAAACTAGCTGGCGTTTCCTTTAAAACCGTATCCCGCGTAATCAATAATGAGCCCACTGTCGGCAAGGACCTGAAAGAAAAAGTTTGGGTTGCCGTCAAGGAGCTGAACTACCAGCCTAACCTCTCTGCGCGGCAACTCCGTGGCACCCCCTCTTTCATTGGTTTTATCTACGACAACCCTAACAGCCACTATGTCATTGATGTGCAACGCGGCATCCTCAACGAATGCCGCAAACAGGGCTTTGAGCTGGTGATTCACCCCTGCGATTCAAAGGCCGACGATATCCACGACGAAATTACAGCGATGGTTAAACGCAGCCATATCGCGGGCTTGATCTTAACGCCCCCAATGTCTGAAATGCCTTCCATCGTAAATCTCTTAAGTGAGCTAAACGTTAATTTTGTCCGTATTTTGTCCGGGTCCTCTGAGCCCGATACGCTAGCACCCTGCGTCTATATCGACGATCGCAAAGCCGGTGAAAACATTACACAGTATCTCATCGACTTAGGTCACCGAAACATCGGCTTCCTTGCGGGGGAACCAGAGCATCTCTCCAGCGGCGAGCGTTATCAGGGCTATATAGACGCGCTTGAAAAGAACAACATCCCCCTCAACCCAAATTTAGTAGTAGAGGGAGAGTACTCGTTTGAATCGGGCGTGGTTCGAACAAAAAACCTGCTCAACTCTGGCGATTTGCCCACAGCAATTTTTGCCAGCAATGACGAAATTGCGGCAGGCACTCTCTTCGCGGCGCGCCTAATGGGCATTGCAGTACCGCAGAAGCTGTCGATTGCAGGCTTCGAGGACAGCCCCTTTTCACGCCAGACTTGGCCAAAACTCACCACAGCCCGGCAGCCAAATAGCACAATTGCCGAATCAGCCGCGGCACTTTTGATTGCCCAAGTACGCAGCGCCAAAGGTGACGGAGAGCAAGAATCCATCGTTAACGGTTATCACCCACAGTTGGTGATTCGAGATTCAACCTGTCCCGCCCCCCAGACAGAAGACCTAATAGAAAACTAAAGACAACGTTGTCTCAACTCTATCTTAGTGCTACAGTGTGCCCAATGATCTCCAATTGGGACCCGATTGATGAAACAAGCCATCTCAGGCGCCAGAATATTCACTGGCGACACCTTTCTTGACCAACACACAATAATCATCAGCAATGGCCTCATTGAAGCCATTGTGCGCGATGACCTGCGCGAGCCCAATATTCCACTCACAGTCGTAGACGGCGGTGTATTAGCACCGGGGTTTATTGATGTTCAGGTGAACGGTGGGGGAGACGCCCTGTTCAACAACACTCCGAGTTTAGAAGCTCTAGAAAAAATGATGGGGGGCCACCGCAGATACGGTACAACGGGTATGATGCCTACTTTAATCAGTGACACCCAAGCTGTTTTGAATAAAGGTGTAGACGCCGTAAACAAAGCTATCGAAGAAAATGTTTTGGGTATTCTAGGCGTGCATATCGAAGGACCTTTTTTCAGCCTAGCCAAGCGGGGCACTCACAAAGCTTCACGCATTCGGCATCCCTCCCCCACTGACATCGATTGGCTTTGTTCCCTCAGTCCCTTAAAGACCATTGTTACGCTAGCGCCGGAACAAACAGACGCAGGACAAATCAGTGCATTGTCGGACGCAGGAGTATTAGTCTGCGCTGGGCACACAGATGCAAGCGAAAAAGACATTCACAAGGCCTTAAAAGAAGGTCTGCGCGGTTTCACACACTTATACAATGCGATGCGACCACTACAGAGTCGTGAACCCGGCGTTGTAGGGGCCGCTCTGGACGACCGTGAAAGTTGGTGCGGAATCATCTGTGACGGACACCATGTCAGCCCTACAGCCATACGCATTGCTCATGCAGCGAAACCAGAGGGAAAGTTGATATTAGTGAGCGACGCTATGGCTACTGTAGGAGGCCACTCAAACACTTTCCAGCTTTATGACGAAATAATTCGTGAAGAGGATGGCAGACTCATTAACGCGGAAGGGAATTTAGCCGGCAGTGCAATTGGCATGATTGACGCTGTGCGTGTCTGCGTAGAAAAGGTAGGGCTACCCTTGGCCAGCAGCCTGCGTATGGCCTCGCGCTACCCTGCAGAATTCTTGCAACTCGAGCACAGTCACGGACATCTTAAACCAGGGTTTCAGGCAGATATTGTCCATTTCCACGAGAGCACTTGGCGCGTAGAGAGCACATGGATACAAGGCCAACACCTTAATCACTAATTTTTGGAACTCTAAAAATGCAAATAGTTATTCTCGAAAATTCTGAAGCTGTTGCCGCACATGGTGCCGAAGTCTTCATTCAAAAATTGCAGAAGAAACCTAATGCCGTATTCGGCTTGGCGACAGGCTCTACGCCCCTGGCCTTATATAAAAAGCTGATCGAGGCCAATCAAAATAAGACCGTATCATTCAGCGACGCCAGTAGTTTTAATCTGGACGAATATCTGGGGCTATCGGGTCAACACCCACAAAGTTACCGCCATTTCATGCAGGAAAACTTGTTTAATCACATAGATATTCACCGCGATAATACTCACGTGCCTCATGGCGACGCAGAGAACCCTATCACGGCCTGCAAAGAATATGATGAGCTGATCACACAAAAAGGTGGCATAGATATACAGCTGCTCGGTATTGGTCGCAATGGTCACATCGGCTTTAACGAACCATCTTCTGGCTTGTCGTCCCGCACCCGTGTAAAAACACTTACTCATGCGACGATAGCCGACAATGCACGATTTTTTGCCGAGGGTGAGTTTCAACCGCACTTATCTATTACCATGGGAATTGGCACTATTATGGACAGCCGGAAGGTATTGTTACTCGCCACCGGCAGCTCAAAAGCCGATGCTATTTATGCCACAGTGGAGGGGCCTCTATCCGCCTCTTGCCCCGCCTCAGCACTGCAAATGCACCAAGATGTTATGCTCATAATTGATGAGGCCGCCGCCGAGAAATTGCAGCACAAAGAGTTCTATAAACATATAGAACGTGAAAACCAAAAACTAATGGCGTCACTAAAATGAACTCATCATTCCGAATAGGGTTTTCCCGCGTACTTTTCTCGACAATTGCTTTAGTCGGTTTAAGCGCTTGCAGCAAGCCTATAAGCACCGAACTCACCCAAGTCGATTTGAAAAGCATTGGCCAGAACCTACAAATCACTTATCAAGTAGTAGACAACCGTGCTGGAGAGCACTGTGACGCGAGCCAATCATCTGGCGCCTGCTTTATCAGTGAAATCACCTTTAGCAGTGATACGCCTCTGCCCGCAAATGGCTGGTCTATATTCTTCTCTCAAGTATCTCCTGCACAAAAAATTCTCGCGGGAAATTTCTCAATAGAACATGTAAATGGGGATCTACACAAACTCACACCCAAACCCGAATTTGGCGGCATTGAAGCCAATTCTCCCCAAACCATTCGCTTCTCATCAAATTTTTGGCATTTATCTGAATCTGACATCATGCCAAATTATTTTGTCGCTCCCAGCCACAATGGCCTTGCGCTCGATGCAGTCACTATTGACAGTACTCGCATAGCCATAGATCCAGACACCGGACTTGAAGTTCAAAATTATACTGGCGTCTTCACCAACACTGAACAACACTTGCTGAGATCGCCAAAAGACCTAACGCCAATAAGCACTCCTGAAAGTACTTACAGGAGCAATCAAGACATAGAACTCAATCTCTTGCATGCACCACTGGCCGTGATACCCAGCCCTAAGTCAATTACAAGTACCAGTAACGAACAACTGAATTTATCGAAAGGTTTAACGTTAACACTAAAAAACATTGACCACTCGGCAATAGATGCGGCAATGATTGCGCTCGCAGGAATGGGGTTTAACGAAACGGCACAAGGCGTACCAATAACGGTACAGCTCAATCGCCACGTAGAAAGTACTCTGGGAACATACTCTCTCCTCATTACTCATGACGGCATAGATATTCGGGCCAACGACGACGAAGGTGCAGCAAATGCCTTGCGTTCACTCGCTAGCTTAATCATTCCCGGGTCTACTAATGTACCTCTGCTGATCATTGAGGACAGCCCTCGCTATGAGTTCCGTGGACTTCATATTGATGTAGCTCGCAATTTCCACAGCAAGCAATTGATATTGAATGTACTGGAACAAATGGCCACCTTCAAATTAAATAAGTTTCATCTGCACCTCGGCGATGACGAAGGGTGGCGCTTACAAATTGACGGCTTGCCCGAGCTGACTGATATTGGCAGCAAGCGCTGCTACGACCCACTCGAAAATAACTGTCTACTGCCGCAGCTAGGTAGCGGGCCAGACGTCAACAACGCGGTAAACGGTTTTTACAGCAACAAAGACTACATAGAAATTCTTCGCTACGCCGACGCTCGACACATTCAAGTGATTCCGTCCTTCGACATGCCAGGCCACTCTCGGGCAGCTGTGAAATCTATGGAAGCTCGATATCGAAAATTCATGGCCAAGGAAGACCCCACTGGCGCTGAGGAATATTTGTTAAGCGATATCAATGACACCTCTGAATATTTATCGGTTCAGTTTTACACCGACAACACTCTAAACGTGTGCATGGATTCAACCTACCATTTTTTGGATAAGGTCATCAGCGAAGTGCAGGAGCTGCATGTACAAGCAGGCCAGCCTCTCACCCGCTACCACATAGGCGCAGATGAAACTGCAGGCGCGTGGAGCGACTCACCTCGCTGCCAAGCCTTCTTCGCCGATGCAAAAAACCAAGTAAAGAGCGCAGAAGAGCTAAGCGGGTATTTTGTTGAGCGAGTAGCGAATATGTTAGCCACTCGCGGCATTCAAGCCGCCGGCTGGAGCGACGGCATGGGCCACACCCGCACTGGCCACATGCCCGATATTGTTCAAAGTAATGGCTGGGGTCCACTCTTTTGGGATGGGCATAAAGCCGCACACAATCAAGCAAATCGCATGTGGGAGCTGGTTGTCTCGACACCTGACTTCACTTATTTCGACGCCCCTTATGAAACTGATCCTAAGGAGCCAGGTTACTATTGGACATCTAGAGGCACCAATACACGTGAAGTATTTAACTTCATGCCTGACAACCTTCCGGCTCATGCAGAATGGTTAAAAGGTCGACAAGGTGAAGATTTACTCATGGACGACTCTCAGGAACCGTTAAAACCTGGGGTCACTTTCAGCGGCTTACAGGGCCACATTTGGAGCGAAACTATACGCACTGACGAACGAGTGGAATACATGCTATTTCCAAGGATTGTCGCCTTGGCCGAACGCGCCTGGAGCACGGCCAACTGGGAGCTTCCCTATGACTACTCTGGAAAAGTATACAGTGCAGAGACTCGCTTCTTCACGGCAAACCTAAAGCAAAGCCGCGATCAAGACTGGGAAAAATTCGCTAGCCACATGGCTGCCAAGGTACTTCCAAAACTGGATCTTGCGGGCATTCACTACCGAATTCCAACACCTGGAGCCGCCGTCATAAAGGGTCAACTAATGGCGAATATTATTTTCCCCGGGCTGCCAATAGACTATCGCGTAGACGGGGACAAATGGCAGTCGTGGAGAGCACCTGTTAATCTGGGTGAATACAGCAATATTGAGGTTCGGGCTCGCAGTGCAGACGGCAAACGGAAAGGCCGCGCCTGGACTCTCAAGGGCTTGTAGAGAATTAGGAAGCAAAAGTAGAGAGATGTGAGGCTATGATTCTAGTGCAGACACTAAAGTCATAGCCTCAAGGAGATCGCCTTGCTGTACACAGAACAGCAAGGCTTACAATATTAGGCCTTATCGGCAATTGCCTTCCAACGCGCCAGTTTACCGACCTGACCCAAGGATGCTAAATGGGCATACATTACCGGTAAATAGTTGCGCTTTCGCAGTTCAAGAAAGTCTTCATCGCTCATTTCTTCAAGCGCCTTGGTATTAACAGTGTAAATACCGTCAATTTTTAAAGGTTTCTCTTCATCACCGGTTGTCACAGATAGGGTCTGAGGGTGCAGTAAGTTGGTCTCGGCCATGTACTTAACAAAGGTAATACTGACAGGCGCCTGCTGATGTAGAGTGCCTACAAAATCAGAGATGTTCTTTAGGTAGGTCGTTTGTTCGCCCTCGTCGTCATACAGAGCAGCACCTTCGGCCTCACCCACCATGTCACTTTCTATATCAATACACAGAGCGAGCTGCTGTGGGTCTTCTATAGTAGGCGCTAAACCCCAGGGGTTGATTTGAATTGAGTTTGGCACATAGGTCGCCTGCCACTTAGTCTCGTTGTAAAACAGGTTTTCACCAGGCACTAGGCCCATCATGGCCACGGTACGGAACTCACCGGTGTCAGGGTCTTTCACGAATACCAAGGGGTATTCTGCAGACGCGGCAATAAATTCATGTATTTGCACAAGGCACAAATGCTGGGTGGACGCGTGCTCAAAGGTAGCACTGGTCTTTACTTTTAGGTTTTTATGCAGGTCTTTATCGACTGCAACGAGCTTGGCTGGCATATCTACTCCGATTTTTATAATGTTGTACTAACTTTTTTGGAAGCTGTATGTCTGCAAGATGTTAAGCAACTCTAGGTAACAGAATAGCTTCTTCAGCGATACTGCTGTGAGCGCTTCAACCTGCACAAAATACCGCCTCACCAACTCCACCTAGTGGAATAAGGCGCTATTATCCTCTAGTGAGATGGGAAAGCCCATACCGTAGTGGATTTATTACTTAGTTTCCAGCAGGAATGGTTTATTGCCGTGAATACGCTCATATCGATACACCACTCGGTACGGTCTATGGGGCATATTTCAGGTTTAGATTTTGATAATGATCTTGCGTCGATAGAGCAGTTGGGCAATGGCCCAAAAGAGCAATACGTGTACCACGGCAAAAGCCAGGGAGGCATTGACCGGGCTCAAGACGGATTGGAACACATTGAACAAGGCATCATAGCCATTGATGCTGCCGCCCAAACCATTATCGATCTGGATAAAGGCGGCATAACAGACTACCCAAAGCCAAGACAAGGCATAGATAAATAAGGGGTTCAAGCCGAAGACTTCACAGGGCTTGGAAAACCAGACGACCTTTTTAACATCGACGATCCAGATGAATGTGGCCAAAGTCAGCATAGCGATGCCTGTGCTAAACAGGACATAAGAGGGTGTCCACAACGATTTGTTAATAGGTAGAATCTCGCCCCACAACAGCGCCCCGCCCAAAACAAAGGCGCCACAAATGTACAGGCGTTTCATTCCCGATTGAAAAGAGTTCTGCGCCCGCAAGAATCGAGTCACTTCGTAACCGGCCAGCGCATTCACAATCGCCGGCAAAGTGCTCAACAAACCTTCTGGTTCAAAAGCCACACCACCCATCGACCACATGTGATTGGCGCCAAGCAGGGCTAGATCCACTTGACGAACAAGATTGCCTTCCAATTCAAGACCGCCAAATACCAGCAACAAATACCAGTAAATCAGGAGAATGCCAGCACTCATGAGCGCTATTCCCGCGCGACTGCAATAAATTACAATGAGTGCCGCAAAAATATAGACGATACCAATTCGCTGCAATACTCCCATGATACGAAGATCGGATAAATGGTTCTGAAAAGGGAATGCGTTGAGAAATAACCCGATCAAAAAAATCAACATACCGCGCTTCACAATTCTCAAAATTAGAGCGGAGGAAGGCGCGAGCGATTGATTGCCCAGCGAAAAAGCCATGGCTGAACCGGTGATAAAGAGGAAGAAAGGAAAGATAAAGTCAGTGGGTGTCCAACCATGCCACTGGGCATGCTGGAGTGGCGCGTAAATATGCGACCACGATCCTGGGGTATTAACCAGAATCATCGCGGCAACCGTAAAACCTCTAAGTGCGTCAAGCGCGAGAAAACGTTTCACAAAAAACCTTCGCGCTTACACCTTGCGCCAACTAGAAAGTTTGTGGCCTTTAAGCGCGTAAAAAAGAATAACTAAATAACAGGGGATCATAATCCAATATGCTCCCTGGGCATCCCCAGTAGACTCAGCTATTGCACCATAAATCAAAGGAAAAACTGCGCCGCCAGAGATACCCATTATCAGCAGAGCAGAACCCGTGCTTGTGTGCTTACCCAAATCCCGCAATGCCATTGGCCAAATTGCTGGCCAGCACAAAGCGTTGGCAAAACCCAACAGCGCGACAAAAAGAATGACATTGGGGATGGCAGTTATACCGGTCCAAGCAAACAGCGCCTGCCAAACACCATCACCGGTTCCCGCACTAGTGATGATAAGAACAGTCAACAGAATTCCTAAAACACTGGAGATGACTAAGGCTTTTTCTTGTGATATCCAACGGGGAATAACGATCATGCCAGTAATATAAGCTGCAACCATAAAGGCCATAGTATAAGAGGTAAGCTGACCGAAATTACTCACGCCCATCTCCTTGCCAAACAAGCCGATCGTATCACCGGCAATCACTTCTACACCGACATAAAAGAAAAGCGAGATGGCACCCAAAATCAACTGCGGATACTGCAAAATACTGTCTTTGCCGCTAGCCTCAGACCCTTCGTCTTCAAAAGTAATTTCAGGCAAGGGAGAAAGTTTCACCACCGCAGCCAAAAACAACAGCATCCCAGCCATCAATATATAAGGCGTCACTAGACGACCTGACAGCTCTGCCAGCTCAATACCACGCTGAGCCTCACTTAGGGATCCAAGACGCTCAGCCGTAAATTGAGACATATCGCTAAGAATGAAGGCGGTGAAAATCAAGGGAGCAACAATGCCCGCACCTTTATTAAGCAAACCCATAATACTGATTCGAACCGCCGCTGTTTCGCGAGGTCCTATGTGGACGATGTACGGATTGGAAGCCGTTTGCAAAATGGTTAGACCGGTGCCAAGAATAAATAGGGCGATAAGAAAGACAGTATAACTGCGGATTTCCGCCGCCGGAATAAATACTAAGGCCCCTACCGCCATCACTAACAAACCCAACATCATTCCGTTGCGATAACCCGTCCGTTTTAAAATAGCGGCCATTGGCAGCGCCATTACTGTGTAGGCAATATAAAACGCCATTGTGACAAGATAGGCCTCCATGTGATTCAACTCACAAGCTATCTGTAAAAAGGGAATCAATGAGCCGTTCAGCCAGGTCACAAAACCAAATACAAAGAAAAGACCGCCCACTATCATCATTGGAAGCAGGCTAGAATTTGTGCTTTTAGAATCGTCCATTGTCATGTCCATTATTATTTACTCTCTAGTGGGCTTACATTAACGATGAGAAAATCAGTTGGCTGCGAGCGCGCTCAGGCCCGTATGACCAGCCGCCTTTTGCAGTTCAGCGCGTGCAAAATATAAGGCGCCTTGTTCAGGCTGATCTAGAGGCGGTGAAATTTTGTCGCGCAAGTCTTCACTAAACCAATCAAATAACAAGGGCGATATACCGCCAATCATTGAAAGGCGTGGCGGGTTCTTGGCCAACAGCTTATGGGCTATGGATTCGATATAAGCGGCACCCCGACAGATAATATCCGTGGCTACCACATCGCCCTGCTCTACTGCAGCAAACACCAAGGGGGCCAATCTGGCAAAGTCATTAGAAGAGGCCTTTGACAGCTCTTCTATCAGGCCCAGAGGCTTACGCCCTAATTTTTCACACACCAAGGTGGTGAGACATGTTTTTGGCCCGAGATCGTCATCCGCTAAGAGCAAGGCTTTAACGGCCTCTAAGCCAATCCAAGCGCCACTACCCATATCACCTAAAAGAAAACCGTGAGCACCAAGCATTAATTGCTCATCAGCCATTGAAAGATAGCCGCAAGAACCAGTGCCAACCACAATCACTGCGCCATCCTGGCCCTGGTGAGCGCCTAAACAAGCAGCATGAAGGTCAGTCGTGAGGTACATAGATTTAAAGGGGTGATCCCAGGCCATAATAAGATCGTAGAGGCTGGGCAGATTAACCCCCGCCAAAGCTACACCAGCGATGATATTGGGAAACTGGTCTTGATCTAGACCGGCATCTTCAAGTGCATAGGCAACCGAAGTGACAATGGAATTTTGTGCCCGTTCAAGTCCGTATAATGGATTTGCAGGACCGCTAAGACCTGAGCCTAGGTAGGTGCCTTCTGGAGTTTCGAGCCTGGCTATGCACTTGCTGCCGCCGCCGTCGATACCCACCAAGATTGTTTTGTCGCCTACCGAATTTGACATCAAATTCTTACCTCTTGCGGTCATTGCGAGTGGCCACAATGTAGTTAAAGTTAAAAAAGAGGGGGGGCATACACCTCCCCCTTAAGCCACATGCGAGAGAGTACAGATACGAACTCTTTCAACGCCCTGTTAAGGCCAAGTCAGACTTAACAACGAAACGATCACAATACGAAAGACAACGTTGTCAGCATACAATAATAACTTAAGACAACGTTGTCAAGAATGTTTTTTACGCAGCCCTAGGGAAATCGATGACGGCGCTCCACTAGGCTTGTATTCCAAACTAAGTGCGCTTTGAGAATATAACATAAGCTGTTGAAATATAACGACTAATAATAGTTTTAACGCCTATTGATACATAATCTAAGAGGTGAAATAAGCTCTGGGGAAGTTTCGATATTTTAGCTCCGAGACCCAATTCAATGCTGTTTGGATCTTGCAATAGACAGTCCCCCACCGTGGCCCCCACCAGATCTATTGATTCAATTACCGCAAGTAATCCGTGTGCGAAAGAGCTGACTCTATCTCTCAGACCGAAAGCTGCTTTAGCTGCCCAAAAACAACTTCCCCGTTCTCGGGCAAAATGGCAGACTCCAAAGATTAAATGTTTTGCAAACCATAGCGATGAATTCTCGCAATCAACTCGCGATTAGAGAGCTGAGAGGTTTTCATTTTTTGCGCATGACCCTGAATTGATTGAATGATTCTCTGAGCTTTCTCTCTCTCAGGAAAGCGGGCAGAAAAGTTATCCACAGAGGTATCAAAGTCCATACCATAGAGAACATATAGATAGTTGTCTAAGTTGAAAATATCTAGGCGACTGGAAAAATCATAATCGCTGGGAGCTTGATGCTTCCACAATTCCAATTTTTTTAGCAGACTTTCGGGAACAGAGTTCAACGAACGATTAGCCAGCCAAAATTCATTGTCATCGCGCGCCGACAAGTAGTAATGCAGCTTAATAAAATCGATCACCCCATCCCAGACACTGCGCAGTCGCCGATTAAACTGCTCAGCAAGAGCCGGCATCGCGCCGCGACTCATTGGAAACTGTGCTGCCAGGGATCGTGCCGCGGCGTCATAAACCAAAAGACCCGTAGCCTCCAGAGGCTCGACAAAACCCTGAGCCAGACCGACCGCGACACAATTCCTATGCCAAAATTTTTCTCGATACCCCACGTTCATAGGAATTTTCCGACAATTAAGGTCGCCGGCTTTGTCGCCTAGACTGCGTGCGGCGTAATCTCGTAAAACAGTTTCTGCACGCTCATCGCTGGTGTATTTGCTCGAATAAACATAGCCGGTGCCTCGGCGCGTGGTTAAGCCAATATCCCAAATCCACCCCGCCTCTTGCGCTGTGGACAGGGTGTAACTGGGAATAGGGTCGCTGTCCGAGGCATAGGGAATCTGCATCGCCAGGGCGGTATCTGCGAGCAAAACATCCTGTTTACTAACGAACTCAACGCCGAGCTTTTTCCCCAATAACAGACTTGAAAAGCCGCTGCAATCAACAAAAAAGTCGGCCTCAATAACACCGTGCTTGTCACTGACAATGGCGCGAATGTCACCAGTTTCGTCAAGTAAAATATCACTGACATTTGCTTTTAGGTGTGTTACGCCTAGTTTTTCTGTTCCGTGCCGCGCCAGCAGGAGGGCAAACTTTATGGCATCCAAATGATAGGCGTAGCTGGCCGAACCCTCATACTCAGGATGAGTCATATTCTTCGGGCCAAGGCCCGCATCACACAAGACGCCTTGGATAGACACAGCATCTACATAGGAACCCGAATGCCCCTGGGCTTTGTTCATGAGCCAATAAGGGGTGAGTTCCAAGTGCTGTCGTTGTGCGTAGTCAAAAACGTGATGATAGGAGTGTGATTTTTTCTCTGAAGGCGCACGTAACCAATCGACAAATTTAATGCTTTGCTTAAACGTTACGTCGCACTCTCGAATAAATTCCGTCTCGCTAATTCCCAGTGAACGCAGGCTATCGCGTATCGCTGGTACCGTGCCCTCTCCAACACCAATGGTGGGAATGTCCTCAGACTCAATGAGAGTGATTTTGATCCCGTCAGCACTGTTTGCTCGCAAGGTTTTAGCGAGATGGCAGGCCGTCAGCCAACCCGCGGTTCCGCCGCCAACAATTAGCGCATGACGAATAGAGTCTGAGTCATTTTTCAAATGGATTTCTCCCTACTTTGAAATATCTACTTTTAATTTCGCTAATCTAGGCACTTGATTAATTGAAATCATCTGCGCGTAAATAGCGGCCAAAAATCCACGCTTGCGCAAGTCTTCAAATGCCTCTGTGTCCAGCTCGTTAAGCTTTTTCTCATCCACAGTGTAGATGCCACCAATGGTGACTGCACTGCCATTAATATCTACATTTAAATTCTTCTGAATTAAAAGCTCCAGCGCAGACAATTCATTGACAAATCCCTTGGTAATTTCACTGTGCTCAAGGTGACGCATCATGCTCGCACCGCGGTTTTTGAGATATTCAGTTTCTACACCTTCGCTGTCAAAAAGACGGTGTTCTCCACCTTCGCCCACTAAGGCGCTCTCTTCATCAACCGCTATCATCATATTTTTTGTATCATTTTGATCGCTTACAAAACGAAACGGATAAGCGTGCAAGCAAGACGGCACATAGCTAGCCTGCCATGTATCCTCGCCACAGAACAGGTTTTCACCTGTCTCAAAACCCATCACGGCGACCGCTTGAAACTGGCCCGTATCGGAATTTTTTACATAGACTATCGGAAATTCTGTACACAGAGCGGAGAACTCGTGTACTACGACCGGCAGCAGGTGTTCGCCTTTGACGTGGGCGTAATTCTTGGACCGGTCAACCGTCAGGTTGAGGTGCGTTTCTTTGTTCAGAGGTGTGATCTTTGCCACAGAATAAAACTCCTAATACACAGATGAAACGTTAAGTATAACTCAGCCCTTTTTCTTAGGCCAAAAAAAAGGGAAGCAATGCTTCCCTTTTTATAACGCCGCTATAACTTAGTATTTATAGCTGAGGCCCAGAGAAATGCGACGCGCCATCTCGTACTCATAAGCTGGGAAGCCGCGGGCAAACTGACCAGCGCTGTCTGCAACGTCATTACCAAACTGACTTGCCGTCTCTTCGGTGAGGTTGTTGATATCCAGTTTCAGGTCTAGGTTTTCGTTAATAAACCAAGCAGCGCTCAGGTCCAAAGAACCAAACTCGTCTTGCAAGCGATTGCCGTAAGATCCCGCCTCACGCAACATGTATTCACTGCGGTAGTTGTAGGAAACACGCACTTGGAAATCATCACCTTCGTAATAACCGCTCAAGTTATAGGCATCTTCTGAAGTGTCGCTCAGCACCGTATTACCGTCGGTGAAAGCGTCATCCGCAGCTTCAGTGTCGGTGTAGGTATAGTTAACAACTGCACCAAAGCCATTAGCGAAGTCTTGCTGGTACTGCAGTTCAAAACCGCTAATGTCCGCTGAACCGCCACTAGACAGTTCTTGAACCGTCCACCCAAAATCCCTCTCTTCTTGAAGAGGCAAGTCGTAAGGAATGTCAGCGGCGTCAGCGTGGTAGCTGGAGTTTGTCACAAAGTTTTTAACGTCCTTCATGAAAAATCCGGCTGATAACAGAGAGCCCTCTGCGAAATACCACTCAACACTCAAATCGAACTGATTCGATACATAGGGGTCGAGGCCGATGTTACCCACAACCCAAAATTGGTTGTTAAACGCTTCATCGGTATCGCCCGATACGGCCGGGTTAACGTACATATCTGTGTACTGAGGACGAGCCATAGTGCGAGCGGCAGCCGCACGTAAAATCAGGTCGTCAGATAAGTCATAGGCAATGTTGAAGCTTGGTAAGAGCTCAGTATAATCAGACTTGCTTTCCTGCCAGCCGCCATCAAGATAATAAGTTGAAGAAGCTTCAGTTGAGACTACACGCAGACCGAAATTACCACGGACTCCATCTGACTCGAACTCTGCCATGATATAGGCGGCCGTATTAATTTCGTCGATTTCACTGTATGAACCGAGATTTTCTGTTTCACCAATAATACTGTTTTTCGCCCAACCTTTTAGCGAATTAATATCTAGCTTAAGAATGTCGTACCCTGCGCCCACAGCAATTGTTCCGGCTGCTGCACTAGCGGTCGACACGGCTGGATCAAAACCCGGGGTTTGGATGTATTCAAAGCGACGACTGGTGGAGTTGTGGTCAGCCCACTTGGCGCCCAATTTAATTGAGCGGATCGCACCAAAATCAACATCAAATCCAATGTCGGCTTGAAAATACGTTTCCTCATCGGTCTTAGGCGTACGGTTAAAGTTGCCACCACCAAGTCCCATGTTCACTACACCAGGATCATAAGTGCCGATATCAAAACCGTTGGTGTCCCAAGTTTGGCTGCCATTTGAAAAGTCGTAGCTGCCGCCGGGGATTGAAGGTACGAGTCCGTCGTTAAGAACCATCTCAAAGTCGGTGCCGCCCGATGAAGTGGTTTCACCTAGCTGAACCTCTAAGAGGTAGTTATCACCGCTGTAAGTGGTCGTCAGATCAAACACATCAGACTTCATAGTGGCTTCACGAGGTCGAGCCTGCCAAAAAGCAACGTTCAAAGGACCACTAACGTGTGCGCCGTTAACTGGAGCGTCATCAGTTGGCGAAACGGTCAAAAACAATGCGTAGTTGGTGTTGTCGGCGGTCATTTCCATGTCCATAACGTTCAGAACAACATCAAGCTTGTCGTTTGGCTGATACTGGAAGGTCGCCGTTAATGCAGAACGCTCACGCTCCGACTCAAAAGCAACTGGACCTGCACCCCACTCCCAAAATGCTTCAGTACCCTGACGATTCAGGTTTCGGGTTTGAGCAACAGCCGATACCAAAGCGCCAAAGGTTCCTTCATCATTTTTCCAGCTCACCATACCGGAATACTGCGGATCAGTTTCTTCAGAATCACTCTGGTAGGATCCTTCAATAGAACCGTAGATAGACAAAGCATCTTGATCTAAAGGCTTGCGAGTATTAATAATAACTGTACCGCCTACACCACCTTCCGCAAGATCAGCCTGAGAGGTTTTGTAGACCTCAATACCACCAACCAACTCAGAAGGCAGCAGTTCATAATTGAAACTACGCTTTGCGGGGTCAAGTACAAACCAACCGGTAGACGCAACGTTCTGGCCATTTAACGTGGTGAGTGTTAAGTCTTGTCCGCCGCCGCGAATCGATACCGCTGCACCCTCTCCGAACTGGCGTTGAATAGTCACGCCCGGTACACGCTGTAACGATTCTGCAACGTTTTTGTCTGGGAACTTACCCATGTCTTCGGAAGAAATCGCATCGACGATTGAACCGGACATACGCTTAATGTCTAGCGCTTGCCTTAGGCTTGCACGAATGCCAACCACTTCAACTTCTTCTAACTGCTCCATACCGTCTTGGGCGAACGCGGTTTGGCCGGCACCCAGTGTCAGTGCACCTAGAGAACCGCAAACGATTACGGCTTTGTTTATGACGCGGATAGCATCTTTCAACTTATCAGACATGTATTTCCCCTTGCTTTTTTAGTATGTCGCTCTGTTTAAAATCTGTCGCTGTTCAGTAACACTCTGCAGGGAAATTTTCCCGCCCAATGAGACAACGTTGTCAGCAACACTAATTCAATCAGGACAACGTTGTCAACAAGAAATTCAAAGAGCCTTTTCTCGGCGTCATAAAAGGCTTCATTCACCAAAGCTCTCAGAAACCTAATTGTGTGTGCCAACCTAGAGAATTATTAAGTATAGACCAAGGCTAAGCCATTAATTTTTATAGTAATATTTACTTATATATAATCACACAAACCACAATTCTGTGATGAATACGAGTTATTAAATTAACAAATTTACGATAAGACAACGATGTCTAGCAATGAAAAAATATAACGATATCTTGACCTCAGATGCCAACAAACCATAATAGGCAGCTCTTTTTCTGGAACCGAGTAATACCATGAATCAGGCCACCATTGACGTCATCAGCACCGCCTCATGCCTAACGCTTAGGCGCTCTTTCGAAGTCTTTGGTGGGGAGCAGCCAGGGCTCGAGGTGATTGTGTTAGAGCACCCCCGCTGCTCTGCTTCTATTGCTCTGCAGGGCGCACATATACTTTCTTTTCAGCCTCACGGCCAAGCCGATCTACTATGGCTGAGTCCTAAAGCAAGTTTCGCAGAGGGCAAAGCTGTTCGTGGCGGAATTCCAGTGTGCGCGCCATGGTTCGGGCCTCACTCCAAAGATACGGATAAACCTCAGCACGGCTTCGCACGGAATTTGCCATGGGAATTGTTAGAAGTTCAACAGAGTGACTCGGACGTAGTGCTACGCTTTCAGTTGGATTCAACGGCTGAGCAGTTGCGCCTACATCCCTGGCCACTCAAACTCACTCTCGAAATGACTTTCAGTGATTCATTGAGTTTAAGCATGAGCGTTGAACATTTAGAAGGAGGCGCTAATACCCACTCGATGCCTTTTAGCTGGGCCCTCCACACTTATTTTGCCACCCACGACTTAGCCCAAACGCGTATTCGCGGTCTGAATGAGGAGCAGGATTACACTTTCCGGGGTGAAGTTGATCAGATCCTCACTCAAATACCCGAACACCAGAGCATTGTTTGCGATGGTGTGGCAGGCTCTATTGAAATCTATGGGCAAAATTGTCCCAGCGCCATTGTCTGGAATCCGGGCCCCGAGAAAGCGGCTTCTATGGTCGATTTAGGTAAAGAGCATTACGCGAGTTTTGTCTGCGTCGAAAGAGGCGCGGCCAAGGCCGATAGCTGGCTCATTCCTGTAGGGGAGACGCGTCAGGCACAACTGACATTAAGCCGTAAGTTCTAAATCAACCTACCAAAAATCAAGATCAGCCTGTTAGCGACCTAAGTTAAGGCCTTGCACCGAGTCAATTTTGAACTTTCAGCCCCACTGGTGCCTATACTACTCTCACTCATCAACAATCAACTGAGTAAAACACCATCAATAATCAAGCCTGATGGTCGATAACTACAAAGCGAACTAAGAATAACCCTTATAAATACTCAATCTGGAGACTACCCATGGGGCAATGGCTGGCGTCAATCAGCACCAAGATACTATTAGGTTACGGCTCAATACTGCTCATTACTTTGCTGGCGGCCCTAACTCTGGTGAGCACCACATCGGATGTAGAAATGCGCGTAAACACCTTCGTGGGCTCCACCCTGCCGGAACTCGAGAGCATTGAACAACTTAGTACGGTGGTAAACCAATTGGAGCTCGCGGCTTATTCTCTATACGGCACCACCAGCACCAGTGAGGAATTTAAAAAACGCCGAAAAACGCTCGATGATGCCACGCTCTCGCCACTGACTGATCTAAATAACCAACAACACAGCCAAGGCCTGTCATCCATTCGCGAGGGCTTCGATTCACTCAACAGCACATTGAATCAACTGCAGCAAACTATGGGCGCCGAAAGCATTGACTGGGATCAAGCGAGAACCTTGCTAAACAAACTTTCCAGCAACTCCGCCGACATTACCAATCAACTTAGCAATTTAAAGTCTACAGTTGCCAGTAATGCGGCCGCCAGTTCAGAGATGATTATCGACGACATGTCCTCTGCTACCACTACCTTGCTGACGCTGGTGGGCATAATTATGGCGGTGACAATCGCAGCGGTAGGCTATACAAGGCGCCTCATTGTTGCGCCCATTGGCACCCTGTCTCGCCATGTAGAAAATGTGGCGGCAAACCTCGATTTAAGTACTCAACTACCGCAACGCAATATAGATGAAATTGGCCGAGCCACCGGCAGCTTCAATAATTTGCTGAACACCTTTCGCGGCAGCATCAATGAAGTGCTTGAAGCGACTACGGGAATTAGTAGCGCCGTGGCAAGCCTAGGCAGCACAGCTTCGAGCTCAGACCAAGCCGCAGCGGCCATCAACCGAGAAATAGCACAACTAGTATTAGTAATCACTGATTTGGAAGCCCAAATCGAAAGCGGCGCGAAGCGCTCAGACGAAGCATCGCAAACCGCACAGCGTGGCGCAGGCGAAGTAGAGTCTGGGGTAGCCGATGTTGAGCGCGCCACCAAGGGCATACAAACACTGGCAGGGGAAATTGAAACTACGGCTGAAATGCTGATTGCGCTGCGAACAACCGGCGATCAGGTGTCCAGCGTGGTTAGCACCATTGCCGAAATTGCCGATCAAACCAATTTACTCGCACTAAACGCCGCCATTGAAGCCGCTCGAGCAGGTGAATCTGGCCGCGGCTTTGCTGTTGTGGCCGACGAGGTGAGAACTCTGGCCAACCGAACTCACCAGTCAACGGTAGAAATTAATACCATGCTGGAAACCATTGTGAATTCAATTTCGGCCTCGGTAAACACAATGGCCACCAACCAGGAGCAAGCTAAACAATGTGTAGACCTTGCTGAGCACACGATTGAAAGTCTTTCAGCCATTCAAACAACCATTCAGAGCTTAAGCGTAGAGTGCGACGAAACCGCTGGGGTGTCAGACAAAGCTCAGAAACAAATGGCAGGACTTCGCACTCAAGTACAGCAATTTAAGGTTATGGGTGACACTGTGGCCGATGCCAGCTCACAAACACAAGAAGCCTCAAGCGCGCTCACCGATTTGGCGGCCACGCTGCAATCACAGGCAAACGCTTTTAAAGTCTAGATATTTGAATTGATGAAACGGGGGCAAAGCACAGCCCCCTTTTTATCAAACGCTCGAACACCTCACAACCAAGGCCTAACACTCGCCGTATATTCTGTGAACTCGGCGCCAAAAAGATGAGTAAGCGCTCGCTCTTCCGGCGCAATTTGATAGCGATTTATAAAAACCACAAAAGCAAATACACCCAACAGCGCGACGGGCGACGCTAGATACACTGCCCACGCCACCAACAAGCACGCGAAACCAAGGTACATAGGGTTTCGAGAAACCCTATAGATTCCTGAGCTGACCAAGGCCGAGGCCAGCTCGGGGTTCAATGGATTAACCGTGGTTTTTGCGATCTTGAAAGACACTACGCCCGAGAGACAAAAAAATACGCCTAAAAATAAAATACTGACCGAGAGCCCTATTCGGGTGAGCTGACTCACATCGAAACTAGGTGTAATCAATGCGGCAATCCACATCATTAATCCAAATAAGATCATCACCAATGGTGGTGGGATTTTGTTTTCTAGCGCTGGCATAAAGCTTCCTTACGAATAGAGACATCAGATCAGTTGGCAACACACATTTTGGCCAATCGCCAAATAGTATATGCTAGCCACCAGTACCTACAACACGCTGCAAGACAGCTTGGCGGCTAGGGTCAAACCTTCACTTCATACAGGGAATACGCCACTTGAGCAAAATTGATATCAAACACCCCCACACTATGCCTCTAGACACCCTTAAAGAGAATATTCAAACACTTGCCAACTCGCTCAGTGAACGCTACGGCGCCAGCGTGAAATGGCAGACAGAACAAACCTTAGAAGTGAAAGCCCCTGCAATCACCGGCTCACTGAGTTACGACGACAGCGCCTTGAACATCCAAGTTAGCTTTGGTTTTATGAGCAAATTTCTTATGCCTAAAATAAAAGCTGAAATCACTGATTACCTAAAGAAAAACATCTCCTAGCGCCGAACAGCTCAATAGCGAGGAATCGACACCGTACAGCGCCAGCCTTAAGGGTCAATGCACTCTGTTGAAGCTGCAGACCCGAGTAAAGCTGCCCTCTCAGCCTGGCAACTGCTATACTCGCGGCCTATTTTATGACCAAGCCAATCTGCTTACCGCTAACATTGAGAATCTCTTGCCAAACGAAGCCCTTTTTTCCAGTCTAAACCTGCCTGAAGCTCAAGTTGATAACCTGAATCAACTTGGCTACAAAACCATGACCGCCATTCAAGCCCAGAGCTTGCCCGAAACGATTGCCGGGCACGACTTAATTGCGCAAGCCAAAACGGGCAGCGGAAAAACGGCCGCTTTTGGCATTGGTTTACTGCTGAAAATAGTCCCAAGCTCGTTTAACGTGCAAGCCTTGCTCATGTGCCCTACCCGTGAGCTTTGTACCCAAGTGGCCAATGAAATTCGCCGCTTAGCGCGCTATCAGCAAAACATTAAGGTGGTTGTGCTCTGTGGAGGCCAATCAATAGGCCCGCAGATTGGCTCTTTGGAACACGGCGCGCACATTGTTGTAGGCACCCCCGGCCGCCTCAAAGACCACCTGCGCAAAGAGACCTTACACCTCAATCACGTGCAAACTCTTGTGCTCGATGAAGCAGACCGCATGCTAGAAATGGGGTTTGCAGACGACATTGCCACCATCATCGGCAAAACGCCCGAGAAGCGACAAACCTTATTATTTTCAGCCACTTACCCCGATGATATTAAAAAGCTTAGCGCCCGCTTTCAGAAAAACCCAAAAGTGGTTAGCGTAGAGGTTCAGCACGAAAGCCAGCAAATAGAACAGCACTTCTATGAAGTGCGCAGCCAGTCCGAAAAACCCGATGCCCTCACCCGCCTGCTGAGCCACTACGCCCCTGATTCTGCGGTAGTATTTTGCAACACAAAGCAGCAGTGCACAGACCTTCGACACCATCTGCGGCAGGCTGGTTACAGCGCCTTGGCTTTGCAAGGTGACATGGAACAAAGAGACCGCGATCAAGTGCTAGTGCAATTCTCTAACGGCAGCAGCAAGTTACTGATCGCAACAGATGTCGCCGCTCGAGGCCTAGACATAGATGACCTCAGCGCCGTTATAAATTATGACCTGAGCCGCGACAATGACACCTACACTCACCGCATTGGTCGTACAGGTCGCGCGGGCAAGCAAGGCCTGGCTCTGAGCCTTTCCACACTCAGCGATGGTCGCAAGCTCAACGCCATTACCGACGGCAGTGGCTTAAACATTAATTTGAAATCCACCGACAGCCTGCCTTCAAAGCTCAACACTCCTGAACCACCCGCCATGGTGACACTGTGTATCGCCGGCGGACGCAAGGAAAAAATTCGCCCAGGCGATGTACTGGGAGCGCTCACGAAAGACGCCGGTATTCCTGGTGCGCAGGTCGGTAAGATTAACGTTTTCGACTTTTCCACCTATGTCGCAGTTGAGCGAGCCGTGGCCAACAAAGCCATGAACTCGCTACAGAATGGAAAAATAAAAAATAAGAAGGTAAAAGTTCGTAGGCTCTAAGAAATGTGCTCGGTCAAGCTCGCTTAGTCGCTGCTTGGCCCGGGCATAAATGATGGAAACTGCGCGACCTTGTCACCAGACTTAAGGTCCGTTGCCTTTGCCGTGCCCTCTTTTTCCACCTCATCAATACGAATGACACTTTGCATGGGCACATAAGAGCGCTTGACCCCTGCGAACTCGCCTTTCAGCTTTTCTTCCGCAGGGTCGACCAGTAACCCCGAGCGCTCGCCAAAAATTAGCTCCTCTACTTCAATGAAGCCATACATTTCACTCTGATAGATTGCCTGAGCAAACACCTCATACACTTGGTTTTGGTTATAGAAAATCACTTTATAAATGGGGTTACTTGCCATATTTGTTACCAAAACTCGCACAGAATAATCAAGGTTAAAGGCCCTGCGGCCCGATAGCCCAAATATTGGGTCTTATTCCCAAAATCCAAGGCCCTAACTATAGGCTTTAACACCTTCTATCGCTATAATGCGCGGTCTCAATAAAATTGACCAGTTTTTGAACAGGTAATCACTATGTCAGCGACCGAAAAGGCCGTTAAAAAGCTCTACATTCAAACCCATGGCTGCCAGATGAATGAGTATGATTCGTCTCGTATGCGCGACATGCTGGGCGAAAGCCACCAAATGGAGACCACAGACGACCCCAATGAAGCGGACGTTCTACTGGTAAACACCTGTTCAATACGCGAAAAAGCCCAAGAGAAACTCTTTCACCAACTAGGGCGCTGGAAGCACCTTAAAGAGACTAAACCCGATCTTATTATTGGCGTGGGCGGCTGTGTAGCCAGCCAGGAAGGTAGCGCTATTGCCAAGCGCGCGCCCTTTGTTGACATTGTTTTTGGGCCACAGACCTTGCACCGCCTACCTGAAATGATTGAAACCCCCCGTGAAAATGGCGCCGTGGTAGTAGACATCTCGTTCCCAGAAATTGAAAAATTCGATAAGCTGCCACAGCCCGAAGCTGACGGCGCCTCGGCCTTTGTATCAATTATGGAAGGCTGCTCAAAATACTGTACCTTCTGCGTGGTGCCATACACCCGCGGAGAAGAAGTCTCACGACCCATGCCTGACGTAATGGCTGAAGTTGTGCATCTCGCTAAACAGGGCGTGCGTGAAATCAACCTACTAGGCCAAAACGTCAATTCATACCGTGGAGACACCGACGATGGAGGCGTAGCAGATTTAGCCGAGCTGATCACTTATGTAGCGAAGGTTGATGGTATTGACCGCATACGCTTCACCACTTCCCATCCTGTGGAATTCTCTGATGCGTTGATTGACGTATATGCCGAAGTGCCAGAGCTTGTTAGTCATGTACATTTACCCGTGCAAAGCGGTTCAGACCGCATACTCATGGCAATGAAACGCGGCCACACGGTGCTGGAATACAAGTCAAAAATGCGCCGTCTGCGCAAAGTCCGCCCAGACATCTGTTTTTCCTCCGACTTTATCGTCGGCTTCCCCGGCGAAACCGAGGCCGACTTTGAAGCCACCATGAACCTCATTCAGGATATAGGCTTCGACCTTTCTTTCAGCTTCATCTACAGTGCCCGACCGGGAACGCCCGCGGCCGATATTCGCGATGACACCCCGGAAAGTGTACATAAGGAGCGCCTGAAGCTACTGCAGCAGCGAATCAACCAGCAGGCTCAGGAAATTGCTCGACGCATGGTCGGCAACACCGAGCGCGTACTGGTCACCGGATATTCCAAAAAAGATCCTGGGGAATTGGCTTCGCGCACCGAAAACAATCGTGTCGTTAACTTTCGAGCTAATCAAGCTGAACTCATTGGAAAGTTTGCCATGGTGAAGATTGAGCAAGCACTTCCTAACTCGCTGAGGGGCACATTACTTAGCTCTGAACTCGATACTTAGGCCAAACTCAGTTAAACACAGTATAAACAGAACTTGTTTAAGAACGAATTAGCCCGTAAACGGTCTTTAACCCCTAGAATGAATGGGTTAGGCTACGGCAATACTAGCGAATAAGGATGGTTGTAAAAGACTTGGACAGCTCCACGAAAGACATCACGCCTGACAGTGTTACGACACCTGCAAGCGTGACCCAAAAAGTGACCCTGGAACCTAACGATGTACGCAGACTCGCCAAACTCTGCGGCCATTTGGATTCTCACCTGCAGCAAATTGAGAGCCGCCTGAACATTGAAGTACGCAATCGAGGTAATGACTTCGCACTCATAGGTGAAGCTCAGCAAACCAAAATAGGTTCGCAGATTCTACGGGCTCTTTACGCTGAGACCGACGACGGCAAAGAACTCAGCGCCGATGAAGTACACCTAGTTCTTCAGCAGGCCGACAGAGAAGGTTCCGTGGAGGCCTCGAGTAAAGTTGCTTCGGGCCACAATGAAATCACTCTTATTCGAACAAAAAAGTGCACGGTAAAACCCCGCGGAGCAAATCAACAACACTATGTTCGCGCCGTACAACGGCACGACATTAATTTTGGCGTGGGCCCCGCTGGCACCGGTAAAACTTATCTGGCTGTAGCTTGCGCCGTTGAGTCCCTGCTGAAAAATGAGGTCGAGCGTATTCTCCTCGTTCGCCCTGCAGTTGAAGCCGGTGAAAAACTGGGTTTTCTACCCGGCGATCTGTCGCAGAAAGTAGACCCTTATTTACGCCCACTCTATGACGCCTTATTTGAAATGCTGGGCATAGATACCGTGGGCAAACTCATCGAGAGAAACATTATTGAGGTAGCCCCTCTTGCTTATATGCGCGGCCGCACCTTAAACAATTCCTTTGTCATTCTCGATGAAAGCCAAAATACCACAAGAGAACAAATGAAAATGTTCCTAACGCGGATTGGTTTTGGCACAACGGCCGTTATTACCGGCGACCCCAGCCAAATAGACTTACCTCGTGGGCAGGCCTCAGGCCTGAAGCATTGCCTCGAAGTTCTCGGTCACGTCACCGACATTAGCTTTACCCATTTCGGTGCCCGCGACGTGGTTCGCCATCCTCTAGTACAACTCATCGTTGAAGCTTACGATGAGTTTGAACAGAAGCATCCGCGCGACTGATTATGCCTCACACGATTGATATTCAAGTTGCCAGCGATGGCAGCCCGCTCCCCGACCCCTCCAAAATAGAAAAATGGGTGGCGGCCGCGCTCGTCAATCTGCGCGAAGATGCTGAACTCAGCATCCGTATCGTTGATGACGAAGAAAGCCGAGAGCTCAATCATCGCTACCGGGGGAAAGATAAGCCCACCAATGTGCTGTCCTTTCCTTCAGACTTGCCTCCCGAACTTGAATTGCCACTATTAGGCGACTTGCTGGTCTGTGCACCGGTAGTGGCCAGTGAAGCAAACGAACAAAATAAAAGCCTGGAATCACACTGGGCACACATGATCATTCACGGCATCTTGCATCTTTTAGGTTACGACCACATAGAAGACGAAGACGCCACCAAAATGGAAGCGCTGGAAACACATATTATGCTGGGACTAAAATTCCCGGCCCCATATGAAACCAGTGAACCTCCAAACCCTAATTTAAAGACCACCAGGAGTTTCTCATCGCCATGAGCGAAGACCCGTCGAGTAGCAACACTAGCGAACGTCAACAGGAAAAATCCTGGTTAGACAAATTGATAAGCGCCTTTTCTGCCGAACCAAAATCGCGGGATGAACTCCTAAACATCATTAAAGATGCTGCTGCCAACAAAGTATTAGATCAAGAAGCCTACAGCATTATCGAAGGCGCACTGGAAGTCGCCGACCAACAAGTTCGTGAGATTATGATTCCACGTTCGCACATGGTAGTGGTAAAAGTCGACGAAAGCCCAGAACAATTTCTCACAAAAATCATCACCTCAGGCCACTCACGCTTCCCCGTCATTGACGACTCAATTGACGATGTGAAAGGCATATTGCTCGCAAAAGATTTACTGCCCTTAATTCTCGGCGGCAAGGATGAATTCAAACTCGAAGACATTATTCGCCCCGCAACAATTATTCCCGAGAGCAAGCGCCTGAATATATTGCTGCGCGAATTTCGCGAAAACCGCTATCACATGGCTCTGGTCATTGACGAATATGGCGGTATTTCCGGCCTTGTAACCATCGAAGACATTCTTGAAGAAATTGTGGGTGAAATTGAAGATGAAACCGATGACGACAACAGCGACGCCTTCATCCGTAAGGTGAGTAATCAGGATTATATAATCAAAGCTCTTACCCCCATTGAAGACTTTAACGAACACTTCAAAGCGAAACTGAGTGAAGACGAATTTGACACCATTGGTGGTATATTAATGCACGCATTTGGCCACTTGCCTCAACGCAATGAAACCACAGTAATTGCGGACTATGATTTTAGAGTACTTTACGCCGACAGCCGACAGATTCATTTATTAAGAATGACTTTGCCAGCCAAAAGCGCCATCGCTTAAGGCCGCGCTACGGTAATCCATGAACACAAGTATTCTCAATTGGCGCGGCCAGCTGCTCAGCTTAGTTGCCGGCGCCGCCATACCCCTTTCACTTGCGCCCTTTAACTATTGGCCCATAGCCGTCATCAGCTTGGCTATATTTGCCCACAGCCTCATCGGCTCAAGCGGCCACCAGGCCTTAAAAAACAGTTTTTTGTTTGGCTTAGGCTACTACGGCAGCGGCGCCTCTTGGGTGTTTGTGAGCATCTACAGCTTTGGCAGCACGCCCTTAGCCCTCGCCTTATTGATGACAGCGCTTTTTGTCATCTTTCTAGCCTTGCTCTTTAGCTTGCCTTGGTACTTCTCTCATTCACTGAATCGACGACAGGCCAATCACTGGACCATGCCTCTGAACTTTGCCGTACTTTGGGTGCTCAATGAATGGCTGCGCTCGTGGGTTCTGACAGGGTTTCCCTGGCTCTACATTGGCTACGGCCACCTCGACACGCCGCTCGCCGGCTGGGCACCTGTCACTGGAATTTTTGGCTTGGGGCTAATACTCGCCTTCAGTGCCGCTTGGCTTGCCCGACTGATAAAACTGAAGACTGAAAAACAGACACTCACCACACATCTACTCGCCGGCCTGCTAGTGGTCGCCCTTTGGTCCGGCGGCGATGTACTGCGTAATAAAGCATGGACTCAGGTCAATGGCGAAGCTATCACTGTCGGCATGGTGCAACCCAACATTCCTCAAAATCTTAAATGGGCCGACCATTTTCGAGAGCCTACTCTCGACCGACTGCGCAGCCTAAGTGAAAACCTATGGGTCAACGACTGGGTGATTTGGCCCGAAGCCGCCGTGCCCATCCTCTATCACGAAGCTGGCCCCTTTCTTCTTGAAATGGACGCCCGTGCCCAGCAAGAAGGTAGCGCCTTAATTACCGGCATACTCTACGACGACCACCAACAGAAAAAATATTTCAACAGTATTCTCGGGCTGGGCAAAGCCATGGGCCTGTACCACAAACAAAGGTTGGTGCCCTTCGGCGAATACGTACCACTAGAACGCTGGCTAAGAGGCCTGATAGCTTTCTTTGACCTACCTACTTCTGTCATTCACAAAGGCCCTGGTCGCCAACAAGGCCTACTGGCTGGCGATTATAAAATTGCCCCGTCAATTTGCTATGAGATCGTTTATCCCGGACTAGTCTCAATCGGCGCGAGCCAATCTGACGTATTATTAACCATCAGCAACGACGCCTGGTTTGGCCACTCCATAGGCCCATTACAACACATGGAAATGGCGCAGATGCGCGCACTCGAAACAGGCCGCTACCTAATCAGAAGCACCAATAATGGTCTAAGTGGAATAGTGGACACTAAGGGTAAGCTGATAGAAAAAAGTGAGCAGTTCAAGATGCAAACTCTCTCAGGCCAAGTGATTCCAATGACAGGCCTAACCCCTTTCTTGAAATGGGGTAGCGCACCCGTAATTGCGTTCAGTTTTTTCATATTTGGGTTGAATTTCTGGCGAAACAAAAAATCGCGCAATTAACGAAATAAAATACAAGAAAAAGCGAGCTAAGTATTGCGCCCATTTAAGAACGCGCTTTTCCTAAAAAACCTATTCAGCAAAATCCAAAACAGGCTTTTTAGACCCCGACAACAACATCGATGCTAAAAATTCTTTTTGTGACTTTCCAGTCACCAACTGACTCTTAGCCGAGCGCGCAGAAGACCCTACCCAGCCAAAGCGCCATCTCAGTATCTCGGTTTCCTCGGAGCCGTCTCTAAGCTCAAGTATATCCAAGGCCTCATGGTTCAAATTGAAGCGACTGACTAACTGGTGGGCCAAATGCTCGGCATTTTTTGCAATTACGCTGGAGGGGGTTTTTTTTAGAGCGTGAAGGAACAAATAGCCCCGTTCAGCAGTAGAAACTAGCTTAACCCCAAGATTCATATCTTGGCCAAGCCGATTCGTCAACGTGAGTTGATCAAACAACAAATCTGTATCCATAACTATTTATCAATCTTTTTTTATGATTATTATTGAGCCTCCTTCCCGGAGGAGGCGCATGGTACCACAGCTCACCGGCAACACAACCGCCGGCTCACATTAGCGAAGTACCATGACAAAAAAAAGACAAAAAAAACCCGCGACCAAATAAGTCGCGGGCGTCATATACAGACACAGATACGATACTACCCAGCACTCACAATAGGCAAACTGTCAGCGACAGCATTGGAGCGCCCTCCTCACGTCAAAAGGGAATGACAGTGAAGAGAAGCCAGTCTGCCACGTAATGACAGCGCTGTCTATAATTATTGAATATCCGCACCCACGCGCACTATCTTCATGGTATTTGTGCCACCGTGTACGTTTAAATAGTCACCTTTGGTAACAATAACTAGGTCACCTTTCTTAACAATCTTGCGCCCCAGTAACTCATTTACCGCACACTGATTCACTTCACTACTTTTCAAGCTGTCACTGTCGAAAGGAATGGTATTTACGCCCCGATACAGAGCGACCCGACGCTGAGTTTCAACTTTTGGCGAGTACGCAAAAATAGGCAGGCCAGAGCTGATTCGTGACATAAGCAGAGGAGTATCACCACTTTCGGTCATGCAAATTATGGCCTTCACCCCTTCTAAATGATTAGCCGTATACATGGCAGCTAAGGCGATAGACTCATCTATTTGTGTGAATTCTTGGTTGATACGGTGGGTAGAGCGATGGACTTGTGTTTGCCTTTCGGCGCCCATAATTACCCGCACCATGGCTTCAACTGTTTCTAAAGGAAAATCACCCGCGGCCGTTTCCGCTGACAACATCACTGCATCGGTACCGTCTAAGACAGCGTTTGCCACATCAAAAACTTCCGCTCTCGTAGGCAGAGGACTGACAATCATCGACTCCATCATTTGGGTTGCGGTGATCACTCCGCGGTTGAGCGAGCGAGCACGGGCAATGATATGCTTCTGTACACCAATCAATTCTGCATCACCAATTTCAACACCCAGATCGCCACGGGCCACCATAACCGCATCAGAAGCCAAAATGATCTTGTCCAGAAGATCGGTATCTTGTACCGTTTCTGCGCGTTCTATTTTGGCGACTAAGCCTGCCTGGCCTCCCGCCTGTTTCAGCAATTCTCGCGCCTGCACCATATCACTCGCACTACGCGGAAAGGAAACTGCCAAATAATCGACACCTATATCTGCCGCCAATTTAATATCGCGGAAATCTTTTTCGGTTAAGGCTGGTGCGGACAAACCGCCACCTTGACGATTGATGCCTTTGTTATTCGACAACAACCCTCCCACTTTTACCGTGCAATAAATTCGAGAGCCGGAAATTTCATCCACATGAAAAACCACACGACCGTCGTCTAATAATAATATATCGCCTACCTTGCTATCATTGGGCAAAGCTTTGTAATCAATGCCCACCTGATTTTGATCGCCCGCATTGCTGTCGAAATCAGCATCTAAAACAAATTTGTCCCCAACGTTCAAGAGTATTTTTTGATTGTCTTTAAATCTGGAAATACGAATTTTAGGGCCCTGTAAGTCACCTAGTACCGCAACAAAAATTCCGTGCTTTGCCGAGAGAGCCCTCACCTCTTCCGCGCGTGCTCGGTGATCATCGGGCTGACCGTGTGAAAAATTCAAACGGACCACATTAACCCCCGCCAAGAGAATTTTTTCGAGGACACCTTCACCATCAGTGGCAGGCCCAAGAGTCGATACAATTTTAGTGCGACGTAGCGTCATAGTGTTTTCCGGAGATTGATATTGTAGGGGAAGGCCGCCCATCATATATTAATAAAGTGCGGCCAATAAAAAACAATGGTATTAATGGCCTGCAGGCCCAAAGGCATGATCTTCCAGCCAAGCCGCCGCTCCAATCAAGGCAGGCGAATCATTCACCATTAGATAGACAGGAATGCTTTCCATGTAGGAAGACATCAGGCCTTTACTTTGAAAACTGAGCGAAAATCCTGAGTCGAGTAAAAAATCTTTAATCCGAGGTAAAATACCACCGGCCAAATACACGCCACCTTTTGCTCCACAGGTAAGTGCCAAATTACCCGCCGCCGAACCAAGAATTCGACAAAACAAAGCTAAACTCTCCCGACATAACTCATCCTGATTACTCGACCCTAGCTCGGAGACTTGAGCCGGCTCATAATTTTCAGGCACCTTATTTTGCATACTACACAATGTGCGATAAAGAGTGACAAGACCTCGCCCACAGAGCAGTGTTTCAAGAGACACATGTTCAAAATCCTGCATCAATGCCTGTAGTAGGCTCATCTCCTGCAAATTACACGGTGCAAAATTTGCGTGTCCACCTTCGCCAGCCTGAGGCTGCCAAATCGAACCGTTATATGTGAGTGAGGCAACTCCTAAACCCGTTCCGGGGCCAATAATAGCTTTAGCGGCATGGGTTCTAGCCTCTCCCGACTTCACCTGAATTAAGTCCCCAGGCTGTAAATGTGTGACCGAACAGGCCTGCGCGGCAAAATCATTAATTACTTCAAAATTTTCCAAATCAAAGTCAGCTTTCACCCCGGAACGAGAAAACCGCCAGTTCAAATTGGTCATTTTGAATTGATCTCCATCCACAGGGCCCGCTAGGGCCACACAAACATGGCGCGGTCGAATACCATCAAGAGAATCAAAGTAAGTCTGCAATAGTGACTCAAATGTCTCAAATGTCGCGCAGTCATAATTCTTCTGATCGACAATCACGAACTCACCACTATCGGCTTTTTCTTCTGTCACCAATGCAAAACGAGCGTTGGTACCACCGATATCAGCTACAATCTGAGGGAATCGACTCATGTCACGCATCCCCCAAACTGGCGACACTACTGGCGCCTAACTCAGCAGCCGTGGCGGAAGTTCGAAACATGTTAAATAACTCTCGCCCCATGCCGAAGTGAGATTGCTCACTGGGGCTCGCCGCAGGAATTCTTTTCGCGAGCTCTTCCTGCTCCACTAATATTTCCAGTGTGCCTAAGTTCGCATCTAGGCGAATTAGGTCACCCGTTTGCACCTGTAAAAGTGGTCCGCCGTCCGCACTTTCGGGGCTAACATGAATGGCCGCAGGCACTTTGCCTGACGCTCCAGACATACGGCCATCGGTTACCAAAGCCACCTTAAATCCTTGATCTTGCAACACTCCGAGCGCGGGAGTCAGCTTATGTAACTCAGGCATACCATTCGCCTTTGGTCCCTGGAAACGCACCACGGCAACAAAATCCTTATTTAGCAAGCCGGCCTGAAATGCCTCCTTCACAGCCGACTGGCTAGAGAACACAATAGCGGGCGCTTCAACAACACGATGCTCTGTTTTTACTGCAGAGACCTTTATTACACCTCGACCTAAATTACCCTCGAGCAAACGAAGGCCACCATCAGGACTAAATGGCTCACTAGCCGACCGCAACACTTCTGTATCGAGAGAAGTTTCTGGCCCCTCTTGCCAATAAAGTGTATCGCCATCGAGAAACGGTTCAGTACGGTAATCGGAAAGTCCAGTTTTCGGCGCAACACTCATGACATCGTCATGCAATAAACCGGCGTCTAAAAGTGTAGCCATTAAATAGGTCATACCACCGGCTGCATGAAAGTGATTTACATCTGCACTGCCGTTCGGATAAATACGCGTTAACGAAGGAATGGCTTTTGACAATTTGTCGAAATCGCTCCAGTTTAAAACAATACCCGCCGCCCGAGCTATAGCCACTAAATGAAGAGTGTGGTTGGTTGAACCTCCGGTGGCCAAAAGCCCGATCACGCCATTTACAATGGCTTTTTCATTCACCAATTCTCCGATAGGGCGATAATCTTCCCCCTGCGCCGTTATCTGCATAACGCGCTTGGCCGCAGCGGCCGTTAAAGCGTCACGCAGTGGTGTATTCGGATTTACAAAAGACGAACCTGGGAGATGTAAACCCATTATCTCCATCAGCATTTGGTTGCTGTTAGCCGTACCATAAAATGTGCAGGTCCCAGGGCTATGGTAAGACGCGCTCTCGGCCGCAAGCAATTCATCACGACCAATTTCTCCTTTGGCAAACTGCTGACGAACACGCGCCTTTTCATTATTGGGTAAACCTGAGGTCATAGGTCCAGCCGGCACAAACACCGCAGGAAGATGACCAAAAGACAAAGCGCCGATGAGTAAACCTGGAACAATTTTGTCGCAAACCCCTAAAAACAACGCACCATCAAACATGTTGTGCGATAGGGCAACAGCGGTAGACATGGCAATCAAATCACGACTGAACAATGACAATTCCATACCCGGCTCACCCTGAGTAACACCATCGCACATTGCAGGGACTCCGCCGGCAAATTGAGCCACGCCACCAGCCTGATGGATAACTTCTTTGATCTGGGCGGGCATCACATTGAAAGGTTCGTGCGCCGAGAGCATGTCATTGTAAGCAGATACGATGGCAATGTTGGCGGCCGGCGTATCAGCCAGCGCCTTTTTGTCATCACTGCCGCAAGCGGCAAAACCGTGTGCGAGATTACCACAGGGTAGGCCTCCACGAAGTGGCCCCTTGCTGGACGCTTCACGGATGCGGGCCAAATATCGGCCGCGAGTTTCACGACTGCGTTCAACAATATCCGCCGTCACCTGTTCAATAATTGGATGCATAATGTCTAACTTCTATAATTCATATTTTAAATCTGAACCAAGCTCAATTTGAACTTAGTCGCCGTGCCAGCGGCGTCCCTGCCCACTGAGTAATTCTTTTGCTTCTGCTGGGCCCCAAGAACCCGAGGCATAAGATGAAGGCTTATGCTCCGGCTTAGCCCAAGCTTCAAGTACCGGTGTCAACCAATCCCACGCTTGCTCTACTTCACCTCGATGGGCAAAGAGCGTGGGATTATTTTCCACGACATCTAGCAACAAACGTTTATAGGCATCGCTGTAACGACGCTCAAAGGTATCGGAAAAATCCAGATCCAAATCAACCGGTTTTAATCGCATATCGGTACTGTTTAATTCTTTGGTCATCAAGGTGAGCTTGATGCTTTCTTCAGGCTGCAAACGAATTACCAAACTATTTGGCATCAGCCCACCTGCCTCCTCGCCATAAACCAAATGAGACACTGGCTTATACTGGATCGCTATTTCAGCAAACTGTTCTTTCATACGTTTACCCGTACGAAAATAAAAAGGCACTCCGGCCCAGCGCCAATTATCCACGAAAGCGCGAATCGCAACGAAGGTTTCTGTGGCGCTCTCTGGGTTGCCCAGCTCATCCAAATAACCACTTCGCTCTTCGCCGTCCATTTCACCTTTAGTGTATTGGCCCGCTACCGTATTGTGACGAACGGCCTCTTCATTCATTGGGCGCAGAGCTTCCATCACCTTCAATTTTTCAGCGCGTATATTTTCAGCAGTCATTTTGTTGGGCGGCTCCATGGCCACCAGAGAAAACAATTGCAGAAGATGGTTTTGCACCATGTCTCGAAGTGCACCCGCCTGATCGTAGAAGGTGGCACGCCCTTCCAAGCCTACTTTTTCGGCTATGGTAATTTGCACATTATCGATGGTTTTGTTGTCCCACAAATGCTCAAACAGGACATTAGTAAAACGCAGCGCCAAAAGGTTTTGTGCGGTTTCCTTTCCGAGGTAGTGATCTATTCTGAAAATTTGCGCCTCAGTGAAATATTCCGCAACGGCCGCATTGATCACTTTGGACGACTCTAAATCGTAGCCAATGGGTTTTTCGAGTACCACTCGCGCGTTGGTCTTAATCAAACCGGCGTTTGACAACTTAAGGCTTGTAGCACCGTAAAGGTTGGCTGGGATGGCAAAATAAAAAATAACGGTTTTTTCTTCTGGGGCGGCAATGGCTTCAGCAAATACAGCCCACTCTTCGCCATCGCCCGCGAGATCTACACTGAGGTGATTGAGGCGACGACTGAATTTTTCCCAGGTGGATATGGAGAGCTCGCCCTGCTTAAGGTGCGACTCTAAGCCCGCCAACACTTTGTCTCGCAGTGAACTGCTGGTACTTCTCGATGCGGCAAAAATGCGGGTATCGTCGCTAAATTTCCCTTCTGCCTCACAACGATACAATGCAGGCATTAACTTTCGGATGGATAAATCACCAGAGCCACCAAAAATTACGATATCAAAGCTATTGGTCATTAAAGCACTCTCCACTGGTGTCGCTTGAGCGACTATTGAGGGCCGCAACCCAAAGAGCTAGCTTCCCACAGTTTTAGGGTGAGATACTAGAGCTAACTGACAGCGCTGTCAATACGGAAACCAGAAGGCGAGGCGATCACCAGTGAAAATTGACAGCGCTGTCTACATCCAGTTTAATACAGACCTTAGACTGAGTAGTGGGGCGACACTCACTAGTAGTGATAACAAAAAAATAGAGAGATAATACGATGGCGGGAATGATGAACGGTGGGGCGGCAAGCGCCACAGTCAATAACGAGCAAGCAGGCGAAAACAACACCTTTGCACTGGGCGCTCTAACAACCCTTTTCTTCATGTGGGGCTTCATCACTTGCCTCAACGATATTCTAATCCCACATTTAAAAGGCGTATTTTCGCTCAGTTACACTGAAGCGATGCTCATCCAATTTTGCTTTTTTGGTGCTTATTTCCTAGTTTCTTTGCCCGCGGGCACATTGGTTAGACGTTTAGGCTATAAGAAAGGTATTGTTCTAGGGCTTTTGACCGCGGCTATTGGCTGCGTTTTATTCTACCCAGCCGCGTCAGCACAATCTTATCCTGTCTTTTTGGGCGCACTGTTTGTCTTGGCTTCAGGCATTACCGTTTTACAGGTTTCGGCAAACCCTTATGTGACGGCTCTCGGCAATCCCGATACAGCTGCCAGCCGCTTAACCATGACTCAAGCTTTCAACTCACTGGGCACTACCGTGGCGCCTTTTTTTGGCGCGATGCTGATTCTGGCTGGCGCCGATGCAGGTGCTGATGCCATGGGCGCAGATGCCGTAAAAACCCCCTACCTTATGTTGGCCGCCGCGCTTGCCGTTTTGGCCGCTATTTTCAGCCAATTGAAACTGCCTGAAATTTCCTCCCACACCGTGCCCGATGAGAACGTAGAGAGCGCCGACGACGGCCGTTCGGCTTGGTCTTATTCACACTTGGTTCTGGGGGCTCTAGGCATTTTTGTCTATGTCGGTGCTGAAGTGTCCATTGGCAGTTTTTTGGTAAATTTCTTAGGTGAAGAGAACATTGCAGGCTTGGAAGAGGCAGATGCTGCAAAATACATTGCCTATTACTGGGGCGGCGCCATGGTGGGTCGTTTCATAGGTGCGATGGCGATGCAGAAAGTTAAGGCCGGCAATGCTTTGGCATTCTGTGCTTTTGGTGCATGTGCTTTGATTGCGCTGGCTGTATTCTCAGAAGGCCATATAGCAATGTGGGCTATTTTAGCAGTAGGACTCTTTAACTCGATCATGTTTCCGACCATTTTTAGTTTGGCGATTAACCAGTTGGGTAATCATACCAGCCAGGGTGCTGGGGTTCTTTGTCTAGGAATTGTGGGCGGTGCTCTACTGCCTGTATTCCAAGGCATGCTAGCCGACTCTATTGGTATTCAGCTGGCTTTCTTAATGCCAATTCTTTGTTATGTCTACATTGCCTATTATGGATTGAGAGGATCCATCGTTAAGGGGTAATGAGCTAAGAGTAAACAGCCCTGGCCCGAGAGGGCCACTGGGCTCGAAGTCTGTCGAAAACTAATAAGGCCACCCAGCACGGTCGAGTTCGACTCAACTCTTACCCTTTCGCTTCTCTAGCGTTTTCTCGCTTCCAAATAGCGCTCGTAATCCGGTACTTCCCGAACATAACTTGCAGCCATTAGGCTGGAAGTTATCAGCATGTCTGCTGTACTGCGATTGCACGCAACCGGTATATTCCAAACAGCGGCAATTCTTAATAAAGCTTTTACGTCTGGGTCATGGGGCATCGGCTCAAAGGGGTCCCAGAAAAATATTAGAAGATCTATTTGCCCCTCACTGATCCTTGATCCAATTTGCTGGTCGCCACCCAGAGGGCCACTAATGAGTTTTGTAACACTCAAACCCGATTCTTTTTCTACGTAGGTGCCGGAAGTGCCGGTGGCAAAAAGTTGGTGGGCACTAAGTGCTTCGCGATGCTGAGCACACCATTTAGTGAGAGTTGTCTTTAGGTTGTCGTGAGCGACGAGGGCTATGTTCTTTTCGGCCGGGGAGGTTATTTTCTTGTATTCCATAGTTTTAAGCTCTATTGAAATTTATTCGTCTATGCTCGGTAATTCTACTCTATACAAATACTAATACTTCAATATCGCTTTACTCGGGTGCGGGCCCTGATGAATCACGCAAAATCAAACTGCAGTGAAGCGATTTTTCTTCGTGAGAAGTCGGCTTGTTAGATAGCTCATTGAGCAGCAGGGCCGTGGCTTTTTCAGCAAGCTCTTCAATGGGCTGGCGAATGGTGCTCAATTCTGGCCAAGTCAGCGTACAGATTGGGGAATCATCAAAACCCACAACACTGAGCTGGGCAGGAATATCTATATTAAGACTGTGTGCTGCCTGTATAACCCCGGCGGCCATATTGTCGTTACAAGCAAAAATGGCGGTGGGCGGTTTGCTGGTTTTAAGCATATGTAAAGCGGCTTCACGGCCAGAATCACAGTCGTAAAACCCTTGCCGTACGAGCCGCTTCGGCTGTTTTATTTTATGCTCGGCTAGAGCCTGACCAAAGCCTTCTTCTCGAGCGGCACTAGACGAGTGGTCAGGGTGGCCCGCGATAAAACCAATGCGGCGATGCCCCAAGCCAATGAGGTATTCAGCCATGTCTTTTGCCGCTCGACTGTCATCACAATATACGCAAGCAGACAGCTCGTGATGCTCTGCAGGAGAGATCCGCACATAGGGCATTTTTAAACTATCGAGCGTCGTCATAACTTCGGGAATATCTGACAAGGGCGGAGTGAGTATGACGCCGTCCACCCTAGATTTACTCAATAGGTTTTCTATCTCATGGCACAATTCAGCGTCTTGGTATTTACAGGGGTGGATCAACAGGTCGTAATTGCGCTTACGGCACTCTTTCAGAATGCCATGCTGCACGTCTATGATGTAGTGCGCACTGGGGTTATCGTAAAGCATTGCGACGAGAAATGAGCGATTCGACGCCAAGCTGCGCGCCGATGGACTGGGGCGATAATTGAGCTGCTTGATAGCATCACGCACTTTTTCTTGCGTTGCTTGGCGAACATTGGGTTCGTTATTTACGACTCTAGAAACGGTTTTAATTGATACGCCAGCCAGCGCGGCCACATTATCAATAGTTGCTTTTGCCAAAGGTATTTTCCTGCCCGGGGGTCATGTCACTTTAGCTCGACAATATCCACTAAAGGCCCCAATACTGCAACCCAATTAGACCAGGGGCAGCCCAGAAAAGGCTCAATCCCGAGTTTGTTTCAAACGCCGCTCCAATTCAAGCCAATCGAGCCTAGTAGGATCTGCAGCCGTCAACATCCACTGCCCCGCAAGCCGCTCCAGAAAGCCAATCTCATTTTTTAGGTCTACCAAAAAGGTGCCTAGCTGATGAACGTCTTCCTGAAGATAAGAGCGCAACAAAGCCGCCTTGTCTTCCGTCATCGCCTCCATCACTAATTCAAGCTCTACAATACCTTCAATTTCATGACGAGCACCTTCACGCAGGTTGTCGATAGGCGACTGCGTTTCCTTAGTCTTTTCACTGAAAGCGGCCTCTTTTGATCGCGCCGTTACCATAACCGTCTCCTTCGCTGTTAATTCAGGCTTTGGCGCCTATGCAACCAGCACCCGAGCCCCTATAATTAGCGCCTTTCTCCAATTCATCCCCCCATTGATTTAAGTATAGGCCGAACGTGACAATTGACGAGCAATATCAACCCTCCAGCATAGAATCAGACATTCAGCGCTACTGGGAGCAGAACCGCAGTTTTGAGGTCAATGTAGACCACTCACGAGAGAAGTTCTATTGCCTGGCCATGTTCCCCTACCCCAGCGGCAAGCTGCATATGGGCCATGTACGCAACTATACTCTTACGGATGTAATTGCCCGCTATCACCGCATGCGGGGCAAAAATGTATTGCACCCAATGGGCTGGGACGCCTTTGGCCTGCCGGCAGAAAATGCCGCGATAAAAAACAATACAGCTCCGGCGGCATGGACCTATTCCAATACGGATTATATGCGCACTCAGCTTAAGCAACTGGGTTTTGGCTTTGATTGGTCGAGGGAATTGGCGACCTGCTCGCCGGAATACTACCGCTGGGAACAGTGGTTTTTTACTCGTTTATATGAAAAAGGCTTAGCGTATAAAAAAGTGTCCTCGGTCAACTGGTGCCCAGAAGACCAAACAGTGCTCGCCAACGAGCAAGTGGTTGACGGCTGCTGCTGGCGCTGCGACGCCAAGGTAGAGCGCAAAGAAATTCCTCAGTGGTTCATTAAAATCACCGATTATGCTGAAGAGCTTATCAATGATTTGGACAAATTAGAGCACTGGCCTGAACAAGTAAAAACCATGCAGCGCAACTGGATCGGCAAAAGCCGCGGCGTTGACATGACCTTTGACCTAGAAACGCCTGTTGGCGACGTGACCAGCTTCGATATTTACACTACGCGCCCCGATACACTCATGGGTGTTACCTACCTGAGCTTGGCCGCCGAGCACCCCATTGCAAAGACGGTCGCAGAAAATAACCCAGCGCTCGCTGAATTTATTGCCGAATGCAAAGTGCAGTCAGTGGCGGAAGCTGATATGGCGACCATGGAAAAGAGAGGCATGGATACAGGCATTCAAGCCGTTCACCCCCTCTCAGGCAAGCTAGTGCCAGTATGGGTGGCGAATTATGTACTGATGGATTACGGCTCGGGTGCGGTGATGGCTGTGCCAGGTCACGACCAAAGAGACTGGGAGTTTGCTAAGAAATACAGTCTGAAAATTGATCAGGTGATTGCCGCCGGCGCCAACTCTGAAGTCGAATGCAATTTAGAAAACGAAGCCTTTACCGAAAAGGGTTCGCTCATAAATTCGGGGGAATTTGATGGCCTGGAATTTTCTGCCGCCTTTGACGCAGTTGCCAACAAACTTGAAAGTTTGAACAAAGGCTCGCAAACCACCAAATATCGTCTGCGTGACTGGGGAGTGTCTCGACAGCGCTATTGGGGTTCGCCAATCCCTATGATGTATTTGGCCGACGGCGGCGAAATTCCCGTACCGGCAAATCGCCTGCCAGTATTGCTGCCTGAAGACGTAGAAATGGATGGCATTCACTCGCCCATCAAGAAAGACCCAGAGTGGCGCAAAACTGACTATCAGGGCGAAAGCGCCGAACGTGAAACGGATACCTTCGATACCTTTATGGAATCGTCTTGGTATTACGCTCGCTACACCTGCCCGCAATTTGCCGATGGCATGCTCGACAGAGACGCAGCCAATTACTGGCTGCCGGTAGACCAATACGTTGGTGGTATCGAACACGCCATTTTGCATTTACTGTATGCACGCTTCTATCACAAGCTAATGCGCGATGAGGGTCTACTCGACAGTGACGAACCCTTTGAGCGCTTACTCTGCCAAGGCATGGTGCTGAAAGACGGCACTAAAATGTCAAAGTCAAAAGGCAACACCGTTGACCCACAGGGCTTAATCGATCAATACGGCGCTGATACCGTGCGTTTGTTTACTATGTTTGCAGCGCCCCCTGAGCAATCTTTGGAGTGGGCAGACTCAGGCGTTGAAGGCGGTTATCGTTTCCTTCGTCGCCTCTGGGATACGGCCTACGGCCACCTCAATGCCGGCACTCCGGGCTCGCTAGATGTCAGTAAACTCGATACGAATCAAACTGATTTACGTCGTAAAACCCATCAAACCATTGCTAAGGTGAGCGACGACTATGGCCGCCGGCAAACCTTTAATACGGCCATTGCTGCCGTGATGGAGTTGCTCAATGAAATTCGCAAACTCGCCGACAGGTCTACACCCGAGAGCTTAGCGGTAGAGCGTGAAGCTCTGGAAGCCGCCATACTGCTAATGGCGCCCGTAGTACCTCACATGAGCCATACTCTGTGGAATGCATTTGGCCACGACGGCCCAGTAATCGATGCTAGCTGGCCAACACTCGATGAAAGTGCACTGGCACGCTCTTCAATTCAAGTAGTAGTACAGGTAAATGGCAAGGTGCGCGCGAAGTTAGAAGCCCCAGTAGACATGGATAAAGCTGAGATGGAAGCCATGGCTCTTGCAGACGAAAACGTAGGACGTTTTCTCGATGGCCTTAGCGTGCGTAAAGTCATTGTCATTCCCAATAAACTCGTCAACATTGTTGCTAACTAAGTTGCCAATAATCTTGCCTACGAAAGGACACACCATGATACGCCTCACCATTGCTGCACTCACGCTAAGCCTGCTTAGCGCGTGCGGCTGGCAGCTGCGCGGCAGCGAAGGCCTACCCGATAATTTGCAGACCTTACATTTCAGCGCCACTGACAGTGAATCTGACTTAGCTTTAGCGCTCGTAAAAACCCTGCAAAACTATCAGATAAACCTTAACGATAGCGCAGAGGGCCACTACGCCCTACGACTGCTAAAAGAGTCGGAAGACAAACGTGTGGCGTCACTTAGTATCGATGCTCTGGCAAATGAATATGAGCTCACTATGAAAGCGGTCTACAGCATACGCAGCGCCACGGGCGAAAATATTTTGCCTAAAGCTCTGGCTACGGTCACTCGAACATTTGAGCATGACCCTAATGATGCACTGAGTAAAAGTGAAGAGGAACGCTTGTTAAAACGTGAAATGCAGGCTGATCTAATTCGTCAGATAATTCGTCAACTGCGCTTTATTTCTGCGCGCCAATAACGAAACACTACCATGGCAAAACTGCGCCCAGAACAACTCGAGGCAAAATTAAAACAGTCACTCGCGCCTGTTTACCTAGTTTTTGGCGACGAGGCCCTGCTGGCGCAAGAAGCCTGCGACAGTATTCGCAACGCGGCTCGGCAACAAGGCTACAGCGAGCGCGAGCTCTACCACACTGATGCCAGTTTTGATTGGGGCGAATTACACGTCGCAGCCAATAGCCTATCTCTGTTTGCTGAGCGGAAAATTCTAGAGCTGCGCATTACCAACGGCAAGCCTGGCAAAGACGGCAGCAAAGCCTTGCTGGAATACCTAAAAAACCCCCCAGAAGATACCCTGCTACTCATTGTCACGCCAAAGCTCGACGGCAATACACAGAAAACCAAATGGTTTAAAGCCATTGATGCGGCGGGAGTGCTGGTACAAATCTGGCCCATAAACGCACAACAACTACCCCGCTGGATTGGCCAAAGACTCACTGAAGCAGGTATTACGGCTGACAGCCAAGCCATTGATGTATTGGCCTCTCGGGTTGAAGGCAACCTGCTGGCTGCTGCGCAAGAGATTGAAAAGCTTAAATTACTGCTCGACGGCAACAGTGTCGACGCAGAAAAAATGGCTTCCGTGGTGGCTAACAGCGCCCGCTATGATGTCTTTGGGCTAGTGGACAAAACTTTACTTGGCGACGCCAATGCTGCGATCAAAACCTTGCACGGTTTAAGATCTGAAGGCACTGACGCAACTGTGGTGCTATGGGCGTTGGCGCGTGAAATTCGAGGCCTAGCAGCTATTGCAGAAGCGGTAGAACAGGGTCAAAACTTTGGCTGGGCCGCGAAACAAAATGGCGTATGGGAAAAGCGTCAACCTTTAGCCAAGGCGGCCATTGATCGGCTCAAGCCCGCTCAATTTCAAATGCTACTACGCAAAGCTAACGGCATAGATAAAGCAATCAAAGGTATGCGGCGCGCTAACGCCTGGGATGAACTGATGGATTTGGTCTTAAACCTATCGGGAACGTTTAGCTTGAGCCCTTTAGTGCAAAAACTCGCACTGTCTTAGCGCTAGGCAGGCAATTCCAGTTTCACCACATTATTGCCGAACGAAAAATTTCCATTCTGGAAAAAAGCATCTAGATTTTTTGCAGGCATGGGTTTAGCAAACATAAACCCTTGTCCTTGATCACAGCCTTGTTCGCGCAACCACTGAGCCTGCTCTTCATTTTCAACGCCTTCCGCGACAACACTCAGCATCATATTATGCGCCATACCGATAATAGACTTTGCGATAGCCGCATCGTTCTGATCGACGTGCACGTCATTAATGAAGCTGCGGTCAATTTTAAGCTTATGTATAGGAAAACGCTTTAAATAGGCAAGCGAAGAATAACCTGTTCCAAAATCGTCAATCGCCAAGGACAGACCCATTTGGTTAAGTTCATTTAATTGATTAATTGTTTCACCGGCGTGCTCCATGGCGCAACTCTCGGTAATTTCCAACTCCAAGTATTTCGCAGGCAAGCCCGACTCAGCAAGAATAGACGCTACCTTCTGAGGAAATTTTGCCTGCCTGAACTGACGAGGCGAAAGGTTCACCGCCACTTTGCCCACAAAATTACCCGATTTAATCCACTCCATTTGCTGACGACAGGCGGTTCTCAACACCCATTCGCCCAAGGGCACAATGAGCCCTGTTTCTTCCGCCAGCGAAATGAAATTAAGCGGTGATATCAATCCACGATCTGGATGCTGCCAGCGAACCAAAGCCTCAACGCCGAGCAAGCTACCGCTTTGTAAGTCTATCTGTGGTTGGTAATACAATGTTAGCTGTTCAAGTTCGATCGCTCGTCTTAGGTCGTTTTCCAACAGCAAAAAGTTTACCGCTGTGGCATTCATGCCTTCCGTATAAAACTGGTAATTATCTTTCCCGCCTTCTTTGGCCTTATACATCGCAATATCGGCGTGCTTCAACAGTGTATCTGTCTCGTCGCCATCTTCAGGGAATACACTAATACCTATGCTAACGGTTGTACTAATTTCGTGGCCGCTGATGTGAATGGGTTTTGCCAAATTTTTCAACAGTTTATCGGCCACAAATGAAATGTCTTCGCTGTCGTGAATACCCTCTAGCACCACCACAAATTCATCGCCACCCAAACGCGCCACAGTGTCCATATCACGAACGTTATCCCCAAGACGCTGACTGATTACCTTCAACAATAAGTCACCGGCGTCGTGGCCGAGGCTATCATTGATATTTTTAAACCGGTCCAAATCGAGCAGCATTAATGCCAGCTTACCTTTGCTGCGACGCGTGCGGGCTATGCTGTGATAAATTCGGTCGTAAAAGAGCGAGCGATTGGGCAGTCCGGTCAGGGAATCATGAAAAGCTAAATAATTTAGTCTTGCTTGCTGCTCATGCAAAGCATCTTCAGCCTGTTTTCGTTCGGTGATATCGGTAGAAATGGTACAAATGCCAAAGACATTCGCATTCTTATCGCGCAAGGGAAAACGCAAAACCAAATAAGTGTGCATGTCGCCATCGACATGAGCCACCTCCATTTCAGTTTCATGGGGTTTATCAGGGTCAAAATCTGCAGATTCAACGTTCCAGAATTTCTCGGCGACCGATTTTGGGTAAACATCAAAAACACTTTTACCTACTACATCTCCGGTATCTAAACCAGCCAACTGGCGAAAGTGATCGCTGGCCATGACAATATTACCGTTCATATCTTTCACGGAAATAAGCGCCGGTGAATGCGCCATAATAGCGTTCAAATAAGTCTCGCTGGCCCACAGCGCCTGCTCTGCCATGCGGTACTTTTCTGCCTGCTCTTCATTGCGCCACATTTCAATTATTTGGTGCACAAGAAGATTGCTGAAGGTCCAGACATGCTCAAGCGCTACAATGGCCTGTTGAAGCTCTGGTAAATGGCTCTCTGACTCAAGAAGAAATAATCCCACTACTTTTTGCTTTTCGAAAATGGGATAAAACACTAGGCTATTGGATGTAGGCAGATGTCCTGAAGGCATAGTACTTTCGACCAGACTAAAGCCGATAGAGGGGCACTCGCTATCTATGCATTCTTCGCATTGGTCAAAAATTTCGCCTATAGCGGCGTTTGGCAGGTTTCGCAATTTGTCTAATGAGGCGGCTACACTCACAACCTGTGGGTCAGCGTGCTGAAGCGCCACAGCCTCCACATACAATTTCTCATCACGCCTAATGACCAGCGCAGCGCGAGAAACAAGCGGCTTGGCAATCACAAGTTTAAGTAGCCTTTCAGCAATCTGCTTATGATTCAGGTCGGTAAAAAGCTGCTGGAATTTTTTGATCAATTCTACAGCGCTGTGCTTGTTTGGCATGGCTATTTAAAGACTCATTACTAATGACCCCTTTTCGCTGACGAGCGGCGCTATAAAGGGTCTACTTCTAGAATATGGGTGATTTAGCCAAATATTGAACCCTGGCAGCCCGATCGAACCATTTATATCTATGGCTGCCGGAAAAACTCATCTGCCATCCGGGGCTTCCTGGAGAGTTTGACGCACAGCCTAGCAAGGCTGCGCGCGCGGAATCATATCAAAATGTATAAATAACATCCAATTTATTATGCCACTAAGTAATAACAAGACACTGATATCACCACAGCACCGATTAAATTCAATCCCAAACCTTCGCGAGACATCCTCTTTACAGATATTTCGCCGGTACCAAAAACAATGGCATTAGGCGCCGTGGCGACAGGCATCATGAAGGCGCAGCTCGCGCTCAGAGCGGCGGGCACCATCAATAATGCTAACTCTATATTTGCGCCCAAAGCCGCCGCCGCCAATATAGGCATCAACAGGGTTGTAGTAGCGGTGTTGCTGGTAATTTCCGTTAGGAATGTGACTGACAAACAGACGATGACAATCATTAACAGTAGCGGCAAGGCCGTAAGCGCCGCGAGCTGCGAGCCCAGAGCCTCGCTGATACCCGTAGCAACAAAGGCTTTGGCAATGGCGATACCTCCCGCAAACAGCAGCAATACACCCCAATGGATACTGCTGGCCGCCTCCCAGTCTAATAATCGCCCTCCCTTGCCCTCGCCATCCGGCATCAGAAATAAAACCACAACAGCGGTGAGTGCCACCGCGGCATAGTTGGCCGTCGGCAGGTCTAGCAAGGCGGTCCAACCTCCGAAGGGTTCCTTTAGCGTCATCCAGCCCAAGGCGGTGAAAAAGAATACGGTCAATACTCGACGCTCAGGCGATCGCCAAGGGCCAGAAGTCTCCAGGCTGCCTACACCCCCACCAGAGAGGCCACGTGTTAGCCAAAGCGCAGTAATTGGCACTAGGATCAATACAACAGGAACAGCCCAACTCATCCACTCAGTGAAGGTGGGTTCCATACCCGTATTTTCTTTGTATATCTGCAAGAAAATAACATTGGGCGGCGTGCCAATAGGTGTGCCCATACCACCGATACTGGCGGCGTACGCGATGCCAAGCAATAGAGGTACCGCAAGCTTAGGGTCTTTGGCACGCTCCAAAATGGCCAAAGCAACAGGCAGTAACATCAAGGTCGTTGCGGTATTGGATATCCACATACTCAGTAGAGCTGACGCCGCCATGAAGCCCATAACTAAGTGACGGCTGGAACTGCCACCAAACAGGTTAACCATACCTAAAGCAAGACGACGATGAGCGCCGCTTTTCTCCATCGCCTTAGACAGCATAGCACCGCCCATTAACAGTATTATGAGCGGGCTACCGTAGGCCTGTGCAACCTGTTTACCGTCAAGAATACCTACTAGGGGAAAAACACCTAGAGGTATAAGTGATGTTGCCGGAATTGGAATGGGTTCAAATATCCACCAAACAGCACAAAGAAGAGTGAGCCCCGCCGCCAAGCAGGCATTGCTGTCCCAACCCTTTGTTGACAGAAGAAGACCGAGCAACAAACCCAGAACTGGGCCACCCCAAAGCGCTAGCTGTTTATAGGACATCTATTTCCCTTAGTGCGTTAACTAATGCCTGCATTTCAGCATCTGTACCGATAGTAATACGAACATAACCGTCAATCCTGGGCCGCTGGAAATAACGAATGACAATGTTCTTTTCACGCAGTGTTTTAAAGACAAACTCGGCCGTTTGACGGCTTGGCCGCGCAAACAGAAAGTTGGTTTTTGAAGGTAAAACATCATAGCCAAGGGCCTCTAGCTGCTCACTGGCCCACTCTCTTGTCGCAATCACTTTTGCCACGGTTTCTTCGAAATATGGAGTGTCGTTCATAGCGGCAATGGCTGAAGCTTCAGCCATGCGGTCAACAGGGTAAGAATTGAAGGAATTTTTTACCCGCTCCATACCCTCAATAAGTTCGGCATGGCCCAGCGCAAAGCCCACACGGATACCCGCCAGCGAACGCGATTTGGACATAGTCTGAATAACAAGTAAGTTCGGGTAGCTATCGACTAGGCTCGCAGCGCTACGACCCCCAAAGTCTATGTACGCTTCATCAACAACCACCACGGAATCAGTGTTGCGCTTTAAAAGCGCTTCTATTTCAGAAAGCGGTTTTAACAAGCTTGTTGGGGCATTCGGGTTCGGGAAAATAATGCCTCCATTAGGTCGATCATAAGCGCTGAAATCGATGGAGAAATCATCCGCCAAAGGAATTATATCAACCTCGATATCAAACAGTTTGCAGTAAGCTTGATAAAACCCATAGGTAATATCGGGGTACAGTAGGGGCTTGCCTTGCTTGAAGAAAGTCATGAAAGCCAAGGCCAAGACTTCATCTGAACCATTGCCCACAAATACCTGCTCGCTCTGCAAGTGATTGACCTCGGCGATAACCTGCTTCAATGCACTGGATGTAGGGTCTGGATACAAGCGCAACAAATCCACCGTATCTTTCCTCAGTACTTCTAGTACTTTTGGAGAGGGTGGATAGGGGTTTTCATTAGTGTTCAGCTTTATGAGGTTTAGATCTTTTGGCTGTTCACCGGGAACATAAGGATCTAAACCGGCAACAAAGCCGCTCCAATAGGGCGAACCAGATTGTGTGGTCATGCGAACATAGTACCTGTTGTTTTTGATGCTGCGATTATACACAGTTATTTTGCGCTAGGGATTATTGCCAAAAGGCAAGACTAGGCTTTCATTTAGAAGCAAGCTGATAGAGAATAACGCCCACGAAACACTCCCCCAAATTCATTTATCCACTCAACGAGCCTGCGACCTACACTGCGGCTTAAAGAGCAATGGAGTTAATTATGTTCGAACAATTGCCAGCCCTGCCCCAAGACCCAATTTTGGGGCTCAGTGTCGCCTATCGCGCAGACACCAACCCTCTCAAGGTGGACTTAGGTATTGGCGTCTATAAAGACGAAAGTGGCCACACTCCCGTCCTGAAAGCCGTCACAAGCGCTCAGCAACAATATTTGAGCAAAGAAACCAGTAAGGCCTACATGGCTCCGGCGGGCCCCGCCATCGCCAATGAAGCACTTCAGACACTTATCTTTGGTGCCGACCGCGACAGCACACGGATTCGCACTATTCAAACCCCTGGAGGCACCGGCGCCCTTCGCGTGGCGGCCGAATTGGTTTCTCGTGCGGCACCCGGCGCCGCCGTTTGGCTCAGCAACCCTTCATGGGCAAACCACACACCATTGATGAAAGATGCGGGCCTGCAAGTAAAAGAGTACCCCTACTACGACGCCGAGGCGCATCAAGTCGATTTTAAGGCCATGATGAGCACTCTCGCCGAAGCCAAAAAAGGCGATTTGGTTTTACTACACGCCTGCTGTCACAACCCTTGCGGCGCCGACTTAAGCCAAGAGCAGTGGCAGGCCGTGGCAGACCTGGCGGTAAAAAATGAATTCACACCCTTTATCGATATGGCTTATCAGGGTTTTGGTAGCAGCCTTGACGACGATGCATACGGCGCTCGCCTCATGGCGAACAGCGTTCCCGAAGTGTTAGTTGCCAGTTCCTGCTCAAAGAACTTTGGCTTATACCGTGAGCGCGCCGGCACCTTAAGTATTGTTAGCGACAGCGCTGAAAGGGCCGACATTGCCGAAAGCCAATTGCTCAGCGTTACTCGCGGCATCTATTCAATGCCTCCATCGAATGGCGCGCTAATTGTTGAAACCATTCTCACCAACCCAGAACTCACAGAAATGTGGCACAAGGAACTAGATGAAATGCGCGGCCGCATTAAAGGCTTGCGTACTTTGCTGGCTAAAAAGTTGGCCGAAAAAACCAGCATTAAAAGAGACTTTTCATTTATTGAGCAAGAGAGAGGCATGTTCTCCTTCTTAGGTTTAAGCACAGAACAGGTGCAAACTTTAAAAAACGATTACAGTATTTACATGGTGAACTCCAGCCGCATCAACATTGCGGGTATTAGTCAGGACAATGTTGACTATCTCGCCAGTGCGATTGAGGCAGTACTGTAAAATGACATGGACTCCTGACAGCTGGCGCCAAAAAATTGCAGGGCAACAGCCAAATTACCCCGATGCCCATGCACTGCATGAAACTGAGACGAAATTATCCGGTTTACCGCCGCTGGTTTTTGCCGCTGAAGCCAGAGAATTACGCTCGCAACTGGGCGACGTTGCCAACGGCAAAGCCTTTCTATTGCAAGGCGGAGACTGCGCCGAAAGTTTTTCAGATTTTTCGGCGAACAATATTCGCGACACCTTCAAGGTTTTGCTGCAAATGGCCGTGGTGCTGACCTATGCCGGTCGCTTGCCTGTGGTCAAAGTAGGACGGCTTGCCGGGCAATTTGCAAAACCACGCTCAGCTGACATGGAAACCTTTGACGGTGTAGCGCTACCCAGCTTTCGCGGCGATATAATTAACGGCAGCGAATTTACAGAAGCCGCGCGTGTGCCAAATCCCAAGCGTATGCTGGAGGCTTATCATCAGTCGACAGCGACGCTCAACTTGGTGCGCGCCTTCGCTCAAGGAGGTCTCGCCGACCTCCATGAAGTGAATCAGTGGAACCGTAGCTTTGTTGACAACAACCCATTGCGCGAGCAGTACACCCAAATGGCCGAGCGTATTGAAGACGCTCTGGAATTCATGGCCGTATGCGGCATTAATGCCAACAACACACCCTCACTGCATCAAACTCAGCTCTACACCTCTCATGAAGCTCTATTGCTGAACTACGAGCAGGCATTGACTCGCAAAGATAGCTTTACCGATACCTGGTATGACTGTTCAGGGCACATGCTTTGGATTGGCGAGCGCACCCGAGAGTTAGACGGCGCGCATCTGGAATTTTTCAAAGGCATTCACAACCCTATTGGGGTCAAAGTGGGGCCAGGCATTCATGAGGACGAACTCATTCGTCTGATTGACGCCTTAAATCCAGAAAATGAAGCGGGCCGCTTAACGCTGATTACTCGCATGGGCGCTAATGTACTCGCTGAAAAACTGCCCAAGTTATCACGCCGGGTACAAGCTGAAGGTCGCAAGGTGGTTTGGTCAAGCGACCCGATGCATGGCAATACGGTCAAGGCCTCGAGTGGGTACAAAACGCGTTCCTTCGACAGCATACTGACAGAGATAAAGCAGTTTTTCGGTGTTTTAAGAAGTGAAGGTGCTCACCCCGGCGGCATACATTTAGAAATGACAGGCCAGGCGGTGACGGAATGCACTGGCGGTGCTTATGCAATTTCTGATGCTGACTTAGCACAGCGCTATCAAACCCAGTGTGACCCGCGACTTAACGGCGATCAGGTTTTAGAATTAGCATTTTGTATCGCTGATTTTTTGCGGGAATCTTAAGTCTAAAATTAGACGACCGAAAAAGTAAACTCAACGAGACAGCGTCTCGTCCATAGTTTGCTTTCGGTCGTCCAATAATTTTTGTACACCTTCAGCATCACTCACCAAAGTCGCGATTTTAGCTGGGGACACGGTAGTTGGAGAAAGCCGATTCGTCACCGCAGGGCCCTCTTGCGACTTTTCCTTTGTCGGTGTCCCTTTTGCCGAGGTATAAAGATCTCGATTAGCATTTGTACTTAAAGTCATTTTCTCAGCATCTCGATCTTCAGGAGGAGTATCAGAAAATTCCCACTGCCCTTGCGCATTTCGCCAGCGATAAACCGACACGGCACTGTCCTCTGTATCAGCCTCAGAGGCAAAAAGATTTTTTGGCAGAATATTACTGAACGATATATCGGGGACAAAATCTTCCACTGACAACCAGGGCTGCCCATCAGGGTTTTTCATCACAAAAAGCCCAGCAAAACCCAGCACAAGTAAGAAAGAAAAAAACTTCAGCATTAAACCCATATCATTCCCATCCAGAATGTTTTTAGTTTGCTACTCGTAAATGCGCCTCAAGAGCGCGACGCATTTTTTCATCGATAGGTGTGGGGCGACGAGTTTCCCGATTTACAAACACATGAGTAAAAGTACCCGCCGCACACGCCTTCTCTTCGCCCACTTTAAAAATGGCAATACCATATTCAACAGAGCTCTTACCGAGACGGTTAACTCTAAAGCCGCCTTCTAAAGCATCTGGAAATGCCACTGGAGCTAAATAGTTACAACTGGAGTTTACCACCAGCCCAATGACCTTAGCCGTGTGAATATCCAAACCACCCTCTTTAATCAAGAACAAATTCGCCACCGAATCAAAGTAAGCGTAATAAACCACATTATTTACATGGCCGTAGATATCGTTATCGCCCCACCTGGTGGTTACCGGTGCAAAGTAAGTATATTCACTTCTTAATGAGCCTGCGTCTTGCTCCTGGGCACTCATTAATAAGCCGCCTTGTATATCGCTAGAGCGTCTTCAAATTCAACATCTCTGGGGTTGTTTATCAGCAAGCGCTGTTGACCCATAGCGTCTTCAGCCAAGCCATTCAGGGCGCTCTCTGGAATATCAACATCACGCAATCGTGTCGGTAGCCCCAGCTCAGCAATCATCGCAGCGATATATTCAATGAGAGCCGATGCCAGCTCTGTGTCACTGCCGAACGGCACATTGTTACCCATAATACTGGGCGCCAATTCAGCGTAAAGCTCAGTGGTCTGCGAAATGTTAAAGCGCATGACCTCCGGCAGCACAAGGGAGTTGCTCAAACCGTGGGAGATATGAAACTGCCCCCCCAGTGGATAAGCTAAGGCGTGGACAGCGGCCACCGGCGCATTGGCAAAAGCCTGCCCAGCCATCATAGCGCCCAGCAGCATATTTTGGCGGGCCGACAAATCACCCGGCTCAGCCACCGCTTGACGAATGTTCGTGCTCAGTAAGCGCAAGGCCTGATGCGCCAACATATCTGAATAGGGGTTTTTCTTATGCCGGCTAGTGTAAGCTTCAATAGCGTGCACCATGGCGTCCACGCCGGTACTAGCGGTGACACCCGCCGGCAAGCCAAGTGTAAGCTCTGCGTCAAGCAGGGCAACATCAGGCTGCAAACGTCCAGATACAACACCCATCTTTGTTGAGGCGCCGGTTGTTACAATCGCAATTGGCGTCACTTCTGAGCCGGTACCAGCGGTGGTGGGCACTTGAATTAAGGGCAGACGCTGACCCCTCACTTGATCAACACCGTATATATCGCTGAGTTGCTCCCCAGAACAAGCGAGTAAGGCCACCAGTTTTGCCGTGTCCATAGCGCTGCCACCACCGTAACCGATAATACCGTCGGCACCTTGATCGATGGCATATTGAACCGCCGCTAATACCACACTCTCTGGCGGATCTGCTTGAACATCGGCATAGGCCAGTACTGGCAAATTTGAGGACTTCAGTGCTCGCTCTGCTTGCTCGAGTAAGCCCACCTTCACAATTCCAGGATCGGTAATAATAACCGGGGTTTGCATGCCTAACTGAAGGCATAGCTCACCCAGCTGACTGACACTCCCTGGCTCGCTAATGAGTTGGCGTGTAGTAGTAAAAACAAATCCGGACATAGTGTGTGCTCTCTGTTTATGCTTAAAGCTATCAGTGTAAACCCCTACTGGGCTTATTATGAGGCTAAGCAATGGCGAGCTCAAGGCGCGCCCACAGAAAAACACAAAGCCCAAATCACCAGATGGTCATTTGGACCCTTGACAGTTTAACAAACGACTAAAAATTACAGCGCTTAAGCGGGCTCATAGCGATCGATGATATCGCGCACCAAGCCACTGCGAACAATATCTTCACGCTCAAATTGATGAACGTATACCTTGGGCAAGTCGGCAAGTTTGTCTACCGCGTCAGCCAAGCCATTACGTCCGTGTATATCGCTTTGTACAAGGTCGCCATTAATCACCACTTTGCACTCTTCGCCTATGCGCGTTAAAAACATTTTCATTTGGCTGGGTGTTGTGTTCTGTGCCTCATCTAAAATCACAAATGTGTTTTCACCGAATGTTTTACCTCGCATAAATGCAAGCGGTGCTGCCACGATGCGACCGTGCCGAAGACAATAGTCTACAGTTCCTCCCCCCAAGCGTTCATTTAAAATATCGCGAAAAGCGTCTATATAAACACCGAACTTTTCATTTACGTCTCCCGGTAAAAAACCGAGCGTTTCACCCGCCTCTACCGCCGGCCGCGTTAAAATAATTCGTTCGATACGTCCAGACTCTAATGCCTCGGCCGCGAGTGCAGCAGCACAATAACTTTTACCCGTACCCGCAGGGCCCAGACCAAAGGTTAGGCAATATTTCTTAATTGCGTCGATATAATGTTGTTGTGCGGAGTTTTGTGCTCGAAGAATTTCGTTGGTGCGGCGCGGAGAGTAAGCTTGATTAAGGTGTGCAGATTGAGAGTTTAGTTCGACGACGTTGGCGCCACCGCCCTTGTTCTTTCGCGACGAACGTTTACGCTCGTCATGATAGGAATTTTCATCCTTATAACGGTCATGGGATGATTTCTTTTTGGCGTGAGATCTTTTAGGCATGAGGGTTTTCCCTAAGTCGATTACAGTCAAATATAACAAAGACTATCTCATTCTAAATTTTTTCTGACGCGGAGGAACCTCCTTTTTTTGGACGAGTGAGTGAAAGGGTTCAATCAGCGCGCTGGCTGCGATACCCACCGAAAACATCATACTCGGAAAGTATTACATCACTGTGACGAAATCATTTCAAGAACAATTATTGACTCTTGGTAAAAACTTTAAGAGCCCCATCACCGCATGCTATGCAAGCCTTCCTGTAATTGTGACACCAGCGAGGCCAAATCATTCCGTGGAGACAAACAGTGATTACCAAAGCAAACCAAGCCTTGATTGGCTTCCAAGCCCATAGCCGCAGGCGGGTGCAGCTCAGAATCACTCGGCAATAAGAAGCACTGAACACGATCACCGTAAAGTTGATAAATTTCTCGCTGCCAAGAACGCATGGTTTGTTCACCACTGAGCAGCACTAAAGGCAAAGGCCTTACCAACTCTTCATGTGCAACCAGTAAATTATGATAAAGCTGCGCGTGCTTTTGAATACTGCTGCCAGCCCACTGAACCGTTTTTAAAGCACTGTCAAAATAATGGGGTTCAGCGGCTAGGTGCGCCAAACGAACCAAGACCTTAGCCGCCACACCATTACCGGAAGGAAGTGCGCCATCAACTAAGGGTTTGTCACGGTGAATCAGAGATTCGTGATCGTGTGCAGTAGAAAAAAAACCGCCTTCGTCTTCATCTTCGAAGTTTTCTAACACGGCCTGCGCCAAGTTTAATAACAGACGATAATCACTGTCTCGCCACTGCACTTGCAAAAGCAGCATGAGCGCATCCATTAAATAAACATAATCATTCAGGCCGCCCATAAACCGAGCGTCTCCCGACTGCCAGACAGCATTTAAACGCTTATTGTTCCAAAGATTTTTCATTAAGAAATCGCTGGCCGATTGCGCTAAGCGAGCGCTATTGGAATCATTCAACATTAGAGCCATTTCGCTCAGCGCAGAAATCATCAATGCATTGCTACTGCAGAGTATTTTCGTATCAACCAGTGGCAGCAGGGTTTGCTGGCGAATGTTCAGCCACTTTGACTTCACGCCGTTCAATATCGCTCGCCCATCCACCCAAGTATGATCTTCAGCTTCAAACGCCTCGTTATCGGCCATTGATTTAATTAAATGCCACTTCCCTCGGAAGTTTGGCGAACCATCTAACTTAAACAGCCGTGCGGCCAAACTTTTTTCAGTTGCGGATAAACGCACCAATAATAATGATTTATCCCAGAGATAATAGTCACCCTCTAAGTTGTTGTAATCCGCATTAAGGGCACTATAGAAAGCCCCGTCTGGAGACAGCATTGAATCGCTCAACCATGAAACAATACCTCTTGCTGCGGCCTCAAATACGTCCTGAGGCAGAGCGGCAGATTCACATAAAAATATTGCCCGAACATACACTGACAACAATAATGCGTTATCACCGAGCAGTTTTTCGAAATGTGGAATTTGCCATTCAGAGTCCGTGGCATAGCGAAAAAACCCTCCGCCAACATGATCCTGCAAACCACCATGAGCCATCTTAGACAAAGTAAAAAATGCGTGTTGCGCCGCACCAGCCTCAAACTGATCACGACTCCCCGCGGAAAACAACAAACGCTGAAGACTCAGCGGCATCGGAAATTTAACTCTTGAGGCGCCATTGGAATGTAAAGCCAAACTTTGCCCAAAACCGCCCTCATAAGTGTCGGCGTCGAGCAACAGAGAGGCCAGTGCCGATTCGCGCAAGCCCGTCACCTGTCGGGCATTCATCTGCAGTGAGTGGCTCCCAGGGCTAAGTGCTGCGTGTAAACCTTCATACCCACGCCGAACTTGTGTACGAAGCCTTGAAAACTCCTTCGTCTTCGACTGATAGAACACACTAACGCGAGACAATAACATTTCAAATGTCATCACCCCCGCAGCAGCAGTCTTTGGATAATAAGTACCCGCAATAAATGGCAAGCGCGTTTTGGGACATAGGAACATAGTCAAAGGCCAACCCCCAGGCTGGCCGGTTAACAACTGATGGGCGATTTGATAGACGTCGTCCAAATCGGGCCGCTCTTCCCTATCAACCTTTATGCACACAAAATTTGCGTTCAGCGTCACAGCCGTGGCGTCATCCAAAAATGACTCTCGCAGCATATTTTGACACCAGTGACAGGCCGAGTAGCCAATCGATAAAAGCACGGGCCGCTGCAGTTGAATCGCCAGTGCAAAGGCCTCATCACCCCAAACCTGCCATGCCACCTTACTGCTAGCATGCTGCTGTAGATGAAGGCTCGACTCTGAAGCCAGAACGTTACCAATTGAAAGTGCTGGCATATTAAGCATTACCCAAACCTAAAGACATAACATCCACATCACTGCCGCTTAAACGCGCCTTATATTCGAAACACCAACCACGCCGCTGATAAAAACTGCGCTTGTCCACGGTAAATAAATTTATTTTCCGGTGTGCCATTTCTACCGCTCGCTGTTCCATAAAAGCGACCAACTCATTGCCAAGCCCCAGCCGCCGAAACTTTGGTTCGACAAAAACATTGGTCAACCACGGCACACGTACAACATCTTTATCAGTGAATTCATAATAAACAAAACTCGCTGCTCCTACTGCCACCCCATCTACCAAGGTCACATAGGTCACAGGAATATCATCGCTCCCGAATTGGGCCGCTAATTTACGCTCACACTCCTCCAGCGTTCCAACAAAGCCACCGAGAGTTCGCTGAGAGTGAAACCAAGCGGCAATAACTGAGAGAAATTGAGGATAAAGACGAAGCTCCGCGATCAAAAACGTCGGAGTCTCCTGAGAACAAACTGAATCAAACGAACCCGTCATAAAAGCGCTCACTAAAAAGTATCGCACGACAGTGCGAGTTCGAGAGCGGCTTGGTTAGAAGTAGGAGCGGCGTTCGGCTGGAACTCAACCGCCCTAGTGAACCGCTATATTGCCCCAAGCCAAAAACCTCAACACCTCAATATCTAACTAAACCGACTCCCCATGAGCCTGCTTATCCGCATGATAGGAAGACCGAACCAAGGGCCCACAAGCCGCATGCTTAAATCCAATTGATTCAGCATACTGGGTATACTCTTCAAATTCGTCTGGGTGGACAAAACGTTCGACCGGCAAATGCTGCTTAGAAGGTTGTAGATATTGCCCAATGGTCAACATATCCACATCGTGCTCACGCAAATCGCGCATCACCTCGAAAATTTCTTCTTTCGTTTCCCCTAGCCCTACCATCAACCCAGATTTCGTCAATACATCCGTGCGTCGCTGCTTATACTTTTTCAGTAAGTCTAAGGACCACTTATAATTTGCGCCTGGCCGAGACTGACGATACAAGCGAGGTACCGTTTCTAAATTGTGATTAAACACATCGGGTGCATCACCTTCTAGAATATCCAGTGCGATATCCATACGCCCCCGGAAATCGGGCACCAACACTTCAACCTGTAGCTCTGGACTACGAGCTCTTGCCTCGCGAATACAGTCCGCAAAATGGCGGGCGCCACCGTCCCGCAAATCATCACGATCCACTGACGTGATCACCACATACTTCAATCGCATCTCGGCAATTGCTTCCGCCAAGTGCACAGGCTCCCCAGCATCCAAAGGGTTAGGCTTACCATGACCCACATCGCAGAATGGACAACGACGGGTACATATATCACCCATGATCATAAACGTCGCGGTGCCACCGCTAAAACACTCTCCCAGATTCGGACAAGAGGCTTCCTCGCACACCGAGGACAAATTATTTTTCCGCAAAATTTTCTTAATACGATCTATTTCTGGCGAGGCCGTAAGCCGCACACGAATCCAGTCCGGCTTACGCATAACCTGATCACTGGCAATCACCTTTACGGGAATACGCTCTACTTTATCGGCATCACGAAGTTTCTCGCCCTGCTTGTGGCGACGAGTTCGCTTCACGGGGCTTGGCGCCGCAACAGCAGCCTCAACAACCACAGAAGATGGATTTTTGGGGGAATCAGTACTCGATGAATCTGACATCTTAACTCTATGTCCTATGCGCGCTATCAAAGCAAAAAAGAGTCAGCATTATAGCCCAGACTATGCTGTCACCGGTAACCCGGAGCAACGTGAAGCGGCGGGCTGGCCCAAAAGCCCCAAAAGTTGGCTGCACAGCACCTCTTGCAGCTCGCTTAACAACAAGGGGCGAGTGCTTAAATCAGCCATTTGAACCATTTCCAAACCCGCATAACCACAGGGGTTAATTCGCTGAAAAGGCTCCATGTCCATATCGACATTAATACTGAGGCCGTGAAAACTGCAACCACGCCGAATACGCAAGCCCAGAGACGCAATCTTAGCACCGCTGACATACACCCCCGGCGCATCAGGTTTTGGGTAGGCCTCTATTCCATACTCAGCCAAAGT
>CAJWBQ010000019.1 GCA_913020115.1 uncultured Cellvibrionales bacterium
CAATCTGAAGTATCTTTGCTCGTATCAAAAGCGGCCGTATCCAATCTGACCATCGATAATATTCAGGGCGTGATGACTCTGACTCAAGCACTGGATCGTCTTCTGGAAAACTCTGGGCTGAGCTATAAATTCATAGATCGAAATACCGTTTCAATCTCAGTGGAACCAGTGCTAGCAAGCGACAATCTGCAGCACAACGATGCAGGCGATTCCGTAAACCAAGCCACTGAAACGCCTTATACCATTGAAGAAATCATCGTCACAGCCGGTAGGAGAGTGGAAAATCTACAAAAAGTACCTATTGCCGTTTCTGTTCTGAACGGTATCAGTTTGCAAGTCAGCGACATAAAAGACCTTACTGATATCGCGAGTCGCGCTCCCGGTCTTACGGTTTCCTCGTTTAGCTTAGGACAACCCTCTATTCATATGCGCGGCATAGGATCAAATGACGACGGCGCCGCCATGGACAGCTCAGTGGTGGTATTTTTGGACGACGTTTATGTGGGAAGGATGAGCACTATCGACTTAAGTGTTATGGACTTACAACAAGTAGAAGTGCTGCGCGGACCTCAAGGAACACTCTACGGCAAAAATGCCATCGGCGGAGCCATCAAATTAATCAGTAAAGAACCCACCGGCGAGCCTGAAGCTCGCCTGAGACTTACGGCGGGAAATTATCAGGCGCGCGGGCTTAACTTTTTGGTCAACGGTCCCCTTAGCGAACACTGGCAAGGGCGTGTATCACTCGATGCAAGACAACAGGATGGCTGGCAGGAAAATATCGTGCTTGGCGGTGAAAAGCAACACGATGAGGAAAAATGGGGAATTCGCAGCCAATTGAAAAACACGGCAAGCGACACCATCGACGCCCTCTGGAGTTTTGACTTCAGCGGAGACAATCGAAACTCTACCGGACGTATTCCCGTGCGCGGAGGTGTTCCCATCCGCATACTTGATGACTTGGGCCGGCGTATTCCTGAAGTGGATAAGGCGGGCAATATTATTCTGGATGATATGGGCCAGACACTCTACGCCACCGCTTTACCCACTAGTATATTCCAAGAGCTGGGCGGCGACCCACGACATGCCACCAACGAAAAAGAAGGCTTTACCGACCGTAAAATTTGGGGCCTGAATCAGCGAATAAATCATTCTACCCCTGCGGGAAACTGGATATCCATCACAGCTTACCGCGACAGCGATTTCGGCTGGTACGAAGACTCAATTGGCATTCCCAGCTTTGTCAGCGATCAAGGGGTTACAACTCTTGTGGACGAGACTCACAAACAATTTTCTCAAGAAATACGCTGGACCTCAGACCTCTCCTTAACCAAGGCCTCTTCCGAGAACAAATCACTTTCTTATGTACTGGGAATGTATTACCTGTATGAACGCACCGATCGCTTGGAAGAGTTTAGCTTCAGCGATACAAGTGCCCGTACCACCCAGAGCAACCATACCAACAGCTATGCAATTCTTGGTCAACTGGACTATCAACTCGCCACACGCACCATACTTACCCTGGGTGGGCGCTACAATCGAGACACCAAGAAGCTCAGCCAAGAATCACTCAACGGGGGTTCTCCTGCAATTATTCTCGAATCCTTTCAGCTTTCATCTAGCGAAACCTGGAGAGATTTCTCTCCCAGGCTTGCGCTCTCCTACACTTCCAGCAACGATCAATTGTTGTATGGTGCCATTTCCAGAGGCATGAAAAGCGGAGGCTTCCAAGGCGCTCCGAGCACCCTGACCATTGCACAACGCGTCATCGACCCTGAGTCGGCCTGGGCCTATGAACTAGGATTTAAGTCACAGTGGCTACAAGATCGCCTGCGCTTGAACTTGGCGGCCTTTTACACCGATTACCAAGATTTACAGGTCGTACAATTTCAAACCATCGACAATTTTGGTCAATTTCAAACCGACAATGCTGCGTCTGCCACCCTGCAAGGTCTAGAGTTTGAATTTGATGCCTACCTATCAAGCGCCCTCAGTATCTCTGGCTCTTACGCCTATTTAGACGCTACTTACGACAGCTTTGATGATTTAGGCGGCCGCGATTTTACCGGGAATCATCTGCGACAAGCACCCAAACATACGGCGACACTGGCTTTAGAATACGAAATCCCTATTCCATCCGGCGCGCTGAACCTGCATGCCGACTACCGATACCAATCGAAGAGCTTTCGCGAACCCGACAATAGCATCACCCAGCAACCCGCCTACCAATTGGTGGACGCAAGCTTGAGTTATCGTGCGAGCGACAATCAGTGGGAAGCAACACTCTGGGCTAAAAATGCACTGGACGAGGAATACATTGCCCACTTATATGTGCTGGGCGGAAATGACTATGCGAATTTTGGCATTCCCCGTACCTATGGAATTACCCTCAGCATGAACTTCCGATGATATTAAATTTGGCGCCTAGTCTGGATTATCGTATATTTTGCGACTTGCACTAACGATACGAAAATATTTATACTTTTATTGAGGTGTATCATGTTTGCGGTGTTTAACAACTATCACTGCCTCGCAATACGACAGCGCTTTTTATCGCCACTCGAGGCACTGGCACCTTAAGGCAGTAAAGATACACACATACTAAGAAACTACCGGAGCGTCTAGACAAGCTCTTTTTTCACTACAAGGCGATTCACATGGGCGCGAGCAGCAGCACTACAGCAAATTCACAATTCCTCGATAACACTTTAGATAGCGGGGGAATTAGCGCCGCGCAGATGATGATCATAGCCATCGCATTAATATTAAATATTGTGGATGGCTATGATGTAACCGCAATGGCTTTCACGGCGCACAGCATCGGTGAGGCCCTGAGTATTTCCCCTGCTCATCTAGGGATTCTATTTAGCGTGGCTCTTGCAGGAATGATGGTCGGCGCCATGTTTATTGCCCCTTTTTCCGACATGATCGGGCGAAGAAAAATGCTGCTTATCAGTGTTACCTTTATTGGCATAAGTGTCATTATCACAGCCTACTCAACCGCACTGTGGCAAATGATCTTACTGAGAGGCATCACCGGCTTAGGCGTGGGTAGTATGCTCGCCAGCCTGACGGCAATCAGTTCCGAATACACACCCAGCAAATACCGCAGCTTAGCAGTTGTCACCATTACCGCTGGATATCCCCTCGGCGCTACCCTCGGGGGATTTATAGCGGCGCCTCTAATTCCCGTTTATGGCTGGCAGAGTGTTTTCCTTGTAGGCGGTACAGCCACTCTGTTCATGGTGCCTGTTATTTATTTTTTGGTTCCTGAGTCACTTCAGTTCCTAGTCACCAAACGCCCCCCCAATGCCCTGCAAACACTTAATGCTGCATTGACTCGCATGAACAAACCCACGCTCAATCAATTACCTGAGCTTGCCCAGGAAGCGAAAATTGAAAAAGCCAACGTCCTCAGCTTACTGACAGAAAGCCGCCGACTGACAACTATTACTTTGTGGTCGACGTTCTTTTTCTGTTTCATTTGCCTCTACTTTCTAATGAGCTGGATACCTAAGTTAGTCGTCAATTCAGGCTTGTCCGAATCTGAAGGCGTTTACGCGGCGGTCGCTTTAAACGGCGGCGGCGTGATTGGCATTATCGTACTGGGCTGGGTGTCGTCGCGTGTCAGCTTATCGAAGTTAATTAGCACCTTTTTGTCCCTTGCCGCTCTTTTTATGATGGTGTTTGCGAGCGCCTCGGCAAGCGTCAACCTACTGCTTATCTTATTTGTCATTGGCTTTTTTCTTCAAGGTGGATTTACTGGCCTCTACGCCGTTGCTGCAAAGATCTATCCAACAGAAATTCGCACCACGGGAGTTGGCTGGGCCATTGGCCTGGGACGATCCGGCGCTGTAGTGGGGCCCTATGTGGGAGGCCTGCTTATTGCGGGAGGCTATTCAATGGAAACTAACTTCTTCCTTTTCGCCCTACCTTTATTAATCGCAGGCGTGCTGTCATTCCGCTTGGCGGTAAAGTAAAAAGCCCTTTCAATCTGAACTTTCTTTCACCGGCCGCGTTGTAGGTTTAACGACTTACAGACGGCCGGCATTATTACACCGACGCAATAAGACCTTCCTCAAAGCAATTAAGTAAGAAAATTCCTCTGCCGCGCGACTTCAAAATTGACCTGTATGCATATACAGCCTATAGTTCTACAGCCCCACCCATTCACATCTGCGCAGGCCATTGCATGAGCACTGAAACGGCTAAAAAAACTCATACATCAATGAGCCTCAAACAAGCGCGACGTATTGTGCTAGCAAGCCAGGGTTTGCTACAAAAAGAAGCCTTTGGTACTGGCATTCAGGGCGTACAGCAAACCATCAATCAACTGCGTTACATTCAGATCGATACGATTTCTGTTGTGGAGCGAGCACATCATCACGTTCTGAGCACTAGAGTTCCGCATTACTCGCCAGAGATGCTGCACGAGCTACAAGCCAAGCAAAAAACTGTTTTTGAATACTGGTACCACGCAGCAGCTTATCTACCCATGGAAGATTACCGTTTTTACCGGCCCACAATGGAAGGCCTCCAAAAGAAAAAGCCAGTCGATAAAAAGCTGCGCAAAGGCATCCTACAACGGATAAAAACCGAAGGTCCTTTGTCATCAAAAGACTTTGACGCGCCAAAAGGCAAAAAAAACACAGGTTGGTGGGACTGGAAACCCGCAAAAAGAGCAATGGAAATGATGTTTTTGTCCGGCGAACTGATGATTGCCGAAAGAAAAGGTTTTCAAAAAGTATACGACCTGACCGAAAACTGTTTGCCCGACTCCATTAATTTAACTCAGCCCAGCGACGAAGCCCGCGGGTATTTTTACATTCGCAAGATGCTGGCGAACCTAGGGGTCGCGCGCGCCAAAGACATTTGCTACGCACGCACAATGGTTAAGCACTCGGGCTTAGACGTTCAATCATCTATTAACCGCTGCTTAGAGAACCTTGTGGAATCAGCGGAGGTTTTATCTTTCTCTATTAATGATCAGATTTATTACTGCCTCGCCAAAACACTTAATGAATCCCCGAAACGTGTGGGCCGAAAACATATCCGCTTTTTGTCACCCTTCGACAATTTGGTGATCAACCGGGATCGTTTATCAGACCTTTTTGATTTTGATTATAAACTAGAATGTTATGTTCCGGCTGCGAAGCGTAAGTTTGGGTACTTTGTCTTGCCCATCTTATTTGGCGGCGAACTGATTGGGCGCCTGGATTGTAAGGCCGAGCGAAAAAGTGCCGTATTAATTATTCACAAGCTCTGGCTCGAAAAAGGCGTGACGATCAACGAGAAACTCGTTTCAGCGCTAAGCCTAGGCTTGAACGAGTACAAGATTCAACTAGGGTGCAATGCTTTAGACCTTAGTGGAATTGACAACAAGATACTTCGTCGAGCGCTGCAAGCGTCATAAGCCATAGCTGTAGGGCTCAAACCAAGTAAAAAGCCCCTTCACCCTGCACCACAAGCAAAAACAGCATCTATAATCAATTATTAGAGGCCTATACGGGCCTCTGCAAGCAAGAGCCGCGAGACTGGCAGAAGCCCACTCTAAAAAGGGGCCCGATTATGGATGTGGCGAGGACTGACCAGCTGGACCTTAGTACTCTATCCATTCCCTATTAATGGAATTGATAGAGTCTACTCCACATTTTCATTAACAAACTGATTCAATTCAGAAAGCGAACGAATAATGTATAAATTCTTGTTAGCCGATATGCTAGTTAATTTTTCTATGAAGTTTTCATTCCAAAATTTTGGGCAAAGCTTTAACACCTTATAACTTTCCAGCGTTCCCTTTAAAACCGAACTGCCTTCTGGCCAGCCTTCAGGTTTGATAAATAGCCCCTTAATGAGCCGTATTGTTACCAAACAGTAAGAGGTAAGATAAGGTAGGTCTATATAGATTAAGGTATCAGCTATGTCCAAGCGCTTATAAAATGATTCAATAGGCCCAAAGCCATCAATAAGCCAGCTGCCGCTTGATAATATATCGTCATGCGCCTTGTCGAAGCTCGCACGATCTACTCTCTCCCCATTTTTCTTAAACTCAATTGAGTCCAATGCATGCAATTTAATTTTTGTTGCTGCCGCTAAATTTTTACTTAGCGTAGATTTACCACTGCCGGGTTTACCGAATACCACTACTTTCTTCATGCCGCCTCCATTAGCTTAACTTAAACCCAGGAGGCAGACATAAAAAACCCGCCTCTTGGGCGGGTTTGATAGTTTATAAACGCATCAAAAATCCCACCATTCCTATGGAATGATGATAATTCGAGTGATCACTTGAGTGAGGTTTATATTCATTGTAAATATCTTGCTCGACGGAGAATAAAATGTCAACTGCACAAACACTGACACTACCCTGCCGCAAAAAAACACCCTCTGATAAAAGAGCTCCATAACAGCCAATGCCCGCCATGAAAAAATCGCTAGATTGGAGGGCTCATTAATACGGAAAAGAAAAAGAGTTGACGCGAGAAAACAAGGAAAATATGATGATGCTAATATTTTCCATCATCAAATAAGATCACATTTATGCCTTCAAGCCCAGATACTGTCGTCACCGCACTGGACCCCCGCAGCAAAAATGCAGCTGTGCGCCAGCGGATTCTCAAGGCCTTTGAAGATCAGGCTAGGGTAGTCGGCCCCCGAGGAGTAATTATCAGTGAGCTGGTCTCCGATCTGGGCATCAGCACTAAAACCCTCTATCGGCACTTTGATAACAAAGAGCATATTGTCTACGAATTGATGACTATGTGGTCGGAGCACTGGCTTTCTCTGCAACAGCGCGGCTTCAGTGATGGTCTAACACCCAAACAACGCATTGAGACCATAGCCGTCAATTGGGTGGAGCATATGTCACGTTTCAGTGAACAGTTTTGGCTACAACTCGAACGGGATTTTCCCGAGGCCTTCGAGATTCATCAGCTACAGTACCAAGCGTTTTTGGAACGCTCACGCCAGAATTTGGCGGCCCTCATACGTGAAGACTTGAACCCCGATTTGGCACTGTCTACGCTGATGAGCATGATCAATCAAGCCACTGACGGTCAACTTTGTGATCGTCTCAATCTCACCCGTAAAAACGCCTTGTTACAGCTCATCGACCTTTGGACCCAGGGCGCATTTCGGCGAGAGTTACTACTGTGAGTACAGCGGAAATTTATGCCGTAGGCGCGCCGCTCATTGTGCTACTGATACTGGCCGAGAGCTGTTTCTCTGCCTGGCGTCAACTGGGCTACTACAAACTCGCTGATGTTGGCGGCACGTTGGGCTTGCTAGCAGGTAATATCTTGGTTTCAGGTCTCAGCAAAGGCGCCATACTTGGGCTCTCCTTCTATCTCTACCAATTTCACCTGCTAGACATTGCCGACAGTCTGCCGCTTTGGCTACAGTGGCTTATAACATTCTTCGCCGTGGATTTTGTCTTCTATTGCTACCATCGCGCATCCCACCGTGTGCGCGTGCTGTGGGCAGTACATATGAATCATCACTGCAGCGAGGAGATGAATTTTACCGTCGCCTTTCGGCAAGCCTGGCTCGGCCCTATTAGTAAAATTCCTTTCTTTATTGTGCTACCACTGATTGGTTTCGACCCTAGCATAACGGTCGTCGTGGGGGTCATCTCCACGCTTTGGGGTGTCGTCGGCCACACTCGCTGTGTAGGTAAGCTGCCAGCCATTATCGAATTTATTTTTAATACGCCCTCTGCTCACCGCGTCCATCACGGTAGCAATCCCGCTTACATCGACAAGAACTACGGTAATTTATTTATGCTCTGGGACCGGCTGTTTGGCACCTATGCGGAGGAGCGGGAGACCGTCGTCTTTGGACTGGTTAACAATATAAAAACCAACAACCCAGTAAGCCTTACTTTTTATATTTGGAAAAAAATTATTGCCGACCTTCGTGCGTCTAAATCTGCTAGAGAGCGGTGGCTAAGTTTATTTGGACCACCGAATTGGCAGCGGACTGAGCTGTGAAATCGCGACTAAAAATTACTCTCTGATCTCTATGGCTCATTCTGCTGTCTAGCTAAAATCAAATCATCTGATGCGAAAAAGGGGCGATACCCGCCCCTTTTTTTTGCTTAGCGCTTGTGGTTTTGCATGTAGTCCAGCGTTAGGTTTGAGAACAATTTAACTCCCAATTTCAATCCGTCTTCATCGATAGCAAATTCTGGAGTGTGATGCTCTGGAGCTTGATCGGCAGGAAGGTCCAGCGGCTTGCCGCCGACAAATAGGAAGAGCCCTGGAACTTCTTTCTGGAAGAACGAGAAGTCCTCGGCGCCCGTCTGGGCTTTTTGCAGGCGCACATTGTCTGCCCCAGCGCTGGTCACCAAGCTGGGCATCATCTCATCCATCAGTGCTGGGTCATTGTAGGTTACCGGGTAACTCTGACCCCAGGGTAGTGAAATCTCAACTTCGGCATTCATGCTTTCGGCGATGCTGGTCGCTTTACGGCGTATGGCTTCAAGTATGTTCGCTCGCATGACAGGGTCCAAGCTGCGTACCGTACCGGTCATTTCCACTTCGTTAGGAATGATATTTGTACGATTGCCGCCATTGATTGAACCTACCGTAACGACAGCGGCGTTGGTCAGGAGTTTTAATTCACGACTGACTATAGTTTGCAAGCCCATCACTATCTGAGCACTCGTAACCACAGGGTCGACGCTACTCCAAGGATAGGCGCCATGAGCCTGTTTGCCCTTTACAATTATTTTCCATGGGTCAACCGCCGCCATGATTCCACCGGATCGATAGCCTACCGTGTTCACATCTTCCTTAGAGGATATGTGCAGGCCGAAGACAACATCGACGCCCTTCATGACCCCTTCTTCAACCATCACCTCAGCACCACCACGCTCACCTATTGGTGCGCCTTCCTCCGCTGGCTGGAAAATAAACTTCACTTTACCCCGCAGTTGGCTTTTCGATTCAACAAGCACTTTAGCGGCTCCCATCAACATCGCCATATGGGTGTCGTGGCCACAGGCGTGCATTACCCCTACCTCCTTACCTCCATAAGTAGCTTTTACCTTGGATGCAAAAGGAAGATCAGCACTCTCTACCACCGGCAAGCCATCCATATCAGCTCGCAGCGCTACTGTAGGGCCAGGCCTCCCGGAATCGAGTACCGCAACCACTCCAGTTTTTGCAACACCTGTTTGTACCTGCAGACCTAAAGCCTGTAGATATTCAGAGATGTATTTAGCGGTTTTGAATTCACGATTAGACAGTTCCGCGTGCTCGTGAAAGTGACGGCGCCACTGAATGACATCGCCCTCTACGTCGCTGGCCAATTGTTCAACTGGGGCAGCGGTGGCCAAGCCGGAACAGAATAACAAGGGGACTAAAAACCTTTTCATATCGCATCCATTATAAATTATCATTATTGAGAAATTTGACCCGCATAGCTTAAGTTAGTGTCACTTGATAGCTAATCAGATTTTTCCACCGCCAAGCAATTTCGACCCGATGCTTTGCTGGAATAAAGCGCTTTATCGGCAGAAACAATCATACTCTCTGGTGAAGTTTCAGGCCCCGGAATCGTGGAAAAAATACCGTAACTCATGGTGACATAGTCGTCAACTGACGAAATATCATGCTCGATTTTCAAGGCAGCCAGCTCCTTCATTATTTTTTTAACGACCTTGGTTGCGTCCCTGTCAGTTGTGCCGGGTAATATAATAGCAAACTCTTCACCGCCATATCGACAAATGGAGTCTGAGGAGCGATTTACAATTTTTCTCATGCACTCCGATACTCTTTGGATGCAACTGTCACCGCCAATATGGCCATAGTGATCATTATATAATTTGAAATAGTCTATATCACAGATTATGAGCGCTAAGACTTCTTTCTGTCGCCTATGGCGAGTGATTTCTTGAAGTAAGTTTTTGTCAAAATATCGCCGGTTATATAGACCCGATAGTGCATCGGTATAGGTCAACTGCTCCAGCTCAATATTGGCCAACTCAAGTGCTGCCGTTTTTTCTGAGAGGGATGCTGTTTTTTGCGATACCTGTTGCTCCAAGGTTTCCACAAATATTTTTTGTTGATTAATTTCTACGATTTGAGCTTGTGTTTTATACCTAACGTAGATAATCAAGCCAAAAATAACGGCCAAAATGTACAGACAATAAGCCCACCAGGTTTTCCAAAGTGGCGGAGTAATGGTGATTCTTATTGAGAGACTACTGTCGGTCCACTCGCCGCTATCATTAGACGTTTTCACCAAGAATTGGTAAGTACCACCATCAAGATTCGTATAGGAGGCTGTATTTTCGTTGCCGATGTGAATCCATTCTTTATCGAATCCTACTAACATATAGGCATATTTATTTTTATGCGGAGCATACAAATCAAGCGCAGCAAACTCTAGCGAGAAGAAATTTTCTTGATAGGAAAGGTTGATATCTTCGACATAAGCGAAAGGTTTATCTAATACAGCGTCCGACCCCATCTTTCGAAATCCTGTTAACACCACCTTAGCGTTATTTTTCTCATGCTTAATTTTCAAGGGATTAAAATAATCAACACCTCGTGGGCCACTGATGTAAATATATCCGTCCGCTGTTTTGGCCAAGCCGTCCGTATAATATTTAGTGCCTAACAATCCGTCGTCTTTATTATAATTGCGTATTTCATAGGTTTCTGAATTTATCGTGGTAATACCCTTATTCGTTGCCAGCCACAAATCTCCATTTTTATCATCTGAGAGACTTTTAATTAAACCACTGCTCAAGCCATTCTGGGTCGAGAATCTTCGGAATTTTCCAGTCTCTTCATCCAGACGATTAAGACCTTTTTTGGTGCCCACCCAAATAACGCCATCATCGGTTTGATATATTGCTTGTATGATACTGCCCAAGATACTGCTCTCGTCGTCAGGCTGTTCTTTAAACGTGACAAACTCCTTATTGGCGTCATCCCATAAATTGAGCCCCGCCCCGGTGCCAATCCATAGGCGATTTTTCTTGTCACGATACATTACTAGCACTTCTGCATGGCTCAAACTATGAGGCTTGTCCGCCTCTGGCATTAGGTGCTCAAATTGTTCTTTCGATGGATCATACACATGCAATCCATTCTTATATGTGCCCACCCAAATCCGCCCATCGATTGTGCTATTGATTGCCCGCACTTCCTCAATGGCCGTATGCTCAATTTCGGTCGCCATTCCTGTATTAATGTTGTATTTCAAAAATGCAGACTGCTGCGCAAACCAAAGCGTTGACGGATTAGTTTGATGAAGAACTGGCTTGTAGTTCCGCATTTGTTCAGATTTTTTTCGCGCGAATGAATCAACTGGAAGAGAAGAAAAAATATCTGCACTGAGCTCTGTTACCGATTTTGTGCCCGACTCAATCCGACATAAAACACCACTCGCCGTGGCAATGATTAGATTACCGTCAAAATCCCTCAGCAAACCATTGGGCGATGAAAGCTCGTCATTATGCAATTCGAAGAAATTTCGATTTTGGGTGATCTTATATATTCCATAAACTTCTGAGGTCGCCCAAATTATTCCCTGCTTATCTTGAAAAACAATGCGTATTGCCCCCTCATTGGGCAATTGCATGGGGTGAAATTCTTCCTGTTTTGGCGAAAGTTGAAACAGGCCAACATCAGAAGCAGCCCATATCAGCCCACTGCTATCCTCCATCAAGGAATAAATTTTTCCTATGGAATCTTTGTTAGTGCCTGTAACTGCCCGAAAAGTCTTATCTTGTGAATTGAAGACAAAAACACCTCCTTCTGTGCCTACATAAAGCACACCTTGCTGCGATTGTAATATGTGCCGAATTTGATTCTTACCAGAGGCAGCCGCACTCTTAGGCTCAGGCAGAAAAACGTTAAATTCTTGAGTGATTTTGTCATAAATGTTCAGACCGTATGACGTACCCACCCAAAGTGAATTCGGGCCCGCATCCTGAATTGACCAAATTCGATTGTGAGATAGGCTGGAACTTAATTTTTCATCGTGCTGGAAACGCTGGAAACTTTCACCATTTTCGCTCAAGCGATTAAGTCCGTCGGCGTAGGTACCGAACCACAGAGCACCCGAAGAATCCTGATGCATAGACTGCACTCTATTGGAGCTCAAACTGTTATTGTTGTTTGGGTCATTTTTGAAATGCTGAAAAATATTGGTTTTGGGGTCGTAGCGGTTGGCGCCGCCGCCCCAAGTCCCGACCCATATAGCGCCACTAGCTTCTAAGAGAATATTTCCGGCGTTATTGTGCGAGAGAGAAAAGGGCTTAGCGGTATCATTTTCGAATATGCGGACTTTCTTACCGTCATAATTCATTAAGCCGTTTTCGGCTGTGCCAAACCAAAGAAAGCCCTGATGATCTTGGATAATGGAATATATCTCAGAGGAGACAAAGCCATCTTCTTCACTCAGCAATTCAATTTTATAATGTGTTTCCTGAGCAAAAATAAGATGACTCAACAGGCATGAAGCCAATACGCTGATCACTCGCAATAGGTACGACATAAAATCCTTATTGGGCTTCTCTGTAAACAAGCATCTCCTTCTAGAAATACATCCAGTACCCGAGATAATAACGCGATTTGGCGCAGAGTAAACAGAGGAAAATCAGCTTTTATAGCTACAAGCTGAGTTATATCAAAAGAAGTTTTTAATACTTTTAGGATATTGCGGGATTGAGCGTTGAATTTCGCCTAAAAGGCGGCCTCGAAACGACTAAGGCCGCATAGAATCAAGCTTTGACCGACCCATTAAAGGGTGGGGATTAACACCAAACTCGCCTCAACAGGGCCAGGTAATAGAGGCGTATTCTTAAAAGCCAACCAATCGCCGTGACTCGCACGATAAAATGCTGACAAAGGATGCCCACTTTGCCCAGCGGGCATCGTCAGATAAGCCTGCTGCTCTCGGCCCGGCGACACAATAAACCGCATTGATTGGCCGGCGCTTGGGTGCTGGGCTAAGGGCATGTCCGAATCACCGTCCAGTTCATCAGCTGGCATGTTCAAATAACTTCGTAGAAATTCTGGTAGCGCAGAGGCTAAAGGGTGATGCATACGCAGGCGATTTTCTGCTCCCCAGCGGGCATGGGCTACACTGCCATGCTTTTCGCTCAGGGAAGTCAATGTCTGGTTCAGCATGTCTAATGTCCACTGCTCCCAACCATCCACACCCTTGGGCAACCAGTGAGCAGGCGCTTGGTCTCGCAGAATTTGCAAAGGCCCCTCGCTCTGGCGGTTGAACAACCACAATTTGTCCGTATCATAATCCTTACTCAATAATCCATCGGCCTGCAGCCTTGCTATAAGCAGCTGATTGATGCGCTGCATAAATTCTTTGCGATAGTATTTCACCACGGTGTAAGCCGCTTCGTTCACTTCCGCGTAACCCGACCATGAACCCAATAAATCTTTAGCTTCTTTCTGCTCTGGTGTGAGCTCGGCCTGATTTGCAAGCAACGACAGCAAGTGGTCTCGCCATGAATTCATCAATACGGCTTTATTATTCGCGACCATCCGCGCCATATCATCTTCCGTAAACTGCTGCTGCGCCTTTAAGTCTTGCTCAATCAACCACCCTCTAGTGCCTAATTCGTATTGGCCATGACCAATTTTGTCTAAGGAATCGCCGCCCACGATGCGATTGTTGGCGGTCCAGAGGTAAGATTGCGTCTGCGTATCTAATACTGGGTAGTCATCTGCAGGCAACCAGCCCTGCCAAGTGCCCGCAGCCTGCGCCCAAGGCACCACGCGATCACTAGGCGTTGGGCCGCGCTTAGGAAGTCGTCCCGCCAGACTCCACGCCGCGTCACCGAATTTATCGGCAATCAAAATATTAAAGGGACTAATGCCAGAGCGCTGGGCAATGGCCGTGGCCTCAGCGGTGGTTTTTGCCCGGTCAAGATTCATATATTCAAAGGCGTTTAGCGCTTCTGGCTGATGGGCCAACCAGCGATAGGCATAGATCTCCCCATTTATCTCAAACAAGGGCCCCCACTCAGTGCTGCGTACTTCTAATGCAACACTTTCACCGCCACGCACTTCAAGTATCTCTGTTTCTAGCTTAAGCGGCTGAAGCCCTGAGACGCTTTGGTAAAAGTCACCTTCAATATCTACAGCAATTAAGTCGGCCCAATCACCCGCCGAGTTTGTCATTCCCCAAGCAACGCTGCCATTGCTACCAATGGCAATTGAAGGCAAACCCGGTAGCGACACGCCGTTTACTTCTAGCATTTCACCTTGCTCATCGGGGTAGCGTAGCTGAGCGCGATACCAAATGTGTGGCAAACTGAAACCTAAATGAGGATCATTGGCCAGCAGCGCCGCTCCGTGACTTGTCATAGCACCGCTCACGGCCCAGCTGTTTGAACCCTTCATCGGCGCCTCTGGCTCCGTCATCGCAATTTGCGCCACACTTAAACCCTGAGGAGACCACACACTTTTTAAGGGTAATATTGAACCGGCGACCAAAGAGCTATCTAGGGCCGTATCCCACTCAGTGCCCTCGGGTTGAATAAAGGCCAAAAGAGCTTCGCCACCACTTCTGAGAAGAAGCTCTCGAGCGTAATCTCGCGTTGCAACCTTTGAGGTCATCTGAGCAAACATAAATGCCGACACCAACATGCTGTCTGCCGGCTGCCAATCAACTGGGTCTGTGTTCAACAAAAGATATTCAAAGGGTAGGCTAGCCAGCGAATTACGGCCTCGATTAATGCCGTGAGTGTATGACTCCAATAGTGCCAGCTCGTCTGGCCGAAGCAGAGACAAGGTGTCTTTGGCGCGCGCTCTCAGTTGATGAAGACGATAAAGGCGATCATGTTCCAATGCTTTTTCGCCCACCAAGGCCGATAATTCGCCAGCGGCAAAGCGTCGTTGAATATCCATCTGGAAGAAACGATCTTGACCATGGGCAAAACCTAAGGCGTAAGCCGCATCAGCCTTGCTGTCTGCCTCAATAGTGACGACACCTTGTGCGTCTCTCAAAAGCGAAACCTCTGCGCTGAGACCAGGCCCCACCTGTATCTCACCACTGAGCTTGGGCAAGCTACCGTGCAACTGCCAGTAAACCAATAGACTAAAAGCAAGCAACAAACAAAACAGTAAGCTCGCGCCGCGCTTTATCCATGTATTCATAACAGTATTCCGTGGTAGCCTTAAAGATAAGCCACAGCATATGCAAATTTATTGAAGGCAGCAATCACACTATTAATCAATGTAATAAAGGATAAACAATGACCGAGCAGTCTATTTACACCCCCCCTAAAGTTTGGCAATGGGACTCTGAAAACGGCGGCCGATTCTCGAAAATTAACCGCCCCATTGCCGGCGCTACACACGAGAAAGATCTTTCCATTGGCGAGCATTCACTACAGCTATATTCGCTGGGCACTCCCAATGGCGTGAAGGTTACGGTACTGTTGGAAGAGCTGCTTGAACTAGGAAAAACTGAAGCCGAATATGACGCATGGCTGGTAAACATTGGTGAAGGTGATCAGTTTGGCAGCGGTTTTGTCAGCGCAAACCCCAATTCGAAAATTCCCGTTTTGGTCGACCACAGCACAGCGCCACCAACCCGAATTTTTGAATCCGGTGCCATCTTGGTTTATCTCGCCGAAAAATTTGGGGCATTCCTGCCAAAGGATCCAATTCCGCGTGCCGAGTGTATGTCTTGGCTGTTCTGGAATATTGGCAGCATTCCTTTTTTAGGAGGTGGTTTTGGGCATTTTTATGCCTACGCGCCGGAAAAATTTGAATACCCCATTAATCGCTATGCAATGGAAGTAAAAAGACAACTAGACGTATTGGATCAGAATCTAGCGTCGCGACAATTTATGTGTGGCGACGAATACACGATTGCCGACATGGCCAACCATGCTTGGTATGGCAGCTTGGTACTGGGCAGCTTATATGAAGCCCAAGAATTCCTCGATGTTAGCTCATACAAGAATGTCATTCGGTGGGCACAAGAAATACAAGATCGTCCCGCAGTTCAACGCGGCTTAAGAGTTAACAGAGTCTGGGGCCCTGAAGAAAAACAACTACCAGAACGTCACAGCGCCAAAGATTTTGCTTAAGAATTATTAAGTTAAAAATTTCAGATTCGCCGACCGCATTTTTTCCAAAATGTGGGCGGCAAGTTTAATCAACCCTTCCAATCCAATGCATTCATAAATTTCAACAATACGGCATTTGTCCAACCAAAACCGTACTGAACCTCATACTCCCCGCCACCTGCGGTAGTTCCCAGCGCTTCAACATTATATTTCTCTAGTAGGTTTCCCGTTTGCCGATAAACCAACAAATTGTTTTCAATCCAGCGACGTGCCCCCAACTCGGCATCACCGTGAAACCCATAATTTTTAAGACCTCGATAAACCATCCACTGCAAGGGCGCCCAACCATTAGGAGCGTCCCACTGGTGAGTGGTGTATTTCAAGGTTGTTACCCAGCCCCCTGGTTTCAAGAAATTTTCCTTCAATTCTTTAGCAACGTTTTGAGCCTGCTCATTGAGAGCAAGGCCAAAATACAAAGGAAAAACCCCTGCCAGCGAGACCACTGGGCTTGCACCACCACCCAACAAATCAAGATCAACAAACATCTTCTGTTGATCATCGTAAAAGAGGGTTTGAATGGCATCCTTCCTCTGTTTCGCAAGCGTTTCGTACTTCACTTGCAATACCCTATTACCCTGAAGGGAATAGGTTTTCGCCAGAGTTTCTTCCAACTTGAACATCAAAGCATTCAAATCAATTGGAACAATCTCGCTAGTCCTAATAGAGCTTAGGTCACTGGCATCCCGAAACCATCGAGAACTAAAGTCCCACCCTGTTTCTGCAGCGGCTCGAATATTTCGAAAAAGAGCATTGGCGCTTCCACTATAGCTGGCGGCCAATTCAAGATCTTCCTTGAAACTCTCTTGACGGGGAATAGGGTTGTCATCCCAATAACGGTTTAATATAGACCCACCTAACTGCACTACTCGTTTTTCAGTATCACCGTCTTGCAGTAGGCTCTCTCTTCCCGCCATCCAAAACTTATATTCTATTTCAAGCTGAGGCAGATAGTGCGCATATACGCCACTGTCTTTTTTCAAGTTCGCAAGCAATGCAACCATGAGAGAAAAGAATGGCGGTTGAGAGCGAGAGCAATAATAGGTTCTGTTACCATTTGGAATAAGGCCAATTTCGTCAAGTAAATAAGCGAAATTGTTCACCATATTCTCTACCATTCCAATTCGCCCAGACTCAGCAAGCCCCAGCATGGTGAAGTAACTGTCCCAATAATAGATTTCTCGGAAACGTCCCCCAGGCACAATATAGGGGTAAGGCAGAGCGATAAGTGAAGAACTGTCTGCATCATCACTGTTGCGACTTAGAACACTCCACAATTCATCTATGAGCGTTCGCACGCTCTCCCCATCGACTATATCTGCGCGAGCTTCTGAACCATGAGATTCTGGAACTTCAAAATTAGTTAAGACGAAATCATCTAGGCAAAAATCTTCTTTTGCACTTTGATCCTTATACATTCTAGAAACGATTTCTACAGAGTATTTGGGTCGCGCGTCGGCAAAGGTTTTGGAGTCCTTAAACAAGGAACTTAGCTGCACCTCAGAAAAAAACTCCGGAAATACTTCATCAGGCGGAAGAAGGTCAGGTTTCATAGAATGCATAGACCTTATGAATTAGCTGCAATGCCAGCAGGTAGAGCATTGTGCTCAACGTGCCTTTTAAACAATGACAAGCAATAAGTGATAGCCGCGATCGGAATTAGGGAACAGTAAAAGGCGGTTCTGCCATCAAACAATTCGAATAAAGTTCCAGTGATCATTGAACCTGTGGTGCCACCTAATGCCGAGAACACTACAATCAAACCCGTCATAGGTGCATGTTGAAACTTCGGCAAGGCAGACAATATAACTGAATTAATCGCCGGATATACTGGCGCCAAACACAAACCAATCATTGGAAATATGAAAGCAGCTAGAGGCGCATTAGCCCAGCTTGTAACCGGCTCATCGCCAACCAGTGCTGTAAGCGGTAAAACAATAATGACAGCGAAAGCAGACAGGCAAAGACAAGCCAACAATAATGGATACCAATGGAGTTTTTTAAGAACAATACCGGATATGAAGCGACCCAAGGCAGTGGAGGCCGCCAAAATTCCCGCCATCTGAATACTGAGCGTTGGCGACATATTGAGCTCTGAACTGTTAAAGCTTGGCAGCCAAGTCATTATACTTTGCTCGACGAGCACATAAAGGAAAGCACAGATTACAAACACAAACACTAAGGGCTTCGCACACAGATTCAGCATACTCCCAAAACTTGAAGCCTTTGAGTCATCAAGATCAACGGTTTGCTCTACGCCCCCATCAAAATTTGTAAACAATAGTAATACACAAGCTAAAGCACAGAGAGCCGACAACACATAGTACACCCCTAACCAGCCATGTGAGCTTGGGTTCGCATCGTCGACAAAGAGGCTAAAAATAAAGTAGGCAAACAAAACGCCAAGCATAAAAAATGATTCCAGAAAACTCATCAGGCTCGCATGCTCTTTTGGCCCCTGTGTTACCAGACCAATACAAGAAAAGGCCGATACTTTGATAACAGCGAAGCCCACACCAACACAGATAAATAGAATCTTAGTCATCCAAAATGAAGGAACTTGAGGCATCGCCAGACACATTATGGATAGACTTGCCATAGCAATAAACATAGCCCGCTTATAGCCAAATCCGGCAATAAAAGAGGCGATTAAAAATGACGTTATAGCAATCGGAATATCTTTACAGCCTTCTAGGATACTCGCCGCAGACTCTGTTACCCCGTAGGTATTTTGTACCTGGAAGATTACGATACCCACACTATTCAATAAAATAGCAAAGATAAAGTAATTGACAAAAAGAGAACATTTTATGGCGAGCTGGTTCATTTTAAGAGTTCCTGAGCTAGCTTTTGCCAAGGGGACAAATTACCCCGAGGCTTTTGCGAAAATGCCAGCAGCCCAATCATGGGCTGCTGAAAGGAACGCCTTCAAATTAGAAAATTCTAACCTTCAAACGCATCAATAAGATTTAGAAAGCGTAAGCAACACTTAACTTAACATTTTTCGGCAAAATATAGCGACCATTGGGAGCCGCCGCATTCCGAGGATCACCCTCAGTTAGGCCTTCTTCATCAGTCAAATTGTCGAGCACCAATTGCAACGCGACGTTTTCACTTGCATTGAGAATTACGCCTAAATCGAATTTTTCGTAGCTTGGCAACACAACAGAGTTCGCGTTATTAGCATAACGGTCATCCACAATGCTCACCGAACCATATACAGTACCTTCCATATTATTGGCTAGTTGGAAGTCGTAGCTGGGCGCAAGACGTAACTGAAATCCTGGCTGACGCTGTGATTCGTTGCCGTTATCCGTTGGGCTCTCGGTAATTTCTGTTTCCTGAATGGTGCCATTCACAACCATGGAAAGACCACTCTCGTGCATCCAACGCACATCGATTTCAACACCGTAGGCTTCATTCGTGAAGTTTTCGGCCGGCGCCCCAGGTCTTGCAACAAAGGAATCGCCTTTTACTTCGTTACCAAAAAACGTGAGGTACGCGGATAGATTGTCATAGCTTGCTTTGTAACCAAGCTCAAACTGGGTAACTTCCTTAACCAAGTCATCACCACCTTCGAAGGCCCCATAATTGTCTCTGAAGTCATCGAAGTAAGGAAACTTAAAGCCTTGACTCACTCGAGCAAATACTCCTTGGTTTTCACCGATGGCCCAGTTGGCACCAGCCGTATAGGAAGTTTCCGACTCATCGTAATCAACCGATTTTGTAATGATGCCATCACGGCCTTCATCGACGGTGTATTGCACTTCATGATTTTCGCTACGCACTCCGAAGTCGATCGAAACGTCACCAGACACCCGGTAAGTAAGCACCGAGTAAAAAGCATTATCTTTGGCGTCGCCTACGGCGTCGATGTCATAATTCCAACCACAGCTATCAATACCCGGCTCATTACAAGCAATGCCATTCACCAGCTCGCCACCACTGCCTACTACAAAATATTCATGATTACCCAGTGACCACTGCTCATCGGTAGATGTTGAAGCGGCGTAGTAACCTAAGACAATATCGAAACTATCGAAACTACCTTCCAAGGCCATGTTATTGGTAAACGATTCGATTTGCTTGAGTACTTCCCAAGTGCCAAATTGCTGTATATAAGCATCCCCAGAAATTGCTGCACCAGTAACAGCCCCAGTAAGCGGACCAGTGATAACAGCACCTGAATCTACGCTTGCATCAGCCAATAGTGCCGCCACATTAACTGCTCCGCCATTGGGTACAAAACCCAGCGTATCGGCGTCGCCGCTGGTAAAGTTCAAGCTGTTACTTAGACTCCAATTATCTGAAATTTCTAATTCAAAGACAGCGCCTGTTACTGAGCCGTCCCAACCTCGACCGTCGGCCAAGTCAACAGAACGCTCTTCGTTATTGGGTCCGTATTGAATAACGCGCTGACGATTAAGTGTGCCATGCTGAGTGTACGCATTGTCTATACTGTCAACGTTAAGCGCAGAGGGCAGATACCATGTGCCGTGATCGTCTGTAGCGCGATGGTAGAAACTCAAGCTACCTTGATCAAAGTCTTTGTTGATATTGATGGTGAACTGATTTCCCTCCTCCGAGGAATAACCAGCATCACGAATACCGGTCGACGTGGAGATATACCCACCCATCATGTAGTAGAAGCCATCTCCCAGCTCGCCACTAACCATGCCGTCAAATCGCTGTAAATCGTAATCTGAAGTCGAATATTTCAGCAAACCTTCTGTTTCTTCACTGCCTTTTTTCAACAAAAAATTGGTGGTTAAACCAGGCTGACCATTATCTTGTACCGACTGAGGGCCGCCACGCAAACCTTCAACTCTCTCGATGGTTTCATCAACGCGGAACAGGCTAGTGTTTTCTAAAAATGAAAGAGTCGCAGGCGGAAAAATTGGCGCGCCTTCAAGCTCCAAAGTGTAAAACGGTGCGTCTCCGCCGCTTGGAAAACCACGAACAAATACGTTCGCGCCAGCAACGCCACCCGAACTCTCTGCCCAAACGCCTGGAATTGACTTCAATAAGTCGGCAGTGCTCTTAGGGGAGAATTTCGTAATATCTTCGCCGCTCACATTTGTGATGGCAAAGCTTGCATCTAACTTGCGCATTTCACCGCCGTTTGCAGTGCCGGTTACTACAATTTCTTCCAGCGTGGCAATAAATTCTGCTTCACTTACGGACTGGGCAAAAGCGGCTGAAGACAAACAAACTACAGCTCCGTGGATCGCCAGTGATAGTAAATTCTTTTTCATTTTACAATCCTCTCTCGACATACATTTTATTTTTTAGTCTAAGGCAACAGCAGTGAAAACGACGTCGTTTACGCTAAGTATAGTTCGCCAAAACCTCTTTATATGACAGCAATCATAAGCTAACTAGCCATCATTGATGATCGATACTACACAGCTATGAAATGCGTTTCAATGAATTCTTGCAACGCATTTCATAAAACCTCTGAAAACCGTTTCAATTTGGCGGTAGTTAAGCGAGATTGATAGTGGTAGAGTACTGCTTTTAAAGGAGTTTTTGGGAATTGAGGGGTTTGAGACAGTTTGAGTAAAACACGCACAATTACAATGGATGAAGTAGCCATTTTAGCCAAAGTGTCTAAACCTACTGTGTCTAGGGCCCTAAGCGGCAGCCCTTTAGTGAACGCCAAAACTCGTGAACGCGTGCTCGCGGTCGCCCGTGAACACGGCTATGCCGTGAACCGCAACGCCCAAAAGCTGCGTCATAAGCGCACCAATACCATTGCCGTTTCCATCGATTTTTTGTCGCACCGCCAAAACCACGTCTCAGATCCATTCGTATTTGAGTTGCTGGCCGGTGTCTCAGAAGCCTTAGGCAACCAAAATCAAGACCTGCTGCTCACCGCCCCCAACCACAATGACCCAGATGTGTTCCAGCAGATGCTGCTATCTCGCGGTGTAGACGGTTTTATTTTCCTTGGTCAAGGCCATCGCGAAGACATGCTCGACAAATTTTCTGCGCTTGGCGCTCCCATGGTAGTTTGGGGGGCGAAACGCAAGAAGGAGGCTTACTGCGTTATCGGCAGTGATAATGTTCGTGGCGGTGAATTAGCCGGTCAATATCTTATAGAAAAGGGACGTCGTAACATTCTCTTTGTGGGCGACCCAAGCCACAACGAAATATACTGGAGAATGAAAGGCCTCAAGTCGTCCGCGGAAAATTCTGGCTCCAGCATTCACTTTAGTGAAATGCAGCTCAGCAATTTTTCTTATGAATCAGCCTATGAATCTGCCATAAGTTATTTCTCCGAGGCGGAAAGCTTACCCGATGGAGTGTTTGCTTATAGTGATACAGCTGCAATGGCCATTATCCATGCACTCAAGAAATTAGGACGTCGAGTGCCTGAAGATGTTTCAGTGGTCGGTTACAACGACATACCCGGGTCTGGTTTTTTCAGCCCTGCTATCACCACAATTCGCCAAGAAACCTTTCTCGCCGGTGAATTAATGGTAAGCAAATTGATGAAAATAATTGATGGTAAGAAGACCAAATCAGAGACCATTAAAACTGAACTTATTATTCGCGATACATAAGATTCTAATTTTGGCTTAACTCTAAATTTAACTTTTGGCGAATGAATTTGGCCAGACTTTCAACGGCATGGTCGGCAGCACTCAAGGTTCCGACCTGCAGCTGGAACACGTGCCAGCAGCCTTCGAACTCTTCTAAATAAACCTCCACCCCACTCTCACGAGCTTTTTTGGCCAGCCTGTCTGCGTCGTCAAACAACACCTCCTCGCTGCCCACCTGAATTTTCATCGGGGGAAAACCTTCAAGATTTGCGAACAAAGGAGAGCAAGCGGCGTCAGTTATATATTTTTCAGAGGCGTACATCTCGACACCTTGTGCTATCCAAGCCTGCGCCAGCATGGGCTCACGCTTTCGCCTCTCCACGATACTGCGGCCCGAAAGAGTAAGGTCAACAAAAGGTGAAAGTAAAATTTGCCCAGCAGGAAAAGACATGCCTTCGCGCTGAAGTCGAACAAGTAAAGAGAGCGCCAAACCGCCGCCGGCGGAATCACCCCCAACAATAATATCACTCGGACTATAACCCTCAGCCAGTAGAGCTTTATAACATAATAGAGCATCATCTTGAGCCGCCGGAAAAGGATGCTCAGGCGCCAAGCGATAGTTCGGCAGCACAACCTGGACATTACTACTGCTTGCAAGATGAGAACTTAAGCTACGATGAGTTTTCGCCGAGCCAAGGCAATACGCACCACCGTGAAAGTACAAGATGACTTTGCCCTTGCTCACGCGCTTCGGCGTCACCCGCTCTACTGTAATGCCTCCTACCGAGTATTGTTCAAAGACAACCTGCGGCGCCAAACGACCAATATCCGCTAGCAGACTCACTAGAGCTCGCTGCCACTTCACTGGCAGAGGTGGGCGAACGAGGGCCTTAAACGTGAGGCGAAGCGAAAATCTTAGCCCGGACTTTAGCATTTTTTGATTTTTATCTGACATTAAGTATTCTTATTTTTATTGGGTAAAGTTAACAGCGGAACGAGTTTAAAGGGGATGCAGGGTCCCGTCTAACACCGTTCCCCATATCGTAATGTCTTTAAGTAATTTTGGGTCTACATCATATGGGTTTTCCGCCAAGACAGTGAAGTCTGCGCGCTTACCCAGCTTGATTGAACCTATTTCACTTTCCATTCCTAGGCTATAAGCCGCCTCGGTAGTAATAGCACGCAGCGCTAGATCCAGGGCGATTTTTTGATGCTCTCCCCATACCTTGCCATCACTAGCAATTCGGTTTACGGCGACCCAAACCTGAGTCAGGGGTTCGGCGGGCGCCATAAAATAGTCGGAGTGAAAAGAAAACGGCACTCCTGCGCGCGCCAAACCTCCCAATGGCGATATATCGGCCGCTCGCTCTGGCCCCAATTGTGCACTCGCATAAATTGGCGCCAACTCATGAAGGTAATAGGCATTGTTAGAGACAACGATCCCTAAGTCTTTTACTCGCTGGTGCTGCTCTTCACGCGCATAACCGTAATGCTCCAAAACAATACGAACATCGTCACGAGGACTGATTTCGCGCTTCTTCTCAACCATTGACAATACCTGGTCTAAACCGGCGTCACCATTAACGTGCAGATGAAAGTGCCATCCTTTATCCCAAAATACATCAAAGATGGATTGCTGCTGTTCAGGCGTCATCATCCACTCGCCATGATGGCCATCGATGAAGGCCTCACTCATTTTCATTGCCGGGCTAAACATCGCCCCATCCACGTACAGCTTAATGTGCTTGATAATTTTGAATGGCTTGTATGAATCCACTAAGCTTTGGGCCTTCTCTTCTACATCGGCAACTGAGTCTAGGCGCTTCATGTAATACATAGCATTGGGCACCACGACATAACGATAGGGAATACCGCCCCAAGTTTCTAAGGCCATACCAAAAAATTCTAAATACTCATTCAGCTGGGGACCTCCCTGCTCACCCACCGTAGTCAGGCCCCCCTTATGAAGAGTCGAGCTCATCATCGACAAACCCTTGAGATATTTTAGCGGGCTCACCAATTCCATAAACACCGATTGGCCAACGGCAAATAAACCAGTCTCCCAAAGGTGCCCTTCCTGCCAATTTGCCTGTTCGCTCGCCGCAAAGTCACTTTCGCTCATGCCGTACATCTCGAGCGCCGCCGTATTAAAATACAACTCGTGCACTGAGCGCTGCCAAACCACAATGGGCTGGGTACTCGAAATATCGTCCAGAATATTACGGTTGAGCGGGCCGTGATACAGCTCGTGATACCCCCAAGTGAACAGCACCTCGTCAGGCCCCTTCTCACTGAGCAAGGCACTTAGGCGCGCCCTAAAGTGCGCTTCCGTTTTTACCGCGATGGTGGTGCCAGAAGGTGTCGCCCACTCCATAGCCGAGACGATATCGAGCGGCAGAATTACGGCCGCAATAGATGGGTGAATGTGAGGGTCGATAAACCCCGGCATAAGGGTTTTGTCCGCAAAGGTTGTGTCGAGCCTCACGGCCTCACTAGCAAACTCTGCTTGCAAGCCGGTTTGTGAACCCAAACCCACAATACGCCCCCCTTGAACCGCCAATGCAGAATGACCTTCGCTACCGGGCTCCATGGTTAATATGTGTCGAGCGGGGTAAATGGTTACCCCGCTATAGTCAGTGCAGGCACCCAGCAGCATAACAAGCACTAGCTGAGCACTGAGGCGCGCAAGCCAAAGGCTATTCAAAATTGGTTTTTTCATAGATTGTCACTTCGCCAGATAGTCTTTCGCCGGTTGGCAGTTCCAGGCATTGGGCAGATTGCCTTCCATTAGTGGTACTAAGGGCATGATGGCATCAATCATAAAATCGCGAAATATTCTAATTCTTGCCGTGGTCCTAAGATCGATATGAGAGAGCACCCAAAACCCGACCGATTCTTTGGCATGAGTATCAAAAACCCGAGTCAGTGTGGGCTCAAGATCTCCCAGAGCGCAGGGAAGCACTGCGAAACCCACTCCTCGCTTCACCATACCCATGAGCAAGTTCAGCGAGTTCACGCGAAAGCGTACCCGCATGTTTGGGAAGTTACTTTGTATCCAACTAGGCATCTCAGCGCCAATTTCATGCCAGGCAATACAGGAGATATCGTCTGGGCTCTCTTTCCATTTCGCCAGCAATTCATGGGTGCTGTATACCGCAAAGGCCAAATCACCTATTTTTTTGCCCACTAAATCCGGCGGCGGCTGATTGGTAATCCTAAAGGCGATGTCAGCTTCATGAGCCGCTAGGTCTAAGGTAGTGACCGTCGACATGATGTCCAAGTCAATTTCAGGGTAACGATTGGAAAATTCACTTAAAGGGCCAATCAGAATTTGGTGAAACAAGCCTTCAATAGCGGTAACTCGTAGGCTACCCGTTAGTTCCGACTGGTCGGCAAGCGCTATACGACTGAGGTTAAAGAACTCCTCCTCCATATTCTGAGCCGAAGGTAGTATGGCCTCACCCAGCGGTGTAAGTAACCAACCAACCGTAGAGCGATCAAATATCCGCACATTCAGCTCTGTCTCCAGGGCCGTAATACGGCGCGATACCGTGGTGTGGTTCACCTGTAGCTTCTTCGCCGCACGGCTAATAGAGCCCTCGCGAATGACCGCCAAACAGTACTGAAGCCCTTCCCAATTGATATTCTGCATATTTGCACGACCCGCCTGCACAAAAGGATATTGTTGATTATATTTGCATTGGGTAGAATGGCGCACAAGGTGTCACCAATCAACCCATACCCCACAAGGGAAACACTATGAAAATCTTAAAATCAGCCTTAATCGCTCTGACCGTGAACCTACTGGCCACAAATTCTGTATTGGCCGCCACCCAGAACAGCGTTATCGTCGACAGCTGTAAAGCCGCCGCACCACAGGAACTGAGCTTAGATGCAAATGCTGAAATTCGCTTAAGAGGCATTAGCGGTTCTGGACGAGTAAAAAAGGTTTTATTGCGCGTTACCACAGAAAACGACAATGGCTTCAATGTGCAATGCAAAATTAACGTAAAATCTCAAGAAATTAAAGGTTTTAAACGCCTCTAATTATTTGCGTTAAATTAGCTCAGGCTCTTATGGCGCCTGGGCTATCGCCTACCTGCTAGATTTCTCTGTATTCAAGGCTAAGGCTTTCCCCTGCCTTAGTTGCTTTGCAAGCCCCCAGGGATCGCGCTTCGCTTCCCCCACCAAACTCGCTGGCAAGTGAGTCTCATCGTCATACTCACAAGACCAAGCAAACAAACTCAACATAGTAGGCATAAGATCTAGACCCTTTTTGCTCAAGGCATAGATAAATTGTTTCTTGTTATCAGGGTCAACGCTCTTTTCAAGCATGCCGTGTTTTTCCAATTTACGCAGCCTGTCCGCAAGAATATTAGTAGATATCTTTTCCGACGAATGCAACAAGGCCGTATAACTACTTTTGTTGCGAAACATCAAATCCCGCAAGATAAGAAAGGTCCATTTATCACCAATAATCTCAGCCGCATAGCGTATTGGGCAACCGTTCCACTTCGATTCTTCAAATTTCATTCGCTAGGCACCTGTGAGGTAGTTCTACCCACAATAAGAAATGAGCTTGCATATTACAAGCTTTATCAGGCTGTAATTACTTGGATAAAAAGTGATTATAGACCGGCAATAGAAGCTCATAAGTACTGCTTATAGGGCGGGATCACCAAATAAAATAAGCCTGACTCTCTCCCCGTGATAAATTACAGGAATAATATAAGTGGCCTATTTTGCCCCCGAGAGACAGAGAGAGAGAACTCCATGAACGCAGAAGTTAAAACAAGCTATCGCGCCTGCCATCTATGTGAGGCCATTTGTGGTCTGGAAATTAAAACGCAGGGTGAGCAAGTGCTGTCGATCAAAGGTGACAAAAACGACCCACTGAGCCGCGGTCACATATGTGCCAAGGCCTCCGCACTGCAGGATTTTCATTTTGATCCAGACCGGCTAAAACATCCAGTGAAGCGAGTGGGTGATAAGTGGGAGCGCATTAGTTGGGACGAAGCCTACAAAACGGTGGCAGAGAATTTGGTGTCGGTACAGGCAAAAAGTGGCGTCAATGCCGTAGCGTTTTACGCAGGCAACCCAAATGTTCACAACTACGGCAGCCTCACTCACGGCAGCATTTTGCGTAAACTATTAAAAACTAAAAATAATTTTTCGGCGACGTCTCTCGATCAGCTGCCCCACCACTTGGTGTCCTATTCCATGTATGGACACCAGTCGATGCTGCCTATTCCCGATATAGACCGCACACAGTATATGCTCGTGATTGGCGCCAACCCTCTGGCCTCAAACGGCAGCATCATGACCGTGCCCGACGTCACCAAACGACTTAAAGCGATTCAGAAACGTGGCGGTCGATTTGTAGTGATTGACCCAAGAAAAACTGAGACGGCCGACATTGCCGATACCCACCACTTCATTCGCCCCGGCAGCGACGCGTTCCTGCTGATGGCTATGATTCATACCCTCTTTGCCGAAAACCTTGTGAACACTGGCCACCTTGGCGATTTACTGGAAGGTCTGGATGATGTCGAAAACACAGCGGTAGGCTTTACACCAGAACTGGCCGAGCAACAAACCGGTATTAAGGCCGAAGACATTCGTCAAATGGCTCGCGACATGGCGCAAACTGAAGGCGCGGTGTGTTACGGACGCATGGGGGTTTCCACCCAAGCCTTTGGCACTCTTTGCCAGTGGGCCATTCAAATTATTAATATTTTAAGCAACTCTTTAGATGTGCATGGCGGCGCAATGGTTACCGCTCCGGCATTTGGTTTCGTAAAACCTGGAGAGAATGGCGCTGGCCATTTTGCCCGCTGGCACAGCCGAGTGAGTGCTCAACCCGAATTCAGTGGCGAGTTCCCCAGCAGCGTGCTGGCGGAAGAGATTCTCACCGAGGGTGAAGGCCAAATTCGCGCGCTCATTACCATGGCGGGTAACCCTGTGTTGTCGGCCCCCAACGGTCGCAGTATGGACAGCGCCTTAAGTGATTTGGACTTCATGGTATCGGTAGATCTCTACATCAACGAAACCACTCGTCACGCCAATATCATCTTGCCACCAACCGGCGCATTAGAGCACGACCACTACGATTTGGCCTTCCACCGTTTGGCAGTACACAACACCACCCGTTATAACGCACCCCTCTTTAAAGCCCAGGAAGACACCCGCCACGACTGGCAAATTCTGAACGGTTTGGGACAAGAAATTGCCGATTTGAAAAAGGTAGACTTCAAGCCCTCACCGTCACCCGACAAATTAATTGATATGGGAATTCAGGGCGGTGTGTACGGTGAAGCCGCCGGCCACGAACTTGCCTTAACATTAGACAAAATTAAAGAACACCCACACGGACTGGACCTTGGCCCGCTGGAACCTTCGCTGACTAAACGCCTTTGCACCAGCTCGGGGCGTATTGAATTAATGGCCGACTATATTGAACCTGATATTACGCGCCTCAGAAACACCGATGCGAAGCCTACGGAAGGTGAACTGCTGCTTATTGGCCGTCGCCATGTGCGCAGCAACAACTCTTGGATGCACAACTATCAACGCCTGGTTAAAGGCAAGCCGCGCTGGCAGCTTCTCATGCACCCAAAAGATTTAGCGGATCGAAAGCTTGAGGATAATGCGCAGGTCACCATTCAGTCGCGAGTGGGTGAAGTAAGCACCACGGTATGTGCGAGCCACGATGTGATGCAAGGTGTAGTCAGTTTGCCTCACGGCTGGGGTCACAAGCGCGAAGGGGTGCAAATGAATATTGCCGCCCAACAAGAGGGCGTGAGCTGCAATGATTTAACCGACGATAAATATATTGATGAAGTCAGTGGCAACGCTGCATTTAACGGCGTGCCGGTGAAAATTTTCGCTGCATAAAACCCTGCTCCTCGCCGCGTGAATTTAGACCTGGCGAGGAGCACTTAGCTCAAGGCATTTGCACTTCCAAACCCAATTCCAACCAACGACGAAAACCTCCGTCCATTGATGTTACGTTGCTGTAGCCCATCTTCTGAATACTGTCGGCGGCCATTGCTGAACGGAAGCCCCCTCCGCAATAGAGCACTAAGCAAACGTCCTTATTCGGATAGGCTGTTTCAATATCGCGTTCAATAACGCCTTTGCCAAGATGAATAGCCTGCGGTGCGTGACCATTACTCCATTCGCCGTCTTCCCGAACGTCAACCAGCACCATTGTTTTGTGCTCAGACTTCCATAACAGATAGTCTTCAATAGAGCACTCAGTAACCGCGCCCTTAATACCATTCACCAAATTCAAAAATTCCGGATTATGATCCAACTCCACTCCCTCCAAGTTTAACTTCTAGTATTTCTTAGTATGACGCTTAAGTGCCCAAGAATAGGCATATTCAACACTCCAGCGGTTCACAAACTCGCACTGCCTATTCTTTGCTGCGTTTATCTTAATTGGGACTATAGTAGCAATATATAAATTGCTAGGCCAAACCAACAAAGAACACCGCAGACAACCCAGCTCTGCGCTGAAGGAACTCAAAAAGTGACTGTAACAAGCAAAAACTATCGCCTACTTGGTGTATGCACCCTAATATCTAGTCTTTATGGGGCTGCGCTGCCTACCTTGGCTGAAACTACCAGCATGCACGTATCCATTGTGGGTAAACGAGTACTTTATCAGGCACAGTATTTTCAGCGTTATGCCCCCCAAACTGCCAGCGATATGGTGACGCAGGTTCCCGGATTTACTCTTGTCGGGGCAGACGGCAACAACAATGACGATGAAGTGCGTGGCCTAGGCCAAGGCAATGGCAATTTACTGCTCAATGGCAAGCGAGCCAGTACTAAGGACAGTAGTCCGCTTGAGCTCTTAAGCCGAATTCCCGCCGAAAACATAACTCGAATTGAAATTTTAACCCAAGGCTCTACTGAGCTTGCCGGGCAATCCGGACAAATTGTTAATGTCGTCTACAAAGAGAGCGACCAAATTGCGGGCACCTGGGGCGCTACGGCACACACAACAGAAGAAGGTGTCACAAACCTAATATTAGAGTCTTCCGTTGCAGGGAAAGTGAATGCCTTTGGCTACACCGCCAACATCAAACGCTATGGCGACGAATTCCCTCAAGCGGGACTAGAGAATGCCTACGATGGCGACGGCCAGTTGTGGCAAGTACGCAGCGAATATACGAGCTTCTTTAACCATGGAGTAGACCTCGCGCTTGGCCTGTCATGGGGAAATGATACTCATAGCGCGAATCTAAATTTGTCAGCCTCAACTGAAGATGCAAAGTTCTACAGCGTTTCCGATCAATACGACCCAGCCTTGGAACCCGGGCGGAAACGAATAAGCGACCTGGTCGCCAATGTGAGCTATCAAAGCCCAGAGGAGATAAACAGTTTCGAGATAGGCGGTGATTACACCATGCCTTTTTATCAAGGCACTTTGAAGTTTATCGGCTTAAGCCGATCTACAGATGACCAGGATGACAGTTATTTCGCGAGCATTTCAGCAAACGAGGACAACTATTACTTCAATTCATTCTCTCGGCCCGAGGGCACCGAGAATGTTTTACGCACACTCTATACCTTTCAAACCGCCGAGGACCACACCGTAGAATTGGCCTTTGAGGGCGTCAAGAATACCCTAGATACCGAGGCCTTTTTTGAAGAAAGTCACGGCCAAGGTTTCGAGAATGTGGACATTCCAGGCAGTAATGTAAACGTGAGTGAAACCCGCGCGGAAATCAGTGCGCAATATTCCAGACCACTGAATGATCGCTGGGCCTTGCAATCGATGGTGGCTAGCGAATATTCAAAACTATCTGTAGCCGGTGATACTCTGCCACGCTCCGAGTCGTTTGTACGCTACAAGGGTTTTGCCGCTGTGAATGGCGACATCTCGGAAAACGCCCTAATCCGCGCCAGGCTCGAACGCTCTGTAGGGCAATTGCAATTCAGCGACTTCGCCAGCTCTACGAATCTTGACGAAGGCACTCAAGACGGCGGCAATACAGGACTTGTTCCAGACCAAACCTGGCGTGCAGAACTGGCCTATGAGCGAAAACTCTGGGACACAGATATTGTTACTCTTACCGCATTTGTTGAACAGGTAGACGACTTCATCACCTACATTCCACTGGGAAACGGCACGGAGGGGCGAGGCAACATCGACCAGCTGGACACAATCGGCCTTGAGGTTTCGGGCACCTTTGCCCTAGGTAAGGTAGGTATTCCGGGTGCCAAACTCGATTTTTTTGGCAAGCTGAAAAAACACGAATTTGAAGACCCGGTGACAGGTGAAGAGCTGCGCTTCCGTCAGAACAGTCATCCCGCGGTTCACTACCGACTGACTTTCCGCCAAGATCTGCCCAATAGCGCTATTGCTTGGGGGTTTAAGCTGGAGGACAGGAGCGATAACACGCAATATCGCCTAAAACAGATCAGTAAATTTGGACATGCCTTCCCCCAATCTCACGTGTTTTTTATTGAACACAAAGATATCGCGGGAATGACGCTTAAGGTTGAAGGCGAGGATTTGCTGGGTTTCACATGGGAGAATGAACGTATTTTCTACGAAGACGACAGAAATGGTGCAATAAGCGGCCGGGAAACCAACCGACGCCATTCTGATTGGGTAATTCGAGCCAGTTTAAGCGGTACGTTTTAAGGCATCAGGTACTCAATCAGCATGGGAGCCAAACAAAGTAGCGAATTCCCTTAAGGATGAATATAATCCACTGTTTTCACGGGGCCGATAAACTGTCGCTCCGTCTTTGACTTGGAGCTCACCTTGACCCTTTTTCGACCCTGCATAGATCTTCACCAAGGCCAAGTTAAGCAAATTGTGGGCGGCAGTCTCAACGATGAAGGCGCCGACACAAATTATGTGAGCCCCTATGATGCGGCTTACTATGCGGATATGTACTGCCGTCACAACTTAACCGGCGGGCACGTGATTGCGCTAGGGCCAGGCAATAAAGGCGCAGCCTTACAAGCTCTTAAAGCTTGGCCCAATGGGCTGCAATTTGGTGGCGGTGTAAATCGAGAAAACGCCACCGAGTTTTTGCAGGCAGGCGCCTCTCAGGTCATCGTTACCTCCTACTTATTTGAAAACGGCGAGTTCAGCTGGTCGCGTCTTGAGCAGATTAAACAAGAAACTGGTGAGGACAAACTGGTATTAGACCTCAGTTGTCGGCGCACAGAAAGCGGCTGGAACATCGCCACAAATCGCTGGCAAACTCTAAGCAACACTCCCATTAACGCAGAGACATTGACCGAGCTGAGTGCACATTGCAGTGAGTTTTTAATTCATGCTGCGGATGTTGAAGGCCTACAAGGCGGTATTGATGGCGAGCTGGTTGAACTGCTTGGCAAACATTGCCCAATTCCAGTGACTTATGCCGGCGGCGCCCGTTCACTAGAAGACCTAGAACGAGTCAGTTCCCTTTCTGGCGGTAAGGTAGACCTTACTATTGGCAGCGCACTGGATATTTTCGGTGGAAAAGGCGTGAGCCTAGCCGAATGCATAAAGTGGAATGAGAAAGCCAGATAAGCCCAGACGCACAACTCGAAGCTCACTGTCAAAACAAAAATACCCTGACTAAACTCGAGCTGTGCGACTCTGCTGAACCTAAAATTCAACAAAAATTCAACAAAACCTCAATAAAACTTCAGCAAAGCCTTAACAAAGCCTCGGCAAAGCTATCTGTTCTTGATGGTTCAGTGACTACTGCTTAACACCTTCGATATTCAATTCTAACTCTACAGTTGTAGAGCTCGGCCCTAAGTCGTAATCAATGCCGTAATCCGACAACTTTAAAGTAGTCGTGCCGCTGAAACCGGCGCGATAACTACCCCATGGATCATCGCCTTCGCCAATTTTTTGCACGGGAATTGAGATGATGTTTTTAACGCCGTGCAGCTCTAAAGTTCCCGTCATAACACCCGACATCGCGTCGGCGGCAACATACTTCGTACTTGTAAAGCTCGCAGTAGGGTATTTACTCACATTCAGAAAATCTTCGCCTTTCAGATGCTTATCACGCTCAGCGTGATTGGAATCTAGGCTGGCAGTCTGAATAACAACCTTTACTGTGGATCCAGACTGTTTTTTCGCATCATAGCTAAATCCACCTTCGAAGGTATTGAAGCGACCAGCGATGAAGCTATAACCTAAGTGATTGATTTTGAAATTGATAGACGCATGCGCACCCTCAACATCAATCTGATAATCAGCGGCGTTTGCCGTAACAGACAAAAATGTGGCGGCGGTTAAGGCGCCGGCCAATAATAAACGTTTCATAAAATATCCTCTCTAAAATTAATGTTGGTTTAATAGTTTTTCATTGGTACTGCTAATTGGTACTGCTAATTGGTACTGCTAAATGCCGAAGCTAATGACTTTTCAGTATCCGCCCCAAACCATTGTCTTTATTAATAAATTGATGCTTGATCGCAGCCAATGCATGCACGGCGACCATAGAAATCAATAACCAAGCCAAAACCTCATGCAATTCCCCCACTATATCTTCCTGATTGTCTATACCCCACGGAAGCGCTGGCACGCTTATCAGCTCAAACACTGCAATAGCGCGACCATCTGCGGTAGAGATGAGATAACCGCTGACCATCAAAATCAACAACAGAGCATACAGGCCTATGTGCATATAATGAGCCGACAATTTCTCCCACCGTGGGCCGGGCAAATCCGCGGGAGATGGGTTAATGAACCTCCAGAAAACTCTGAAAATCAGTGTAAACAAAGTCACTAGACCAAGGCTTTTGTGCAAATCAAGCGAGCCTTTATACCAGGCGTCATAATACGTCAGCTCCACCATATAAAGGCCCAAACCGAATAAAAAGAATATCAGTAAAGCCATGATCCAATGGAGCGCAATACTCACCCAGCCATAGCTTGTTGCACTGTTTTTTAACATAGTTTCAGCAACTTATCGTGTACAGTTATTTGGATACTTTCAAAGTTTGTATAGAGGTGTATTCCTCTAGGCCGTACAGGCCAAACTCTACCCCAATACCCGACTGCTTAACGCCTCCGAATGGCGCGTTTGGCTGGATGGCTCCGTGGTCATTTACCCAGGCTGATCCACACTCTAAACGCTGCGCCAATTCCATTGCCTTCTCAGTATCGTTTGACCATATCGAACCACCGAGACCTCGATCGTTTTGGTTTGCAGTGGCAATAACCTCATCAACGTCAGTATATTTGATAATAGGAAGGATCGGCCCAAACGGCTCTTCGTCCACCAGACGGTGACCATCACATAAATCCGCGACAACAGTTGGCTCAAAAAAGAAACCTTCCCGATCAATACGTTGGCCACCAGCCAAAAAACGACCGCCGTCTTCTTTAGCTGATGTGGCTAAAGCCTCTACTATCTTTAACTGTTCTATATTCTGAACGGGGCCTAATTCGACACCAGGCTCCAAACCATTACCCACAACAACCTTCTTTGCCAAGCTCGCTATGGCTTCGCACATTTCCTCATATTGCGACTCATGAACATATAGACGTTTCAAGGCCGCACAGGTTTGACCATTGTTGTGGAAACAGGCCCAAAATAATTTTTCTGCAACTTCGCTTACGCTCACATCTGGCAGTACAATTCCAGCGTCGTTGCCACCAAGTTCTAGAGTCAAACGTTTTAAATTTCCGGAGGCTGATTGCATAATCCGCTTGCCGGTGGGAGTGGAACCGGTAAAGACGATTTTATTAACATCCGTGTGGCCACTTAGGGCACTGCCAACGTCACCCTCTCCAGTAATAATATTAATAACACCGGCGGGTAAAATTTTACTGGCCAATTCAACAAACCGTATGGTGGCCGTTGGGGTATAAGGCGACGGTTTCATAATAACAGTATTGCCGCTTCTCAAGGCGGGAATAACATGCCATATGGAGATCATTAAAGGCCAGTTCCATGGTGTTATCGAGGCGACCACACCGAGTGGTTTGCGATGTACTTCAATGCGCGCTTCATCATCATCTTGAATTATGTCAATAGGCAGCTGCAGCTCGGCTGTATACTGAGTCCATGCGATTGAGCCCCCCACTTCCATGCCAGAACCCACACCGTTAAGCCCGGCCATAGGTTTACCTGACTCTTTTGTTACCAATTCCATAAGTTCTGGCATGTTTTCTTCTAGCGCAGATGCCAGAGCATGACAAAGCGCTTTTCTTTCATCGTCGCTAGTCCTGCTCCAGGCTGGGAATGCGGCTCGAGCCGCCGCCACTGCGCTATCAACGTGGGAGATATCGCCCTCTTGAACCTGCGCAAAAACGGAACCAGTCGCCGGATTAATAACATCAAAGACCTTACCCGATGTCACGGCTTCACCGTTTATGTACATATCAAATTGTTGCATAAAAACTCTACCTTTAGTTACCACAAATACAATTCAAGAGATTGCCCGTTTTGCCTCTCTCTACTTACGGAAGATCGATCATCTAAGTAACCAATATTTTGAATATTTTACAGTTAAAAAACACACTCGCGCACTGTATAAATCCTATCGTTCCGAGCTACGGAATAAGCACTCAAGAGCCTCCCCGCACACAAGGAATTAACGGTAATTTCGCCACTATAAAACATCGAACACTTAGAATTTATACACCTCTGGATTGATTATGAAATATTTATGCCTTGCTCTAACCTGTCTTGTATTTTTGATTGCATGCTCAGAAGGCGAAAATTTGCAAACCTCAGAAATACGCTTTCGCAATAACATGAAAACATTGGCCTCCGACGAGTTTGAAGGCCGTAAACCCGCTACCCGAGGCGGTAAAAAAACGACCCAATATATCGAAGCACAATTTAAGCTTGCAGGCTTACAACCCGGTAACGGTAAAAGTTTCCAACAAGCCGTAGATCTGGTCGAAATCAATACAGAATTTTCCGACATTTCCGTAGCACAAGCCGAACGCAGCATGCCGATCACTCACGGCAACGAACTAGTTTCATATTCTCGAAGACCTATTTCGAATATCTCAGTTGATCGCTCCAATATAGTTTTTGTAGGTTACGGCGTCGTTGCCCCGGAATATGATTGGAACGACTACCAAGGAATAGACGTGAAAGGAAAAACTGTCATTATGCTCAGTAATGACCCAGGATATCTGTCGCCCACTAAAGAGCACTTCCTGGGGAAAGGAATCACCTACTATGCGAAAGACAGCTATAAATACGAGGAAGCCGAGCGTCAAGGAGCCAAAGCGGCCTTTATCATTCACGACCCACGTCTTATGTCGAGCGACTGGCCAAGCCACGTTCAAGAACATAACAAAAAACGCTCAATATTAGCTGCAACGCGTGCCGGAGACCTTGCGGTTCAAGGTTACATTTCCGCCAAATATACTTCTGAACTCATGGCAATCAGCGGATGGGACTACGCGCGGGAAACCCAACACGCACTTAATTCAACCTACATACCAAAATTCCTAGACGCGTCAATCAGCATCAAACTAAAGTCGTCACTCAAGCACTCAACATCGCACAATATAGTTGGATTGATACCCGGCAAGGAAAGTCCCGATGAAACCATTATCTATCTGGCCCACTGGGACCATCTAGGCAAAGACGATAATTTGAAAGGCGACAAAATATACAATGGTGCGCGAGACAATGCCGCGGGTATTGCCAGCATAATTGAATTGGCCCACCTTTTTAAGGCCACCAATAACCTTAAGCGATCAGTGGTCATTATGGCCGTTAGCGCAGAAGAGAGCGGTTTATTGGGTTCATACCATTATGTACAAAACCCATTGTTTCCTCTAGCCAAAACCGTGGGCGCGATTAACCTCGACATGATGAACCTCAACGGTGAGACGTCCGACGTGTTGGTTCACGGTATAAACAACTCTCCTTTAATGGACGCCGCTATCAAAGAAGCTATCGAAAATAAGCAGGGGCGCACAGCCACCCCTTTTGGTCGGCTGGAAGCAGGCATCGCCTACCGTAACGACGGGTTTAGTTTTAATCGTTCGGGCATTCCTACCATCGGTTTAGCCAGCGGCAGCAATCATATTGTTAAAGGCCAGGAGTGGATGGACGCACAGGCGGATGATTATTTTCAGAATCGATACCACCAGGTAAAAGATGAATACTCCGAAAACTTTGATGTATCCGGAGCCTTGCTTGATATTAAGTCGCTGTATCTAATTGGTATAGAACTAAGCAAAAGCAAGAAATTTGCTCAATGGTATGACGGTAAGGAATTCAAATATTTACGTGATGACCAATTGGAGATTTTTGATACGAACAATTAGAAAAATTTTCGATATCAGCCAATTACGCAACTGAACTAAATTTCTTGCATCTTGAGCAGACCAACGGCGAGGTACAGACAAAGATTTAGTGAGGCGGAATTGTTTTTACTATTTCTTGAATCCAGCGCTTAGAACATGGCAGTCTGGGAGAAAACCTATATCTCCCAGAGATTCCCTATCATATTTTAAGGACGTCACGATGAACCTACTATCCAGCACTGGCATTTTACTTTTAACCATCGTTTTAACACCATTCGCTGACGCCTCAGACCGCCTCGAAAAAGAACAAATCACCATTATTCACGCCGGCACGCTGCTTGCCATACCGGGCGAACCGGCGCGAAATCAGCAAAGCCTGGTGATTGAAAATGGTAAAATATTAGCGATAGTCGACGGCTTTGCTTCAAGCAAAGATTACCAGAGTGGCGCCGACGTAGAAATTAAAGATTTAAGCGATAAATTCGTTATGCCCGGAATGATGGACATGCATGTTCACCTAACTATGGGCGAGAATACAGAATATGAAGAAGCCAATAAGACGAGCGACGCTGATTTCGCAATGATTGCTGTGGAAAATGCCAACAAGACCTTAATGGCAGGCATTACAACAATACGCGATTTGTCGGCATTAAGCGGCGAGGCAATAATGGCCGTACGTGACGCAATCAACCGAAACACAATACCGGGGCCTCGCATCATTGCCGCTGGCAAAGCTATTTCAGCTACGGCCGGGCATGCCGATCATTTTGGCGTTAGAGAAGATTACGCCAAACTCTATCTCTCCTCAGCCGTATGTGATGGTGCAGATGATTGCCGCAGAGCCGTGAGAAGCCAGTATAAACTGGGGGCTGAGGTGATTAAAATTATGGCCACCGGAGGCGGCGCCGACAAAAATGGCAAAAAAAACTCCCCCGCCGAGATGTTTGACGATGAACTAATCGCGATCGTAGACGCCGCACACCGACTCGGCCTAAAAGTGACCGCGCACGCCCATGGAACCGATGGTATTAACGCCGCGTTATCAGCTGGTGTAGACTCCGTAGAGCACTCAAGTTTTCTAAATAACAAATCTATTAAACTCTTTAAGAAAACTGGCGCTCACATAGTTCCTACAGCTTCGTTAAGCAAATTTTTCCAGGAACATCCAACAATTCCCGATTTTGTAAAGCAAAGCTTACAAGGCAAAGCTGTAGAAGTGGATGCTCTATTGGCCAAAGCCTATAAAAAGGGCGTTACCATTTCTATGGGAAGTGATGCAGGTATTTCGAAGCACGGCTACAACGCACAAGAGCTCGTTGCTTACGTTGCCATTGGCATGACACCCATGGCAGCCATTCAAACCGCCACTATCAATACCGCGTCCTTACTCGGAATGTCCGATACCCTGGGCACGCTTGAAGTAGGAAAAAACGCAGACATAATTGCCATGGATACGAGTCCCCTAAACAACATAAAAGCCGTCACCAAGGTTAGCTTCGTTATGCGCAATGGCATAAGCTATAAACATCAGTAACAACAAATTTGGTAATTCCACCACCTAACAGGACAGAAAAAATGCCCACAAACCCCAGCAACGATCCAAAAATTAAGGCGATGAAAGGCGTCAACCTTTTTCACTACAGCCAATCTAATTGCGCCATGCGTATTCGCATAGCCCTAGAGGAGAAAGGGATACCATGGACCAGTCAATACATCAATCTGGACACCCAAGACAACCTAACGGATGAATACTTTAAAATTCATCCACACGGCCTTGTGCCCGCCATTGTTCACGACGGCGTAATTGTCTATGAGTCGTCTGATATTTTGCGTTACCTAGAAGAAAAGTTTCCAGAGCCCTCTTTGATTCCTGCAAAAGATTCAGAGCGGGAAGAGATGGAAGAATGGCTGGAAATGACTCGAGATTTACACGTTAAAGTTATCAAAGTGTGGGTTTATGGCAAGGAACGTTATCGTTCCAAAACTAAAGAAAGCATGGGCGCCTATGTGAAGAAACAACCCAATCAGGAGCTTATCGACTTCCACAAGATGACTCTGCAAGATGGCCATATACCACAAAATAAAATTGACGAAGCCGACAGAAGGCTACACGAGTTATTCGCCAGAATTGAATCCAACCTAGGAAAGCATAAGTGGATCGTGAGCGACACCATGACTCTCGCTGATATCGCATGGATCCCCAATTATACATTGCTTAACTACAATAATTTCCCTTTTGATCAATATCCACGAGCATTAAACTGGATCGAAAGATTCACCAGTCGCCCAAGCTATGAAAAGGGCGTTACGCAGTGGTTTGACTACGTTCCTGCCTAACTCCAACAATAGTATCGGTGTGTTAATTAGAATACACCGGTGCTTTGCTCCCATATCTAAGCTCTATATTCCAGTGACTTCCTACGTTTAGTACCAAATAAAATCGACTCTTTCCGCAATCCGATTAGCCCCAAAATTGTAATTCTCGGGAATCCTACCTTTCCCATTCCTAAAAAAAACCTCTACTCAAGCAATTTTCTGCTTAAACGGAATTCATTATTTCAGGCAAAAAAAACCCGCCGTATGTCGGCGGGCTTTTAGGTACTATTACTAATATAAACTACATAGCGTAGTTAACAGTAAAGCCAATCGTGCGAGGTGCACTCGGTGTAACACGGTCATTCTGTTGGAAGTTATTGTAGACAGTTAGATCTGCAACTCTATTTTCCACGTTGCGGATATAGAGTGCGGAACTCCAGTTTTCATTGTGTACAAAGCCTGCCCGGATGTTGATCAGCTCATAGCTTCGGCTTGGCGTATTACGCGATTCCGAGTAGTTATTATTTCTAACCTGTGACTGAAATTGTACATCGGCACGAACGAATGCCTGAGTATCACCAATGGTGAAATCATACATCGCAAATGCTGAGCCACTATAATCTGGAGAACCTAGTAACGATTGACCTTTTTGGCCGGCAACTTCGCCGTCTTCTGCAATCGCGACTACATCAGCACCCACCTCATCAACCAAGTCTTTAGTAAGCTCAGCGTTAATATCAGCATAATTAAGGCCCAACGTTAAGTTGTCACCGGCCATATACAACAATTCAATTTCATAACCGTCAATCTCGGCAACCGTGCCCTTAGCGTTAACCAGCCCGCCAAATTGACTAGTGACATTGACACCTGTTTGAAGGTCATCCCAACTAATCAGGTATGCGGCAGCATTGAGTTGAAGTCGACCATCTAACCAAGAAGTTTTGGTACCAATTTCAAAGTTACCCGTTCTATCTGAACCATAGAATGTTGGGATGTTAGGCACTACCTTGTAGTTAACACCTGCCGAACGGAAGCCTTGAGAATAATTACCGTAAACCATCACATCGTCATTGATTCTCCAGGCCAAATTAGCCTTATAAACGCTGTCACTTTCACCTTCACTTTCGTCGGTATGACCTATCGGGCCACCAATATCTTCATTACGGAGGAACGGTACTATTAAGTCTCCAACAATCTCCTGATCGGTTTTAAAGTATCGACCACCGACGGTTAGTTCAAGGCTATCGGTGATATCCCAATACACTTCCGCAAACAAGGCATCTTGAGTAGTGGTGTAAGTAGAATTGCGATCGAGCATCAAAGTGGCGGGGTCATGAATAGCTTCACCCGTCAATGGATCAGCGGACCATACTCGACTAGAGTCTAGAATTTGTTCCCGTTCTTGATGGAAGAAACCAGCAAGGTAGTTAACCGCCCCTGTAGACTTTGACGCAACTCGTGCTTCAAAGTTGAACGCTTTTTGGGTTTGTGCTTGTTGTAACAGCACTAAGCCCGTAGGAGAAATAACTGTTGCTGCGTCAGAAAACTGCATAAACGGAGGAATTGGTGGCACAGTTGGAGCTTCTGCAGTGCCGCCAAAGGGCGCACCCGGCGTACAAGGACCCGTACGTATACATTCACCTGTAGTCTGGAAGCGCTTATGCAACATCCAAGGCGTGGACGAGTCCATGTTGAGTTCTTGATCGCGATCTATGATAGAGGTAGCGACTGTCACCTTGCCCCAGTCTTGATCAGAGTCCAGCGTTAGCGCAAAGGTATTGCCCTCTTCCCAGTATGGTTCTTGTACCGGAGTATTACTTTTTAGCTCACCAGCTTTTTCCTTGGAAAAACCCCTACCTAGGAACGTACCATCGGCGGCGTACATAAAGGGAGGCCCAACATTTTCTGACCAGTCATATGGAGTGTGGCTGGTACGGCCGTTAGATTCAATTTCCTGGAAGAAGTACTGACCGAGCAAAGTCGTGTTCTCAGAAAGATTCCAAGTTAAGGCTAAACGCAAGCTAGTGCGTTCGTTGGAGTTAATGTTTTCTTCGTCTAAAACAATGTTATCAATGAAACCACCGCTGTCAGAGAATCCTGCAGTGGCACGGAAAGCCAGCACGTCTTCAATTAGAACAGTGTTAAACAATGATTTAACATTCCAGCTGTTGTCTCCACCTTGGTACTGCGAAGCGCCAGTTTCAATCTCAAATTCATCTTCGCCAAAATGAGGCTTGTTGGTAACGTAACGAACAACACCGGCTACCGAGTTTGCGCCGTATTGTGTTCCCTGCGGGCCACGTAAAACTTCAACTTGCTGAATATCGTAAAGATCGAAATCAGGTGTATTACTACCGGCGCGGCGTGAACTATCGCCGCCGCCAACCTGAGGAATGTTGTCCAGGATAACGGCTACAGTTGATTCGCCTTCTGCATTAATACCACGAACCAAATAAGTTTTTTGACCAGGGCCCGCGTCAACGGTGTCCAAAGCAGGAATTGCTCGAGTAAGATCTTCTACTGCGACAGCGCCCATACGGCTGAGCGTATCTTGGTCAATAGCCGTAATACTTGTCGGGATATCTTGCAGTGCGATTGCACCTCTCTTAGTAGAGGTCACGACAATCTCTTCAATCACAGAATCATCATATTGAGCAAAGGCACCGATAGACGTTGCCGACAGAGCAATCGTAGAGCTGATCACCGTACTGAGAATTTTCTTGTTCATATTGACCTTCCTTTTCTGATTATAATTTTTATCACTAACGATCAATGTTTCTTATTGCTAAGAGCACCAATACGCGAGCCTTGAGCTACAGTTAACTCTTCAAATTTACCGGGTTCAAAGACCAGAATAACGAGCGATCCGCCGTATTCAAAGTGGCCCACACGCTCACCCTTTTTGATTTCTACCGGAGTATCATCTGAACTGATATTTTTGTACGGTTCTTCAAATACTACGGAGCCAATGGTAGATAAGCCAACTGGCACCATGCCTACGTAACCATATTCTTCTGTTTCATAAATATAATAACCGCGCTGAAAATTAGTCACATTATCAATCATCGCTGGACCAGGAACACCACCGTAAAGCACACCGTCCACCTTCTCTTGCGACTCAACTATTTTTCCGTTAACAGGTGCGTGATAATGGTGATAATCCGTTGGTGTTAGGATACACCTAAGACCAGTGCCGCCAATAAATTTTTCGGCATATTTTGAGTTGTTTAACATCTCGGTAACTTTCAGACGCTGCCCAACCTTTGTGTTAATTAGGGTGTCGTCTGTTATGGTTGTTGACAACATCTCAATGAAACAGTCAGCGGGTGATGACACAACAGAATCATCTTCTGGACGGTTAACAACACGAGGTTCCTTTAATGTCCTTACAAAGAAGTCGTTAAAAGAAGTAAAACCGCCATCAGGTATAACAAAATCGTCAATGTGGATGCGAGGATCATTCATCCAATGGTCTACGCGCTTCTTTGACTTAGGGCTTGTCATAGTAACACGACGTACGTTGGACATGTGTTTGGTCCAAGTTCGGCCAGGTTCTTGTTGAACAAACTCTTCGCCGTACTTATTACTGTCAATAAGCTGTTGAAATTCACGAATGAAGGCAAGGCCATTATCGGTAGTTGGAAGAAACTTGGTCCAGCGATCTATAAACTTGTATAGATCTTTAATGTCCTTACCCTGCCAAGGATTAGCGTCACCATTCGGTAAGGGATGAATGTTAGCAAACATGTTATCAATTAGTGTGTGGAATTCATTGTCGTTTTTGTACAACCACTCTAGTGACTTAGCCGCATCCTGATTGTGCTTGATGTTTAGCACAGGATTGTCTTCTGGAGCATTGGCGGCTTCAGCCACCATGCCTGCAAACATCAGAGCGCTGCTGGTTAGAAGCCCGCACAACGCACGCTTTTTGAAAGAAAGTTTATGAGCCATTCAATTATCCTCGATGTATTATTAGCCGCTAATCGAAACACTTCGCTAGCAAAGTGATTCTATTAAAAATTATTTTTGAGATTTGACGCGACCTAAGTCCATTGTTCGCGAATTACTTAACATGTTAATGAATATTAAAATCTTGTCAACTTCCTGCCGACCTAGGAGCAAATTTATTCCACGCTATGGAAACAATATTTCAAAAAAAGACTTAAGAAAAATTAAACGCCGAAAAATCCAAAATTAAAAGCGATTTTAATTGGCGCAACAACCCTATCAATTAAATTCAAGATGGGCGCTTGCGCTCTCCGGATCACATTTGAATTCGGCGTATTTTCTATCGTCAGTTAAATCGTAAACTCCATACACTTTTACTGGCTCGGTGAGATAGACTGGATCAGTAACCGTAAATGAGAAAATCATTCGCATACCCCCAGTAAAACTTCCGTTAGCTAAGGTATAACGTTCTATCAAAGTCTTTTCGGTACTGGAATCAATACCAGTTTCAAGCCCCCAACGTACCGCTGCAAAACCGTCTGTAGTGACAAGTAGAGAACCATCTTCTTCGAACACGCCGGTTGAAAAACCAACTGAGTTTTCCTTATACGCAATAGGTTTATCTCTACCGTCCAACCAAATAGTTCTATTTTGTTCACTGGGAGTAGCTTCAGATATAATTTCAATACGGTCATCGTATCTTGTCCATTTCCGGTCATAGAGATAATTAATCATCCGGGGCGCGCCCGCCTCTATGCATTCAAATATTGGATCGCTGTCTATATCAAAAGCTTCGACAAGTTTTTGACCTTTACTGGTCAGCGGCCAGTTTTGGGGCGGCTCTGAGCCCAGTAACTTAATTTCATCGAGGATTAATGTGTACGACCAATTACCACTAAAGTCTTTCGACCCTGAACGGCCAAATTCACTTTCTGGTTCAGCGCTTTCTTCGCCGGAGGCCCGCTCCTCTTCTGCTTTCTTGGGCAACTCAGTTCCGTCTGATTTAATTACCTTGTTTAATAACCCAGACTGCTTATTGGCTGGCCGCTCGCCGTTTTTACTATTAGGGTAAACAACAAAGGTTACTACATCCCCAATTTTTAATGAGGACTCGAACCAGCCATACTGCTCATAATTTCCGGGAGTTTGACCATCCATCGACCAAGTTTCGCTTGCACCGCGATTGTTAACCGATTCCACCACGTAGCGAACATGTGGATTTCTCCACTTAACCTTAGTTATTTTTCCTTTTACTTCTACCTGCCTATCTAACTGGAAATATGTTCTTGAATGGTGCGCTACGGCCGTACTAGCCATTAAAGCAATACATAAAAAAGTTAAGATAATACGCATAGTTTGCCCATTTTTATTTAAGACTTAGCTCAGCCACTATTATTTGATTCGCAACAGCGAAGAAAAAGGTTCTTTAAACTATAATTTATACACCCGCACCATTCGAGTAACTATATCTTTACTATTGTATTTCGCATTATGGAAAGCCTTTATAACCCCATTAGTTAAGCTAACTACCGCTATCTGGTTAGTCTGTGTAACTATTTGCTTTTTGCCGCTATCAGCATGCTAATGAACGTATCATCATCATTGAACATTAAATGTTTAAATGCGCCTGCGATATGAACAAGAGTCAAAATTACCACAGCGTTTGCAAAAAATTTATGGGTGTCCACTGCAATGAGATTTAGAGTTAACATTGGTGGTATTGGGCTTGGAATGCTAATCACTTCAAATATTTCGATTGATAGGCCCGCGGTCCATAACATCATTGGTCCAGAAATCACCATCATTGATATCGAAAATAGTAAAAGATAGTGCATACCTTTTGCCAGCTGGTGCGTAAAATTCGATTGACCGTCTAGCCTTGGGTGTGATGATTTTATCCGCCACACAATTCTTGCGACGATAAGAAGCCATGCAGAAGCAGCGATAGAAATATGGTAGTCACGCAACTCAGACGACTCTAGCGTGGATACGCCTTGCATCCAATCCCCTATAGCCCAAAGCGTTACAATTACCGCAGCGCCTATCCAGTGAAGCACGATAGAGAGCCAGCCATACCCGCTATTTGTATCAGCCCAGCGCATCAGTCTCCCTCAATTTTCGTGGTTGGCGGTTCTCAGTATTTATAAGATAATTTTTACTTATTGTATTAGCGAAGACTAAAACGAAATATTTCCCCTGGCTATGACGGGGGTGCTAATAACGTTCGCTAACATAGGTTAACTCCTCGTTAGCCTATGCATTAACCCGTAATCAATTGCGTACCATGGAACGTAAATCTACTATCCATCGGCGAGGTGTATTTATGCTGTACGATCAAATACATGAAGCGAGAATAACAAACGTAAGCGTTGCAGAAAGCATTACCCTGCTCGCTAAATGACCTAATGTTGCTTTGTAAAACTTGCCGGATTTAACACTAGGTCGATCAACCAGAGGACTATAAATGTGAATACTTTCGAATGGCTTGAGATGTCCGCACTCGCCGAGTGGGTGGGGGCCTCTATGATTGGATATCCACTCATGCTGGCCTCCCATGGCGTTGGAATGGCCATAGTCATCGGTATTATCTTTATGCTGAACCTTCGTTTAATAGGCTGTTTTCGCGGTATATCCTTAGGCTCCTTCAACGGCCTATTAAAACTTGCTTGGGGTGGATTTGTTCTCAACTTCCTCTCTGGTTGCGCATTGTTTACCGCGCAAGCAACAGTGTTTATTGAGAGCACGCCTTTTTTAATCAAGGTTTTTGCCATTTTTCTAGCGGGCATAAACGCGGCGCTCTTACAGAGTGCCCTGCGAAAGAACGCAGACCACTGGGACTCTGGAGTCAAATTGTCTCGATCTGTACAAATTATGGCCGTCTCTTCAATTACTTTATGGTCGATAGCAATCATTGCCGGCCGCATGATTGCTTATTTGGATGTAGCTTAGGAGCTGAATGATGGAAACTATAATTGCATGGGCCTCGTCAACGGCACTCAGCATATGGGTTGTCGACAACATGTGGGTCTGGCCGATTGCCGAAACATTACACTTTTTTGGGCTCAGCCTTCTATTGGGCTCTTTGTTGCTGATCGATATGAGAATGATCGGGTGGTTTAAACGTATAGATATTAGGGCTACGCACGCACTACTGCCCTTGGTATTTATCGGTTTTGCCATCAACTTAGCGACGGGTATTCTCTTCTATTTCGGTGATCCTGGCCGCTACACCATAAACATTGCCTTCCATATAAAGATGATCCTGATTGTCTTGGCGGGCCTAAATGCCCTTCTCTATTACTGGAAAATTGACCCTGTTATATCGACTTGGGAAGCCCACGGCAATACCCCGCTAATTGCTAAAGCTATAGGCGCTTCTTCTTTGGCATTTTGGTTTGGCGTACTGATTTTTGGCCGCTTGATACCCTACATGGGTACGGGTTAAGCAATATCTCTATTCTCCTTTGGCCCTGTATTCCCGCCAGAATACGGGCCCTTTTTTATATCTCCCCCACTCTATCGGCCAGGGCCAATCTTCTTGCTTCTAGGTGTTAAGTTGCCCAAGCGCCTACTAGCCACTTATTTAATACCATTTCCTCAACGTTAAGAATTGCGTTAACATCCTTAAGCTTCCACATAAGCCCAATATTCAGTCGGTATACTGCTAAATGAGTACAGCCTCCGAACAAACCGCCATTGATAACGAAAAAGCGGAAATAACGCTTCAGCCAGAGCAAATGCAGGATATCATCGACAAAATTGAATTGTCTGGTGTTCTTGGGCGTTCAAAGCTATACGCCAACCTACTGCGCTACCTTTGTGGTACTTATATAGACGGAACCGTACCGAAGGAAATAGTAATTGCTATTGAAGTTATGGGCAAAAACTCAGATTTCGACGTTAAAAACGACTCCCTAGTGCGTGTTTACATGCACAAACTTCGGCAAAAGCTCAGTGAATACTACAGTCTTCATGGCCGTGACGACCTATACCAGATCAGCATACCAAAAGGTCAATACGCACTGCTTGCACACGCTCAACACTCCCCCAACGCTGCAACAGCGGAGAGCCACACTGAGCTACATCAGCCTACTAATACCGCTGAGGCCAGGTCGAAAAAAATACCTTTTTTTCGACTTATTGTCGTAATAGCAATTTTCTCTGTGCTACTAGCTGCCAACCTCTTTTATAGTGGGCTTAATACTCAGGAGGCTGACAAGGTCAATCCGTACATCAATGTCGGCCAACACCCCGTATGGGCACCGTTGCTGGCCGACGACGAACCTCTTATCGTTGTTATAGGTGATTATTTTATTTTTGCTGAGCACGTCAACGAAGGGGATTCGAACCGCTTTATTCGTGAACACCACATAAATTCTCCTGCTGATCTCGATCGTTATAAGCAAAGCTCGGAAGGTACTGAAGACCTCCACAACCTGAATATGAGCTACCTACCGCGTGCCGCAGCATTCGCCCTGAAAGATATTTTACCGATCCTATCGGCCACCGGAAAGAACGTCACAATACGCATGAGCTCAGATATAAAAGGTTCTGATCTTAAGTCTCAGCATATTCTCTATATTGGCTCTATAAGCGCTATGGGAGAACTGAGATCATTTGCCTTTCAAGAGTCCGATTTTACAATAGGGCGCTCTTACGACGAACTTATCCATAAAGCTACCGGTAAGGTTCATACCAGTGGTGAATTAGACCCCGCAAATCATGGCGACTCTTTTTATGATTTCGGCATGATTTCCAGCTTACCCATGTTAGACGGCCATCAGATGATGTTCATCTCTGGAACGCGTGATACGGGTATTATGCATATGGCACATATACTATCGGACCAGCAATATTTGGAGACGATGACCAGCTCACTCGACACCAGCAGTCAACCGGAAAAACCACTTTCATTTGAAGCCTTCTATCGAGTTATTGGTTATGACGGCCTAAACTTTGATGCTGAGAAAATCCACGTCGGGCCACTGGACTACAAGCGTATTTGGGGTGGAGAAATGATGGATGTTCTTCAATAGTTAGGCCCCTCCCCCGCAACCACTGGGCCTGTCATAACGTTAACGGCTATTTTTAACCTAGCAATAACCGTTACTAAACAGAAAATAACTTCCGTAAGTTTTAGTTTGTCCCTAGTTTTAGAATCAGGAAAATTGCCAATTTAGGCTTCCTGTCCCGCACCTATGCGAGTCTTCTCTAACAACTAGAATCGATACGCTATGAAACATTACTTGCTACCCCTCACCTGTTCATTGCTTGCAGCTCTTAGTAATGCGGCCATTGCTGACGGTAGTCTGCTAGCTGATTCCAAGTTAGAAAAAAACCAGACCATCGAAGAGGTATTGGTTTGGGGAAGAGCATTTTCGCTGCTCGGTTCCGCCGACTCGGCCTCCGAAGGGCTTGTGGGATATGCCGATTTCTCGACTCGCCCCATGGTGCGTGTTGGCGAATTGGTAGAAGTTATCCCTGGAATGGTCGCCACACAGCACAGCGGCTCTGGCAAGGCGAATCAGTACTTCCTGAGAGGCATGAACCTAGACCACGGCACAGACTTTTCTGTAGCCTTTGAAGGCGCCCCGGTGAACTTCCGGTCCCATGCCCACGGTCAGGGCTATTTAGACATCAATTTTATCATTCCGGAAATTGTTGAAACTATAAGCTTTAGAAAAGGCACCTACTACGCAGATACTGGAGACTTTTCAGGCGCGGGATCATCGGCCATAAAGACCTATGATCGCCTTGAGCAAGGATTCGTAAAACTCATCGCTGGAGAAGACGGTTATCAACGAATGGTAAGCGCTGGTTCCGTCGATTTCGAGGATAGCAGCCTGCTGGTGGCCGCTGAAATCCACTACCAAGATGGCCCCTGGAAGCTACCTGAAGATACTGGCAAGTATAATTTTCTGCTCAAATACAGCACAACAACCGATGTTTATAAGGCACAGGTAATCGCTACGGCTTATAGCAACTCTTGGAATGCCACCGATCAAATTCCCCTGCGCGAAGTTGACGCTGGTCGACTTTCCCGGTTCGGCTATATCGACAAGGATATTGGCGGTGAAACTAGCCGGTTTAGCCTCATTGCGAAGGCGAGCACCGAAAATCTCGACGCAACACTCTACAGTGTCGCCTATAAATTGAACCTATTCTCCAACCCAACCTATTTCCTAGACAATCGGGCCGCTGGGGATCAGATCGAGCAGGCCGATACTCGTATGGTATATGGCGGCTCTCTCCGTTACCAAACAGAGGCCTCTTTGCTGGGCATGCACGCAACGCCAAAGGCCGGTATAGAATTTCGCTACGATGATATTTCTGATACAAATCTCTATAAAACCTCCTCTCGACGTAGAGACTACGCACTCATTGACGATGAGGTAAGGGAGCTCAGTGGTAGCGCCTACGCCGAAATTGAGTTTCTGCTAACGAAATCACTGAGAACCACTGTTGGCCTCAGAGCAGACCATTTCAGATGGGACGTCAATGCAAATGTAGTCGCAGATAAAGAAAACAGCGGAGAAGGTACCGACAGCATCGTAAGCCCAAAATTCACAGCGGCTTACGAACTCAATAAAGATACCGAACTCTACCTTAGCTACGGCCAGGGCTTCCATTCTAATGATGTGCGTGGCGTTGAAGTAGCCAATAACCCAGTCGATGCACTCGTACAGATTGACGGGGCAGAAGTTGGTTTTCGCAGTGAAACCATAAACAACCTTAACCTCAACGTAGCCGTGTTTTGGTTGGACACCGCGTCCGAACTTATATTTGTGGGCGATGCGGGAACGACCGAGCCCAGCGACGGGGCGAAACGCTTTGGCGCAGAACTTTCGGCTTTTTGGCAAATATCAGACACCCTTGTATTCGATCTTACCGCTGCGAAAACAAAAGCGCGCTTTAAAGGCAAGCCTTCAGGAGAAGATTATGTTCCAGACGCTCATGAGTTTGTTGCCGGTGCCGGTCTAGTGCTTACAAGTAATAATGGCATCACTAGTAGCATTCGATTAAGGCATTTCGGTTCTGCACCGTTAAACGAAACAGATTCAGTGAAAAAAGATTCAACAACATTAGTCAACCTGGGTCTTACTTACGACATCGGCGAAATAAGTTTTGGTTTAGAGGTGCTCAACCTGTTTGATGCTGAGGCAAACGACATTGAATTTCTTTTTGCATCGCAACTAAAAAATGAAACTGAAGCTGTGGAAGACATACACTTTCATCCAGTAGCCCCCCGCTCACTGCGCGCCTCAGCTCGATATCAATTTTGAACGCCACAGATAGTGGGAGCATTAAGATATGCTAACAGCCATTCCCTTATGGCAGATTATGACGGAGACACCACTAACCGCTCTAATTTTAGAGACCAGGTACGGCTATCCTGCAATGGAAATTTTGCATATTTTTGGCTTCGTATTAATGGCGGGGTCAATCGCAATGCTGGATTTTAGACTGCTTGGCTTTGGTCCTAAGCTGCCAGTGAAAGTACTAGCGAATTATTTACTGCCTTGGACATGGTTTGGCTTTGCGATGTCGCTCGTCGCGGGCGGCACATTATTTGTCGTCAAAGCACCGGAATGGATAATACTGCCAATCTTTCAGCTAAAGATGGCTCTCGTAATGCTCGGCTGCATTAATGCCGCCATTTTTCATTACGGGGTATACAGACACATTAACCAATGGAGCATAGACACAGCCGCCCCTTGGCAAGCCAAGACAAGTGCGATTTTTTCTCTACTAATATGGGCAACAGTACTTGCTTGTGGCAGGTTGCTCGCCTATTTCGGATTTGGTTGAGGACCTACAGAAATGAACACCACTGTTTTCAATATACAGAAATTGATGAGCACTAATATGCAAAGTAATGCGAAATATGTTGGTTTCACTATTTTCATAGTGACGATACTTTTCCTGTTGCCTGAATTTTCGTGGGCACACAACGTTGCATTACCCGACCAATCTTTTCTTGAAAATAATACCGGCGCTAATATAGCTCCCTATTTGTACCTGGGCGCTAAACACATGGTGACAGGGTATGACCATTTGTTGTACCTGGGAGGCATTATATTTTTCCTTTTCCGGATACGCGACATTGCCCTATTTGTTAGCTTATTTGCTTTAGGCCACAGTATTACTTTACTCACTGGCGTGTTGGCGAATTGGACCGTCAACCCTTATTTGATCGACGCAATTATTGGTTTCTCTGTGGTTTACAAAGCGTTTGAGAATTTAGGAGGTTTCCAGAAATTTTTCGTTACTTGGCTGGATACGCGTATCGCAGTATTTTCATTTGGCCTTGTACACGGCCTAGGCTTATCGTCTAAGTTGCAGGATCTAAACATCGCCAAAGAAGGTCTCATTGAAAATATAATATCATTTAATATTGGCGTTGAAATGGGACAATTGGTGGCCCTAACTTTTCTCCTGCTAAGTTTCAACATTCTAAGACAGTCAAAAAATTTCCAAGATCATTCGACCGTAGCCAATGTCGCTCTCATGACAGCAGGGTTTCTATTAATGGCTTACCAACTCACGGGATACTTCGTTTTTACAACGGGATAACGATATGACAAATCAAACAATTAACACAAGCAAACCCAAGCTACTCAAACAAGTTTTAATTGCGTTCATACTCGCCACCGGCTTGCTCACGCTGGTTGTACTACCAACAGAGTATGGCATTGATATAACCGGCTTTGGGAAAATCTCCGGGTTGAGTAAAATATCGCAAGAAGAATCCATGATGCACGAAGACACGGTTAGTCCATCTAACGATGTGAACAATATTGCAGAGGAAGATAATCCAGAAGAGCCATTCGCAAGAGGAACTGCAAACAAGCATTCCTCAGAGCCATCAACAAAGTCTTTTTCAATCACACTACAACCCTTGGACGAAGTTGAATACAAGGCAGTTCTGGACCCTGGTGAACCAATATTCTACCGCTGGTCAGTCACTAGCAAAGAGGATGTATACGTAGATTTTCATGGCGACCCAACAGAAGGTGTTTTTCCGGAAGAATACTTTCAAAGTTATGAAGAAGGCGAAATGGCTCAATCCGGCGGCTCTTTCAGCCCCACGTTTACAGGGAATCACGGCTGGTATTGGCTCAATATTGCCGACCACGAGATAACAATAATTTTAGAGGTCACAGGCTACTACACATCACTCGGCGAGATATTCCGAGGAAATCAACGCGACAAGTATCGTTAAGGAAGACCCGCATGAGAAATTCATCACGCAGACGTTTCATCAGGGAATTCGCAGGGGGGGCCGCATTATTTGGCACTTTATCAATGCTTTCCAACCTGGTCAACGCAAGCAGTCGTGGCCCCAATAATAGAGCGCCCGCTATGTTCATTGGCCACGGCGACCCAATGAATGCTACAAAAAATAACGCGGCAACCGATGAGTGGGAAAGAATTGCCAAGCTGCTTAGTACTCGTGATCGCCCCGTGGCTATTCTTTGCGTTTCAGCGCATTGGGAAAGTACAAAAACCATGGTATCAACCGTTGCCAGCCCAGAACTGATTTACGATTTTTATGGTTTTCCAAAATTTATGTACGAATTGAAATACCCCGCACCGGGGTTTCCCCAAAGTAATGCATTGCTCAACAACGCACTAAGCGGGGAAAGTATTTCAGAAGACCCAAAACGCGGATTAGACCACGGAGCGTGGTCCGTGCTTTCACGGCTATTTCCTGACGCGGACATTCCGGTATTTCAGGTAAGTTTGGCCCGTTCAATGAGCGCAGAGGAGCATTACAGCCTGGCAAAACAGATCAGTATTTTGCGGGACAAAGGCGTGATGATTATTGGCAGCGGCAACCTAACCCACAACATGCGCTCTTGGCAGAGAGATTCTTCACTGGGCCAAACTCACCTTGTGCATGACTGGGCAGAAGCGTTCGACCAAGCTGTTGCCGAAGCAATTACAAAGGGCGATCACAAAACTTTGATAAGAATTGCTCAGCAAAAACCTTCATTGTTCCTTTTGGCGCACCCCACATCGGAACATTATCTACCAATAATTTATGCTCTAGGGGCTCAACACAAGAACGATAACCTAGAATTTTTTGCAGAAACATTTGAGGAAGGGTCGTTTTCTATGCGCTCCTTCTTACTCAGTTGAACCCTAGGGTTCTAGGCACCAAATTTCGATACTAATTTAAACAACATAACCAATAAATTCGACATAAACAGTAGGAACTATCATGTATAGACTAATACTTGCATTCTATATTCTTCTCGCAACATCAGTGGCACAAGGTCACCACTCACGAGCTGGGTACAATCTTGACAAAGTTGTTACCGTCAAGGGTACAGTCACTAAGGTGCTGTGGCGAAATCCACATCCGTACTATCGGATCGAGTCAGTTAATGCCCAAGGGGTTACCGAAACCTGGCAGTTTGAAGGTTTTGCCGTCTCGGCCTATGTCAAGGTTGGGTGGCTAAAGGATACCGTAAAGGTAGGCGACACCGTCACTATGATCGGCTCACCCAACAAGAAAAATGGCCAACGAAAGGCAGGTAAACAGTCAGGTTTATTGAGCAGAATTATCCAAGAAAGCGGCAAAATATTGGATGCTAACCCACCCGAAAATGCGCCGAAATCTGTTGCCCAAGAATCAGACGAGGAAGAACAGCGAGAGAGTGAATACAGCGACAAAATCATGGAAACCAAAGGTACTCATGATTTTTCCGGTAATTGGCATTTCTTTGTCAATAACGAAGAAGGTCAAACTGGCGGTTTTGAGCCCCCTAGATCTTGGCCTCTAAGTCCCACGGGGCAAAAGCAAGTAGACAACTTCGAACTCAAAAATGACCCGTTTTACCAGTGCATTAACTTCGGCCACCCACGACTTGTAGAATGGGTTTGGGCTCGCCGCTGGACTCGTCTAGACGATCGTATAGAAATTGAAACCGAGATGTCAGCGCCAAACCAAAAACGAACTATTTGGTTAGATGGCCGCAAAAAGCCGGCAAATTTTGTAGCGAGTGATATTGGGTTTTCTACAGGAAGTTTCGACGAGAATGGAACCCTAACCGTAGTGACAACAGGCTATAGCGCCACACCTTGGGGAACAATTATTGGCCTCGATTCCAGCGATCAAAAACGCGTGGTCGCGAAATACAACCTAAGTAACGGTAGCCCAAAAACCGGCTACACTCGCATGGTTTTCGAAATGACAATTGAGGATCCAGTATATCTGGACAAACCAGTCAAGCGCTGGGGAGCATACGACCTTGCACCTGAGCATGAATATGTTCCATTTAGCTGTGATGCAGAAGCGTCCAGTGCGCACTTGGAATACGAATAGAAGTTCTACCAACAATAAAATCTCGGGCAAGGCCATATTGGTCTTGCCCGAACTGAAATAGGTCCGATCATACAGTCCCTGCCAGCCACACGGGTATGATTCCTAGGCCTAATCAGTAAGATAATTGATTAAGCGAGGCTCAAGATGTCTAAACCGACACTGCTATTACTATTTTTTTTCATGTTTGCAACGGTTGTACAAGCCCATCACTCCCGTACCGCATTTGATCTCAACAATGAGATTAGTGTTCAGGGCACGGTCATAAAAGTACGATGGAGAAATCCTCATGTACGTTATGTTCTGGAAGTTATCAATAAGGAAGGCATAACAGAGACGTGGGCCTTTGACGGCCATTCGATCACTGGCCTACAACAAATGGGGTGGTCTAAAGACACCGTTAAAGTAGGTGATGAGATTACTCTGAAAGCTTTTCCAAATAACAAAAATTCTAGCCGAGGCCCCGATATGCAATCGGGCCTATACAGCCGGGTAATTTTATCTAATGGAACAATGGTTCCTCCTCTCGAAGGCGCTGAGGCACCCAAGGCAGAGCCACAATCGCTAACAGAAGAAGAAGGTAAAACAAAGGAAAAGAAGAATGTTTTTGGCGAGTATGACGTTCCGAGTTCCAAAGATTTTAGTGGCACCTGGGAATACTATTTAACCTTGGATGAAGTACTTATCCTCGGCAAAGGAATCACCCACCCCTGGCCGCTATCAGATGAAGGAAAGAGAAATTACGCAAAGTATGACGCCAGTGACGACCCTGCATTTTCTTGTAAAGAGTACGGTTCACCGCAGATAATTTTCGATCTTTACGGCCGAAACTGGACTCGATTCGATAACCGTTTTGAAATTCAGACCGAAGGCAAAGATACTGAGCACCGCACCATTTGGCTTGACGGGCGAACGAAACCGAAAGACTACACGCCAAACCCCGTTGGCTTCTCAACAGGTAAATTTGATGAATACGGCACTCTCGTTGTGACAACTAGTGGCTTTCCAGCTACTCGCTGGGGAATCGATTACGGACTGGATTCCAGTAACCAAAAACGTTTAACTGAGCGCTATACACTCACAAATGGCCGAAAGCTAGGGGGCACAAGAATGTTTGTTGAAGTGCTTGTTGAAGACCCTGTCTACCTAGAAAAACCTTTTTCAATCCACGGAGTTTTTAACCTCACCGAAAAGAGGGAGTTTCCAGCTGCCAACTGTGACCCTGAAACCGCAAGCGCTCACTTGGAATATGAATAGCCACTTATGACCATTCGCCCAAGCAATCGTTATACGAACTATCATGCTCACCTCTATTTCGACAAAGATAGTGTTGAGCGTGCTAGCTTCATAGGGCAGGAAGCTAAGCGTTTATTTTCAATAAATTTAGGCAGGGTCCATCGAAAACTCCTTGGGCCTCACCCAAATTGGAGCTGCCAATTAGCATTCAATTGCCATCAGTTCAACGAACTAATTCCTTGGTTGGAAACCCACCGTGGAGGCCTATCGATACTTGTTCATGGCTTGACAGGAGAAGACTTGGCCGACCACACTAAACACGCAACTTGGCTGGGAGAAGAGTTGAATTTAAAGCTTGAATATTTTAGTTATTAGATGCGACAAATTGAATCATCAGCATCTATATTTTTTACATTACAAAGGAAATATAGTAGCGTTATTCTGAAGAAAGCATTTCTTTCAATGACTCAACAATCTCTAACGACGACCGCTTTAGAAGCTCCAAATATTCCGCGGCTATAGTGTCGTTAAAACAGCTAGAAAATATCGAAAGCCCTATCACGCCAATCACTTCCTTATTGTATTTTATAGGCAAAGCCATATGGGTAGATTCCCCTCGTTTACCGATACGTAATCCGTAACCACGCAATCGAACTTCAGATATAAAGTTTTTAATCTTAAGTTCGTCTTGAAGAATTAAATCTTCTTGCAACTCATCATTACGCAGAGCCTCTAAGATTTCGTCACGCTGCTCCTTTTCACAAAAGCTTAGAAAGGCCTGACCCATTGCACTTTTGAAGAGTTTGAAACGTTTATTAACTGTGGATCCTTGTAGTACAAACTCAGAATAAGGACGAGTAGAATATTGAACAACTATAGCGTTGTAATCAAATATCCCTATCGCTACTGGCCATTTAACGTCGCGTGTGATTTTCCTTGCCACCGGCACACTTGCTTGCATTAACCATGCTTCATTGCCGTAACCAGAAGACAAAGACAATACCTTTTCGGTAAGCATGTAAACGCTCCGATCTATATCTTTTGTAACAAATCCACAATTCATTAATGTTGCAAGAATACGGTGCACCGTAGGTTTAGGAAGACCGGTCATGCGATAAAGATCGCTGATAGTTGAGAGGCGATGCTGGTTCATCGAGCTGATGATCGAAAGCGCTCTAGCGATGGGTTCTATAACATCTGAAGAAGACATAAATACAAGCCACTTAATTGAAAAAATTAGTTTGATTAACAACTATTTTACTTAGATTATTATATTAAAAATCGAACACTTTTGGAACGCTTAAAGCGATAATACCGGTCTAAATAGTGCACTTTAATCGCATGGATATCAGGTTCCTTATAGCCTTATTATTCCGCAAGACGAAACCCACAGGTTCAAGAGGTTTTATGGCAATATTGTCTGTGTTTAAATGACACGCAGTCATAATAATATACACCGCCACAGAAATTATGGGACTCTACCTGAGTTCACGTTAACACTATCCATCATTAATTTGCCGGAGAAAAACGCATGCGAATCGCGATACACACACTGCTGAGTTTATACCTGCTATTAGTCACACTTACGGTGCAAGCTCATCACTCAGCTGTTGTCTTCAATTTTAAAGAAAGTATAAGTGTCACGGGAAAGGTGACCCGCCTACTCTGGAGGAGCCCTCACGTTGCAATCAATCTTGAGGTGCTTAACGAAAAAGGGGAAGTAGAGCTGTGGAAACTCGAGTCCTATTCCATTCATGCATTAGTCGCCCGCGGGTGGAAAAAGTCGGATGTTAAAAAAGGCGAGATTATCACCGCGCAAATTAATCCGCTCAAGAGCGGAAAACCTGGAGGCGTATTGCAGTGGGTGACTCTGGCAGACGATCGAGTTCTGCCCATACATAAAGATTCTCCGCAAGGTAATAAAGCCGTTAAAGTTCAAGTGAATTCCGACAAGCCCATCTACCGTAGTACTGAGTCAGCTGTCGATATGGCGATACGCCGCAGTGCAGAACTCAAGCGCGAAAAAAAGTGGCGGCCGGAACTTCCACTCGTCAATAAGGTAGGGGGACCAGGTGCGCTCGACCCAGACAACCTAAAGAAAAGTCGCCCCGCCCCACCTTTCGACATGACAGGCGTGTGGGAATATCGCGCCGAGGAGGAACGAGCTAAAGAATTTGGGGCAAATTCCTGGGATTTTTACCCTATTCCAAAACTGACGCCAAAAGCCCAAGCCGTTTATGATGAATACAAAAACGCGACCGCTCAAGGCAAGCGAGTCATGGACCCACACGCTCAGTGCTACCCTCCTGGACAGCCAGCTTTGATGACACGATACGGTGCATTTATGGCGATTCAAGAACCGACCGCGGTCTATATAGTGCATCGTTTTAACAACAGCTTCCGGACAATTCATACAGACGGCCGAGGTCATGTGGATGAAGATGTACGTCAGGAAACTTACAATGGCGATGCTATTGGTCGCTGGGAGAACAATTCACTCGAAGTAGATCTTGTCGGCTTTGGCTCTCCAGAGCACTGGATTATGGACGGCATTCAGATCGGTGAAAAATTCCATATGACTGAGCATATTGAAATGCTAAATCAGGGCAACACACTGATGATTGAGATGACCTTCGTTGACCCAGAAAACTGGATTGGAGAATGGAAGCATACTAAATTCTATGATCGTCTACTCAATATGGACATCGAGGAAGCCTCCTGTATCTCTGCACTAGACAATACCGCTCTACCAGAAATGTAATAACACACAGGGCTGCCTAAATTTTCTATGGCGGCAGCCCTGTCAGTGTGCACCAGCCACTATCAGTTTATTTTCATTATAGACGTCCTGAATATCAAAAGTTCACTGAGCTCACCTCCCACTCAGCTATACGCCTCCTCCTAAAAATGGATTTTTGCTGAGTAAGGCATAAATATCTACGTTTCACTAAGCGGAACGGCCATCCTATTATCTTGTACCAGAGCGCTGTTTGGTGGAACATTTCGTCTCCCTACCAATACATCTCAGACAAGAGGCTCTCGTGAAACTGGCAAGTATTAGCTACAAAGGAACAGATTGCATTGCTGTGGCAATCGACGATACGAATGTGATCGACATCAGAGATGCTATGATTGCGGCGTTTGGGAACGACACTGAAATACCGGTAGATATGAATCACCTACTGCTGCAGGGCGACGCTGGCATGGCAAAGCTGTCTTCAGCGCTTGATTCAGCACGGTCTAATCCAGAAACCGTTACCTTCATTCCTATTTCAGATGTCAGCTGGCGCGCGCCCGTTCGCAAACCTGGAAAGATCTGCGGCGTGGCGATGAATAACTCCGCCAGTAATGGTCGAAAGATTAGCGCTCCCGATCACCCAGCGTTCTTTCTCAAGCCTGCTTCTTGCCTCATTGGCCATGCAGAGGCGATCACCATAAGAAGCTACTATGGTAGCGTACACCCAGAACCTGAATTGGCCGTTATCATTGGCACGACAATGCGCGATGTTGACGCCGAAAATGCTATGGATTACATCGCAGGCTATAGCGTGATGAATGACATAACCGGCAACGGTATGCGCGCTGAAGACCTTTTCCAATACTGGGCAATTTATGCCCAGGAAGACGACCCAGATAAGACCCGCCGCGTAGAACAACACCTTTCATACGCGGGGCGTTATAAAGGCACGGATACGTTTGGTGTTCTCGGCCCCTGGCTTGTCACCAAAGATGAAATCAGCGACCCCGATAATTTGGCCGTCGAGTGCAAGGTTGCCGGCGAAATTATCGCCGAAGATAGTACTCGCTATTACAATTATAGAGTCGCTGAGTTAATCAGTTTTATTAGTCAGTTTCATACTTTACACCCCGGCGATATTATCTCCTGCGGCACAGCCTTTAAAGCTTCGGCCAATCGTAAATCTATTCATAATGCCAATTTTCAGCAGGTTTCGGGGCCGGTTTCGGTTACCATTGAAGGCCTAGGCACACAGGAAAATCCAGTTGTCGTTGAAAACAGGACTATAGGAAAATGGCGATTGAGTTAGATAGGCTCGCCCATCTAGAAGCGATATTGGCGATACAGGATTTAAATACAAATTTTTGTCATTATTTAGATCACGGTGAGATCGACAAACTAATTGCTTTATTTACCGTCGACGCGAATTACTCTCATGGCACTCGGCTTAGCATTGGCATCGCACAGATACGTCAGCTTTTTTTCCAGCGCGCAAGCGCTGGAACGCGCACCGCTCGACATATGTACAGTGGTTTAAAAGTCGACTTTGTCGGCCCCACCGTCGCTACAGGCCACAGCGTTTGCATGACTTTCGCAGACAATTCGCGCCCGCCAATTAGCCCAGCGACACCATTTCTGGTGGCGGATTTTTTCGACGAATATGTTCGTGAATCCGATGGCCGCTGGTTGATAGCGAAGCGCCACATTGAGCGAATTTTTGTAGATTCAAAAAACAACGGCCCAATAGGGCAACCGGCCAACAGTTAATTTTCAGCTATATTGCATCACAGATAATTGGTGTCCCGGTTATATTGCTACGGCATCTAGGAGAAATACATGAGCACCGCATTGGTTTGCGCATCACACAGTCCACTTTTACATTGCTATAGCAAGGAACCGGAGCGCTGGGAAGATCTACAGAGGGCGTATAAAAAAACCGCGGCAATAATTCGCGATTTTGATCCCGAGCTCGTTATCGCATTTGGTTCGGACCACTTCAACGGATTTTTTCTAAAAATGATGCCCGCTTTTTGCATTGGCACCTCAGCAGAAGCCGCCCATGATATCGGCGGCTATCCGGGCGCACTCAATGTGCCGGAAGGTCTCGCCATCGACGCTGTAAGGTATTTGCGGGAAAATGATGTCGATCCCGCAATTTCCTACCAAATGACCGTTGATCATGCCTTCTCTCAAACCATTGTAGACATGCTCGGAAGCCTAGAAAGAATTCCCATTATCCCCGTCTTTATAAATTGTATCACCACACCCTATGTACCGTTTAAACGAAGCCGGTTGATGGGCGAAGCTATGGGGCGCTACGCCAAAAGCCTCAATAAACGCGTACTCTTCCTTGGGTCTGGAGGCATGTCCCACCACCCCACTCGCTACTATCCAGCCATGGGAGAGGGAGAGCCAAAGGTGCAGGCTTGGCAGGTGTCTGGCGGCGAAAAACCTGACTCACTTAGCCAAAATGAATGGCTACAGCGCCTAGAAATTATGCATCACGAAGGCGCTGACATGATTGCACGAGGGGAACGAACGGCGGCTGATATGCGCTTGAATTCTAAGTCTGATCAAGACTTCTTGGATCAAATCATCACAGGAAAAATTGCATCCTACGACAACTACGATCAAGAAAAGCTTGTTGAAGAAGCGGGCATCGGCTCAATGGAACTGCATGCATGGATAGCAGCTACGGCTGCACACAAAGCTGCAGGAGGGTCCGATCCTGTTGTTGAGATATACACAATAGCGCCAGAAATTGGTATTGCCGCAGGCATTATCCATGGTATTTAGTGAACAAAACGTAAGTGATTTGAACCCTTTGTTAATCGCCGTCGCTCCCAATGGGGCTCGGCGAACTCAGCAAGACCACCCAAAACTACCAATATCACCCAAAGAACTCGCCGAAACTGCGGCCCACTGCTGTGAGGCTGGCGCTTCGATGTTGCACCTACATGTTCGAGATAAAGAAGGAGTCCACAGCCTAAGCGCCGGCCTTTATCGCACCGCCATAAAAGAAATTGAGCAGGCGGTTGGCGACCAAATGTTGATACAGGTTACCTCTGAAGCCGCAAGTCGCTACCAAACAAACGAGCAGATGAGCGCAATCAGGGAACTGGCCCCTCGCTGTGTATCTCTCGGCTTGCGTGAAATTATAAAAGACGAGAAAGGCTTTGAAGATGGCGGGAAATTCTTACGCCACCTACTGAAAGATGAATGCCTGGTGCAGTTCATTTTATACAGCAAGGAAGATATTAATTGGTATATAAGACTATGTGCCTGCGGTGTAATTCCAACACAAAACAATCTAGTTTTACTAGTACTCGGTCGGCATGGAAAACGGCAATATCAGGAGTCGGATTTACAAAACTATCTCGATTTGTTCCAGAAGCCACAAAATTGGATGGTGTGCGCATTTGGAGCCGATGAATCAAAAGTGATGCATCATGCCATTAAACTTGGCGGACACGCCCGAGTGGGATTTGAAAACAACTTATGGCTACCAAATGGAGGTCTCGCCAATGACAATGCTGCTCTGGTAACAATCACTGCCACGCAGGCCCAGCAACAGGGCCGAGCAATAAGCAATGTGGCCGAAGCAATTAGGCTGTCAACGAACCTGCTATAAATCTAGGACTAAGGCATCGATCCACCGGAGAAAATATTATCGCCATAGATATAATTACAAAAATATGAGTCTATTCTCAGTCGATCAATCAGCTAAATAGATCTGTTAAAATAAACCTCTATTGAATTTAACCCCTTAAAACAAGCTATTTATTAGACATTTTGCCTTGATCTATGCGATAAAAAATTCATAAATTAACGGTAAGGCGAGGTATTAAATTTTCAACAATCTGAAAAAAGTGCTAATTAGTCACCAGCACTAAAAAGACTAAAAATTAATCCCACCAAGATTTCAAGCTTTTTGTTTGAAAGTTGTCGGTAATCAAAATAAGGAACAATGATTACTCGTTGCTCCCTATTAACCGAAAAATCTGCATCAAACGCCACCATAGCAGGAAGATCCAAACTGGCCGCGTATTGGCGGCCCATTATAATATGTAAGCTTTGCTCACTCGATGATCCTTGGCTCGCATCAAATTTTTTATTAAACCAAAGTGCGGTATCGGAACCTGCCTGCAACAGAACTGCATCTCTATACGTTTGCCAATTATCGTATCGCTGCGAGCCAAAGTGTAAACTCGTAACAGCTTTTTTTTGACCCGATACAGACTCAATTTTCTGATCTAATGCATACACCAACTTTGCGTAAACGTTAAAAATCTTTCGCCAGTGATTACCAGTTTCCTTTGCGACGCTTGCTATTTCACCAGGACTTAAAACAGTGAAATTTTTAAGATTTTGGTAGCGCGCTAATGGCGGACGATTTGCAATATGTACGCTCAACTGTGCGTTAGCAGAACCAAGACCCACTGGCTCATTCATGGCCTATACATCCTAGAAACTAAGATAGAAAACACCTCACTTATCTTCCAAAGATGCCGAACCGCGCTCCAAGCCACCCATTCGTCCAGACACATGCCCTGAGCGATAATCTTCATAAGGGTTGCCCGTTTCTCTCTGGCTTAAAAATTTGTTCACAATAGACATGATGGTGGCCTTCAACCACTGATGGGGCTCAGAGCTTTCTGAACGCTGATGGCTGACTAGCATGTAACAGATGCTGATATCTGAACCTTCAGGTAAAGGCAGCGACACAAGGCCGCTACGCAGCTGAGGATGGCTGGCTAGAAAAGGTGGGGCTGTCATTAAACAGTCTGTACGCCTAACTACTTCAATGGCGGTAAACAAGTGTGAGGTTTCGAAGACTTCTTGTATCTGATTTTCATATTGAGCAAATGAAGATTGTTGTCGCATAAAAGCTAACTCTTCAAGATCCGGAATAAAAAGGCTGACATGCGGCCATTTCACCAGTTTTTCCCAAGTTATAGTTTCGTGTTTTAGGGGGTGCCCTTGGCGGACCAGTAAAATTGGAGGCTGCCCCCCCATAGACTCAACATTAAAGTCTTGGCTGTAGTGATTGCGCTGCATATGAACGGCGAAATCTAGATTGCCCGCCTCGAGTTCCTCCAATTGATGCTCAATTCGACTCAGTACTTTAATCCGCATGCCAGGCGCCTCACGCTGCAGCACCTCCATGAGCGCAGGTAATAATGCAACACCAATGTACTCGGCAATGGCAATAACAAACTCACCTTCGTAGGTGGAGGGCTCAAATTTTTGACTCGACACTAGGCCCTTAACACCCTGAAGCAAACAGGCCAAATCGGCCTGCATCTCCAGTGCCCTCGGGGTGGGCACCATACCGTAGGAGCTGCGAGTGAACAGTGGGTCATCAAGCAATTCACGCAGTCGACCAAGGGTTTTGCTCATGGCCGATTGACTGACAAACAAGCGCTCCGCCGCGCGTGAAACATTGCGCTCTTCCAGCATAACTTGAAGCGCAACAAGCAAATTGAGGTCAATTCTTGAGAGTTGTCGAGTATCCATGGTTGCCTCTGCATAAATTCGTAAGATATGAATTGTATTCATTCCTGCTACAAATTTAAAGCATTGGATGAATATCAGGAATTATCTTAAAGTAGCTTCAACGTAAACAAACGGGCCAATCAAGGCCCACCCAACCAGGAGTAACACCATGTTCATTACCTTCGCTTACGGCACTTACTTAGCTCTTTTGGCCGCAGTTGCTTGGCAAGACCTTAGGGTTTAACGATGAGTTGCCTAAAAAACAAAAAAGCCCGCATTGATTGCGGGCTTTTTTGTATCTGCAAAGACTACAGCAGGCTTAGCGTATGCAGAAGCTAATGCGTCGGGCTCATTGCATTACGCTCATTGCATTACGCATCAAAAGGATGGCGTAAAACGATGGTCTCAACGCGATCAGGGCCTGTTGAAATAATATCCACTGGCGCACCCACCAATTCTTCCAAGCGGGTGATATAAGCTTTAGCCGCCGCAGGTAAGCTGTCTAGAGTCTGCGCACCGAAGGTCGACTCGCTCCACCCAGATACAGACTCGTATACTGGCTCAACTTCTGCCCAACCGTCAGAATCGAATGGCACGTTAATTTCATTGCCATTGATGTCTTTATAGCCCACACAAATATTAATTTCTTCCAAGCCGTCCAATACATCTAGCTTGGTGAGACAAATACCTGAAATGCTATTAATTCGTATGGCGTGCTTTACGGCAACCGCGTCAAACCAACCGCAGCGACGCTGACGACCCGTGGTAGCGCCAAATTCGTTGCCTTTTTCACCAAGGTGCTGGCCTACAGCACAACCCAACTCTGTTGGGAAAGGCCCTGAACCCACACGAGTGGTATAGGCTTTAGTAATACCCAATACATAGTCTAGGTACAAAGGGCCCATACCGGAGCCAGTGGCGGTGCCACCGGCTGTGGTGTTCGAAGAGGTTACATATGGGTAGGTACCGTGGTCGATATCCAACAATGAACCCTGCGCGCCCTCAAACAGAATGCTTTCGCCGTTTTCACGAGCTTTGTGCAGCATATCCGTTACATCCGCAACCATTGGCTTCAGCTCTTCGCCCCAGGCAATGGCTTCGGCTAAGGTTTTATCGAAATCGATAGCGTCAACTTTATAATATTGTGTCAAAGCGAAATTGTGGTATTCCAACAACTCTTTAAGCTTTGCTGCAAAACGCTCGGCATGAAAAATGTCGCCCAAGCGCAAACCGCGACGAGCCACCTTATCTTCATATGCTGGGCCAATGCCACGGCCTGTGGTGCCAATTTTCGCAGCCCCGCGAGCAATTTCGCGAGCTTGGTCCAATGCCACATGAACCGGCAGAATAAGAGGGCAAGCAGGTGATAAGCGCAGGCGCTCACGCACGGGATAACCCTTTTCTTCAAGGCCTGCAATCTCTTTGAGTAAGGCATCGGGAGCCAAAACCACTCCGTTGCCAATCATGCAAGTCACTTCTTCCCGCAAAATGCCAGAGGGAATGAGGTGGAGTACGGTTTTTTCGCCGTCGATAACCAGCGTATGGCCCGCATTGTGCCCGCCCTGAAACCGCGAGACCAATGACACTTGGTCAGTCAACAAATCAACGATTTTACCTTTGCCTTCATCACCCCATTGGGTGCCTAACACAACTACGTTCTTACCCATGACTCGATTTAACTCTCTAACACGTTAACAAAACACTTTGCGCAAACACGTAGGAAAACCTACAGTGACTGCACTCGATACTCTCCATCTGCCAGCACAAGCTGGCGATCACAGCGATGATCCGCGGTGACGGTGCTGTCATTTAAACCGCACACGACTCTTTCACCTTTGGCTCTAAGTGCCCGCATTGCTTGCCAGCGCTCGTGAGGCTCACCTAAGTTTGCCGGTGCAAAAATACCGGTAAACGCCGTAAATTCAGTCTGAAGTAAACTATTAATAGCGGTAATGTCCACCGAAAAACCAGTGGCCGGGCGGGCGTGACCAAACACTTCCCCTATATCGTCGTAACGACCGCCATTGGCAATGGCATTGCCAAAACCAGGTGCAAACGCAGCAAACACAACACCGGTGTGGTAGTGATAGCCTCTGAGCTCGCTGAGGTCAAAATAAAGTTCAGCCTGCGGATAGCGCTCGCCCACCTGCGCGGAAACGAGCTGCAATTCTTCCACCGCCTTAACCGCATCACTTGAGACTTCGGCGAATAGCACTTTAGCCTCAGCTAAAACTGATGCATCTCCGGCCAGCGAAGGCAGCTTTAGCAACAGAGTCGCAATGGCAGGATCGCTAATATTTGCGTCTACCCAATGCGTAATTTCAGTGGCAGCTTTACGTTGAAGAAGCTCAAATAAGGCCTCTTCTTGCGGGGTATCAAGCTTGCCGGCCTTTGCTAAGGCTCGGAATATCCCCACATGACCTAGATCGATGTGTAAGCTGGGCAAACCTGCGCACTGCAGAGACTCCAGCATCAGCGACACCACTTCGGCGTCGGCATTTAAGCCGGCTATTCCATAGAGTTCAACACCAGCTTGGATCGGTGTGCGTGTAGCCAGCGGACCTCTAGGGCGGGTATACACTACATGTCCGGCATAGCACAGACGATTGGCGCCTTCACGCCTAAAGCTGTGCGCATCCATACGGGCAGTTTGTGGGGTAATATCGGCACGAATGCCTAAGGTACGGCCGCTCAATTGGTCGGTAACCTTAAAGGTTAACAGATCCAAATCGCGACCCAGGCCGATTAGCAATGAGTCGGTGTATTCCAACAAAGGTGGAATCACCAAATCATAGCCCCAGCTGCTGTAAAGGTTCAGCAGGCGGCGGCGCAATTGTTCAATTTGTTCGGCATCGGCAGGTAGAATCTCTTCTACCCCGTCAGGAAGTAACCAACGGTCGGCGCTAGTCATGGCAGTGTCTTAATCCCATTTAGAGGTGCCCTTACGTAAAGGGCACACACAAAAAAACCGGGCCAATAGACCCGGTTGACGCATTCTATCATTGTTTCTAGAGGGATGCTTAGACTTTAACCAACAGAAACACAATTTTCAGCGACTTTTTTACGCAGCGCTGGCGGCTTATTCCAGACCAAGTACCACCAGTACTTTACGCTTGCGATCACCGGAATAAGGAAGACGGCCGTGCATAGCCAAATTGTTATCTACAATGGCCACATCGCCATCCTGCCAAAGCAGATTGTAAGAAACATCATTCGCAATGCCTACAATAGTCTCAAGAAAATGTTTGGGGATTTCACTGTCATCGCCAAAACATAGAGCCTTACTAGGGTTGTCTTTCACGCCCTTCCAGCCGGAATAGGCTGCAATGATTTGATTGAAGAAGACTTTGCGCCCTGCCTCTAGAGTTCTGATGGCCGGAAGAGCTGACGTTTGTGCCGAGAGCGAACCGTCATCGTTCCACTGCCAAGAATAACCTAGGCTACCCAACTTCTCTTCCGCTTCTGTAATCGACTCAACACTTAAAGTGCCGCGCCAGCTGCGCCCTTGACCTGACTCCGGAGCGTCTTGCGCCGGCATCATGGTCGTATATTTAATGCCCTTAGCTTCCAGTTCAGCCGTTAATTTAGGCTCAGCCGCCAACAGGCGCTCGTACACAAAATCAGAACGACAAATAACCGTTTCGCCGCCATGATCCGCCGCATTCTCACAGAATAAGGAAATAATGCCTGGGTAAATCGGCGTTTGCGCCATTTCATTGTGCAGGTAGATTTCAACGCCCTTAGGCGCTTCGTTGGCCGTAAAGACATACTCGGTATGATTCACCCGAACTGCATTCGACAAAGACTCTTTATAGGTGAAATTGGGGTACTCAAAGGCAGCAAAAAAATCGTCAAAGTCCTGCGCATCAACCACCGGGAAACCCCTGAACAAAATGGCACCACTGCACCCCAGTTCCTTTTTTAAAGACTCTACGTTTTCAGAGACCCACAACTTGGCCTGCTCAACAGTTTCCACCGAACCATCATTAACAATGATCGTTGGGAATTCCTGCGCACTGAACTTAAGGTCGACAAGCATACTGCTCGTATAAGGCATGCCTGATCTCCTAGTCGTAGATTGGGTAAAATTTATCAAACGCCGACTCGCAAAAATCACCGGGGTCATTGAAGCGACGATTTTTATTCAAGCCTGAGATATCACTCATCGCCTGCTCAGAAAGCTCAAAATTCAATGCTTCTAAGTTTTCGGTCAAGCGCTCCGTTTTAGTGCTTTTAGAAATCAAGCTGCAACCGCGCTGGATACCCCAACGCAAAACAACCTGGGCAGGCGTTTTACCCAAGGATTCAGCAATCGACACAACCACAGGCTGAGTTAAGACAGATTCAAGTTCATCAGCCATATCTAATTCAAAATAAGATAAGGCGCCCAGTGGCGAGAAGGCTGTTACAGACAGGCCATAATTGTTTGCATGGCGAATAAGGCGCTCTTGAGTCAAGTAGGGATGCGATTCAATTTGCAGGTCAGTAGGCTTGATTTTCGCGTAAGACATTAGGTCACTTAACAGGCCAGTGTTGTAATTACACACACCAATAGTTTTTGCCAAACCCAACTCGACCAAATGCTCCATAGCTCTCCAAGTTTCAAACAGAGGTACAGGCGCTGTCTTCATTTCAGGCGATGCAGCTTCTGGATCAAAGATCCACTCTGGGGGGTAGCGTGTCTCAAAAGGTACAAACGGCTGGGCGATGGGGAAGTGGATTAAATAGGAATCCAGATAATCCAAACCTAGGTCTTGCAAAGTTTTCTCGAGTGCAGGCAATACATGCTCTTCACTGTGGTAGGTGTTCCACAGCTTAGACACGATGTATAAATCTTCTCGCGTACACAAACCGTCGGCAATCGCTTTGGCTATGCCCTGACCCACTTCAACCTCGTTGCCATAGTCACAGGCACTGTCTAGATGACGGTAGCCAACTTTAATAGCGTTATAGACTACTTCTGCACATTGCTCGTTAGGAATTTTCCACAAGCCTAAGCCGATCTCTGGTTTTTTCTGGCCTGACATTTTTGCCCTCGCATTAGCTTTGCAATTGATGATATCATCTATCTTATATAAGACATATGTTTTGTCAATGAGTATCTATTACATGTGAGCTGGGCTCTATGCTGAATAAGTTTTTCCCGGGGCTAAACTGGCTTCAGGGCTATCAACAAGATAATTTCAAAAGCGACCTATTTTCTGGCCTCGCCATTGCGGTAATGCTCATCCCTCAAGGCATGGGCTATGCGGTAGTCGCAGGCCTGCCACCCGAATACGGCCTATATGCCTGTATTTTTCCGCCCATCATTTACGCCTTGCTGGGCACCTCAAATAAAATATCAATTGGTCCAGTAGCACTCGATTCCATTTTAATTATTACCGGCTTGAGCGTTCTCGCCGAGCCGGGCTCTGAGCACTATTTGGAATTGGCTATCGGCCTCACCTTGATGGTTGGCATTATTCAGGGATTCTTTGGCCTGATAAAGTTTGGTTTTATCGCAAACTTTTTATCGCACCCAGTCATTGTGGGTTATACCTCAGCCGCCTCGCTCATTATCATGGGCAGCCAATTCGAAAACATGGTGGGGATACAGGTAGAGACTGGCAATATTTTCACCCTTATTTTTCAACTTATCCAAAAAATAGCTCAATGGAACTGGGTGACCCTTAGTATCGGCGTCATCGGTCTGCTATTTATGATTTATCCGAAAAAGATATTCTCCTCCCCGCCCTACGCACTCATTCTTTTAATCGCTGGAATGTTTTGCGCCGGAACCTGGAATCTAAGCCAGTACGGCGTTGAAGTTATTGCCTCCATACCTCAAGGCCTGCCATCACTTACTGTGCCTTCACTGTCTCTCGATGAGTTTCTCAGTCTCATCCCTGTTGCAATAACCGTGGCGCTGATGGGCTACGTGGGTACCATGTCCATTTGTAAGTCACAGGAAAAGCCCAGCGATAAACTAAGCACCAGACCCAATCAGGAGCTGCTAGCGGTGGGCGCAGCCAATTTTATAGGCGCATTTTTCAAGTCGTTCCCCGTGTCAGCCAGTTTTTCAAGAAGCGCGGCCTTTAGAGAAGCGGGAGCGGCCACACAGGTTTCAGCCTTAGTTTCTTCTCTTTTCATACTAATCACGGTCTTATACCTTACGCCGCTGTTTGCCCTCTACCCCCTACCCAAAGCGCTGCTCTCGGCAATTATTATTGTCTCAGTGGCCGGACTGTTTAAATACAGCCAAATGAAAACGCTGTTCCAACAAAATAGACGCGAATTCTATATATTGTTTGCCACGTTTTTGATCACCCTTTTATTAGGCGTGCAACAAGGCCTTCTACTGGGGGTCACACTGTCCCTTTTCATGGTGATTTACAATACCGCCAACCCCCATATGACGGAGCTGGGATCCATTCAAAATGGCCGCTTGTTTCGCAACATCAACCGCTTCAATGACGCTCTCGTGCGCGATGATGTACTTATCTTTCGTTTCGACGCACCACTCTATTTCGCCAACAAAGACTACTTTGTAGAAAAACTCTACGGGATGGCCAAAAGTCGCCCCCCTGGGGTACTGAAGTTCGTGGTCTTTGATGCGGAAGCCGTTAACAGCGTGGACTGTACTGCGATTTTAATGCTCCAGCAGGTGATTCAGAACTTTAGCGATCAAGGTATTAAGTTCTACATAACAAACCCTATTGGCCCCGTGAGAGATGTCATTAAGACCTCGGCTCTACATGACTATATGTACGGCAGTTCAATGTTTTCAACCATCAGCGATGCCATTCTTTTTATCGATGATGGCGTAGATAATCACGCCGCTGTTGCCTTGCAAACTAACGATTAGCGGAACCTGAAGAAAGCGCAAACGACGAAATCTTTTGTGTGCATTACGCGATACCCAAAACACTGAGCCTCATTGACATTAAATGGGTCTCGGGATAAGTTGTCTTGTAATTTATATAAGACATAAATCTTGATCGATCACGATACCGTTTATATTGGCGCAACTGCACACAAAGAATATATGCACTATGTTTTATAAACACCTATTTTTCGACGGATTTTTGGAACAGAATAATGACAGAATTTAATTCAGCCTCACCAGATTGGAACAATATCCCAGCTCTAATGGTGTCTGGCCCCATACAACTGAGCGACAAAAACACCGCTTTAGTGCCCACAACAGAAGGCCCCTTGAGCATATCAATGCACAAGTTTGGCGCTCGCTTGCGCTTCGGTGAATGTCAGTTTGGCGACTACGGCATGCTAGTCGCTGAGCCAGAATCAGCAGAATTGTCTATTGATCAAGCTACTGATCAAACCGTTATTGAAGGTTCGGGTTTTACCTTAACACTGCAACATGAGCCCTTATCGTTTGAATTGTCGAAAGGCTCTGAACACGTTCAGCGCTCGCCATCAGACCGTCATTTCGTTCGGGAATTCCGCCTACCACCCCTTGCTCGGGTAGATCAGGGCTGGTTCATCAGCATGGAGCTAAACTCCAGCGAACCAGTTTATGGGCTCGGTGAGAAATGGGGCCGCCTCGATCGAAGAGGCCAATTGGTTCGCTCCTACAATCACGACGCACTTGGAGTGAATGCGGAAATCTCCTACAAAAACACCCCCTTTGCGTGGAGCCCTAGAGGCTGGGGAGCATTTGTACACACCCCCGCTGCCGTTACTCACGGCGTAGGTTATGCACCTTGGTCTCAGCGCTGCTACGGCCTTTTGGTTGAAGACAGCTCAATGGATTTGTTTTTGATGGCAGGCCAAGATGGTGCCGCCATAATTGAAAGCTATACCGAACTCACAGGCCGTGCGCCTGTACCTCCAGTTTGGAGCTTGGGTGCCATTCTCTCAAAGGCCTACTACAAAGACGTAGAAGAACTCATGGCAACGGCCCGCGAGGTGAGAGCACACAACATGCCTTGCGATGTTATTACCCTCGACGGGCGCGCCTGGCAGGATACTGATACACGCTTTGCCTTTGAATGGGACTCAAAACGCTACACTGATCCCGCCGCAGTCATTAAGGAACTGAAAGCTCTGGGCTTTAAAGTGTGTGTCTGGGAGTACCCCATGGTCTCCGTAGAAAACCCTCTATTTAAGACCATGTCCGATAACGGCTGGTTACTGAAAGATCGAAATAGCGGCGAAACCTACCGCTATCAGTGGGATATGAGTTGTTTTGGCGAAGTTTTAACGCCTCTGCCCGATTCAGGAATTGTAGACTTCACTCACCCCGACGCTTATGCATTCTGGCGTGACAGCCATAAACCGCTGTTCGACTTGGGTGTCGATATGATTAAAGCCGATTTTGGCGAGCAAGTTGAAGACAACAACATGATCGCACATAACGGCGATTGTGGAGATGTGTTGCACAACGCCTATACGCTGCTGTACAACCGCTGTGTGTATGAAGCAGCCGAACGCTATTGTAAAACTGGGCCCTTCCTCTTCAGCCGCTCTTCTTGGACTGGCTCACAACGCTACCCTGCACAGTGGGGCGGAGACCCTCAAGCTGATTGGGGAGGCCTGGCAGGCAGCTTGCGCGGTGGGCTTTCCTGGGGCATGTCAGGCGCACCGTTCTACGCAACGGATGTGGGCGGATTCTACGGCGACCAACGCGATGCTGAACTTTACGTTCGCTGGTCACAAGCCTCTGTTTTCTCAGCCCACATGCGCTTACACGGAATTGGTCAGCGCGAACCCTGGTCTTACGGAGCAGAAGCAGACACAGCGGTGACAGCCGCACTGCAACTTCGTTATCAGCTGATTCCTTATCTCTATCAGACTATGACCCACTCTAGCCAGACGGGCCTGCCCGTGCAACGCGCCATGGCACTGGCGTTTCCTGAAGAGCGTGCCTCCTGGGCCTTTGAAGACCAATTTATGTTTGGTGAGAAAGTGCTTGTCGCTCCCTGCTTACAAGCTGGTGGCGGTGTAGAGTTTTATCTCCCATCAGGCAATTGGCTGCAATTTCCCTCAGGCGATGTATTTACAGGTGGCCAAAGCTACAAACTCACCCTGAATCTGGATGAGATGGCCGTGTTTGTTCGCGAAAGCGAAACGATCCCTTTGGGCCCCGTAGTCCAAAATACTGATGAATTGGACGGCCCAGCCGTCATCGAAGAATACTGGCCAACAAACCAACTCCCATAGAGGAAGCATAATAAATGGCACAATACGACCTGCTACTAACCTTTGGATCTTGTGCCTTTTTTATGGCCTTAGTGGCGTGGATTGCCTACCAAAAAACCAAAGGGGAGGTGAATACCAAAGAAGGCTATTTCCTAGCAGGGCGAGGCCTCACCGGTGTCTTTATCGCCGGCTCAATGCTGCTCACCAACCTGTCGGCCGAACAGCTCATTGGTCTGAACGGCTCTGCGTATGGCTACAACATGAGCAGCATGGCTTGGGAAGTCACCGCCGCGGTTAGCACCATTTGCATGGCGCTTATTTTCTTACCGAAATATTTAACCGGCGCATTTACCACCTTGCCCGAGTTTTTAAGCAGCCGGTTTGACGACAACGTCAGACGAATGACTGTCATTCTGTTCATGGTGGGCTACGGTTTAGTCACTATCCCCTCAGTTTTGTACTCCGGCTCAATTGCCGTGATGCGCTTGTTTAACATTCCCGAGCTGCTCAATGTTAGTTACAGCCAAGGCCTGATGTTTACCATTTTAGTGGTGGGCATCGTCGGCGGTTTGTACGCTATCTTTGGCGGCTTAAAAGCAGTCGCGGTGTCTGACACCATTAATGGCTTCGGCTTGCTGGTGATTGGCATACTCGTGCCCGTTCTAGGCTTCGCCGCCCTTGGCGACGGCAGCACCCTGGAAGGCATCAAAACAGTTGCCACAACCCACACCGAAAAACTGAACGCCATTGGCAGCAATACCGACCCCACTCCTTTTGGCACCCTGTTTACCGGGATGATATTCGCCAATCTGTTTTACTGGTGTACCAACCAATACGTCATTCAAAGAACACTTGGCGCCAAAAACCTCAGCGAAGGACAAAAAGGCGTGATTTATTCAGGCTTTTTTAAGCTGCTTGTACCCTTCATGATGATGATGCCCGGCATTATTGCCTTTCATCTATATGGCGGCGAGCTACGCTCCATCGACCTCGCTTTCCCTCAATTGATTAAGGACGTATTGCCGGTGTACATGTCGGGGTTCTTTCTCGCGGTATTGCTGGGAGCCGTATTCAGCTCTTTTAACTCGCTATTAAATAGTGCTGCAACTCTGTTTTGTTTAGACGTGTATGAACCCCTTAAAAAGGGCCCCGTTAGCGATGCAGACATGATTAAAGTCGCTAAAATTGCCAGTATTGTTATCGCGGTGTTTTCTTTCTTGGTCGCCCCCTTACTGCAATTTGCGCCAGAGGGCTTGTGGCAAGTTATCCGTATCTTCACCGGCTTTTACAACATTCCAGTCGTTGCCATTGTGATAATCGGCCTATTCACCAAGCGCGTACCGGGCCTGGCTGCAAAGGTGGCCATAATTTTCCACATTGTGGCCTACGGACTATTGCAGTTCGTATTCGTAGACGAAGTGAACATTCACTTCTTGCATTTATACGCCATTCTTTTTGCCGCCGAAATTCTAATCATGCTGACGATTGGCTGGCTCAAGCCCCTGGAAACTCCTTGGGTCATAGACCGGAAAGAAACTATTGAACTAGTGCCTTGGGCCTATGCCATCCCGGTCTCCATCACACTTATGTCTGGTGTCGCAGGCTTGTACATTTTGTTCTCTCCCATTGGCTTGGTAAGCGGCTTCGGCCCACTATTTTGGCCGGCGATAAGCTGCTTGATATTGGTGAACGTGCTCGGCTGGCACTATAGCTTGAAGAGCTGGCGCTATCGTTATGGCAATTACATTGCTAGTAGCATTTCAGAATCTAATCAGGTGCAAGCCTGATATTAATAATAGTTTCAATTAACACGTCTTATATAAGATGTATTATAGGACTATTTTGTGCTAGCCTTAGCCACAAGTAATTACCGACCTCATTGACTGAGGGCAATTTTACTTTGAAGAAACAAAAAAATAACGATCCAGGCCAGCTGTATACCTGTGTTCAAAAAAACAGACGGGAGATTTGCTCATGTTTACGAAGAAACCCACGAATCAAGCTTTAGCCTTGGCTTTAGCAATTCCAGCGGGACTTTCCTTTCAAACTTCAGCGCAAGAAGAATTTGCATTAGAAGAAATTGTCGTTACGGCCCAAAAGCGCGAACAGAAATTAAGTGATGTTCCCTTAGCCGTATCCGTACTTGGCTCTGATCAGATTGATGCCAGCTTTTCCAACAACCTGGAATCTTTGCAGGCTCTTGTGCCTTCAGTGAGCATTCGAACAGGCAACACCACCCGCAACTCGGCATTGACCGTGCGCGGCATTGGCACCATCTCATTTAGTATTGGCGCAGAACCTAGCGTATCGACCGTTGTAGACAACGTGGTACTCGGACGTTCTGGTCAGGCTTTTGGCGATCTTTATGACCTTGAGCGAATAGAAGTATTACGTGGCCCACAAGGCACCCTGTTTGGTAAAAACGCCTCTGCAGGTGTGGTCAACATGGTCACCAAACGACCCACCGAAGAATTTGAAGGTTATGTTGATCTGTCTCTGTTTCAAGACGGCGAATCAAAGATTAAAACTCGCGTAGCTGGAGCGCTGACCGATTCAATCAACGCTAGCGTTACCATGATGGACGCTGAATTTGACGGTTTCATTAAGAATGTTTACAACAACGAAAAAGTAAACGGCTACGACAAGCAAGGCCTACGCGCCATGTTTGACATGGATCTGGGCAACGACACCACCGCCTTGATCATTTATGAAGACTATGATGCAGACAATGACTGCTGTACAGACCTCGTGGCACGAAACACTAATGCATCGCGCCCTCTGGATTCAGAAGTGTTTGTTAGCGGCGGCAACTTAAACCTAGATCAACGTAAAGTGGATCACGATTTTGAGACCCGCACACAAGACTCCACGACTGCGTTCTCTGTTCAGTTCGAAAAAGGTTTCGGCGATTACACCCTTACCTCGATCACCGCGAGAAGAACCTGGAATAACACAGAATTCCGTGAAGGTGATTTCACCTCAACAAATGGCGACTCTACTGATCCAGTTAACTTCTCTACTGTCGGCTTCCAATTGCACGATGTTGGCCCACAGGAATGGCGTCAACTCTCTCAAGAGATTCGTCTTTCTTCACCAGGCGGCGAAACGTTTGATTGGCAGGTAGGTGGTTTCTACTGGGAAATTGATTCCGCACGTAGCTTTACTCGCGAAGCGAGCTGCCAAGTCACTGGCGACAACACCGCCATCGTTGATGCAGCAAACCTTGCAGATCCAACATTGGGCTTAACGTGTTTACAGAACGACATCGTATCCGCTACCGCCTTCATGAATACTGAGTTTACTAACTTTGCCGTATTCGGTGATGGTAGTTACGCTTTAAGCGATACTTTAAGTGTACTGTTTGGCCTGCGTTATACCGACGATGAAGTTAGCTTCAAGCACAACCGCCGCAACAATGACGAATATGGTCGTCGTGGTGTAGGTGTTCGTCAAGCCACTCTTAACACAGACTTTGCAGATACCACTAGCGATACCAATCTGTCCGGTAAGTTAGGTTTACAGCTCGACGTTGGCGAAGAAAGCATGGTCTACGCCACATACGCCACTGGCTATAAAGGTCCGGCGTTCAATGTGTTCTACAACATGAGCGAGAACGATATTAACCCTATCAATTCAGAAGAGTCTGAGTCTTTTGAAGTAGGTTATAAGTACACCGGAAGCCGCTTGTTCTTGAGCACTGTTTATTACAACACAGAGATTGAGAACTTCCAGGCCAACGACTTCGATGTTTCTGACGGTGTGACCACCACAGGCTTCACCAACGGCGGCGATGTTGAAACAGAGGGTGTAGAAGTGGATTTGCTGTGGCAAGCCACAGAATTCCTGAAAGTATCTGGTGGACTCGCCTCCTCAAAAGCTGAGACCACGACCGGCGCAGAACTGCCGTTTGCACCAGACCTGAAATACTCTGTAACGGGTGAATACTCAATTCCCACCGACAATGGTGGTGAGTGGGTAATCAACGCTTCTTATGTTCACACTGACGACCGCCTGTCTGGCAACATTGGCCAAGATGAGGTCAGCAACCCAGAAGTATTCCTACCAGAGTACGATATCCTGAATGCTAGCCTGACGTATCGCTCACCTGAAGAGAAGTACACGGTATCACTTGTGGGCAAGAACCTTACCGACGAGTCTTACGCTACCACCTACAGTGGCGACGGATTTAGATATCAAATTCCGAGAGACGCGGAAAGATATTTTGGCGCTAACTTCAGATATAACTTTTAAGCTTTAATTAGCTATCTAAAAAGGGGCAGATTTTTATCTGCCCCTTTTTTGTCTACTCATTTCTGTTGATGTAAGCTGCTAAATCTTTAGATTTGGGTATACCTTGCTTCAATCACGCTCAATTTTCTGAGCCCCTTCGAACATTTAGGGCAATCCCTAGAACTTTCTCACACCTTCCCTTTCAACATTACCACTAGCTTCTCTGTATACTGTGGTCACACAACATAAATATGCCTAAATTCTGACGTCTTACAAGAAGATGAATTCACCATGACCCACGAAGCCCCCATGTTCCGTCCAAACCCCACCTTAGATACCCAAGTGTTTCTGAACAGCGAGGATGTGCAACTGAAGAATCGCGCATTTTTAATCGATTCTCGAGAAAACTATTTCCCAGAACGCCTCAATCCAGAAGTGAACCCAGATCTCCCCAAAATATTTAACCTAGATCAGGCAAAAAGCGATTCTTCCGCCCTGATTAAGGCTACTCGAGATTTGATCGATACCCATCTGCCGATTTATGGAAGCTTGGTAATTAGAGGCCTCCCACTGGAAGGGCAGGATCACGGTAACAGCGACAGTGAAAATGATGTCTCATTCTCTGAACTACTCCAACAACTGGGCTATCAATTAACCCGCTACGTCGGTGGTGTTACCCAGAGAGAACAGTCTGGGTTCATGGTATACCCCGCCTCGGGCGAAGACCCGAGGGTCTGCATGGACCTCCATCAAGACAACACCTACTGGCCACAGCCCCCACAGCAACTGTTCTTTTACTACGAACATCCTGCCGAGGTAGGGGGGCTTAACCCTCTTCTCGATATGCGCGAGTATCTGAGCAAAATCCCCTCTGATATAGTCGAGAAGTTTGAAAAACTCGGGGTGCGCTATGAAAACTACTACCCTGACCAATCGCGAGACTCTCGATTCGTTCCTTGGCAAAAAAGTTTTGAAACAGAAGACCGCAATCTAGTAGAAGAGAATCTAAAACAGGGCGGCTTTGAATTTTCTTGGGAGGCTGATGAATCGGGTGAAACTTACTCTTTGCGAAAGTGGAATGTACTCTCGCCTTTTAAGCAACACCCTATCACTTCCGAAAAACTGTGGGTAAATATGATCGTTGCTAATCACGCTAGCTACTTCCACGACCACCCGAGCTATCCAGAGCTGAGCGATACGCCTTATACAGTGGAAGGCGAACAGGGTATCGACTACCCATTCAATATTAAATACGGCAACGGAGAAAGTGTTCCTTACACAGTCATCCAAACTCTGCGCAAACTGGCCTGGGAAACGGCACGTTCCTTCAAGGCGGAAGCAGGTGATTTGCTGGTGGTGGACAACTACCGAGCCCAGCACGGTAGGCTAGGATACGAGCCTCCGAGAAAGTTTTGGGTCGGAATTAGCTTGGGCTAGTAACACTTTGGGCTCATTAAATACCCCTGAAGGTACTGCTATTTCAGCTCCACAAGGTTTGAAATTCTCAATAGCTAAGTTGCAGACATAAAAAAAACCGGGCCCAAGGCCCGGTTTTTTATCTTTCAGTAACAATCAAGTTACCTACTATTTTCCACCCTTAGAACTCTTCAAGTACTTAAAGAAATCACTATCTGGTTCAATCAGCATAATGTCTCCCTTGTCGTTGAAGGTTTCTTTATAGGCATTCAAGCTTCGAACAAAGGCATAAAACTCAGGATCTTGATTAAATGCTTCAGCATAGATTCCTGCTGCTTCTGCATCGCCCTCACCACGAATCAATTCAGATTCACGATAAGCCTCAGCCGCTAAAATAGCCTGCTGACGATCTGCATCAGCGCGAATAACTTCTGCTTGCTCATAACCCTTTGAGCGGTGCTCTTGAGATTCACGCTGACGCTCAGAGTTCATACGGTTATATACCGAGCCGCTCACTTCTGAGGGTAGATCGATACGTTTAACACGAACATCAACCACCTCAATACCCAGAGAAGTTTGGGTGAACTCGTTTAACGCTACGGTCAACTCACTCATCAACTGATCACGTTCGCCACTAACAACTTCCTGTAGCGTACGCTCACCGAAGCCATTGCGTAAACCTTCATTAACACGCTGCGCCAACAAACGCATTGCCCGTGACTCTTCACCGTTTGTGGCAGTGTAGTACTTGCCCACGTTGATAATGCGCCACTTGGCGAAGGAATCTACAATCATGCCCTTTTTCTCAATAGTGAGAAACCGTTCAGGATTAGCGTCCAAGGTTAAAATGCGTGAGTCAAATTTTCTCACCTCGTTCACCATTGGCAACTTCCAATGTAAACCAGGCTCAATATCAGCTTGCTCAACTTTACCAAACTGAAGCATTACGCCACGTTCAGTTTCTTTAATGATGAATAAAGAATTGGCTGCCAACATCAATACGATAGCCGCTAGTGCCAGTACACCTGTCATTTTATTAGACATGATTAACGAACCTCCCGGCGACGTGTTGTGCGAGTTTCAATGCTACGCCCCTGAATGTCGGCCATACGATTACTAAGATCTCGCAGTGCCTCCGGAGACATGCCTTGCAAGCTATTGGAGCTGGCCGCAGGACGGACAAGTTTGTCTAGCGGCAGATACATCATGTTATTGCCACCTTCCACGTCCACCATCACTTTAGAACTGTTGCTCAATACTTCTTGCATTGCGTCGATGTAAAGGCGTTCACGTGTCACTTTTGGTGCCTTTTTATACTCGGCGAGTAATTTCTTAAATCGTTGAGCTTCACCTTGCGAACGCGCAACAACCTGAGCTTTATAAGCGTTGGCTTCTTCGATAGTACGCTGAGCCTTACCACGAGCTTCCGGAATAATACCGTTAGCGTAAGCTTCGGCTTCGTTCTTTGAACGCTCTTCGTCTTCTCGAGCCTTGTTCACGTCATCAAACGCTTCCTGAACCTGATCGGGCGGATTGGTTTCTTCAACGTTCACCTTCTCAATCTGGATACCCGTGCTGTAGTGATCCAGATAGCTCTGTAAGCGAGTGGCGACATCTATTGCAATGCGTTCACGACCTTCGGTAAGCACAGAGTGCATTTCCGAAGAGCCAATAATGTGCCGCAATGCACTGTCTGATGCCTGCGCCAAACTCGACTCTGGGTTCCTAACTTTCAACACAAAATCGCGCGCATCAGCAATGCTGTACTGCACCGACAAATTTACTTCAACAATGTTCAAGTCTTCGGTCAGCATTTCACCTTTAGTACTGTGTAAGCGGACGCGAGTTACATTGACAGTAGTCACATTATCAATCAAAGGGGGATTCCAGTGTAAGCCTGGACCTTTAGTTTGATTGTAGAGGCCAAAACGCAGTACAACCGCGCGTTCCTGTTCGTTCACCTGATAAACCCCTAATGCGAGATATACCAGAGAAAAAATAATCAACATGGCCACAAATGAGGCGCCACTCAAACCACCATTGTTGCCAGAGGATTTTCCTCCGCCGCCAAACAGTCCATTGATTTTTTCTTGTACTTTTTTGAAGGCTTCATCCAAGTCAGGCGGGCCATCATTGCCCCCACCTTTACGACCACCCCAAGGGTCTTGGTTGTTACCACCCGGTTCATTCCAGGCCATATTATTTCTCCATCTTACGGTAGATTGCGGGAAGGCTCATGCCAGCCCAAGTCGTTAAAATCTAATTCCACAGTACTGAGTATTCTAAATAAATCGGCTTTCGGTATCCTCACCTCTAGATCCGAAGAGCCGTCATCGCAATAGTGCTCATTCAGTACGGCGTTTTGTTCATACAGCATAGCACGAAGACGCCCTTGATCGGCGCTCAGTTTAAGCCGGTCTTGCAGCACATCTTCGCCCAACAATTCGGCAATAGCCTGCTCTAATAAATCTACTCCTTCACCACTCTGCGCCGACAGCCATACGGCCACTGGCTCATTGTGCTCGTTGCGATCAATACGTGCAGGCATATTCGTGAGCAGGTCAATTTTGTTGTACACCCGCAACTGCGGAAGTTCAGATGCTTGGATCTCTTCAAGCACCAAATCTACCTGCTCAATATTGTGTTCCCGCTCTTCCGCTCCCGCGTCTACAACATGCAGAAGAAGGTTTGAATTTGCAGCTTCTTCCAATGTTGCCCGAAAAGCTTGTACCAAACGGTGCGGCAGGTGACTAATAAAACCCACCGTATCCGCTAACACAGCCGCTCCCACATCGGGCAATTCTATCCGCCGCATCGTGGGATCTAGGGTGGCAAATAATTGGTTCTCAACATAAACATCAGCATCGGCAATACGGTTGAACAAAGTCGACTTGCCCGCGTTGGTGTAACCCACGAGAGACACGGTCGAAACCGATGCTCGCTCTCGAGATCGACGCCCCTGATGCCGCTGCTTGCGCACCTTCTCTAAGCGTTTTTCAATCGATTTAATGCGCACTCTCAACAAGCGGCGGTCGGTTTCCAGCTGTGTCTCACCTGGGCCCCGCATGCCAATACCACCCTTTTGTCGCTCTAGGTGGGTCCAGCCTCGAATTAGCCGAGTGGCCACATGCCTCAACTGTGCCAGCTCAACTTGCAACTTGCCTTCAAAGGTTCGAGCCCGCTGAGCAAAAATATCAAGAATCAAACCCGTCCGGTCAAGCACACGGCACTGGAGCGCTTCCTCTAGGTTGCGCTCTTGACTGGGAGAAAGGCTGTGATTGAATATGACGATCTCAGCTCGATGCAAGTGAACGAGATCTTTAATCTCGTCTAACTTACCGGAACCGATAAAATATTTAGCCGTAGGAGTGGCCCGCTGCCCAGTCACAAAGGCAACGGGATCTCCGCCCGCTGATAGCACTAATTCTTCAAACTCGCGGGGGTCTTCTGGATCTCCTCCACGTGTAAGCTCCAGATGAACTAATATCGCAAGTTCACCTGATTCCGGACGGTCAAAAAACAACGAAATACCTCTTTGGTTTTACCGTAGCTTAGCTATCGTCACCAGATTCACTGTCACCGTCTTCAGAAGGCGGGTTCAGCATCGGTACACGTACGGCTCTGGATGGCACAACGGTAGAAATCGCGTGCTTATAGACCATCTGGCTCACTGTGTTTTTTAACAACACAACAAATTGGTCAAATGATTCGATTTGCCCTTGGAGCTTAATACCATTCACAAGGTATATAGATACCGGAATGCGCTCTTTACGTAATACGTTTAAGTAAGGGTCTTGTAGACTATGCCCTTTAGACATGTTCTATCTCCTTAAAAATGAATAAAATATCAAAAGTGAACGATCAAATTTTGTACTCTTCGTCATCCTGACTCCAAGCTCGAACACAAGCAGAAACTGACTAGGGAAATTTCCCACCCCTATTATATGGCCGCTTAAGCTATAAAATTCAAGGCTTTAGTTAAAATTTCCTGTTTTTCTAAAGCTTCGCCAGATTCCGACTCGGTAAACAGCCAATTTAGCTCGCTCCACCCTCTCAACCAAGTAAATTGCCGCTTAGCCAATTGACGTGTCGCGATAATACCCCGCTCGAGCAATTCTTCCTCGGCCAAGGTGCCTTCAAGAAATTCCCAAACCTGTCGGTAACCCACGGCACGAATAGCCGGTAAGTCGGCGTGCAGGTCGCCTCGCTTGCGAAGAGCTTCGACCTCCTGAATAAGCCCTTGTTCCAACATCAGCTCGAAACGTTTGGCAATGCGACGATGTAAAATACCTCGATCGCGAGGCGCGATAGCAATCTGACAAATATTGTATTCGTCTGACAGCGATTTGCCCCCTGCTTGGGCTTGAACTTCTCTGAGCGCCGACATGGTTTGCCCCGAGGCTCTATAAACTTCAAGCGCCCGACTGAGACGCTGGGTGTGGTTTGGATGAATTGATTCCGCAGTAACCGGATCCACGGCCATAAGCTCGGCGTGGATAGCCGGCCAACCTTTGAGTTCAGCTTCAGAGGCGATGGCGGCCCTAATTTCTGGCGAGGCCTTAGGCATGTCCGCCAAGCCCTCAAGTAAAGCCTTGAAATACAGCATGGTGCCGCCCACCAAAAGCGGAATCCGTCCGGCGCCCGCCGACACTTTCATGGCGGCCAATGCGTCTGTTCTAAACTCCGCCGCTGAATATGGCTCACTGGGATCTCGAATATCGATCAACTGATGAGGCGCTTGTCGCTGCTCCTCTAGAGAAGGTTTAGCGGAGCCAATGTCCATGCCTTTGTACACCAGCGCAGAATCAACACTGATAACGTCGATCGGCAGATGTTGTGACAGGGCAATGGCAAGGTCTGTTTTGCCCGAGGCCGTTGGGCCCATCAGAAAAATAGCACGAGGTTTCATACTTTAATGGCCGCGCATAAAGAGCTTATCAAGCTCATCAAGTGTTTGTAGTGCCCATGTTGGGCGACCATGATTACATTGGCCGCTGCGTTCAGTGGCTTCCATATCCCGCAACAAGGCATTCATTTCAGGGATGCTCAGTTTGCGGTTTGCCCGCACCGACCCGTGACAGGCCATGGTGCTGAGGATTTCGTTAATATGATGCGTAATACGTTCACTACTGCCATGCTCAATCAGATCGGAAATAACATCCCTCACCAATTGCTCCACCGCGGCCCTGTTTAACAATACAGGCACTTGCCGAACCAGCAAGCTTTCTGGTCCTGCGCGCTGCAGCTCAAAACCCAGAGCCTCAAAGGTCGAGTCATATTGTTCAGCGGTGTCAGCTTCTTTTTGGCTCACGGCAATGGTTTCCGGTACCAATAGAGGTTGGGCCTTAACGCCCTCTCCTTCAAAGTCTTGCTTCATTCGTTCGTAGGTAATACGCTCGTGGGCTGCATGCATATCCACCACAATTAAGCCCTGAGCATTTTCCGCCAGTATAAATATGCCTTTCAACTGGGCAATTGCATAACCTAGAGGAGGAATTTGACCATCGGCCTCGCTGATGTCAGCCAATTGAGGCCTCTGTGCCTCCCGGTCATTAAACACCTTAGCTTCAGCACCTTCAGCTGAGTACAGTGCGCCATAGGCTTGCATATTCTCCTCTACGCCTTGTAAAGGTCTCTCGTTTGTCAGCGCACCCGTCGATTGAAAACGCATATTTTCCTGTTGCTTAAACTCTCCAGCCCTCAGCCCACTCGCAACATTCACAGCCTCATTCTGCGCCGCACTCGCCATTTGATCTTCTGGCCTCACGTCGGCCAAGGCATGATGTAAACTGCGATATAAAAAGTCGTGGACCATACGCCCATCACGGAAGCGAACCTCGTGTTTAGTTGGGTGCACATTCACGTCAACCGTGGCCGGATCTAGATCTAAAAACAGAACAAAAGCAGGGTGCCTGCCGTGATACAAAACGTCTTGATAAGCCTGACGCACAGCGTGTGTCACCAACTTGTCACGAATCGCCCGGCCATTGACATAGAAATGCTGCAAATCTGCCTGGCTACGAGAAAACGTTGGCAATGCCACCCAGCCCCACAAACGCAAGCCGGCGCGCTCCACATCAATGTGCACACTGTTGTCTATAAACGCGGGGCCGCAGACTTGGGCGACACGGCGCTCACACTCCGACTTTGAATTCGCGGCTCGCCAACTATGAATAGCACGGCCGTTGTGGCAGACATTAAAAGCCACATCAAAGCGAGACAAGGCCAGGCGCTTAATTACTTCATCAATTCGGTTAAATTCCGTTTTTTCGGTCCGCAAAAACTTCCTTCGTGCTGGGGTATTAAAAAATAGATCCCGCACTTCAACAGTTGTACCTTGTGGATGAGGTGCAGGGCTAACTTCCGCCTCCATGTCTCGCCCCTCAGCCTGCACCTTCCAGCCCGAACCCGTGCTTTCAATATTGCTGCACAAAGACAAGCGAGAGACAGAGCTAATACTCGCCAAAGCCTCACCACGAAAACCCAGAGTTTCCACCGCCTCTAGGTCGTCCAACACATAAATTTTACTCGTGGCGTGGCGATTGAGCGCAAGAGATAAGTCGGCTTTTTCAACACCACCACCATTGTCTCTCACACGCATCAACTTCACCCCTCCCTGCTCAATATCAATATCGAGACGAGTAGCACCAGCGTCAATGCTGTTTTCCAACAATTCTTTAATCACCGATGAGGGGCGTTCAACAACTTCACCGGCGGCAATTTGGTTGGCTAGGCGCGGACTTAATAATTTTATTTTCGACATAATCTGTGTAAATCTGGTCTCTAGCTATTGGGAATTTTAATCCGCTGGCCAACTTTTACCAGCGTATTGGGCAAGCGATTAAGCTGGCGAATTTCACTCACTGAGCTGTTAAAACGACGCGCAACCGTTGACAAAGTATCGCCACGGGCAATGACATAGTCTTTAGCCGCCGTACTTTGAACTGTGCCTTTACGGCTCGCCAAATAAGAATCAGCCGGTGGGTTTTTCCCAAAATAACCTTTCACCCCTTTAAAAACAGCTTTCGCCAATTTTCGGCGATAACTAGCTGTGGACAATTTTTTAGCTTCACTCGGGTTAGAAATAAAACCGGTCTCAACTAATATCGAGGGTACATCTGGAGATTTCAAAACAGCAAATGCCGCTTGCTCAACCTGCTTTTTATGCAACGGGGCTACGCGCCCTAGCGCACTTAACACATCTCCACCGACGTCAAGACTAGAGCCCAAAGTAGCAGTCATGGACAGATCCACCAGCACGCCAGCCAAAACTTTATCCTTGTCATCTAGACTCACACTACCGTAACCCCCGATAAGATCAGACTCGTTTTCACGTTTTGCCAAGAAACGTGCAGTTTCACTACTCGCTCCTCGACGAGACAAGGCAAAAACGGAAGCGCCATAAGGCTTAGGGCTTTTGAATGCATCGGCGTGAATGGATATAAAAAGGTCTGCACGCTTATCTCGGGCAATGTCGCGCCGGCGCTTATGCGGAATATAATAATCGCCGGTTCGCACCAACTCCGCTCTAAAACCTTTTTCTTTATTGATTAGCGTCGCCAGCTCCTTGCTAATAGCCAACACGACGTTTTTTTCTCTCAATCGTCTAGGCCCCGATGCCCCTGGGTCTTCACCCCCATGGCCGGCATCAATGGCAATAATTATATCCCGCTGTTTTCCTTCGGGCTTCACCACGACTTTTTTCTTCGTGCTTACTACTCCCAGGTCAAACAAATCAATCACTAAGCGATCATTTTTGCCTCCGTGCTTTTTCAGTATGAAGCTGCGGGGCTTAACCGCCGTCGATAAATCAAGCACTACACGTAGGTCGTTTTTGTTTCTTTGAGCGCTGCGCACAGTTTGAATGGGCGTGCCTTTAAGGGAGAGAGCCGCTAAGCTTGCATTGAGCTGCGAATCGCCAATATCAATGACCAATCGATTTGGGTTCGCCAATGGGAAAATTTTGTGTGTTACCGGACCGCTGAGATCAAACACCAAACGGGTGTGATCAGGCGCTCGCCATACTCGCAGGCCTTCTACCGAGGCGGAGGCAAAACTCATTGAGGAGAAAAACACCAATAAGCTCAAGCACCACAAGCGACTGCATAGACGATAGAAGTTGGGATTTACTGCGACCAAGTGCTTGCTCCTACTGAAATAATAGTTTGCCCCAAAGCCGAATGCCCCTGTACGCTCACTTGCCGGCCTTCGCCGTCGACAGAAACCGTAAGTGTTAAATCCGGAGTAGGCAAAAAGCCTTCACCTCGAGCTGGCCACTCCAACAAACAAATACTGCTCGGACCAAAGTAATCTCGAATGCCCAAATATTCCAGCTCTTCAGGATCGCCTAAGCGATAGAGATCGAAATGATAGACGGTTAGGCCCTGGAACTCATAAGGCTCCACGAGGGTATAGGTAGGACTCTTAACCGCACCTGAATGTCCGCAGGCAATAAGCACACCTCGACTCAAAGTTGTTTTACCCGCGCCCAAGTCTCCCTCTAAGAAAACCACCAACCCGCGTTCTAAAGCACTAGATTTAAACGCCTCACCCAAACATCGGCCAAAATCGACCATTGCAGACTCGCCCACAATTCGAGTTTTGAAATTCTGCGTGCCTGTCTCGAGCTCAACCATAGGTATCAAGTTATCAATTCATTCATTAAGGAGTGCAGTGCCGGTACAAGGTCGGTGGCCAACATCCCATGGGCTCCCTTCTCTTTGGCAACTTTGTCAGCAGCGGCGCCGTGCAAATTAACCCCAAATTCAGCCGCTTCAGTTTCGCTCAGGCCCTGGGCCAACAGCCCCCCTAAAATGCCACTAAGAACATCCCCCATACCTCCACTCGCCATTCCAGGGTTGCCGGCGGCGCAAAGCTTTATACCTTTGCTTGAACCGGCAATTAATGTACCCGCTCCCTTCAAAACAACAAGCCCACCATAGCGTTTTTGTAGAGCTTCGACAGCGGCGAAGCGGTCAGCCTGCACCTCTTTCGTATTGCATCCCAATAAGCGAGCAGCTTCACCGGGGTGCGGGGTTAAAATCCAGTTCTCACGTTTGCCACCGGTACCCAGCCGGCCCTCACTAATAATATTTAAAGCATCCGCGTCTAACACCAATGGCAGGCCGGTTTTTAAAGCCTGTTGAAGCATTTGTTCAGACCACGCCGAGCGCCCCATTCCCGGCCCAACAACTAATACTGAGGGCCTTTCCAGTAGAGGCTCTAAGGCTTGACCGGAGGGAACGCCGGACACCATTGCTTCTGGTCGGCGCGCAAGTATTGCCGCTACATGCTCAGGGCGTGTAGCCACGCTCACTAAGCCCGCGCCAACTCGCGCGGCGGCCTCAACTGCCATCAAGGGCGCGCCACCCATGCCAACATCACCACCAATTACCATGACATGGCCAAAATCACCCTTGTGGGCATCCGCTTCTCGAGGACTTAGTGCCTGACTGGAAAGCGCCAGATTGAGACTCGATACTTCCGCTGTCACGGAGCTTTGTAAAGACTCATCAATTTGCAGATTATCAAATTGTAATGCCCCGCATAATGCCGGGCCACGCCCAGTAAGTAAGCCTCGCTTTACACCAATAAATGTAACGGTAAGACTGGCTTTTACCGCGATGTCTTTAACGGCTCCGGTGTCTGCACACAAACCTGAAGGAAGATCGACAGACAGAGTAGGCTTAGCGCTGCTGTTGATTTTTTCTATAGCCGCTTTGAACTTACCTTCAATTTGGCCTGTATTGAACCCGGTGCCCAAGAGAGCATCCACAAGTACATCTGCATCGAGAGCAATATCGTCGTTCCAAGCTACAAAGGTGACACCCTCAGCCTTAGCATAATCATGAGCGGCCTTAGCATCAGGGCCCAACTTAAGAGCGTCCCCCACCTGAACAATAGTCACATCAATTTTGCGCTGTGCGGCCAGCGCCGCCACCACATAACCGTCCCCGGCATTGTTACCAGAGCCACAAAAAACCGAGACACTGGCCAGGTCGGGAAATGCCTGCAACATTGCCTCAAACGCCACTCGGCCTGCGCGTTTCATCAATTGAACGCCTGGAATTCCCTGCACTTCAATGGCAATGCGATCGAGCTCCCGCACTTGTTCAGCGGTATACAAATGGCGAGGAGGGGGGAATGTTGCCGAGGTTTCCATGCAAAGCTCTCTAAAAACAGTAGAAGACGTTAGAATAAGCGGGAATTGTACCGTAACTTAAACTCCAGACCTATAAGCCTCATGAGCATTTCTTCCTGCACCGATACCGAACTCGCCGAGCTAGCAGCCGATATTAAACGCTGGGGAAGAGAGCTGGGCTTTCAGCAAATTGGTATTTCAGACGGCCAACTGGCAGAACACGAGCAACATTTGCAAGATTGGCTCGCCAAAGGCTATCAAGGCGACATGGCTTGGATGGCAGCACACGGCAACAAACGCAGTCGCCCCGAGGAATTGCTCCCTGGCACTCGAAGGGTTATTTCTGCGCGCATGGATTACCTACCAGCAGACACGCAACAAATTAAAGTCCTCAAACAACCTGAGAAAGCCTATGTCTCCCGCTATGCACTAGGGCGTGACTACCACAAACTCATTCGCAAACGCTTAGCCGAATTAGCTAAGCGCATCGAAGCTAGAGTTCCAAACACGATCCAGCGCGCCTTTGTTGACAGCGCTCCAGTAATGGAACGCCCACTGGCAGAAAAAGCGGGTTTAGGTTGGGTGGGCAAACACACCCTGTTGATCAATAGCACGGCTGGCAGCTGGTTTTTTCTGGGCGAGCTCCTCACTAACTTACCCCTGCCAATTGATGAGAGCGAGGAGCCCAACCAGTGTGGCAGCTGCAACGCGTGTTTGAAGGTATGCCCTACCGACGCCTTTCCAAGGCCCTATAGTCTAGATGCAAGACGATGTATCTCTTATCTAACTATTGAAAACAAAGGCGCTATTCCGGAAGAATTTCGCGAGCCCATGGGCAACCGGGTATTTGGCTGCGACGACTGCCAGGCCATTTGCCCTTGGAATAAATACGCTAAAACCACCTGTGAAACTGACTTTCTACCTCGTCATGGACTTGATAACAGCGATTTGAACGACTTGTTCCAGTGGACTGAAGCTGAATTTCTACGGCGAACAGAAGGGTCCGCCATTCGCAGAATTGGCTATGAAGGTTGGCAGCGCAACCTCTCAGTGGGCTTGGGCAATGCCCCTTTTAGCCCCGATATTGTTGCTTCTCTAACAAGCAAACTAGAGGGTGCCAGCCCCATGCTTGCTGAACACTTCGAGTGGGCCTTGGCACAGCAGGCAAAACCCAACAGGCGACGTAAGCGGAAGATCAAGGCTCCATAGTAGGAGCAATGGAAGTACTTCGCTCCACCTGCCCGATCAAGAAGCCTAGTTTAAGCTTTTTTATCGCTGCCAATAAACGTATTGCGATAGTGCACAAGTTCATTAATGGAGTCTTTTATGTCGTCCAATGCCAAATGTGCACCCAACTTTTTGACCCCCGCTAAGACTTCTGGCTCCCAACGTCTGGCCAACTCTTTAATGGTACTCACATCCAAATTGCGATAGTGGAAGTAGTCTTCGAGTTGCGGCATATAACGCGCTAAAAAACGCCGATCTTGGCAGATAGAGTTGCCGCATATAGGCGACTTTCCTTTCGGCACCCACTGCTCTAGAAAGGCGATCGTTTGCTGCTCGGCACTGGCGGCCGAGATCTCGCTGTTCCGTACGCGCTCTGTAAGGCCGGACTTGCCATGCTGGCGAGTGTTCCACTCATCCATGCCATTCATGATACTGTCGGGCTGATGCACAGCCAACATAGGGCCTTCGGCCAATATATTAAGGTCGGAGTCGGTTATGATCGTTGCAATCTCAATAATAACGTCATCTTCCGGGCTCAAGCCGGTCATTTCCAGATCGATCCAAATTAAATTATTTTCACTGCTCATAAGGGTTTTTTCCACTACAATGGCGAATAGACCGCACAATAGACCGAACAGGGAATACACACAAGCCTCACAGCTTTGCAGCC